>JBFMAV010000021.1:0-60533 GCA_040755535.1 Pseudomonadota bacterium | reverse complement strand
GCCGCGAGGAGCGCGGTCGCGACCGCGCGCACCCAAAGGAGCGCCACGCTGCCCTCCTGGAGCCGGCGGCCCGCGAGAATCGCCAGCGAGCGCCATATCTCGGTCGGCAGGAAGCCCGCCAGCACCACCACCAAAATGGCGGACCATTCCGATTGGATCGCACTCATGGGCGACGCCTCCGCCAGCGGCCGACCAGATAGGCGAGCGTTCCCCCGCCGATCCCGCTCAGCATCAGGTCCATGCCCCCGCTGAGCCCGGTGACGAAGGGCGTCGTGCAGAATCCCACCGCCAGGGCCACCCAGTCGGTGATCCCGGAGGCGCCGCGCACCATGAGGATGCTGAAGGAAATCGGCGTCAGCAGCAGCAGGCCGATGGCAAGATGCTTGGGCAATTCGCCCGCCATGATGAAGCCGCCGCCGGTCCCCACGAGGCTGATGGTGATGAGGGCAGTGCCCAGTCCGAGCACGAACGGCACGCGGCCCTCGGCGGCCATTTTTGGCAGCAGCCTCTGGCCTTCCACCCACACTGTCATGGCGACGAAATGGGCGCAGAGCAGTTCGACCGCCGTATTGCGCCGCGTGCCGCGCAGATAAGGCGCGATGGAGACCACCATGGGCAGGAGGCGCAGCGAGGAGAGGCCCACCGCGAGCGCGATGGCCACCAATCCGGTGCCCGTGGCAAGGCCGCCGATGAGGATGATCTGCGCGGGCAGCGCCCAGATGAGCAGCGTGGAGAGAAGCCCGGCGAAGAAGGGGAAATCCACGGCCTGGAGGAGGCCGCCATAGCCCACATAACCCGCCAGAAGCACGAGGCCGGGCACGGACAGCGCGGTGCGCGCACCGAGCAGATACCACAGGGCGGCAGGCCGTTGCTGGGTCAAGGAGGGCTGGGACACGGGCGGGTTTTTCCGGGGGGCGCTGCGGCCGGTTTATAAGGCAACCTATCTATCGCCCGCCACTGGGGAAAGCCGCGCGCGCCGCAGAGCTTCACACGGCGCCATGCCGAAAGCGCGGTGCGTCGGCGCATGCGTTGCAAGAAGCGGCGTGCCTCCCGTAAAAGCAAGCTCCCGCAGCCCGCAGAATCGCCCGTGCCGCTCGTTTCCCTCCCCTATGGCGATCCCGCAGCCGCCTTCGCCCCATTTGCGGGCGACCCCGTGGCGGCGCTTCTCGAAAGCGCGGCACCAGACGGGGCGCGCGGTCGCTATTCCTATGTGGCCATCGAGCCGGTCCATCTGGTCATTGCCAATGCGCATGAGACTCGCCTCGACGGGGAAATCGTACCGGGCGATCCCTTCGCGGTGCTCCAGTCCGCGCTGGCGACCCTCCCGCTACCCGAGCCGCACTGGCCGGTGCCGTTTCGCACGGGGGCGGTCGGGTATCTGGGCTATGAACTGGGCCGCCACCTGGAGCGCCTGCCGGCGCCCAAGCCCGACCCGCACGGCACGCCCGACATGGTCATGGGCATCTATGACACGCTCATCGCCTTTGACCATGAGGCGAAAAGCGCCCATCTCCTCTCCACCGCCTCGGCACAGAAGGTGGAGCGCATCCTGGCCCGCCTCGTCACCGCGCCGGGCGTTTTCGCCGCGCCGCCCGGCTCGGGCGCGGGGACCTGGCATGCCCGGCAATCGCGTGACGCGGTCGAGGCCGCGGTCGCGCGGACCATCGATTACATCCGCGCCGGCGACATTTTTCAGGCCAACATCACCCATCGCCTGGAGGCGGCCCGTCCGCCTGGCCTCAGTGATCTCGATCTCTATCGGCGGCTGCGCGCCCAGTCTCCCGCGCCGTTCGCGGCGCTGGTATCGTTTCCCGGTGGCGCGCTGATCAGCGCCTCGCCGGAACGATTCCTCAGCCTCTCGACCGAGGGCCGGGTGGAAACGCGCCCCATCAAAGGCACGCGGCCCCGTGACGCGGATCCCGCGCGCGACGCGGCACTCGCCCGCGAGCTTCTCGCCAGCGAGAAGGACCGTGCCGAAAACCTGATGATCGTGGATCTCATGCGCAATGATCTCGGCCGCGTCTGTGCGCTGGGCAGCGTGCGCGTCCCGGTCCTCAACGGGCTTGAGACCTTCGCCTCGGTGCATCATCTGGTGTCGGTCGTCGAAGGCCAGTTGCGGCCGGGGCTCGGGCCGGTGGATCTCCTGCGGGCCTGCTTTCCCGGCGGATCAGTGACCGGTGCGCCCAAGATCCGGGCCATGGAGATCATTTACGACGTGGAGCCCACCCCGCGCGGTCCTTATTGCGGCTCGGTGGCCTGGATCAGCGTGGATGGCGCCATGGACAGTTCCATCGTCATCCGAACCATCGTGCGGTCCGCAGAGACGCTTCTCGCCCAGGCCGGGGGCGGCATTGTCGCGGACTCTCTTCCGGCGGACGAATATGAGGAAAGCCTCGTGAAGCTTGCGCCGCTGCGGCGCGCATTGGAAGGAACACCGGAACCGGCGCCCGGCGCCTGAACACAGGGAGGACATATGCAGGTCTGGCTGAACGGAACGCTTCAGGATGCGGAGGCGGCCCGCATCGCCCCCACCGACCGGGGCTTCACGCTCGGCGACGGGCTGTTCGAGACCATCAAGGCGCGGGACGGCGCCCCGTTGCGGCTGGAGGCCCACCTCGCCCGGCTGCGCCGGGGCGCGGGACTTCTGGCGCTCCCGGTGCCGCGCGTCGATTTCGTTGCCGCGCTTGGCGAGACGCTGGCGGCCAATGGGCTTTCGGACGGCGTCCTGCGCCTCACCCTCTCGCGCGGCCCCGCCCCGCGGGGCGTGCTCCCGCCCAAGGAGCCCGAGCCGAGCCTCCTGATCACGGCCGGCCCCCTGCCCCCGGACGGCCCGGTGCGGCTGGTCGTGGCCCGGGTCACGCGGCGCAACGAATTTTCGCCACTGTGCGGGATCAAGTCCCTCAATTATCTGGACAATATTCTTGCCCGCCAGGAAGCGGCCGGGCGCGGCGCGGACGATGCGCTGATCCTCAACACCCAGGGGCGCATCGCCGAAACGAGCATGGCCAATGTGTTCGTGGTGAAGGATGGTGCGCTCGTCACGCCGCCGCTGAAAGACGGCGCGCTACCCGGCATCCTGCGCGCGGAGCTTCTCAAGCGTGGCGCCGTTGAGCAGCCGCTGATGCCGGGAGACCTCGCGCGGGTGAAGGAAATGTTCCTCACCACCAGTCTCGGCATACGTTCCGTGGACGAGGTGGAAGCGCGCCCGCTGGGCGATTTCTCGGTGGCCCAGGAGATGCGCGCGCTGCTTGGGTGATGGAGGGGCGCGGTCGCGACCTATGCGGCCGCATTCCTTCCCCGCTACCCCCGGCCCTCCCCGCAAGTGGGAGCGGGCTTGGCGGTGCGCGGAGGCCAAGCGTCCGAACCTCAAGCAGTCACTTCGCATCGCCCGGCGGAAGAGGGTTGGGAGGGGGCACCGCCCGCGCGCCTGGCGCAATCCCGCGCCCCCCAAAGCACCTCAGGTGTGGATCACCCGACCATAAGCGTCCAGCACGCTCTCATGCATCATTTCCGAGAGGGTGGGATGCGGGAACACGGCGTGGATCAATTCCTCTTCCGTGGTCTCCAGATTCATGGCGATGACGAAGCCCTGGATCAGCTCGGTGACTTCCGCACCCACCATATGGGCACCGAGCAGCTGGCCCGTCTTCTTGTCGAAGATGGTCTTCACCAGACCGTCCGGCTCGCCCAGCGCGATGGCCTTGCCATTGCCGACGAAGGGGAAGCGGCCGACGCGCACCTCAACGCCCTGCTCCTTGGCCTTCTTCTCGGTGAGGCCGACAGAGGCGATCTGCGGGGTGCAATAGGTGCAGCCGGGGATCTTGTTCTTGTCCATGGCGTGGGTGTGGAGGCCCTTGATGGTCTCCACGCAGATCACGCCCTCATGCTCGGCCTTGTGCGCCAGCATGGGGGGGCCGGCCACGTCGCCGATGGCCCAGACGCCGGGGACATTGGTGCGGCCGAGACCGTCGGTCACGATGATGCCGCGCTCGATCTTCACCCCAAGCGCCTCTAGGCCGAGCCCATCCACATTGCCCACCACGCCCACGGCGGAGATCATCCGGTCGGCGGTGATGTCGTGCTTCACGCCCTTGGAATCCTCCACATGGGCCGTGATGCTGTCGGCATGCTTGGTGACGCCGGTCACCTTGGCGCCGGACAGGATCTTCATGCCCTGCTTCTCGAACCGCTTGCGGGCATGGGCGGCGATTTCCTCGTCCTCCACGGGGAGGATCTGAGGCATCACCTCCACCACGGTCACCTCGGCGCCCATGGTGCGGTAGAAGGAGGCGAACTCGATGCCGATGGCGCCCGAGCCCATGACCACCAGGGACTTGGGCATGGCTTCCGGCACCATGGCCTCGAAATAGGTCCAGATGAGGTTCTTGTCCGGCTCGAGGCCGGGCAGCGCGCGCGGGCGGGCGCCGGTGGCGACGATGATGTTCTTAGCGGCGTAGTCGCCGCCGCCCAGCGCGCCCTTGGGCGGGTGTTCGGCGGACGTCACGCTGATCTTGCCGGCGGCGGTGAGCTTCGCCGTGCCCCAGATCACGTCCACCTTGTTCTTTTTCAGCAGGAAGCCGACGCCGGTATTGAGCTGGGAGGACACGCCGCGCGACCGCTTCACCACCGCCGCCGCGTCGAAGCCGACGCCGGTGGCGGAGAGGCCGTAATCCTTCGCGTGCTGCATATAGTGGTAGATCTCGGCGGAGCGCAGCAGCGCCTTGGTGGGGATGCAGCCCCAGTTCAGGCAGATGCCGCCGAGGTGGGACTTTTCCACCACCGCGGTCTTCAGGCCGAGCTGGGCGGCGCGGATCGCGGCCACATAGCCGCCCGGCCCGCCGCCGATCACGATGACATCATAAGGGGCATCTGCCATGGGTCGTCTCCTCCCGTCCGTCCCGCGCGGAGGGGTCTGGGATCAAAGGCGCCCCGCTGACGCCCCGCGCGCGCCGGACGGGCCGGCGCCTTGGGGACGGAGGATCCGGCGGCTGTCGGGCGCCGCCGGGCCGGTTCCTCAGCGGGACAGAAGCGCGAAGATCTCGTCCTTCAGGCGGACGCGCTCCTTGCGCTTGGCTTCCAAAGCAAGGTCGTCCATGGGCTCAAGGTCGCTTTCGGCCTTGTGGACCACCTCATTGACCGCGTCATACTCCGCGACGAGGCGAGCGAAATGGGCATCGCTCTGCCGCAGCGCGTGGATCTTCTCCGCAAAATCGGGGAAGTCGGCGGCGAGCTGGTGGGGAGTGTGGCTCATGGGCTGTTCTCGCTCGTTCTGGTTCGATCCGGGCGGCGCAACGCCGCCCGCCCTTCCCCTACACCCCACCTGCGACAGCGGTTTTGATCTGCCGCAGGCCCCGCGTCAGCGCCGGCTCACACCAGCATGGAGAAGGGGTTCTCCACATAGGCCTTGAAGGCGGTGAGAAGCTCGGCACCGAGCGCCCCGTCCATCACCCGGTGATCGCAGGTAATGGTGGCGGTCATCTGGGTGACGACCTTGATCTCGCCGCCGCGCACCACCGCCCGCTGCTCCGACGCGCCGATGGCGATGATCGAGGACTGGGGCGCGTTGATGATGGCGACGAAGTCGCGGATGCCCATCATGCCGAGATTGGAGATGGACGTGCTGCCGCCGGAATACTCCTCCGGCTTCAGCTTTTTGGTGCGCGCGCGGGCGGCGAGGTCGCGCATTTCCGCGGAGATGGCGGAAATGGTCTTTGTCTCGGCCTTCTTGACGATGGGCGCATAGAGGCCGCCATCGATGGCCACCGCCACGCCAATGTCGGAATGCTTCATGCGCAGGATGCGGTCCTCGGCCCACACCGCATTGGCGGAAGGCACCTTCTGGAGCGCGAGCGCCATGGCCTTGATGATGAAGTCGTTCACCGAGACGCGGAAGGCGGGCTTGCCGTCCTTGTCCTTGGGCGCGGCGGCATTCACCGTCTCGCGCAGCTTCATCAGTTCGTCGAGGTCGCAATCCACGCTGAGATAGAAGGTGGGCGTGACCTGCTCGCTCTCCACCAGACGGCGGGCGATGGTCTTGCGCATGCCGTCGAGCTGGACTTCCTCATAGGTGCCGGGCTCGAACAGGGCTTTGACCTGATCGACGCCGGGCGCGCTCGCCACCGCCGCCTTGGGCGCGGCAGCGGCCGGCGCCGGGGCGGGCGCGGCTGCCGGGCTGGCTGCGGGCGCCGGCTTCGCGCCGGGCTGTGCCGATTCCACGTCGCGCAGGACGATGCGTCCATGGGGACCGGAGCCGGAGAGGGCGGCAAGATCAAGCCCCTTCTCCTTGGCTATGCGGCGGGCGAGCGGCGAGGCGAACACGCGGCCTCCCTGCCCATTGGCCGCCGGGGCGGGAGCCGGCGCAGCAGCGGGCGCGGGCGCGGCGGCGGGAGCCGGGGCAGCCGCAGCGGCCGGGGCCGGAGTGGCGGCAGGCGCAGGCGCGGCCGCCGGCTTGCTGCCGGCACCCGCGGCGGCGGCCTTCACGTCCTCACCTTCGCCCGCGAGAACCGCGATCAGCTGGTTCACCGGCACGTCGGAGGTGCCTTCCGGCACCACGATCTTGGCGAGCACGCCTTCGTCCACGGCCTCCACTTCCATGGTGGCCTTGTCGGTCTCGATCTCGGCGATGACATCGCCGGACTTGACGCTGTCGCCTTCCTTCTTGAGCCACTTGGCGAGGTTGCCCTTCTCCATGGTGGGAGAGAGCGCGGGCATCAGGATCTCGATGGGCATCTGTCTCGTCCCTCAGCGATAGGTCACGGCCTTGACCGCCTCGATCACCTCGGCGACCGACGGCAGGGCGAGCTTTTCCAGATTGGCGGCATAGGGCATGGGCACGTCCTTGCCGGTGACGCGCAGGACCGGGGCGTCGAGATAGTCGAACGCCTTTTCCATGAGCTGGGCGACGATCTCGGAGCCGACGCCCGACTGGGGCCAGCCCTCCTCCACCGTTACGCAGCGGCCGGTCTTCTTCACGCTCTCGACAATGGAGGGAACGTCCATGGGGCGAATGGTGCGCAGGTCGATGACCTCCGCCTCGATGCCCTGCTTGGCCAGTTCCTCAGCGGCTTTGAGCGCATAAGTCATGCCGATGGACCAGGACACCAGCGTCACGTCCTTGCCGGCGCGGGCGATGCGCGCCTTGCCGATGGGGAGCACATAATCGTCCAGCTTCGGCACCTCGAAGGAGTGGCCGTAGAGGATTTCGTTTTCCAGGAAGATGACCGGGTTCGGGTCGCGGATGGCCGCCTTGAGCAGGCCCTTGGCATCGGCCGCGCTATAGGGCGCGATCACCTTGAGGCCGGGAATCTGGCTGTACCAGGCGGCATAGTCCTGGCTGTGCTGGGCGCCGACGCGGGCGGCGGCGCCGTTCGGCCCGCGGAACACGATGGAGCAGCCCACCTGTCCACCGGACATGTAATGGGTCTTGGCCGCCGAATTGATGATCTGGTCGATCGCCTGCATGGCGAAGTTGAAGGTCATGAACTCGACGATGGGCTTCAGCCCGGCCATGGCGGCGCCGACACCGAGACCCGCAAAGCCGTGCTCGGTGATGGGGGTATCCACCACGCGCTTCGCACCGAATTCCTGCAGCAGGCCCTGGGTGATCTTGTAGGCGCCCTGATATTCGGCGACCTCCTCGCCCATCACGAAGACGTCGGCATCGCGGCGCATCTCTTCGGCCATGGCGTCGCGCAGTGCTTCGCGCACGGTCATGATGACCATTTCGGTGCCAGGGGGCACGTCCGGGTCCGGCTGGACGGCGACGGCGGGCGGGTTGGCCACGGCGGAAGGCGCCGGGGACACCTGCGGCGCGGGCGCGGCGGCGGCGACCGGAGAGGGCGCGGCGGGCGGGGCGCTCTCGGCGGCCTTCTGGGTCGGGGCGGGTGCGGCGTTCGCATCCTCGCCTTCGGCGACGATGACGGCGATGGGGGTGTTCACGGCCACGTCCTGCGTGCCCTCGGGCACCAGGATCTTTCCGAGAATGCCCTCGTCCACGGCCTCCACTTCCATGGTGGCCTTGTCGGTCTCGATCTCGGCGATCACGTCGCCGGATTTGACCGTGTCGCCTTCCTTCTTGACCCACTTGGCGAGGTTGCCCTTCTCCATGGTGGGCGAAAGGGCCGGCATGAGAATGTCGATGGGCATGGCTGTCAGCTCTGGCTCGGCGCGAAGGAGGCCATGAAGGCGGCCTTTCCCGGGCGCTCATGTGTGAGATTGGTGTAGGCGGAAGCCGCGGCGACCGCGACCATGACGGATGCGATGAGGGCGATCTGCGCCTTGCCGGCGCGTTGCCCGTGGGCCTCGGGCGGATCGGGACGGCGCGCCGCGAACGGCCACACCGCCAGGAACACGCGGCGCACAGGGCTGATGGCGCCGAGGGTTTCCTCGGCGCGCGTGCCCTCATAGACGGCCACCCCCCAGCTCCCGACAAAGGTCAGGAGGGAGAGGAGAACCACGAGAAGGCTGATGCTGGCCATGGGAGTGCCCCCGCCCGGATGCCCGGACCGCCGCCGCTAGCGCAGGATGTCCGTGTAGAGCTCGGACGGGTCCGGCTCGGGATCATGGCTCGCGAACTCGGCCGCCTCGTTCACGATGTCGCGGATTTCCGCATCGATCTTCTTCAGATCGTCCTCGCTCGCGAGCTTGCCCTCCAGCAGGCGCGCGCGCACCTGCTCGATGGGATCATGCTCGGTCCGCATCTTCTGCACCTCCTCCTTCGACCGGTACTTGGCCGGGTCGGACATGGAGTGGCCGCGATAACGGTAGGTCTGCATTTCGAGGATGTAGGGGCCGTTGCCGGAGCGGGCGAATTCCAGCGCGCGCGCCCCGGCGGCCTTCACCGCGCGCACATCCATGCCGTCCACCTGCTCGCCGGGAATGTTGAACGAGGTGCCGCGCTTGGAGAAGTCCGTCTGCGCCGAGGCGCGGGTGACGGCGGTGCCCATGGCGTATTTGTTGTTCTCGATCACATACACGACGGGCAGCTTCCACAGCTCCGCCATGTTGAAGCTCTCATAGACCTGGCCCTGATTGGCCGCGCCGTCACCGAAATAGGTGACGGAGACCGAGCCATTGTCACGATAATGGTTCGCGAAGCCGAGGCCGGTTCCAAGCGAGACCTGGGCACCCACGATGCCGTGGCCGCCGAAGAATTGCTTCTCGATGCTGAACATGTGCATCGAGCCGCCCTTGCCCTTGGAATAGCCGCCGCGCCGGCCGGTCAGCTCGGCCATGACGCCGCGCGCTTCCATGCCGGTAGCGAGCATGTGGCCGTGGTCGCGATAGCCGGTGATCACCTGGTCGCCGGTCTTCATGGCCATCTGCATGCCCACGACCACGGCTTCCTGGCCGATATAAAGGTGGCAGAAGCCGCCAATGAGGCCCATGCCATACATCTGGCCCGCCTTCTCCTCGAAGCGGCGGATCAGCAGCATCTCGCGATAGGCGAGCAGTTCCTGCTCCTTGGTGAAGGTCGGTACCTCTCCGGGCGCCGCCTCCTTGGGGGTTACGGTTTTGGCGGTGGATCGTCTGGTGGCCATCGTCGTCCTCAGGATAACGCTCGAACCTTCGACGAAAGCTCTAGCGCACCTGCACCGCCGCTCAAAGCGCGAAATGCGCTCTGCTGCACCGCAACATATTGTAAATGCTTGAATTTGCTGCGTTGAACTGATTTTCAGTTTATAGGGGGTGTAAACCTAAAATCAGTTCATTTCTGCTGTTTTAGCAGCACAATGTCCTTGGCGTGGACAAAATCCAGCTGGCGACGCCCCTGTTCGTCCAGCAAGTCGGGATCGAGGCGCTGGGCATTGAGGAGGGACACTTTGTGCTCCAACGCCATGCGGGTGGCCTTCAGCTTCGCCAATTCCGCTTCCAGCTGGGCCGCGTCCTGCGCATAGGTCCGCTTCGCCACAAGCCCGTGGTTTCCGCTGTATCCATGATAAGCGAAATAGGCGATGGCGCCGCCGGCCACCGCATACAGGGCGACGGCGGTCACGACGGAGCGAAGGCGAGAACGCGTCTGCATGAGGTTTTGTACCGCGCAGCGGTTGCCAGCCGGTTAAGCGCGCTCTGCATCTGTTTGCAATCCTGCAAAATCTCCTTGCGGAGTCTCGCATCGCGCTTGGCGTCAGCGCATGAGACAAGGTGCACGTCAATCGTGCAGCCGGAGATCTCTCCGCGCCTGCCGTGAAGGACCGCAAGGAGCCGCATCATGAGCACGCCTGTCGTCGCTATCGTCTATCATTCCGGTTACGGCCACACCAAGGCCCAGGCGGAAGCCGTCCTCGCCGGCATCGGCGAAGTGGCCGGCATCGAGGGCAAGCTGATCTCCGTGGACGACGTGGACGCGCATTGGGACGCGCTGGACGCCGCCGACGCCATCGTGTTCGGAGCGCCCATCTATATGGGCAATGTCTCCGCCGCCTTCTGGGGCTTCGCGGAAAAGTCCTCCAAGCGGTGGATGGAAATGAAGTGGAAGGACAAGCTGGCAGCCGGCTTCGTGAATTCCGGCTCCCAGAATGGCGACAAGCTTCAGGGCCTGCATGCCATGTTCAACCTCTCCCAGCAGCACGGCATGGTCTGGGTCGGCCTCGGCCTTCATCCGGGTAACAACAATTCCAATGGCTCGGTGAATGACCTGAACCGCCTCGGCGGCTTCGGCGGCGCCTTCGCCCAGTCCAATATCGACCAGGGCCCGGACGTTGCGCCCCCGGAGGCCGACCGCCGCACCGCCGCCCATCTCGGCCGCCGCGTGGCGGAGACGACGCTGCGCTGGGTGCGCGGCAAGGCCTGATCTTTTAAGCGATCCGTCGCCGCTCGGCGGCGGATCGCTCCATGAACGACCTGTCCGTCAGACCTTGCGCACGCGTGCCGCGCCGAAGCGGCGTTTCACGAGTGCAATGCGTTCGGGCAGGATGCGCGCCACCACATGGAGCGCGCCGTCGCTGTCGGCCCGGCGCTCCAACACCTCTGCATGGCGATACAGCCAGCCAATCCCTTCCCCGTCTTCGGTGGGGATATGGACATGCAGCGTGGTGCGGCCGGCGGTGATGCGCCGCTCGACAACCGTCAGCAGGTCGTCCGTCCCCTCCCCGGTCAGCGCCGAAACGAGAACCGGCCGCTCCTCCAGCGCCACGCGCTCGGCCGAATTGGCCAGCGCCAGGCGGGCGTCCTCAGGCAGGCGATCGATCTTGTTCCAGACCTCCACCATCTTGCCGCCCGCTTCCACGTCAATGCCGAGGTCGGTGAGCACGTCGCGGACATCGTCCGCCTGCGCGTCGCTGTCGGGATGCGACATGTCCCGCACATGCAGGATCACATCCGCCTCGATGACTTCTTCCAGGGTCGCGCGGAAGGCGGCGACGAGCTGGGTCGGCAATTCGGAAATGAAGCCCACTGTGTCGGAGAGGATGATGCGCGTGCCGTGCGGCAGGTCCACGCTGCGCAGCGTCGGATCGAGCGTCGCGAACAGCAAGTCTTGGGCGGTCACGTCCGCGCGCGTGAGACGATTGAACAGGGTGGACTTGCCCGCGTTCGTATAGCCCACCAGCGCCACCACGGGATAAGGCACGCGCTTGCGGCTGGTGCGATGCAAAGCGCGCGTGCGCTTCACCTGTTCCAGGTCGCGCTCGATCCGCACGATCCGCTCGCCGATGATGCGGCGGTCCGCCTCGATCTGGGTTTCGCCGGGACCTCCGAGGAAGCCGAAGCCGCCGCGCTGGCGCTCCAGATGGGTCCAGGAGCGCACGAGGCGGGACCTCTGATAGGTCAGGTGGGCAAGCTCCACCTGCAAAGCGCCTTCCTTGGTGCGTGCCCGCTGGCCGAAAATCTCCAGGATGAGGGCCGTGCGGTCGACGACCTTGGTGGACCAGGCGCGTTCCAGGTTGCGTTGCTGGACCGGGGAAAGGGCGGCATCGACGAAGACGAGGCCGATCTCTTCCGCAGACACCACCTCCGCCATCTCCTCCACCTTTCCCGACCCGAGATAGGTGGCGGGCTTGATATCGGAGATGGGGATCAGCGCGCGATGCACGACTTCAAGCTCGATGGCGAGCGCAAGGCCGACGGCTTCCTCGAGGCGTGCCTCGGGCGAACGCCGCTCTTCGGCCCCTCGCGCCGCGCGCTTGGTGAAATGGGGTGTGACGACGGCGCAGCGCGTGGGCGGGGCGCGGCGATCCACACCGCCTTTCGCACCCGTTCCGGCAGCGCCGCGCGACACAGGGTCGACGCTCTTGCGCTCCACGCGGCTTTACGCCTTCTCCGCCTCGTCGGTCGGATCGAACAACTGCACGGGATGGCCCGGCATGATGGTCGAGATGGCATGCTTGTAAACGAGTTGGGAATGTCCGTCACGCCGCAGCAGCACGCAGAAATTGTCGAACCAGGTTACGACGCCCTGGAGCTTGACCCCGTTGACGAGAAAGATTGTCAGGGGAGTTTTCGTCTTGCGAACGTGGTTCAGGAACGTGTCCTGAAGGTTTTGTGTCCGTTCCGCCGCCATTTTCGTATCCATTGTTTCGGCGTTGCCCCACCCTTCCCCGGCGCTGGCGCATCGGAGGGGCGGGAATTAGGCGTCTAAAATGGCACAGCGCGCGAGAGAGGCAAGGATATTTTGCTGCGCAGCATTTGACGCTGCGCTGCGTCAGGATTGCGTTTCCGCAAACTCGTGGAAGCGTTCCCGAAGCCCCAGCGCCACCGGGCCAGGCACCCCGCCGCCCACGGGACGGCCGTCGATGGCAACCACGGGAAGGACGATTCCCGAGGCAGAGGAGACGAAGGCTTCGCGCGCGAGGAAGGCATCGGCCAAGCTGAAAGCGCGCTCCTCGACCCGCAAGCCTTGCGCCTGCGCCACCTCGAACAGAACCGTTCGTGTGATTCCCCGCAGGATGCCCGCATCGGCGGGACGGGTCACCAGAGCGCCATCGGCGGTGACGATCCACGCATTGGTGGAAGCGCCCTCGGTCACCTGGCCCTCATCATCGATGAACCAGGCTTCAAACGCGCCCTGCTCCCGAGCCTGCTGCTTCGCCAGCACATTGGGAAGCAGCCCCACGGTCTTGATGTCCACGCGCTCCCACCGATTATCCGGCACGGTGATCACCTTGACGCCCGTATTGGCCTTGGCGGTGCCCGCCCGAGGGTCGCTGGCCCGCGCGGTCACCACCACCGAGGGTGGCGTATCCGGGCTCGGAAAGCCGTGATCCCTGCGCGCGATGCCGCGCGTGACCTGGAGATAGACGAGACCGGTGCGGATCCGATTCCGCCGCACCGTCTCCCGCAGGACCACGAGCAGCGCAGCCCGGGACATGGGCGCAGCGATCCGTAGTTCCGCCAGCGATCGGTCGAGGCGGTCGAGATGGCGCCGCGCATCCACAAGATGCCCGGCGCGAACTTCGCACACCTCATAGACGCCATCCGCGAACTGAAACCCGCGGTCCTCGATGTGGATTCCCGCATCAGCATGGGGGAGATAGCGTCCATTCACATAGGCGATGCGCGACATGTCGTGTGCAAGTCCTCAGGTGCGCCAGAACGCAAGGTGGATCAGGACGAAAGCGCCGACCACCTCGATTCGGCCGGCGATCATCGCAAAGGCTGCGCCGATCATCGAGACGGCGGGGAGGCTGGAAATGGGCGGCCATCCCTGTCCGGAAGCATCATAGATCGGACCGCTATTGCTGATTGCCGCCACCGCGCCGGTCAAGGCCGCCTCGAAGCTCGGGGCGCCGAAGCCGAGGGACACCGTGACCGCGGCCAGGGTCGAGGTCAGCGCCACCAATCCGATCCACACGCCGCGCATGGCGGTTCCGATCCCCCCCTCCCCGGTGCGGGAGGGCTGAACAATATTGGGAGAGATCAAGCGCGCAAGGTCGCCCCGCGCGCGCAGCGCCATGGCCCGCACCCGCAGGATCTTGAGCCCGCCGGCCACCGACAGCGCACCGCCCCCGACCAGCGTCACCAGGATTACAAGGCCCGCCGGGAGATGCGCGTACGTGTCGGAGGCACCCGGAAGGCCGGAGGTGGAAATCAAGGCGGCGGCGGTGAAAAGCCCTTCCGTGAGCGCGCCCGCGACATCGGATCCGGGCGTGAGGCGAAACAGGAGCACCGCCAGAAAAATGCCCAGGACAAGCCAGTAGCCGAGCAGGATCAGGCTTTCCGGCTGCTCCGGGGCAGCATGGATGCGCCGCGTCGCAAGCGCCCGATGCCAGCGCACGCTGGTCGCCGCCCACAGGAGAAAGGGCAGGAACACCAATTGGGTGGCACCGCCCGCCTGGAGGGCCTCACGGGCCACCGGGGGCAGATGCGCGCCGGCGGAGGTGGCGGCCGAAGCCAGGCAGAAGGAGGCGAAAGGGCTCGTCCCGGTGAACAGGAGCGCGAGGAAGGCGATGCCGAAGCCCGCAAGATAAAGCGGGCCCACCTCCTTCAGCACCCCCAGCGTATCCACCGCTTCGCGTTCATCCAGCCGCTGGACCGCCCGGTCTGGCAAGCCGGCGATGCCCGCGGGCGCCAGGATGGCCACCGCCGACACAAGAGTCAGCAACCCGCCGCACCATTGGAGGATGGCGAACCAGACGAACAGGCTGCGCGGGCCATCGGCAACCTGGGTGAAGCCCGTGGTGGTGAAGGCGGAAAGCGCCTCGAACCAGGCCGCATCGAGATCCAGCTTGGCCCCTGCGGCGATCGCGGGTGCAGCCGCAATGGGCACCAGCAGCCACAGGGCACAGAGGGCGGCGAACACCTGGAAGCGGCGAATGCGGCCCGCTAGGCCGGCACTCGCGAAATGCATGGCACCGGCCAGGAAGATGCACCCCAATGTCGTCGCCAGGAAAATCGGCGCGAGCCCCTCCTGCCAGCGGGCCGAGATCAAAGCCGGCACCAAGGCCGCCAAGCCGGTCCCGGCAAGCGCGAACGCAAGGAGACGGACGATCGAGGCCATGGGATCAGAAAAATTCGAGGCTGACGCGGAACAATTGCTCCACGCGCTTGATGCGTTCGGCGAGGGCGAACAGCACCACGCGGTCCTGCGCGCGCACGACGGTATCGCCGGTGGGCAACAACACCTCGCCGTTGCGCACGATGGCACCGACGCGCAGCCCATCCATCACATCGAGATCGCGCAGCGGGCGGCCGACGAGCGGCGAGGTCTCCAACGCCTCCGCCTCGATCATCTCACCCGTTCCATCCAGCAGCGCATGCACCCGGTGGATGCGCCCGCGCCGCACATGCTGGAGGATCTTGGACACTGTGATCTGCCGCGGATTGACATGGGCGTCGATGCCGAGGCCCTGGGCGAAGGCGGCATAGCCCTGCTCGTTCACCAGCGACAAAATACGCCGGGCACCCAATTGCTTGGCCAGCAGGCAGGAGAGGATGTTGATGCGGTCGTCATTGGTGAGCGACAGCATGGTGTCGGCGTCCGACACGCCGGCCTCGTCCAGAATGTCCCGCGCCAGCGCATCCCCATGCAGCACCACAGCCCGCTGGAGCGTCTCGGCGATGGTCTGGGCGCGTTCGCGGGAGGATTCGATGATCTTGATCTTCGCCGCCGCGTTGCGCTGCTCCAGTTCCTGGGCGACATAGGTGCCGATATTGCCGCCGCCTGCGATCACGATGCGCTGGCCGGGAATTTCGTCATGGCCGAAGATGGAGAGCGTGCGCTTCACCTGATTGGCGGCGGCGACGAAATAGGCGACGTCCCCCACCTCGATCTGGTCGCCGCTTTTGAGCACCACGGGCTTGCCGCCGCGCAGCACCGCGACCACCGTGGCGCGCAAGTCAGGGAACAACTGGGTCAGTTCACGCAACGGCGTGCCAGCCACCGGGCACTCCTCGCCACAGGCGACGCCCGCCACGACCACCGCGCCGTCCGCGAAGCTCACCGTGTCCACCGCCCCCGGCAGAGACAGGCGCCGCAGCACGGTCTCGCCCACCTCGAGCTCCGGCGAAATCACCACGTCCACCGGCAGATGATCCCGCGAGAGCATCTCGCGCCATTCCGGCTGGAGATAGGTCTGGGCGCGGATGCGCGCGACCTTGGTGGGAACCTTGAACAGGGAATGGCCCACCTGGCAGGCCACCATATTGACCTCGTCGGCGAGGGTCACGGCGATCAACATGTCCGCCTGTTCGGCCCCGGCGCGCGCGAGCACGTCCGGATGCGAGCCATGGCCCACCACACCGCGCACATCCAATTGCTCGGTGGCGATCTGGATGCGGCGCGGATCGGCATCGACGATGGAGACGTCGTTCTGCTCGCCCGCGAGGCGTTCGGCGATGCCGAAACCCACTTGGCCCGCACCGCAGATCACGACCTTCATGGATGATTCCCCCAGTGGGCGCAGATTAGTTCACCGGCCGATCCCCTGGCAAACGTCCCCGGCGAACGTCCCTGTCTACGCTCATCCGACGCCGAGCGCCTTCAGCTTGCGGTGCAGGGCCGAGCGTTCCATGCCGACAAATTCGGCGGTGCGCGAGATGTTTCCGCCAAAGCGGTTGATCTGGGCGGCGAGATATTCGCGCTCGAACACCTCGCGCGCCTCGCGCAGGGGAAGGCCCATGAGATGCTCGCCCCCGTTTCCGGTGGGCAGGTTAGGCACCAGCGCGCCCACGTCGGGCGGCAGCATCGAGGCGGTGACGATGGCTTCGGGATCGCCGCCGGCAAGGATCAGCACGCGTTCCACATTGTTGCGCAACTGGCGGACATTGCCGGGCCAGTCGTGGGACTGGAGCACCGCCATGGCATCGTCCGCGATGCGCCGGCGCGGCAGGCCCGTCGTCTGCGAGATGAGATCGATGAAGAAGTCCACCAGTTCGGGAATATCCTCGCGCCGCTCGGCGAGCGGAGGAACCCGGATCGGCACCACGGAGAGGCGGTGATACAGGTCCTCGCGGAAGCGACCGTTGGCGATCTCCTCTTCCAGGTTCCGGCCCGTGGAGGAGATGATGCGCACATCTACGCTCACCTTCTCGCTGCCACCGATGCGGGTGAAGGTCTGCTCCACCAGCACGCGCAGAACCCGGTTCTGGGTCTCGCGCGGCATGTCGGCGATCTCGTCGAGAAACAGCGTTCCGCCGTGCGCCTCTTCGAGGGCGCCGCGGCGCGCCTCGCGCTCATCGCCCGGCTCGACGCCGAACAGTTCGTATTCCAGGCGCTCGGGCGTGATGGCGGCGGCATTGATGACGACGAACGGCCCCTGGGCGCGGCCCGACGCGGCATGGATCATGCGCGCGGTCAGTTCCTTGCCGGATCCGGACGGGCCGATGATGAGGATGCGCGAATTGGTCGGCCCCACGCGGTCCACCGCGGCGCGCAGTTGCTGAACGGCGCTGGAGCGGCCCACCAGCTTGTGGGGCGTGTGCTGTTTCAGTTCCTTCACTTCGCGACGCAGGCGCAGGGTTTCGAGCGCGCGCTGAGCGATCAGCAACAGGCGGTCCGCGTTGAAGGGCTTTTCCACGAAGTCATAGGCGCCACGCTTGATGGCGGCCACTGCTGTCTCGATATTGCCGTGGCCGGAAATCATGACGACGGGAACGTCCTGATGCTCCGACTTGATGAGGTCGAGCAATTCCAGGCCATCCAGCCGGCTCCCCTCAAGCCAGATGTCGAGGAACACCAGATTGGGACGCCGCGCGGCGATGGCCGCGAGAGCGGTGTCTGCATCCCGTGCGGTGCGGGCGTTGTAGCCCTCGTCTTCGAGGATGCCGGCGACGAGGTCGCGAATGTCCGCTTCGTCGTCGACAATAAGAATGTCGTGGGCCATGGCCTCAGGCTCCCTGCGCCGCATCGGCGGCGGCGACCGGGCCGTCCGCACGCATCTTCAGCCGGATCCAGGCGCCGCGCCCGTCCGGAGAGTCGTTCAGTTCGATCCCACCCCCATGTTCCTCCATGATCTTGCCCACGATCGCGAGGCCGAGCCCTGTGCCCTTCTCGCGCGTGGTCACGTAGGGTTCCAGGAGCCGGGCGCGGTTTTCCTGGGGAAGGCCTAGTCCGTTATCGATCACGTCCACCACCACATGCTCACCGGAGCGGTCCGCCTTGATGCGGATCAGCCCCTTGCCGCGTTGCTCCGCCGGCACGACCTCGATGGCCTCGGCGGCATTCTTCAGGATGTTGGTCAAGGCTTGGGAAACGAGGCGGCGGTCGAACCGCGCCGGGAGGGAAGCGGGCATCTCGGCCTCGAACGTGACCTCAGGATGGCCGACCCGCATCAAAAAGACGCTTTGCCGCAGAGTCTCTGCCAGATCCTGGCTGTCCACCACCGGCTTTGGCATGCGGGCGAAGGAGGAGAATTCGTCCACCATGCGCCCGATGTCCCCCACTTGGCGGATGATGGTGTCGGTGCATTGGTCGAACACGTCCCGGTCCTGGGTGATGTGCTTGCCGTATTTGCGCTTCAGCCGCTCGGCCGAAAGCTGGATCGGGGTGAGCGGATTCTTGATTTCATGGGCGATGCGGCGCGCGACGTCCGCCCAGGCGGAGGTGCGCTGCGCCTGGATCAGGGCCGTGATGTCGTCCAGCGTCACCACCCAGCCGTGCTCCGCCTCGCTGGACTGCTCGGTCGTGACCCGCACCGCGAAGATGCGGTCTCGGCCTTCCCGGGCGAGCGTGATGTTGCCCTGGATGACGCGCTGGCGCGACCCTTCCGCTTCTTTCAGCAGGCCGGCCGTCTCGGGCACCACATCCACGAGGAGGTGTCCCAGAACGTCCGCTTCGCGCACGCCGAGCAGCAATTCGGCGGAACGGTTCAGGATCGTGACCCGCTCGTCCGAATCCAGCCCGATCACACCTGCCCCGACGCCCGACAGAACCGCTTCCGTGAAGCGGCGGCGGCTGTCGATCTGGGCGCTGGCCTGCAGCAGGCTCGTATGCTGGGCGCGCAATTCGGAGGTCATCTTGTTGAAGGTCTCGCCCAGCGCGGCAAGGTCGCCCTCGGAGCGATAGATGGGCACCTGAACGTCAAGATTGCCTTCCGCGACGTGGTTCGCCGCCGAGATCAGACGCCGGATGGGCGCGACCAGCCATTTGGAGAAGTTGATGCCCAGCCAGACCGCCGAGAGCAGCACGATCAGGGTGATGACCGCATACATCATGGCGAAGGCGACCTGCACGCCGAAGCGCCGCTGCTCTAGGCTCTCGTAATCGGCGAGCGTTTCGCGCGTGGTCTTCAGATAGCCGATGACGCGCGGATCGATGGGGCGCGCGACATACAGATACAGGTCGTCATAATCCTTGAGCTTCACCAGGGCGCCGACGAAGTCCGCATCGTTGGGCAGATAGATGATGGGCTGCTCGGTGGTGGCATCGTTGATGGCGATATTGGCCGGCACCACATATTCGCGGCCCGAATTGACCTGAGCCCGCTCCACGACCGAGAGGTCCCGGCGGATCAGCATCGAGCCCGGCAGGTTGCGCAGCGCGGCCTGGGCGGTCAGCACCTGGCGGAACCGCTCGGGGTCGTTCTCATACATGGGCTTGAGGCGGGTGAGATCGTTGCTCATGGCGAGCACGTCGCCCCGGATGTTCAGCGCATGCTCGCGCACATAGGTCTGCGCCACCTGAACCGCGCTTGCGACGATCTCGCGGGTGCGGATGGAGAACCAGCGGTCCAGGCCCCGGTCCAGCGTCAGGCTGGCGACCACCGCCACGAGGATCGCCGGCACCACCGCCACGATGGCGAACAGCCCGACGATGCGCACGTGCAGCCGCGCCGCCGCCCGCCCGCGTGCGCGCGCCCGGGCGATCCGCCAGACCTCTCGCCCGACCATGGTGGAAAGCACCGCGACGGCGAATGCATTTCCGGCCAGCAGGCCGATCACCACCTCATGGGTGGGAACGACAGGCGTAAGTCCCATGAGGATGAGAAAGGTGACCAGCGCCGAGACCAGCGCGAGAATCACCATCAAAGGCGCAAACCAGCCCAGGCTCGAGAAGCGTCCTCCCAGCCCGGAGGCGCCGCCCTCCGATCCCTCAAGGGTCGTCACATTCACATCCTCAAACTGGCGCACCGCGTCGGGCCGCCGGGAGCGCAAGGCAGGCCCGCCTCGCCCCACCGGGCACCGACCCGCACGGTTCCACCAAAATGCCGCCGCTCCAGTGACACCGGCGGTGCCGCAGGAAAGCGGAGAATGCCGGTGCACTGGACTGATGCAGTGGAACGACACTGGTGCAAAAATGTGACAGAAGGAATGGAGAAGTTTGATCGAAGCCCGGCGTCCACGGAAATGCGCGGATGAAGCTCCTGCGCGGCCCGCGCTTTTAGCGTCGGCTCAATGTGTTAGGGATCGTGGCCAGGGCGGTGCGCGGAACAGAACCGCCGGTCATTGCAGCGGAGGATCGTCCAGGGCCGTCGCGTCGACCGCGCTCATGGGGCGCCCCAGGAAGAACCCCTGCGCGAAATCACAGCCGGCGGCGCGGATCTCGTTCATCGCCGCGGACGTCTCTACGCCCTCGGCAACCACGGTCATGTCGAGCGTATGGGCAAGGTCAACCAGAACATGCACGATGCGACGGCTGCGCTGGTCGCTGTCGAGACCGAGGATGAAGGAGCGGTCCATCTTGATGGCATCCGCCGGCAGGCGGCGAAGATAGGCGAGGCTGGAATAGCCGGTTCCGAAATCGTCGATGGCGATGCCGCAGCCCATGTTGCGCAAATCCTGAAGGATGCGGTTTGCGAGCAAAGGATGCGTGAGGATCGCGGTTTCGGTCAATTCGAAGCGCACTTGAGACCCTGGAAGCCCGGCGCGGTCGAGGACCCGCGTGATGCGTGACACCAGGTCGGGAGCCGACAATTGCATCGCGGAGAGATTGACCGAGACATAGCGTTCCGCAAGGCCACGGGCCCGGCGATGCGTGTTCCAGGTCACGCAGGCGCGGGCCGCGCGCTCCAGCATGGCTTCTCCCAGCTGGTCCGCGAGGCCTGCCGCTTCCGCCAGAGGAATGAATTCAGACGGAGGGATCATGTCGCGCCTGGGATGGCGCCAACGTGCCAGCGCCTCGAAGCCGACCACGGCGCCGCTGGCGACGTCGCACAGGGGCTGGAACATGGGAAAGAGGGCGTCCGATTGCTGAAGCAGCACCTCTCGCAGTTCGGTTTCGAGGTCGAGCTGATCCTGGTGGTGGAGGCGCAGGGATTCGCTGAACATGCGCGCGCCGAACCCCTCCCAGCGCGATGCCAGCTCCGCATCACGCAGCAGCGCGTCCACATTTCCCGACCCCTTCGCGATCCCGATCTTCCCCTGCACATAGAAGTGCCGGCCCTCGGTCTCGATGGGCGCCTGGATCGCCTGACTGATGAGTGAGCCGATGCGATGCATTTCATCCAGACAGGGAACCACCGCCGCGAATTCGCTTTCGCCGGTGCGCGCCAGATGCGCGCCCTGCGGCATCAGGCTTTCCAGCCGGCGCGCGAGACCGATCAGGATCGGCTCGACAAAGACGTCGCCGAGGCTCGCGGACAGGAGCGAAAGGTTGGGAATCTGCAGCACGACAGCGCCGCATGTGACCCCGCTGGGCAAGTGGAACTGACGCAGCAGCCCGGCCCGGTTTGGCAAGCCTGTCACCTGGTCCACGAAGGCCAGACGCTCCAGCGCCGCCTGGGAGGCGGCGCGGTCGGATATGTCCCGCAGATAAGCCGTGAAGAACCGCCGACCACCGGCACGAATCTCGGTGATGGTCAGTTCGACAGGAAACACCTCGCCATTCGCGCGGCGCGCCTCAGTCTCGACCCGGCGCCCGAGCAGGCGTGGCGCGCCACCGGCCAGAAAAGAAGTGAGTCCGCGTGCGTGGGTGTCCTGATGCACGGGGGGAATGATGGTTTCGCCCAGGGATCGACCAAGCACCGCGTCTCGGTCAAACCCGAACATTTGTTCGGCGGCGGGATTGAATTCGATGATCTGTCCGGCTTCGTTGATGGAGACGATGCCATCGAGCGCCACCGTGATCATCGCGTCGCGGGCGGCCTTGCTGACTTGCTGCTCGCCCCGCGACCAGGCTTCGAACTGACCGACCACGCGGGCCACCACCTGGAGCATCGCCCGTTCGGCTTCGGTCCAATCGTGCGCGGGATCAGGCAGGCTGACGGCCAGATGCCCCCACCAATAGCCTTCCACCATCACGGGAATGGTCAGGAATCGGCGGATGCCATGGGTGCGGAAATATTCACCGAGATATCCCGCGAGGGCGTCCCCTACCCCTTCGATCATCTCGCCGCGCGCGCGGCGCGTTGCCCAGTCACGCTGCGTTTCGTCGGCAGCGGCGGGCTGTACCGAGGGATGAACGGTGCGTTCCAGGGACGCGAGGCCGGGCCGCGCCCAGTCGGAGTGACAGGAGACGGCCAGTCCCGCGTCTTCGGCCTCATGCGCCCGGAACAGGGCCACGCGGTCATAGCCGCGTGTCTCCCCGATCGCCGCGAACAGAGGCGGCAACGCATCGCTCCAATCTCGGCTTCTGCTCATCTCCCCAATGAAATCATTGAGGACCCGCAGCAGATGCTCAGGCCAATCTTCCCTGGCGGACACCCCGGCCCCCGCACTTTCGACGGCTGATTATGCCCGTAACCGGGAATTCGGCAATCTGAAGCGTAGCTTATGCTAAAGATTACCGGTTGGTCCGGATCACCTGGATGTCGAGGTCGCGGATTTTCTTGCGCAGGGTGTTGCGATTGAGGCCGAGCAATTCCGCCGCCTTGATCTGGTTGCCCCGCGTTGCCGCCAGGGCCGCCGAGAGCAGCGGATACTCCACGTCCCGCAGGATGCGGTGATAGAGGCCGGGCGGGGGAAGGTCCTCGCCGAACTGGCCAAAATACCCGTTAAGATGCCGCTCCACCGAAGCGCCGAGCGTGGCATCGGCGGGTGCGTCTTCCGAAAGGGAATTGGGCGCGGGCTCGGAGAGTTCCGCCTCGATGATGCCGAGCGAGATGATGTCCTGCGGATAGAGCGCGGCCAGCCGGCGGACCAGATTCTCAAGCTCGCGCACGTTTCCGGGCCAGCGATAGCGTTTCAGCCGGTCGAGCGCGGCGGAATCGATCTGCTTGGCCGGCAGGCCCTCGCGCTCCGCCTGGAGGAAGAAGTGCCGCACGAGGTCCGGCACGTCCTCGGCCCGCTCGCGCAGGGGCGGCAGGCGCAGGGGCACCACGTTGAGACGGAAGAACAGATCCTCGCGGAACAGGCCCTGCTGGATCAGCGTGCGCAGATCCTTGTTGGTGGCCGCGATGATGCGCACGTCGGTCTTGATGGGCGTGCGACCGCCGACCGTCGTGTATTCGCCCTGCTGAAGAACGCGCAGGAGGCGGGTCTGCGCCTCCATGGGCATGTCGCCGATTTCATCCAGAAACAGCGTGCCGCCCTCGGCCTGCTCGAAGCGGCCGGGATTGCGCGTGGTGGCGCCCGTGAACGACCCCTTCTCGTGGCCGAACAATTCGCTTTCGATAAGGTCGCGCGGGATTGCCGCCATGTTGATGGCGACGAACGGGCCGGATCGGCGCTTGCCGTAATCGTGCAGGGCGCGGGCCACCAATTCCTTGCCGGTGCCGCTCTCGCCCGCGATCATCACGGTGAGGTCGGTCTGCATGAGGCGGGCGAGCAGGCGATAAATTTCCTGCATGGCGGGGGAGCGGCCCACCAGCGGGATATTGTCCTGGTCCTCCCCGCCATGGCCGCGCGCATCCGCCTTCTTCGGCTCCGCCAAGGCGCGGCCGACGATGGAGATCAATTCCTTCAGGTCGAAGGGTTTGGGCAGATACTCATAGGCGCCGCGCTCGGAGGCGCGGATCGCGGTCATGAAGGTGTTCTGCGCGCTCATCACGATGACCGGCAGGTCCGGCCGCGCCTTCTTGATGCGGGGCAGGAGGTCGAAGGCGTTCTCGTCGGGCATCACCACGTCGGTGATGACGAGATCGCCATCCCCCTGGCTGACCCATCGCCATAAGGTGGCCGCGTTGCCGCAGGAGCGCACCTCATATCCCGCCCGCGACAGGGCCTGGTTGAGTACGGTGCGGATGGCGGCGTCGTCGTCGGCGACCAGGATGCTTCCTGTCGGCATGGATCCCTCAGTTGTCTTCGGCGGAGGCGCGCTTGCCGCGATACATGGGCAGGAGCACCCGGAAGGTGGTTCGCCGGGGCTGGCTGTCGCATTCGACGATGCCGCCATGGTCCCCGATGATCTTCGCGACCAATGCAAGGCCGAGGCCAGTTCCGGTCGGCTTGGTGGTCACGAAGGGGTCGAACAGGTGCGGCAGCAGGTCGTCGGGGACGCCTTTGCCGTTGTCGCGCACGCAGAATTCGAGCGGCAGGCTCACCCGGCTCGACGTTCCCGGCACAGTGAGCCGCACGCCCGGCCGGAAGGCGGTGGTGAGCTGGATCTCGCCATCCGCCTCGCCGTCGATGGCTTCCGCCGCATTCTTCACCAGATTGAGGAAGACCTGGATCAGCTGATCGCGATTGGCGAAGACCGGCGGCAGGGAGGGATCGTATTCCTCCACGAAGCGGACATGGCGCCCGAAGCCCGAGGCGGCCAGGGTCCGCACATGCTCCAGGACCGCATGGATGTTCACCGGCTCGCGCTCCACCGGGCGCTCGTCGGAGAAGACTTCCATCCGGTCCACCAGCTTCACGATCCGGTCGGCCTCGTCGCAGATGAGGCGGGTCAGCGCCCGATCCTCGTCGCCAGCTGACTGTTCCAGAAGCTGCGCGGCGCCGCGAATGCCCGAGAGCGGGTTCTTGATTTCATGCGCCAGCATGGAGGCGAGCGCGCTCACGGAGCGGGCGGCGCCGCGATGGGTCAGTTGGCGGTCCATCTTGTCGGCGATGGTGCGTTCCTGGAGCATCACCACCACATGACCCGGCTTCTCAGAGACCGGCGCCACATGGATGTCCACCACGCGCTCCCCGCCATTGCGGGGCGTGCCGAGGTCGACGCGATATTCGTTCACCGGCGCCCCGCGCAGCCGCACCTGATCGATCAGGCCGAGCAAAGGCGTGCCGAACGGCACGAACTCCGCGAAGGGTCGGCGCCGCAAGACCGGCAGGCTGACCTCGAAAAAGGCCTCGGCAGCGACGTTCGCGTCGATGATCTGCCCGGTATCGGAAAGCGTGACCACGGGATGGGGCACGGCATCCAGGATGGCACGCGTGAAATTCGCCTCGGGCTCCGGACGCCGCTTGGTGTCCGCCTTCATGCCGCGGCCCTCCAATTCAGATCATCAAATGCTTCGCATATGCCCGCGCGCACAAGCGCGGGATGCTCACAGGTCAAAAGGCGCTCGCGCCAGGTCGCGACCCAGCCCGGCCCGGACCCGGCGGGACCAGCCTGGGCGGCGGCCGCCTCCAGGGCCCAGCCCACATGCTTGCGCGCCTGTCGGACCCCGAGCCCGGTGCCATAGAGCGACAGCCAACCCTCGTAGAGTTCGAGCAGCATGTTGCGTTGGGCCTCAAAACTCGGCGGTGCGGGGACCCGTCCCGTCGCCAGAAACCGCGCCACATGGCCGGGAAACCAGGGACGGCCCTGCGCCCCTCGGCCGATCATGACGCCGTGCGCCCCGGACGCCGCCAGCATGGCCGGCGCGTCACGCGCATCTCTCAGGTCGCCATTGGCGATCACCGGCAGGCGCACCGCCTCGGTCACCGCGCGGATGGCGCCCCAGTCAGCGGCGCCTTTGTAGAATTGGCAGCGGGTGCGGCCATGAACCGTCACCAAGGACAGGCCCGCCTTTTCCGCCAACTGTGCGAGCGCGGGCGCGGTGGGCGCGCCGGCTTCCCAACCCAGCCGGGTCTTGACCGTGACGGGCAGGCGGACGGCCGCGCGCACGGCGTCCAGAATGCGCCCGGCGAGGGGCATGTCGCGCAACAGCGCGGCCCCCGCGGCGCCCGTGGTCACCCGCTTTGCCGGGCAGCCCATATTGATGTCGATGATGTCCGCCCCCTCCGACTCGGCCATGCGCGCGGCCTCGGCCATCCAATGCGGATCGTTGCCGGCGAGCTGTACGGCATGGAGCGGTGCCCCGGCGCGCTCGGCCCGCAGGGTCATTTCGCCATGCCCGGACAGCAAAGCTTCGCTCGCCACCATTTCGGACACGACGAGGCCCGCGCCATGGCGCACGGCCATGCGCCGCACCGGAGCGTCCGTGATCCCGGCCATGGGCGCGAGCAGCACCGGATTGGCCAGAATGTGCCCGCCGATCGTGAGGGGCGGGAGAGAAACGGCGCGATTGTCCTGCACAGAAATTAGGCCACCTGTCATTTGCCTACATTCTAGACATTCGCGCTGCCCATGCAAGGGCAGCGTGATTGATCCCTAGTCGCAGGGCGCATGCGCACCCTAGGTTGTGCCCGAAGCGACGCATACGGCTTCGGCATTCGCCCGTTCGCTTGCCACTTGCGGCAGACCGCCCGCCGCGCTTCAAGGGCACAGAAGCAAAGGTGAATTCAGTGATGCTGTGTGCGGCAATCGTGGTGGCAGCGGGGCGCGGCAGCCGCGCCGGCGGAACTGTACCTAAACAATATCACATCATGGATGGCGCGCCCGTGCTGCGCCGCGCCCTTGCCGCTCTCGCCGCCCATCCCGACATCGGCGCCATCCAGGTGGTCATCCATCCCGACGACGAGCCCCTCTACCGCGCGGCGGTTGCCGGACTCGAAAAGCTGCGCTCTCCCGTCTCAGGCGGCGCAGACCGGCAGGCTTCGGTGCGGGCGGGCCTTGCGGCGCTCGGCGATGAGAGGCCGGACATCGTTCTCGTTCATGATGCCGCCCGCCCCTATCTGTCGCAGGAGCTGATTTCGCGGGCCATCGCGGCGGGCGCCCGCCATGGCGCCGCCATTCCCGGATTGCCGGTCACCGACACCGTAAAATGCGTGGACACGCAGGGCCAAGTGACGGCTTCTCCGGATCGCGCGGGCCTGCGCGCGGTGCAGACGCCTCAGGCCTTCCGCTACGATGCCCTGCGCGCGGCCCATGACGCGGCGCTGGCCGCCGGCCGGGCCAGCCTGACCGACGACGCGGCGGTGATGGAATATGCCGGTCACCCCGTGACGGTTTTCGAAGGAGAGGCGCAGAACGTGAAACTGACCCATCCGGCCGATCTTGATCGGGCCTCCGGCGCGCCCGCTTCCCGCCTCGACGACGTGCGCATGGGCACTGGCTTTGATGTCCACGCCTTCGGCCCCGGCGACCATGTGATGCTCGGCGGGATCGCCATTCCCTTCAGCCAAGGATTGGAGGGGCATTCTGACGCGGACGTGGGCCTTCACGCCCTCACCGACGCCCTGCTGGGCGCCTTGTGCGAGGGCGATATCGGCGCCCACTTTCCGCCCAGCGACCCGCAATGGAAGGGCGCGCGCTCCGACCAATTCCTGGCTTTCGCAGCCGAGCGGGTGCACGCGCGCGGCGGGCGAATCGGCCATCTCGACCTGACCCTCATTTGCGAAGCGCCGAAGGTCGGGCCGCATCGGGACGCCATCCGCGCGCGAATCGCCGAGATCACCGGCGTCGCGCTGGACCGTGTCAGCGTGAAAGCGACCACCACCGAGCGGCTCGGCTTCACCGGCCGCCGCGAAGGGATTGCCGCCATGGCCTCGGCCACCATCCGCCTGCCGGAGGAGAGCCCCACATGATGGACCCTGCTCTTTATGCGCGCGCCGAGGCGGTACTGCGCGCCTGCCGCGCCGCCGGCCTCACCCTCGCCACGGCAGAATCCTGCACGGGCGGCCTAGTGGCCGGCGCTCTCACCGCGATTCCGGGCTCCTCGGACGTGGTGGATCGCGGCTTCGTCACCTATTCCAACGCGGCCAAGGTGGCGATGCTGGGCGTGTCCGAAGCGACCCTCGCGGCCTTCGGCGCGGTGAGCGAGCAGACCGCGCGGGAAATGGCGCGCGGTGCCTTGACGGCGGCGGGCACGGGGCTTGCCGTGTCCATTACCGGCGTCGCCGGCCCGGGCGGCGGCTCTGCCGAAAAGCCGGTGGGCCTCGTCCATTTCGCCTGCGCCCGGCAGGATGGGGTGGTGCGCCATCGCGAAATGCGATTCGGCGCCCTCGGGCGGGAGGAGATTCGCCTGCGCTCCGTGGCGGTGGCTCTGGACATGCTGAGCGATCTTGCGGGGACCGCCACCCTTTAGCGCGGCTTGGGAGACACGCCGACATACGCCCGAGCGCCGGCCTTTGCCGGCGCTCGGGCGCCATGTCTCACTTCACGGTTTCAGACGCCTTCTTCACGAAGCTGCCGTCGAAGGTCTTGGACAGATCGATCTTGGCGGCTTTGAGCTCCGGATCGAATTCCACCAGCATGCCGAGCGCGTTCTTCATGCCGCTTTCGGGAATGATGCCGTCGAGCGAATAGGTGGGCTTCGACGCCGTGACCGCGGCAATATAGAGAGCGCGGTCGCCGAGCAGATAGTCCTCGGGAACCACCTTCGCCACATCCTCCGGCGTCGCCGTCTTAAGCCATTGCAGCGACTTGTAAAAGGCGTTGGTGAGCTTCTGGGTGGTGACGGGATTGTCCTTCACGAAGTCGGTCTTCATATAGAGGACCGCCGCCGGGTTCTGGCCGCCGAAGATCTCGTCATTGCCGGCCTTTGTGCGCGAATCCGCCAGCACCACCACGTCGCCGTCGCTCTGAAGCTTGGTGATGACGGGGTCGAGATTGGACATGGCATCGATCTCGCCGCGCTTCATCTGCGCCACGGCGGAGGCACCGCCGCCCACACCCACGAAGGCGACGTCATCAGGCTTCAGGCCATTCTTCGCGAGCAGGAAGTTGACGAAGAAGTTGGTCGAGGAGCCCGGCGCGGTGACGCCGATCTTGGCGCCCTTGAGGTCCTTGATGGCCTTGTATTTTTCCGCCTTGTCCTTGGCCACCACCAGCACGATGCCGGGATAGCGGCCGAGTTCGATGACCGAGACGATGTCCTGGCCCTTCGCCTGCATGCGGATGGTGTGCTCATAGGCCCCGGTCACCACGTCGATGGAGCCGCCGATCAGGGCCTGGAGCGATTTCGCGCCGCCGCCGAAATCATTGATGGTGACGTCGAGCCCCTGCTCCTTGAAGTAGCCGTTCCGCTCCGCGATGGTCAGCGGAAGATAATACAGCAGCGGCTTGCCTCCGACGCCCAGAGTGAGCTTGGGCTTCTCCGCCTGCTGCGCAAAAGCCGGCGCGGCGCAGAGCAATCCGGCGAGCGCGACAAGCGCGGCCTTGGCAAAGACTTTCATGGATTTCCTCCCGATCTGCGCCGGTTTGCCCGGCTGGTCATGAATGCCCGGCGGACGTGGGACGCCACACCGTCAGGCGTTTTTCGATGGCGGTCACGCCCGCATCAATGATGATGACGAAGACGGCGAGCACCAGCATGCCGGAAAACACGCCCGTCACGTCGAACACGCCTTCCGCCTGATGGATGCGATAGCCGAGCCCCGCCGCCGAACCCAGATATTCGCCCACCACCGCGCCGACCAGCGCAAAGCCGACTGCCGTGTGAAGCGAGGAGAACATCCAGGTGAGCGCCGAGGGCCAGTAAACATGACGCATCAACTGGCGTTCGTTCATGCCCAGCATGCGCGCATTGGCGAGCACGGTCGGGCTCACCTCCTTCACGCCCTGATAGACGTTGAAGAAGACGATGAAGAAGACCAGCGTCACGCCCAGCGCCACCTTGGACCAGATGCCAAGCCCGAGCCAGAGCGCGAAGATGGGCGCCAGCACCACGCGCGGCAGGGCATTGGCCATCTTCACATAAGGATCGAAAACCGCTGCGAGGAGCTGTTGGCGCGCGAACCAGAAACCAACCAGCACCCCGCCCAGCGCCCCGATGGCGAAGGCGAGCGCGGTCTCCAGCAGCGTGATGCCGAGGTGATACCAGATGACGCCGGTGTAGAAATCCCGCCAGGTCCGCTCGAACACCGCGAGCGGCGTCGAGAAGAAGAACGGATCCAGCAGATACATCGATTTGGGCGAGAGCATGCCCGCCGGAATCTTCACGGTGGAGCCGAAATGCCAGATGCCGATGAGCACCACTGCGACCAGGACCTGAAGAAGCACAAGGCGAAGGCGCGTCATGCCGCCTGCTCCGCCTGGCGATAGCCCTTCAACACTTCATCGCGCAGCGCCGACCAGATCTCCTTGTGGAGCGCATGGAAGGCAGGTTCGAGCCGGATTTCCGAAATATCCCGCGGCCGGGGCAGCGCGACACGCCATTCCCCGATGATGCGCGCGGCCGGGCCCGCCCCCATGATGACCACGCGGTCGGCGAGCGCGATGGCCTCTTCCAGATCGTGGGTGACGAACATCACCGCCTTGCGCTCGGCATTCCACAATTCCAGCAGCATGTTGCCCATGATCTGGCGGGTCTGGGCATCGAGCGGGCCAAAGGGCTCGTCCATGAGCAGGATCTTGGGGTCGCGGATCAGGACCTGGGCGAGACCGACGCGCTTGCGCTGTCCTCCGGACAATTGGTGCGGATAGCGCGCCGTGAACGCCCCGAGGCCGACGCGCGTCAACCACTCCGCCGCGCGCGCCCGGGCCTGACCGGAAGGGGTGCCGGCGACTTCCAGGCCGATCGCCACATTGTCGAGGGCCGTCTTCCAGGGAAACAGGGCTTCCGCCTGGAACAGGTATCCGGCGCGCCGATTGAGCCCGGACAGCGGTTCGCCAAAAATCGCGACGGTCCCGGCACTCGGCGTCAGAAGGCCCGCGGTCGCATTGAGCAAAGTGGACTTGCCGCAGCCGGTCGGGCCGACAATGGCGACGAATTCCCCGTCCGCGACGCTGAGGTCCACATCTTCCACCGCCGTGAACGGGGCTGCGTCCCGGCTCGGAAAGGTGATGCGTATGCCGGAGAGAGCGACCGCGCGCTCGCTCCGCCCTGCCCTCGCGTCCGCCGCCGCGTCGCGCGCGTCTCCCATCATTCCTCCCTCGGCGCCGGTTCGGCGCCCTTGGCCGGCGGCCCGGCGATGCCGGAGCGCCCGCAGACCCGCAACGCGATCCGCCCGGCCTCAGGGAAAGGCCGGTGCGGGCGGTGCAGGCGGAGGAAGGTAGCGGCCCGCCGCCGGAAGGCAATGGGCCAGAGCCGCGCGGTCATCCAAACCGCGAGGCGCCGGACGGCCCGAGCGGGCCGTCCCCTGGATCAGCGGCGGCGGAAGTTCTGCTGGCGGCGGGCGCCGGGCGGGGGCATGGAGCCTTCCGCCTTGTGGCGGAAATTGATGCGCCCGCGATCCAGGTCATAGGGGGACATTTCCACCACGACCCGGTCGCCCTCGATGGTGCGGATCCGGTTCTTCTTCATCTTTCCGGCCGCGTAAGCCAGAATTTGATGATCATTATCGAGCCGTACGCGGAAATTCCCGTCGGGGAGAACTTCCGTCACCGTTCCCTCAAATTCCAGCAATTCTTCCTTCGCCATATAGAATTCTCCAGTTGTTCCGAACTCAGCGGGGGCCGCGCGAACCGGCATCGGGCTTTCCGCCCCGCGCCGGCGCACTGCGCATGAAACCCACGGCCCCGATCCCGTTGCCCTGACCCGACGCCGGCTTTCCGCCGCCGCGCGGCTCGTCGCGCCGCGTACCGTTCCGGCCCTCGCCCTTGCGGCCATCGGCCTTGCGGGGGTCGGACCGCTCGGTGCGGGTGGCCGGTCCACGGCCCTGCTGAGCGCGCCCTTCCTGGCCGTCGCCGGCGGGACGCGGACCGCGTCCACGTCCCCCGCCCGCAGGCCGTCCCGCCCCATGGGGGCGCGCGGCCGGTGCCGGATCCGCCGGCAGCGGCGCAGGGGCGGTGCCCGATTGCGGGCGGCGGTCCACCAGCGGGATCTGCATCTTGATCAGCTTTTCGATGGACCTCAGATAGGCCCGCTCCTCGCCGTCGCAGAACGAGATCGCAATGCCCTCGCGCCCGGCGCGCGCGGTGCGGCCGATGCGGTGGACGTAGGATTCCGGCACGTTCGGCAGGTCGAAATTGAACACGTGACTGACACCGGTCACATCGATGCCGCGCGCGGCGATATCGGTGGCGACCAGGGTGCGCACAGTGCCGTCGCGGAACGCCGCGAGCACGCGGTCGCGCTGGTTCTGGGACTTGTTGCCATGGATGGCTTCCGCCGTATGCCCCGCCTTGGCGAGCGCCCGCACGACCTTGTCCGCGCCGTGCTTGGTGCGGGCGAAGACGAGGGCGCGGTCCACCTGCTCGGTGGTCAACAGTTCCGCCAGCAAGGCCGACTTGCCCTGCTTTTCCACCAGGATCACGCGCTGTTCGACGCGGTCGGCGGTCTTGGACACCGGCGTCACGGCCACGGTCACGGGCTCGTGCAGCATGGACTTGGCGAGATCCGCGATGGCGCTCGGCATGGTGGCCGAGAAAAACAGGCTGTGGCGCTTGGCCGGCAGCTTGCGCACGATGGCGCGGATGGCATGGACGAAGCCCATGTCGAGCATCTGGTCCGCCTCGTCGAGGACGAACACGCCCACCTTGTCGAGGGTCAAGGCGCGGTTGTCCACGAGGTCCTGAAGGCGGCCGGGCGTGGCGACGAGAACATCGACGCCGGCATGCAGGGCGCGGATCTGGCGGCCCATGGGCACGCCACCAATGGCCAGCGCCACGGCGAGGCGCAGATGGCGGCCGAATTTCTCGAAATTCTCCTGGATCTGCGCCGACAATTCGCGGGTCGGAGACAGGATCAGCACCTTCGCCGTCTTCGGCAGGGGGCGGGCCGGATGGCGCGCGAGATGGTCGAGGATGGGCAGCGCGAAGGCCGCCGTCTTGCCGGTTCCGGTCTGGGCGATGCCGATCAGATCACGGCCGGAGAGGATATGGGGGATCGCCTCGGCCTGGATGGGCGTGGGCGTGACATGGCGCTCTTCCGTCAAAGCGCGGACGATAGGCTCGGCAAGGCCGAGTTCAGAAAAAGAGGTCAAGCTCTGTCTTTCATGCGGCGAACGCCGCCGGCGCGGCCGATGCCGCACGCTGCGCATTCGCGAGGGATATGACACCCCGCGTGGCCTGGGCTGTCGCACATCAATTGGGTATCGGGCAAAACCGACGGGAACGCCATGGCGCTCCACCGCTTCCGCTACGCGGCCCGAGGAGCAATCGCTCCGGTCCAAAGGGACACCGCCGATTGCTGTGAGCGCTCATATGGCGCAGTTCCGTGGATTTTTCAAGACAAGTTGAGAAGTCGAGCCGCCCGGTCGTCACAAGTGCGTGGCAGAGGGGCTGGGTCAACCTTTGCCGCCGGATTTCCCTTGCGTCCGGTGTGCGGGGCGGCGAAAGGACGGCGCCGGAGGTTTCATGCTGGATTTTTCTTCGCTTCTGAATGCCGTGACCGAGTTCGTCAAAGCGAACCAGGAGTGGGCGCCGCTGGTGATCTTCGCCATCGCCTTTGCGGAATCCATCGCGCTGCTCTCGCTGTTCGTCCCCGCGACCGCCATGCTGCTGGCCATCGGCGCGCTCATCGAGGTGAGCGGCATTCCCATGCTGCCCATGTGGCTCGCGGCGACGCTCGGGGCGATCCTGGGCGACGCCCTCTCCTATTGGATCGGCTGGCGCTACAAGGATCAGGCGCGCGGCTTCTGGCCGCTCTCGCGCCGTCCGGATCTTGTGGCCCGGGCGGAGAGCTTCTTCCATCGCTTCGGCTTCTGGAGCGTCGCCATCGGGCGCTTTTTCGGACCGCTGCGCGCCATCATCCCACTGGTGGCGGGCATTCTGGCGATGCGCCAGATCCCCTTTCAGATTGCCAATATCGGCAGTGCGGCGCTCTGGGCGTTCGCCATGCTCGCCCCCGGCGCCGCGGCGCTGAAGCTGATGGGGCATTGAGCCGCGCTGGAACCTCCGCTTGCCGCCACCGTTGGCATTGCAGCACCGGCAGAACCTCACGCCGGTACACCCGCAGGAGCGCGAGCGATGAGACAATGCCTGAGAGCCGTGCTGGGTGCTGCGTCCCTCCTATGTGTCACGGCTGCACAGGCGCAGGTCGGCAACGCGACCCGGCCGCCCGAGGCACCCGGTCCAACGCGGCCGGGACCCCAGCCGGATGAAAATCTGAGCGATCGCCTGAACCGGACCGACGGCGTTCTCCCGCCCGCCCGCACGCCCGACTCCGGGATGAGCGTGCCCGCTCCCGATACCGGAACCACTCCGGTGCTTCCCCCGCCGGACAGGACGTCTCCGCCCGGCACGCCGCGCGCCAATTAAGCGGCAGGTCGGCGTGCCTCTTCTTGCGGAGGTGCGCTTGAACGCGTATCTCGACCCCGCGCATGACGACTTTGCCGCGCAAGGGGCAGAGCAACGGGGCAAGCCGCCGGGGCGCTATTGCGTGGGTCTGCGTCATATGGGCCAAAAGGGCGCGGGATGAAGGATCTGCTCGCTGAAATAGTGTCGGAGACGCGGATCGCGGTGGTCATTCCCTGCTATCGCGTGACAGCGCACATCCAGTCGGTCATCGAGCGCATCGGCCCCGAGGTCAATGCGATTTACGCGATTGACGATGCCTGTCCCGATCAGTCTGGGCGCTTTATTCAAGATAACGTCACCGACCCCCGTGTCCGCGTCTTGTTTCACACCACAAACATGGGTGTTGGCGGCGCAACCCTCACCGGGATGCAGCAAGCGGCCTCGGACGGCGCGGACGTCATCGTCAAGGTGGACGGGGACGGACAGATGGACCCTCGCCTCATCCCGAGCTTTGTCGGCGTGATCGCGACCGGGGAAGCGGATTATGCCAAGGGCAACCGCTTCTTTGAGCCGGAAGGCGTGGCACAAATGCCATTGGTGCGATTGCTCGGAAATGCCGGCCTGTCGTTCCTCGCCAAATTTTCCACCGGCTACTGGCAGACCTTCGATCCCACCAACGGCTATTTCGCCATCCACGCCAGCTTGGTGGAACTGCTCCCAGCGGACAAGATCGCGAAGCGATACTTCTTCGAATCCGATCTGCTCTTCCGCCTGTCTATCCTGACGGCGAAGGTAGTGGATGTGCCAATGTTCGCGCGCTATGCGGATGAGGTAAGCGGGCTGAAGCCCCATCGCGAAATACCGCGCTTCGCCGTCGCCCACCTGCGGAATTTCGGGAAGCGCATTTTCTACAACTACTTCGTCCGCAGTTTCAGCGTCGCATCGGTGGAACTGGTGCTCGGACTCTTCCTGACGACCTTCGGCATCATCTTCGGACTTTCAAGCTGGGGATTCCAGACACCGGCCACCGCGGGCACAGTCATGCTCGCCGCACTGCCGATCATCATCGGCACCCAAATGCTGCTGGCCTTCCTCAATTACGATATTCAGTCCGTGCCGCGGACAACGCTTCACCTGCGGTTGAAGCGATCCGTGCGACCGATGAGTTCGCTGAAAAACAGCCTCGATGGCGTTTGACGTGAAGTGCCGGGGCCCCAGACCTTGAACGTCTTGATGCGACTGAGCACCAGCAGCGCGTTTCGATACCTTCTGTCGTCCGGAGGCACATGGGCGGTGGATTTGATCGTCTTCCTGGCGCTTTACCAGCAGATGGAGATCCCGCTCGCCCTTTTCATTGCACGCTGCGCAGCCTCGGCCTTCGGATTCACGGCGCACAAATTCTTTTCGTTTGGAACGCGGACGCGACCCAGTACCCGCGAAGTGGTCGGCTATGTGGCTCTCGCCACTCTTAATTTCCTAATCACCGCGACCTTCCTGACCCTCTTCGCCAGCAGCAATGAATGGGTAACCGCTGCCCTGAAGCTGTCGACGGAAATTGTGCTGTTTGTGCTCAACTATCTGTTTCTGCGCCGCCTCTTCCTCGGCAGCGGAGCATAGGTCTTACTTGCTCTGCGGCGCGCCCTGCCCATCTCCGACCCGCGTTTCGAACGGAGCCAGCGGCACATGGATCACATCACCCTGGGGGGATTGGGGCATGTTGTCACCCGATTTCGGGACGATATGGGCGTATCGATTGAAGACCTCGTTGAACTGGTCCTGCGCCATTTCTGGGAATACGCCCCGGAAGAAGGGCAGCTGCGGTGTCATCAAGGTGTGATTGATGGCCGGAATACCAGCGCCATTCAATACAGCACCGTACATACCGGGAACAATTAGCCATCCATTGGGGTTTTCCCGCGCCCGAGCTCGCATATCATTCTGGAACGGCGATGGCGGAATGTTGAATATGGGACGCGCGGACTGAACCGGATTGAATGTTCCGAAAGTGGCCGTCCCCATGAGCGCCGCTGCGGTAAAGACAGCGATGCGCGCATCCACCATGCGGCGCGGATTGAGCTTAACCACAATGATCAGGATCGCGAGTATCGCGACGGCGACACCATCGAACCAGGTTCGCTGGACGACATAGCTGACCTTTACCCCCGCGTCGGCGGGCACAAGCAGGGTCGTCAGCGCGAACTTGCCCGCCAAAATGGCGATGAACAGGGCAGCGCGCTTGAAGCTCACCTCATAGTCCAACCGCGCGCCGATCACGACACAGGCCATCGACAGCAGCAGCCCGAACGCGAACAACATGCGCATGGGCGGCACATAGTTCCAGAGCAAGAACCGCCCCACGGCGGACGGGACCGGCAGGAGCATCCATGCCGCCATCAAGCCAAGCCCGATCGCGATGGCGATCGCACCACCACCTATGTCCGCTAAGCGCAGTCTCGCGGTGTCATATCGTGCGAAAACCACCAACATCAGCGGGATCAGCGTGGTCGCCGCTGCAATTTCACATTCATTGAATGCACTCAAAAGCGGCGTGAACACCGCGGTCGTGAGGAAGGGGATAAAATTTGCGAGCGCGATCAGCAGCGGCACCGAACCACCGTCAGAAGAGCGCTGGCCTGGATAGACTGTGCTGCGCATCACCTCGATGAGATCGCCGAAATACAGATAAAAAACCAACCCGGCGGCGACCCCTGCTCCCAGGCCAACAAATAGGTTTGTGCGCGCAAAGGCATCAAATCGAAACGAAAGCATCAAGACCAGCAAAGCAAACGCTGTAGGAATCTGAAATGGCGGATAGACGAGGCCGAAGGCCCACACGGCCGTAGCCCAGAACAAGAGAACGGTTTTCGGCAAAGGGCTAAGGCGGGACAGAAATATCACCGCAGGCCACGGCGCCAGCGCCAAGGCCGGCGCGTTGTTCGTCCACCAGACTTGGACGAAGTGAGACCAGAAAAAAGCCTGCGCGCCGAAGAAGGCAATCCAGGTCGGGACCCTTAGCTGACGCAAAAGCACGAAATAACCCAAGATAAAACTCGCCCACATCAAGCCAAAATAGAGAGAATAAGCATAGGCTGGAGGCAGGACCCAATAGGCCCAAAGCTGCGGCTTGAAAATCAGCGACCAGTCCAGAATGGGGAGGGCGATGAAGCTTTTAAGGGACTCGTGATAAGGGGAGACGAGATCCAGGGGGGCGAAGCCGCTGCGCACCGCGATCTGAACGAGTGGCGTGTAGACGATCCACTCGTCAGAGCGAATGGACCGTGCCATTCCAAAGAACGGCTTGGCATCCACACCCAGCAACTGAAGCCCAAGCTGGTAGCTCGACGGGGATAGGGCGAAGGCCACATAAGCGATCAGAACCACGCCGACCATGAAGAAGACAGTCAGGTCATGCGGAGCATGAATCGAATGTGTCTTCGGTTCGGGCCGCATCATCCGGATCCTGTGTCGGTCGCTGGATTGGGAACAGCTCTTACAAATCACAATGCCCCGCCCGGAGGGGCGGGGCATTTTTTCGTCAGCTCTATGCCGAAACGCCTCAGTTGCGGCTCTTGTCCACGAGCGCCTTGGCCTTGATCCAGGGCATCATGTCGCGCAGCTTCTCGCCGACTTCCTCGATCTGGTGCGCGTTGTGGCGGGCGCGGGTGGCCTTGAAGGAGGCCTGGTTCACCTTGTTCTCGAGCATCCAGTCCCGGGTGAATTTGCCGGTCTGGATGTCGGTGAGCACGCGCTTCATCTCGGCCTTGGTCTCGGGCGTGATGATGCGCGGGCCAGTGACATATTCGCCATACTCGGCCGTGTTGGAGATCGAGTAGTTCATGTTGGCGATGCCGCCCTCATAGATGAGGTCGACGATGAGCTTCACCTCGTGGAGGCACTCGAAATAGGCCATCTCCGGAGCGTAGCCGGCTTCCACCAGCGTCTCGAAGCCGGCGCGGATCAGTTCCACGAGGCCGCCGCACAGGACAACCTGCTCGCCGAACAGGTCGGTCTCGCACTCTTCCTTGAAGGTGGTCTCGATGATGCCGGCGCGGCCACCGCCGATGGCGGAGGCATAGCTGAGGCCGAGGTCATGGGCATTGCCCGAGGCGTCCTGGGCGATGGCGATGAGAGTCGGGACGCCGCCGCCGCGCTGATATTCGGAGCGCACGGTATGGCCGGGGCCCTTGGGGGCGACCATCAGCACGTCGAGATCCTTGCGGGGCTCGATGAGGTTGAAATGCACGTTGAGGCCATGGGCGAAGAGCAGCGCGGCGCCGTTCTTCATGTTGTCGTGCAGGCTCTCGCGATAGATGTCGCCCTGCAGCTCGTCAGGGGTGAGCATCATGACGACGTCGGCCCACTTGGCGGCGTCAGCGGGGGTCATGACCTTGAAGCCCTCGGCCTCGGCCTTCTTGGCCGTGGCGGAACCGGGGCGCAGCGCGATCACCACGTCCTTTACGCCGCTGTCGCGCATGTTGAGCGCATGGGCATGGCCCTGGCTGCCATAGCCGACGACGGCGACCTTCTTCCCCTTGATCAGGTTCAGGTCCGCATCGCGGTCGTAATAAACGCGCATCATTCTCTCCTGTTGGGCGTCTCTTAGAATCTGGGATCAGGAATGGCTCTGTCGCGCCGGATGATCGGACGCAGCCATTACATCGCTTCGGGGCCGCGGGAAATGGCCACGACGCCGGTTCGTGACACTTCCACGAGGCCGAGCGGGGTCATGAGCACGGCGAATTGGTCAATCTTGTCGGACTTGCCGGTGATCTCGAACACGAAGCTCTCGGTGGTGGCGTCGATGACACGGGCCCGGAAGGCTTCCGCGAGGCGCAACGCCTCGCTGCGGGCATCGCCCGTGCCGCGCACCTTCACCATGGCCAGCTCACGCTCCACCGCCACCGCCTCGACGGTGAGATCCCGCACCCGATGGACCGGGACAAGGCGATCCAGCTGGTTGCGGATCTGCTCGATCACCATGGGCGTGCCAGTGGTGACGATGGTGATGCGCGAAAGGTGCGCTTCCTGGCTCACCTCGGACACGGTGAGGCTGTCGATATTGTAACCGCGGCCCGAGAACAGGCCGATGACGCGGGCCAGCACGCCCGGCTCGTTGTCGACGAGGACGGAAAGGGTATGGCGCTCGGTGCGCTCTGACATGTGGGACATGAAAAGTCTCTGCGTGGGCGGAGCCTCCTCCCGCGCGGGAGGAGGTGCGGCGATGGAGAATGCGGCGGAGGCTCAGACCAGCATCTTGCCTTCCTCGGTGATCGCCTCGTCGAGGTCCATGGCCATGTCGCCGAGGATCATCTCGTTATGTGCGCGTCCCGAAGGGATCATGGGGAAGCAGTTTTCCTGCTGGTCCACGATACAGTCGAAGATCACGGGGCGCTTGATGGCGATCATCTCGGCGATGGCGGCATCCAAATCCCCCGGCTTCTCGCAGCGCATGCCGACGCCGCCATAGGCGTCCGCGAGCTTCACGAAATCGGGCAGCGCCTCCGAATAGGAGTGCGAATAGCGCCCACCATGCAGCAATTCCTGCCACTGGCGCACCATGCCCATGTAGCGGTTGTTCAGGATGAAGATCTTCACCGGAAGATTGAACTGAACCGCCGTGGACATTTCCTGCATGTTCATGAGAATCGAGGCTTCACCCGCAATGTCCACGCACAGTGCATCCGGATGCGCGATCTGCGCGCCGATGGCGGCGGGCAAGCCGTAGCCCATGGTGCCAAGGCCTCCGGAGGTGAGCCAACGGTTGGGCTCCTCGAAACGGAAGAACTGCGCCGCCCACATCTGGTGCTGACCGACTTCGGTCGAGATGTAGACGTCCCTGTCCTTGGTTGCCGCGTAAAGCCGCTCGATGGCGTATTGCGGCTTGATCACCTCGTCCGAGTGCCGATAGGCGAGGCACTGGCGCGCGCGCCAGCGGTCGATCTGGCCCCACCACGTGGCCATGGCCTCGCGATCCAGCGACAGGTCGAGCTTGGTCCAGGCCTGAACCATGGCCTCAAGCACCCGTGTGCAATCACCGATGATGGGCAGGTCCACCTTCACATTCTTATTGATGGAGGACGGATCGATATCGATGTGGATCTTCTTGGACCCCGGCGAGAAGGCGTCGATACGGCCAGTGATGCGGTCATCGAAACGCGCACCGATGCAGACCATGACGTCGCAGCCGTGCATCGCCATGTTCGCTTCATAGGTGCCGTGCATGCCCAGCATGCCGAGCCACTGCGGGCTGGCGGCCGGGAAGGCCCCGAGACCCATCAGGGTCGATGTGACGGGGACCTTGGTGAGACGTGCCAAGTCCCGCAGCAGGCGGCTGGCCTGCGGCCCGGAATTGATGACACCGCCACCGGTATAGAAGATCGGGCGCTTGGCGGAGGCGATCAGGCGCACCGCCGCCTCGATCTTGTCGGCATCGCCGTGGAGCTTCGGCTTGTAGGTCTTGTGCTCGATATTCTCCGGTCCGACATACAGGCCCGCCGCGAACTGGACGTCCTTCGGGATGTCGACGACGACCGGTCCGGGGCGCCCGTTCTGCGCCACATAGAAGGCCTCGTGGAGGACGCGGGCGAGGTCCTTCACGTCCCGCACGAGATAATTATGCTTGGTGCAGGGCCGCGTGATGCCGACCGTGTCGCACTCCTGGAAGGCGTCGTTGCCGATCAGGTGCGTGGGCACCTGGCCGGTGATGCAGACCACGGGGATGGAATCCATCAGCGCATCGGCAAGACCGGTCACCGCATTGGTCGCACCAGGACCCGAGGTGACCAGAACAACACCGACCTTGCCCGAGGAGCGTGCATAGCCTTCGGCAGAATGCACCGCAGCCTGCTCGTGGCGCACCAGGATGTGCTCGACGCTGTTCTGATGGAACAGCGCGTCGTAGATCGGCAGGACTGCCCCACCCGGATAGCCGAACAGGCGGTCGACGCCCTGGTCGGCGAGCGCCTGGATGACCATTTCGGCGCCGGTCATTTCCTTGCTCATTCCGTCTCTCCCCGGCGCGCGGTCTCAATCCGCCGCCCTTTTCAATTCAACGCGATGCATGAAGCAGGACCAAAAACGACGAAGGGGCCCGAAGGCCCCTCGTCACACACCACCATCGTCCGCGATCAGCCTCAGGCTGTCCCGATGGTGGTGCCCCTAAGTACGAGAATGGAAACGATCTTGCGCATTTGCCGTGCGGACCCTTTGAAAGTTGCGCGAACCTAGCGGCTGACGAAATCTCCGTCAAGCGCTGCCACGCGGTTTGAAGCTTTTGAAACCTTGCCGTGATATTGCCCTATCTTTGCGCTCTCTGTAAGGGAAGAAATCAACCGGAACGTTGCGGAAACTCACATGTCGCTGAATTCCCGAATCCAGCGCGCCTCGGCCACCGCCCTCACGCTCCTGACGGTCGGCACCGGGCTCGCCCTTGGCGTGGACGCCGCTCGCGCGGATTGCATGACCGACTTCGCGGCCATCCGCGACGAAATGCAGACCAAAGGCAAGGCGCTCGAAGCTGCGGGCAAGGCAAAGGCCGCGCCGCAGGAACTTTGCCCGCTGTTCCGCGCCTATACGGCCGCCGAGTCAAAGCTCGTCAAATATCTGTCGGACAACAAGGAATGGTGCCAGATCCCGGATGAGGCGATCGCCCAGTCCCGCACCGCGAACCAGAAATCCTCCGCCCTGCGCGACAAGGTATGCGCGGCAGCGGCGAGCGGGGCCGCTACCGGCGCGGGCAAGCCGCCGCCGCAGGGCTCGCTCTCCTCCGCCTTGGGTGTGACGACAGGTTATGTCCCCGGTCAGAGTTCCAATGGTGGCGGCGTGTTCGATACGCTTTCCGGCAATGCTCTGAGAAACTGAGGCCGCCCGAGTGACTGCGTTTGAGGGGGAAGGTGCAGGCGCCTCGGTTGCCGATGCCGGCAAGGGGAATTGGGTGGATACCTATGCCCCCCTCGCGCTGCGCCCCTATTTGCGCCTCGCCCGCGCGGACCGGCCAATCGGGAGTTGGCTGCTGCTTCTTCCTTGCTGGTGGTCGACGGCCTTGGCCGCCATCGCCGCAGGTCATTCCTATCCCAACCCGCTCTATCTGATATTGTTCGCCATCGGGGCCATCGCCATGCGGGGCGCCGGCTGCACCTGGAACGACATTCTGGATCGGGACATCGATCGGAAGGTTGAGCGCACGCGAAACCGGCCATTGGCCAGCGGGCAGGTGAGTGTTGCGGGGGCATTCGCCTTCCTCGCGCTCCAGCTGGCGGTCGGGCTGGCGGTCCTGTTGTGCCTGCCGCGTTTCGCCATCGTCACCGGCGTCGCCTCGATCGGCGTGGTTGCCATCTATCCCTTGATGAAGCGCATTACCTCGCTGCCCCAGTTGATCCTCGGGATCGCTTTTTCCTGGGGCGCGCTGATGGGGTGGGCCTGCGTGTTCCGCAGCATCGACGATCCCGCGCTCCTGCTGTTCGCCGGATCGGTGTGCTGGGTATTTGGCTACGACACCATCTATGCCCACCAGGACCGTGAAGACGATGCCATGGTCGGGATCGGCTCGACCGCTCTGTTGTTCGGTGAAAAAAGCCGGCTGGCGCTCGCGGTCGCTTACTTCGCCTGCTTCTGCCTGTTCGCGGCCGCCCTCGTCACCGCTGGCGCTGGACTGTTCTCGGCGCTCGGGCTCATGGGCTTCGGTCTGGTCCTGTACCGGCAAGTCGTGCGCCTGGATATCCACGACGGGGCACGGTGTCTGGCCCTGTTCAAGTCCAACCGCGACGCGGGTCTGATCCTGTTTGCCGGTCTGGTGATCGATGCAGCGGTGCTGCGCGCGGTCGCGGCGGGACTGATTTGACGCCGGCCGGCCGGCGGGTTCCGCAGCCTGCACCCAAAGTCGTGACTCGGAGAGGCCCCGCTCCGCTTGCGTCGGCGGGCGTGCGCCCCTAATGGCTTGCGCCATGACTTCCGCCCCCCTGCCCCCCGATGCCGCCGCGCCACAGCGGGAAACGGCGGGGCAAACCCTGCGCGCTCTCGCGGAGACGACGCGCGCCGCCGGTGCCTTGGCGCTCTCGCTGTTTCGCACCGACCTGCGCACCTGGAACAAACAGAACGATTCGCCCGTCACCGAGGCCGACATAGCCGTTGATCGCTTTTTGAAAGAGCGCCTGACCGCCATCGACCCTCGGTGTGGATGGCTCTCCGAGGAAACCACCGACACCGCCGAACGCCTCTCCCATCGTCGCGTCTGGATCGTGGATCCCATCGACGGGACGCGGGCCTTCATGGGCGGAGAGCCCGACTGGGCTGTATCCGTGGCCTTGATTGAGGCAAACCGCCCGGTGGCAGCGGCGCTCTACGCCCCTGTCACCGACGAACTCTTCCTTGCGGAGGCGGGACGCGGGAGCACCTTGAATGGAACGGCCGTCGCGGCGACCCAGCGCGCCACGCTGGATGCCGCCGCGATCTCCGGTCCCGGCTTCCTGCTGGACCGTGTGGCGCGCCATGCCCAAGTGGACCGCCGGCCCAGGGTCCGCTCTCTTGCCCTTCGCCTTGCCAGGGTGGCGACCGGCCAGTTGGATGTGGCGCTTGCGTCCGCCAACTCCTGCGATTGGGACATTGCGGCGGCCGATCTCATCGTGCACGAAGCAGGCGGCCGCCTGACTGACCCCAACGACGCGGCGCCAACCTACAACAAGGCGGTACCTCGGCACGGCATTCTCATTTGTTCCGGGCGACATCTGCACCGGCCAATGCTAAAGGTCGCGCAGGACGAGTTTGGCACGTCCTGATCGCCCAACAACCCCGGATCGCTGGCCACATGACGACCTCATCCGATCACAAGCAACTGCTGCACCTGGTCTTCGGCGGAGAGCTGAAGGAACTTGGCGGGATCGAGTTCAAGGACCTGTCCAAGCTCGATATCGTCGGCATCTATCCCGACTATGCCTCCGCTGCCGCCGCTTGGCGCGCCAAGGCGCAACAGACCGTGGACAATGCGATGATGCGTTACTTCGTCGTGCATATGCACCGGCTGCTGGACCCTGAGACGGGCCACGAGCACTGATATTACTTTAGTTACATCTGCGCGGCGCCGCGGCCTCCCGCCCGGCGCCGATCGCTTTTCCAATCAATGACCCAAACGACAGGCAAGGGGCGGCCTCGTCGTCCAGATCCAAGGACATGGTTTCAGAATGTGGCGTCGCGTGCGCACCAACCGCGCCTTTCAGCTTGCCGCCGGAAACGCCTTCGGGGGCTATTTCGCACTGGTGGCCCATACCACGCGGTTTCTCGTCGAGCCCGCCGACATCTATGAACGCATCGATTCCCACCTTCCGGCGATCATCACCTTCTGGCACGGACAGCATTTCCTCACGCCCTTCATCATGCAGCCGCATCATGAGGCCAAGGTGCTCATCTCCCGTCACGCGGATGCGGAGATCAACGCCATTGCCGCCGAGCGGCTTGGGGTTGGCACCATCCGCGGGTCCGGGGCGACCTCGCCTCAGGATTTCCATCGCAAGGGCGGGGTCTCCGCCACTTATGCGCTGATCGATACGCTGGCTCAGGGGATAAACGTGGCCATGACAGCCGACGTTCCCAAGATCGCCCGGCGCGCCGGGCTCGGCGTCGTCACGGTTGCCCGTCATTCCGGCCGGCCTATTCTCCCGGTCGCCATGACCACGCGCAACCGCATCCAGCTCAAGAGCTGGGACAAGGCGAGCCTCAACCTGCCGTTCGGCGTCGGCGCGGCGGTAGCGGGCGAGCCCATCTGGGTCGCGCGAGACGTGGACGAGCACGGGCTTAAGGCGGCACGCGACCTGGTCCAGACCCGCCTCGAAGAGGTGACGGCCCGCGCCGAAGCCATGGTGGGACGTGGTCCGGGCACTGGAGGTCAGCATCCATGAGGGCGAACGGACTGCCGGTTCCGCTGCATCTGTATCGTGGCGTGACGACCGCCGCGGCGATGCTGGCGCCCGCCTGGCTCGCCCACCGCGTCCGCAAGGGGAAGGAAGACCCCCGCCGCCTTGCCGAGCGCCGTGGCATTGCCAGCGCCCCCCGGCCCAAGGGCCCGCTGATCTGGGCGCACGGGGCGAGCGTCGGCGAGGTCCTGTCGATTCTACCTCTCATCGAGCGGCTGACCGAACGCGGGTTCAACGTGCTTCTGACCTCCGGCACGTTGACCTCCAGCCGGATCGTTGGGCGGCGCGGCCACCCCTCGATCATTCACCAGTTCGTGCCGCTGGACGCGCGCAAATTCGTCACGCGCTTCCTGGACCATTGGAAGCCGGACCTCGCGCTGATGGCGGAATCGGAGATCTGGCCCAATCTGATGACCGAGGTGGCGCGCCGGGGCACACCTTTGATGCTGGTGAACGCGCGCTTGTCCGACCGCTCGGCCGAGCGATGGCGCCGCCTGCCACGCAGCGCGCGCAGCCTGCTCGCCATGGTCGACCTGTGCCTCGCCCAAAGCCGAGAAGATGCGGATCGGTTCCGCAGCCTTGGCGCCACCCGCGTTCAGCCCGTGGGCAACCTGAAGTTCGACGTTCCCCCACCCGACGCCGAACCGGAGGCGCTGGAGGAAATGCGGGCACAGGTGGCCGACCGGCCGATCCTGCTGGCGGCCTCGACCCATCCGGGCGAGGACGAGAGTGTCCTTGAGGCCCATCTTCGCCTCCGCGAGGCTCTGCCCGGCCTTCTCACCATCATCGCGCCGCGTCACCCGGAGCGCGGTCCGGCCGTTGAGACCCTCGCCCAGGCCGCCGGCCTCTCCGCCATCCGGCGCGAGGCGGGATACTTGCCGGGCGAGGTGACGGAAATCTATGTCGCGGACACAATTGGCGAACTCGGTATATTCTACCGCCTCGCGCCTGTGGTATTCGTAGGTGGATCCTTGGTGCGGCATGGGGGCCAGACCCCCATCGAGGCGGCAAAGCTGGGTGCGGTCGTGGTTCATGGACCTCATGTGTGGAACTTCGGCGCCCTATATGCCCAGCTCGACCAGAGCGGCGGCGCCATTCCCGTGTCGGACGGGGCCAGTTTGACGCAAGCTGTGCTCGACCAGTTCGCAGACCACGAATACCACCTGCAGACGGCCCGCGCCGCATGGACCACGACAGAGTCCCTGAGCGGCGCGCTGGACCGAACGCTTTCCGCCATCGAACCCTATCTCGCCCAGATCAGGCTGGCCCGCAGATGACGTCCCGCAACGCCCCCGACTTCTGGTGGAAGCCCAAGAGCTTTCAGGCGACGCTGCTCTCCCCCATCGGCGCCGTGGTCAGCTGGATCACGCTGCGGCGCATGTCCCAGCCAGGCGTTCGCGTACCGGCCGTGGTGATCTGCATCGGCAACCCCACAGTCGGGGGGGCCGGCAAGACGCCCACCGTCATTACGGTGCTCCAACGGCTGAAAGCGCGCGACGCGCGGCCCTTTGCCCTGACCCGGGGATATGGTGGCAGCGAGAAGGGGCCTATGCTGGTCGATCTCGCCCAGCACGATGTCCGCCATGTGGGCGACGAAGCGGTCCTGCTGGCCGAAGAGGCGCCGACCATTGTGGCGACGGATAAGGTCGCCGGCGCCCAACTCGCCGTGTCGCTCGGCGCGACCCATATCGTCATGGATGACGGCTTCCAGAACTCCTCTCTGGTCAAGAATGCCACGCTGCTGGTGGTGGATGCGGTCGCGGGGATCGGAAATGGCGAGACCATTCCCGCTGGCCCCCTGCGCGCGCGCTTCCGCGACCAGTTGGAGCGGGCGGACGCCATGGTGGTGGTCGGCGATGGGCCGGCCGAGCGCGCCTTGCCGGTCTCGCGCCGCAAGCCGGTCTTCAAGGCCTATCTGCGGGCGAACAGAGAGGCGGCCATGCGTCTCATCGGTCAGCCCGTGATTGCTTTCGCCGGTATCGGCCGGCCAGCCAAGTTCTTCGACATGCTGCGCCAGATCGGCGTGGACGTGGTGGAACAGCACCCTTTCCCGGACCACTATGCCTATAGCGTCGCGGAAATCCGGGCCTATGTGGAGCGGGCGGAGAAAAAGGGGATGCGGGTGGTCACCACCGCGAAGGACTTTGCCCGCCTGAAACGCCCCGCCTTCGATTCCCTGCGCGACCGCATCCAAGTCTTGCCCGTGCATATGGAATTCAGGGAGCCGGAGGAGATCGACGCGCTCATCCAGAATGCGGAAGTGCGCTCGATGCTGTTTTCAAAGCCCGAGCCCGAGGCCGGCGCCGCGGCCCAGCCCACGGCCAGCGCGGCGGGGCCGGCAGGCGAGGCCGCTCCGACGCCGCCTGCTGGCAATGCCCCTGCGGCCTCAGCGGTGCCCCCTGCCCCCAAGGACGGTCGCCCGGCACGCTGACCGGAGTGTGCAGGCGCACCGGCAATCTGGGTACCGCTCCGGGGCAAACCGAGGTCGTGCCCGCATGGTTCGACGGCCGGAACCCGGACGGGATGTGCGCACCAAGGCCGCTTGCACGCAGATCAGCGCGCCGATCAGGGACCGGCGTGTTCCCGCTAGCGGTATCGCGTTCTAGGCGCGCGCGCGCTCCGCAGGGCACATGGCGGCCTGAGCATAGGCGCGGGCATTCAGCACGTGGTCCCTCGCCGCCATCTGGGCCTCTGCGATGTCCCCGGCGCGGATGGCGGCCAGAATGCGGGTCATCTCCGCCAGGCTCTGGCGCGGCCGGCTGGCATGGGACATGGAGCGTGAGCGCAGAAGATTGATGCGGGCGAGCAGCCCCCGCAGAATCTCCATCAGGATGGCGTTGCCGCAGCCCTCAAGCATCACGTCATAGAAGGCGGTGGTGGCACGGATCAGCATCGGCTGGTCCAGCCCGTCCTCCAGGGCCGCCTCGAACTGGTCCAGGGCTTCTTGCATGGCCGCAAGCTGCTTCGGGGTGGCGTTGGCCGCGAACAGGCGCACCACTTCCGGCTCCATCAGCGCCCGCACATCATAGATCTGCGCCGCGTCGGTCCAGTCCAGCCGCGCCACCGACGGGCCGCGATAGGGCTGGATCTCGATCAGCCGTTCCGCTTCCAGCTGGCGTAGCGCCTCGCGCACGGAGGGGCGGCTGGTGTCGAGATGCGCGCATAGGTCCGCTTCGGACAGGCGTTGTCCCGGCACGAACTGGCCCATGAGGATGTCGTCCCGCAGGACGGCCGTGATGCGATCGCGGACGGTCTGGCCACGTTGGGGAGGAGTATCCTTCTTTGGGGCCATGCTGCTCGCTCTGCCGCGTCAGGGGGACGGCGCAAGGAAATCGCCGACCGCGCGGTTGAACGCAACCGGATTGTCATCATGCACATAATGGCCGGCACCGAAGATGTCCTCGGCCAGGATCCGGGGATTGCGCCGGCACATCTGCGCGACGCGGTCCGTGTCGAGATAATCGGACCGGGCGCCGCGCAGCACCAGGGTTGGGCAATCGATGGCGTCCACCGCCGGCCAGAGGTCGAGCCGATCCTGCGCCCGCGCCTGCGCGATGCGGCAGGCCGCGATGCCCTCCTGGTCGTGCCGCCACACGATGCGCCCATCCTTTTCCACCATGGAATTGGCGGTGCGCGATTGGATCGCCTCCTCCGTCACGTCGGGCCGGATGGAGCGCCAGAAAGCCCGTGCCGCGGCGAAGTCGGGGAAGCTGAGGGGCGTGCGCTCCAGTTCCGCGAGGATGCGCTGGAGTCCGCTGCTGAGCCCTTCTTGGGCTTCCGGGCCGCTATCCTCAAGAATGAGCGAGAGCAAGCGGCCCGGATTGCGTTGCGCATAGAGCAGCGCATTCATGCCCCCCATGGAATGGCCCAGCAGGTGGAAGCGCGCGACGCCGAGGTGGCGCACCAGGGCTTCCAGGTCCGCGACATAGGTCGGCGTGAAATAATGGCGGGCCGGGTCCCAGTCGCTCTCCCCGCGCCCGCGCTGGTCGAGCGCGAGCACGTGGAAGCGGTCGTCCAAGGAAGCGGCTAGACCGGCGAAGGTCCGGCCATAGCTGCGCAGGCCGTGCAGGCAGATGAGCAACGGAAGGTCCGGGCTGCCCCAGGCGACATAATGGAAACGCAGCCCGTTCAGCTCCACATGGTGGGATGTTCCCGCCGCCTCTGCCATCGCTCTTCGCTCCTGCCTGCTGCGCCGCCAGAGCATGCGCCGATCGGCCTGCTCCGCAGGCTGACCCGATCACGCATGCTCTATTAATGAGTTAGAGAGCGTTTCACCGTTCAGATTGATCTGAACGGATCACGCTCTCGGGTCCTCTCAGGCGCCGGCCGGCGCCTGAGGTCCGCCAAGCCGGGCCTGAATCCGTCCGCGGGTGGCCACTGCGAACGCCACCACCACCTCGTCGGCATTGGGCGCATCATCGAAGAGCGCGGTCACCGTGTCATAATGGGACCGCACATAGAGCTCGCTGATATGAGCGAGCGGAATGTCGATGACCACGCCCGGCGCGCCGCGCTTGCCGGTGGAGGGAATCCAGGCGGATGCGCCGGGAAGGGCCTGGCGGACGGGAGTGGCGAACCGTGCGGTGATGAAGGCGTTGCCATGCTCATACTCGCCCGCCGCCCCCACGACGCAGGCTTTGCCATAGCTCTCCGCCGCCGCGCCATCCAGCGCCTTCACGATGCGCTCGGCGAAGGCCTGCCCGAGCGCGTCGCTGGGATCGACAATGGCGCTCAGATCCTCGCTGAAGCGGCCGGAAAAGGGGTTCCGCACCACCGCCGCGACCACGATCTTGCGCAGCGGCCCGGCGGCATCGTCGCGATAGGTTTCGTTGGTCAGGATTTCCTGTTCCTGCACATACCAGCGGCGGATTTCGTAACCGGGAACCTTGGAGGCAACGGACATCTCTTCCTCAACCTGTGTTGTGGGGCCGGCGCAGGGTTGCGACCGGCCCGGTTCGTCACGTGATCAGGTCACGCGGTCGGGTCACTTGCTCATGTCGATTTTGGTGGTGGCCTGGATGGTGCGGACCATCTTCACGGAGGCATCCCACCGGGCCTGCAACTGCTCGGGTGTGCTGACCTGCGCCGTCATGCCGACCGTGAGGAATTCGCGCGCAACCTTCTCGCTGGAGAGGACCCGGGCGATCGCCCCGGACAGGATGTCGCGGATCTCGGCGGGAACGCCCTTGGGCAGGAAGATCGCGAACCAACCGCCATCGTCGAGGCCGGCATAGCCCTCCTGGGCAAAGGTGGGGATGTCGGGGAACTGCGCCAGCCGCTCGGTGTCCGCCACCGCCAGCCCGCGGGTGCTCTTGTCCTTGAGGTTCCCCGCCAGCGACGTGACGGTCAGGAATACGCTGTCGATATGCCCGCCGGCCGCATCGTTGAGGGCCTGCGCCGCGCCCTTATAGGGCACGTGGACCATGTCGGCCCCGCTGGTCTTGGCGAACAGCTCGCCCAGCAGATGGGGCGTGGAGCCGTTGCCGAAGGTGCCATAGGTGAGCGGCGCCTTCTTGCTTGCGCCCACATAGTCCTTGAGCGTCAGGATCTTGGAATTGCCCGGCACCGCCAGGATCAGGGCGGTGGTCGCCACCAAGCTGACAGGATCGAAGGCGTTTATCAGATGGGCCGAGGCGCCGCCCTGGAGCACAGGCGCGATGGCCAGCACGGACGAGGTGCCGAACAGCAGCTTGTAACCGTCCGGCGGAGACCGCATCACGTTTTCCGCGCCCACGGCGCCGCTGGCGCCAGGCCGGTTGTCCACCACCACCGGCTGCTGCAGGACAGTCTCCATCTCCCGAGCCACCAGGCGCGCGAGGATGTCAGTGCCCCCGCCGGCGGAAAATGGGACCACCATGGTGATGGGCCGCGACGGATAGGACTCCGCCCGGGCGGCTCCCAGGGTACTGAGCGCCAGCGTCACGCCGAGCGCGGCTTTCGCAAAAATGCGTCGCATGAGTCCCCTCTTTATGTCGGACGATTTTGTCAGACAATTTATGCAGACAAAATGCGTCCACGCAAGAGCGCGATTGCGCAAACAGCCTGCGCGAGACGCCGCATGTGCCGAAGAAGCTAGCCGGCGCACGGCAGGTCGATCATCGCGGCGTGATCAGTAGGATTGATCATCTTTTTTGGGTCGGCTTTACGCTGGCGTGACGGCCTTACGGAATAAGGCCCCCGTCCAGGACAGACGACACGCGCCGGAAGCGATGGTCGCGCCGCCGCTTCCGGCCCCCTGTTCGAGGCACTTCGGACGGTCTCGCCCGCCGATGATGTCTAGGCTTGACTGCTCGGGCCAGCGCCCGCGGGTACCGCAGCGGGCGAAAAGAGAAGCACGAACAGGGGATCGGCGGCTCATGCGGTCATCGCAGCCACTCTCGCCCTATGCCTTCTCTTCCCGCTCTTCCAGGATGCGGGCCAGCACCGCTTCCGGACTTGCATAGGCCTCCTGGAGATCAACGCTCCAATAGCGCAATTCGTCCAGCAAAATGGTTTCCCCGGTGACCGCGCACCGCACGAAGGAGCCGGGGCGCAGGATGCGGAATTCTCCGTCCAGATATCGCACCTGGGCTTCACCGCCCGATTCGGGAAAACGCTCGAACCTGTTCATCTCTACCGCTGCTTTGCTCGCTGTCCGCCGGGAGCCGGATTGGGCGCATTCGTTCGGGGCGCCGCACCTGAGACACCCCCATGCGCCCCGTCCGCTCTGGTCCGCGCGGTGCATGGGCGATTTCGCATCCCAAGGCGCTGATCGCGGCCCGTGGATCGCTTTATTGCGACGACAATAGTCCGATCCCCCTTTGCGCGAAAGACCTGCCTTGTCAGGCTGGCGGATCAAAAAGGCCGGGCTGGGCCGCGCCCGATGCAGGCCGCCGACCGACCGGCCGCGCCACCCCCGCGGCCGTGACCGCCACCTTTCCGTCGGCAAACTGCAATTCGAGCCCCTGCCCCGGCGCGACGGCGTGCGCGCTGCGTACCGCCTGACCGGCCGGATCGCGCACCAGCGCGAAGCCACGCGCGAGCACACCGTGATAGGACAGAGCCTCAAGCAGCGCGCGTGTTCCGGCCAGGCGCCGGTGCCGCTCCCGCAGCATCACATCAAGGGCGCGCGCGCTGCGCGCGCCGAGCTCGCCCACCCGTTCGCGGAACCGGGTCAGTGCCACAGCGCGCGCCCGCACATTGGACTTGTGCGCCGCGCTGAGGCGCATGCCGAGCCCGTCGAGCCGTGCGCGCCGCTGCTCCATGCGCCCTTTGAGCAGGCTGGACTTGAGACGCGCCCGCTCCAGCCGGATGCGATGCGCCGTGGCATTGGCGCGCAACGCACGCGGCAGGCGCGCGCCTGCCGTGTCGAGCCGCTGCCGGGGCACGGAAAACAGGGAGTCCGCCGTCGGCAGCAGGCGCGTCAGGGCCCGCAAATCGGCCCGCCGACGCTCCAGCAGCCGCGCCGGCGCCGATCCAAGGCGGCCATGCAGGGTCCGCAATCCGGCCAGCAGGTCCGCGCGCACCGGCACCGCCATTTCGGCGGCAGCGGTCGGCGTCGGCGCCCGCATGTCGGCGGCGAAATCGATGAGCGTCACGTCGGTTTCATGGCCCACGGCGGAGATCAGCGGAATGGCGCTTTCAGCCGCCGCGCGCACCACCGCTTCTTCCGAAAAGCCCAGCAGATCCTCCAGCGATCCACCGCCGCGCGCCACGATGAGCACATCCGGCCGGGGCACCGGTCCGCCGGCCGCGAGCGCATTGAACCCGCGAATGGCGGCAGCGACCTCGGCGGCGCTGGTTTCGCCTTGCACGCGCACCGGCCAGACCAGAACCCGGCGCGGGAAGCGGTCGGCGAGGCGATGGAGAATGTCGCGAATGACCGCCCCCGTGGGCGACGTCACGATCCCCACGACGCCCGGCAGGAACGGCAGCGGCTTCTTGCGCGCACGGTCGAACAGCCCTTCCGCCTGGAGGCGCCGCTTGCGTTCCTCCAGCATGGCCATGATGGCGCCGGCGCCGGCGAATTCCAGCGCCTCAATGACGATCTGGTAGCCGGACTTGCCGGGATAGGTGGTGAGCTTGCCGATAGCGACCACTTCCAGCCCTTCCTCGGGCCGCACCTTCAGGCGCTGGAATGTGCCTTTCCAGCACACCGCATCCAGCCGCGCGCCTTCATCCTTCAAGGAGAAATAGGCATGGCCCGACGAATGGGGACCGCGATAGCCGGAGATTTCACCGCGCACCCGCACATGGCCATAGGCATCCTCCACCGTGCGGCGCAGGGCGCCCGACAGTTCGGTAACGGTCCATTCGGGGGTATTGGGGCGGGGGTCGGGAAGCGTGGTCATGATCCGGGAATCGAGAAAATCGAACGAAGCAAGAGCATAGCGGGTTTCCCCCATATGCGGCGAGCGCATTGCCGCCCCCCTTGTGTGGCGCCGCGCGAGCCGATAGCGGTTTTCGCCTGGGGAGGATGATGAATGAACGTATTGCTGCTTGGCTCTGGTGGCCGTGAACATGCCTTGGCCTGGAAGCTCGCACAGAGCCCGGACATGGGCCAGTTCTATGCCATGCCCGGCAATCCCGGCATTGCGGCGGTGGCCGAGCCGGTGGAAGGCGTGCCGCTTTCCGCCCACCAGGCCATTGTGTCCTGGTGCCTTGCCCATGCCATCGATCTCGTGGTGGTCGGACCCGAGGCGCCGCTGGTGGCCGGACTCGTGGACCGCTTGAGCGAGGCGGGAATCGCGGCATTCGGCCCATCTGCCGCTGCCGCCCGCCTGGAAGGGTCCAAGCTTTTCACCAAGGAATTGTGCCGCGAGAACGGCATTCCCACTGCCGCCTTCGCCCGCTTCTCCGAAGCGCCGGCCGCCGCCGCCTATGTGCGCAGCGCCGGCGCGCCCATCGTCGTGAAGGCGGACGGCCTCATGGCCGGCAAGGGCGTGGTGGTGGCACTCAATGTGGAAGAAGCCATCGAGGCGGTGGAGCAGGTCTTCGCCGCAGGCGGCCAGGAAGTCCTGATCGAGGAATTCATGGAGGGAGAGGAAGCCAGCCTCTTCTGCCTCGTGGATGGCGAGACGGTGGTTCCCTTCGGCAGCGCGCAGGACCACAAGCGCGCCTTCGACGGCGATCTCGGCCCCAACACCGGAGGCATGGGCGCCTATTCCCCTGCCCCCGTCCTCACGCCGGCCCTTGAGGAGCAGGCGATCCGTGAGATCATCATCCCCACCGCCCGCGCCATGGTGGCCCTTGGGGCGCCCTATCGCGGCATTCTGTATGCCGGCCTGATGCTCACTTCCTCCGGGCCGAAGCTCGTGGAATACAATTGCCGGTTCGGCGATCCCGAATGCCAGGTGCTCATGCCGCGCCTCGCCTGCGACTTGTTGCCCATTCTGGACGCGACGGCACGGGGCCGGCTGGCGCAGGCGTCCGTTTCCTGGACGGACCAGTCGGCGCTGACCGTGGTCTATGCCAGCCGGGGCTATCCGGGCGCGCACAAGACCGGCTTCGAGATCGCCGGGCTCGACGCGGCCGAGGCGGTGGAGGGCGTTCATGTGTTCCATGCCGGCACCAAGAAGGCAGGCGCGAAGATCGCGTCCAATGGCGGGCGCGTGTTGAACGTCACAGGCGTTGGTGCCACCCTTCAGGGGGCGCGAGACCGGGCCTATGAGGCGGCCGGCCTGATCCGCTGGCCGGAAGGATTCTATCGCCAGGATATCGGTTGGCGCGCCCTGCGCTGACCCTCATCCAGAGGCAGAGAAAAATGGGCAGTCCCGCCGAGCCCGGCGCGGTCCGCGCCCCAGGGAGGCGGCCATGGGTGATCTTGCAGACCTGTATCCCGGTTTCGGCGCCCATCATCTGGACACGCAGGCCGGGCGTCTGTTTGCACGGACCGGCGGAGAGGGGCCGCCGCTCCTGATGCTTCACGGCTTTCCGCAGACCGGGGTGATGTGGCACCGCATCGCGCCGGCCCTCGCCGCCCGCTTTCATCTCGTCATTCCCGACCTGCCGGGCTATGGCTGGAGTGCCGCGCCCGCGCCGGGCCGCGACCACGCCCCCTATTCCAAGCGGGCCATGGCCGAGGCGCTTGTGGCGCTCATGGAACAATTGGGGCATGCGCATTTCCGCGTGCTCGGGCATGACCGGGGGGCGCGCGTCGGCTACCGCATGGCCCTCGACCATCCCGGCCGCGTGGACCGGCTGGCTGTGGTGGACATCATTCCCACCCTCGCCATGTGGCACGGCATGGATCGGGCGCGGGCGCTCCAGGTCTATCACTGGGCCTTCCTCGCCCAGCCGCATCCCTTTCCCGAGACGTTGATCAGCCACGACCCGCGCCATTTCCTCGACTGGACTCTGGCGAGCTGGACCGCCGCCAAGGATCTCTCCGCCTTCGACCCGCGCGCGCTCGCCCATTATCGCGCGGCGTTCGGCTCGCCCGACCATGTGCGCGCGGCCTGTGAGGATTATCGCGCGGGCGCCACCATCGACCTCGCCCATGACGAGGCGGATCGCGCGGAAGGACGCGGGATCGACTGCGCCGTGTTTGCCCTGTGGGGTGCGCATGGCATCCCGAGCCGGGGCGCGACGCCGCTCGACGCATGGCGCGTCTTCGCGCCCGACGTGCAGGGACACGCGATCGAAGGCGGGCACTTCCTGCCCGAGGAAGCGCCCGACGCCGTGATCGAGGCGCTCCTGCCGTTCCTTAGCGCATAAGGGGCGCCATCGTGCGGTGGCCGAAGCCCAGCAGGTACAAGACGATATAGGCGGCAATGGTGGCTTCGACGGCGCCCGCCGCCCAGATGCCTGTGGCCAGCAACCAATCGATAGGCCCGCCAAGGTCCTCAATGCGGGAACTGGTGATGGCCATCATGAACCAGATGCCAACGAATCCGCCCCCAAGCCCAACCAACTCCGACCACACCAGGCGGCGCGGGTCGATGCTGCGCTCGCGCATAAGGATCGCTAGGAAGGCGAGGAGCCCCAGCACGACAAATGCGACCAAAGGCCAGAAGAAGAGGCCGAAAATTTCCTGGAAGACGGCCAGGAACACCATGGGATCCAATTCTTTCATGATGTCGCTCCAACTCAAGCCATGCCGCGCAGCATTGCGATATAGGTCGGCTTCAGCGCGATTTCCTTCATGACCCAGGAGATCCACAATTCCTCAAGAGGAGCGATCAGCCCGGGGAAGGACGGCGTCAGATTGTTCTCGTAGTCGAACTCCACGAGCATCGCCTGTCCAATGCGGGTGATAAGGGGGCATGACGTGTAGCCGGTATAAACAGCCTTGGACGTCCCTCCCGAGAGGTTCGCGATCAGATGGTCGACGGCTACGGGGACTTGCCATTTGACCGAGGCCGCCGTCTTGCCCTTGGGAACACCCGCGACATCACCAACCCCGAAGACATTCTGAAACCGTTTGTGCTGTAGGGTGGAGCGGTCGACCTCCATCCAGCCGTCGGCGGCCCACGAGCCAGATGCCCATGGCAACGGCGACTTGCGCACGGCGTCTGGAGCCCGCATGGGAGGGATGACGTTGATGAAGTCGTAGCCGAACTCGACGGGTCCTTTCGGCGTCGCGTATGTGGCGACCTTGCGGCCTGGATCGATGGCGGTGATCACATGGTCATAAGCCACCTTCACCCCCCGATCCTGGAACAGCATGCGCACCTTTTCCGATACGATAGGGACGCTGAACAGGGTCTGGTTTTGCGCGGCATAGATCAGCTCCGCCTTGCTGCGCATGCCGCGCTGGCGCAGCGTGTCGTCGGTGATGAAGGTGTATTTCAGCGGGGCGCCCGCACACTTCATCTCGGTTGCCGGCCGCCCGAACAAGGCGACGCCACCGGTATCGGCAAAACGCGACATTTCCTCATAGGTGGCGGCCGCCTGGTCAGGGCCGGCATAAACCGAGCCGATGCCGCTCCGGCCGATCAGCGCGCGGTCCATCCCCGCAATGGCCCCGTAATTCAACTCGAGGCCGGTCGCCACCACCAAGAAATCATAGGGCACCGCGCGCCCGGAATCCGTCACCACCTTGTTGCCTACCGGATCAAACTCGGCCACCGCCTCCTCGATCCACTCAACGCTGCGCGGGACATAGGCGCCGGTCTTCGATACCGCATAGGAAGGCGGCTTAAGGCCGGCCGCGATCAATGTGAAACCGGGCTGGTAATAATGGTCCCTGCGGGCATCTACCAAAGTGATCGTCGCGCCGGAGACGCGCTGGGCGAGGCGGGAGGCGGCGGCGAGGCCGGCAGCGCCGGCACCCGCAATGACGATTCGCGCCTTGGTGTCGACAGGCGCCGCCACGGCGCGGCCTCCAACGAGCGCCGCTGCCGCCAGAGCACCGCCGAGTTTTAGAATTTGGCGGCGGGCAAGGCCTCCCGGCCCGCCGCCTTGGGGGGTGAGGAATCTGCTCATGTTTCACTCCCATCGAGGGTCTTTTGGTTTTTTGCGGACACAAGATTCGTGCTCTCGGACCTCAGGATTCCGGGGCAATCAGATGCCCCAGCCAGGCCGCCCGCAGCGTCGCCGCCGCCACAATTGCAAGCAGCCCGGTCGCCACGATCAGGACCGCCCAGGCGAGGACGGTGGCCAGTGGGGCCGGAAAGGCGTGCGCATAGGATTGCGTCGCCATGGCGAAGGCTGCCGTCGGAAAGGTCCAGGCCCACCATGAAACAGCAAACGGGATCTTCGCCTGCTGCCACGCCAGGGTGGCGAGGGCGAGGGCCGTCACCCCCGCGAAGCCAAACACAGCCAAGGCCGCATCGCCGAACTGACCGGTCAGCCGCTCCATGGCGATAAGGGCGACGGACGGCGGGGCGAGCAAGATGACGAGGCTCGGCCGCAAGCGGGGCGGCAAGGGTGGCCCAACGATCAGCCGATAGAGAATCGCAGGCTGCACGAGGGCCCACAACAGCACACCGACGCCGAACAGCATCCAGCTGATATGCGGGAACCCGAGAGTTGCGCCTACCGTGGGAGCAAGCACATTGCCCACCAGGGGAATGAGCAGAGGGGGCGTCAGCGCCGCCGGCTCCCGCGGTGCGGTTACCAGGCCGCGCAGGGTCCAAACGCCGATGCCCACATGGAGCCCAACCGTCGCGAGCCAAAGGCCGCGAGCAAACTCCGGCGCGTAGCGGAACAATCCAGCGGCAAGGATCATAAGCCCGATGGTGAAGGCACCTGCGAAGGCAGACCGGACGGGATGGCGCAGATCTTCAATGAGCGCGCCGGGGTGAAGCACAGCACGCACGATATGAAGCAGGGTTACCATCAGCCAGGTGAGAAGCGCCGTGGCAAGCAGCATTTCGCCCACCAAGGCGGGCGCCTCGAGAACGTGGGCCGCCCCCCGCCAGGCAAGCCCGGCACCGCCGAACCCCATGGGCGCCGCGAATAGGGGCAAAGGCAGATGAGCAAGGTGTCCCTTGCCGGCGGAAAAGTTCGCGTGAGTGGTCACGGACGTAGGCGGCAAGGCAGCTTCCTCCGGCGGCATGGCCCAATCCGAGCACATGGCGTTGCCCTCCCTCTGAGCAGAACGCGGGGCCTTGAAGAGCCTGGAACCTGCCGCGAAGGACGCACACACCATCTAACATTCAATTTTATTAAATTCAAGATTGTGAATGTTTAAGTCTGACCCCCTCCCGCGAACGCGCAGCCGTTTTCATCCGGAAGGCCATCCCACCACCCCCGGCGACGTTGCGGTCAAGCTGGGACGGAATAATTCTTGGTCCCCGAGGGGGAAATGCGGGCGCTCGCGTGCGACTTCAATCGCAACATTCAATGCGGGTCTCTGGCCGAGCGTCTTGTTGAGATCCTGCGTCAGAGAGTGCGCGAACGAGGGCGCATTACCGCCGCTCCTGGAAGAAGCTCCGCAGAACGTCTGCGGCCTGCCGCTCGGCAATCCCGCCATAGACGTCAGGCGCGTGGTGGCACGTGGGTTGGCAGAAAAAGCGCGGCCCGTTCTCCACCGCGCCGCCCTTGGGGTCAGCCGCACCGAAATAGAGCCGGCGGATGCGCGCGAAGGAGATGGCGCCCGCGCACATGGCACAGGGCTCCAGCGTGACATAGAGGTCGCAATTGACCAGCCGCTCGCTGGCGAGCTGGCCTGCGGCTGAGCGGATCACCAGCATTTCGGCATGGGCTGTGGGATCGTTCAGTTCGCGCGTCCGGTTGCCATCGCGGGCGAGAACCGTCGCGCCACGCACCAGAACAGCGCCCACCGGAACCTCTCCCCGCCCGGCGGCGGCGCGCGCCTCGGCGAGCGCCATCTGCATGAATGTCTCGCTCACGCTGTGTTCCCGGCCCCCAATACCTCGCTCCGGGGCGAGGATCATGCTATCGGCCATCCATGCCCAGTAAACTGCCGCCCCGCAAGGACAAGAACCGCGTTCCGCGCACCCAGCGCGCAATCGCCCCCGTACACAAGGACGCCGAGCGCGTCGCCAAGGTCATCGCCCGCGCCGGGCTCGGATCGCGCCGCGAGATCGAGGAGTGGATCGAGCAGGGCCGGGTCGCCGTCAACGGAACGGTGCTCCAGTCGCCCGCCGTGACCGTGACCGCCCATGACCGCATCGAGGTGGATGGCGCGCCCCTGCCCGAGAAGGAGCGCACCCGCCTGTTTCTCTACCACAAGCCCCGCGGCGTGGTGACCACCAACCGCGACCCGGAAGGGCGCACCACCCTGTTCGAGATCCTGCCCCAGGGCCTGCCGCGCCTCGTTTCGGTGGGGCGGCTCGACCTCAATTCCGAAGGCTTGCTGCTGCTCACCAATGATGGCGGGCTCGCGCGCGTCCTGGAGCTTCCGGACACCGGCTGGCTTCGGCGCTACCGCGTGCGCGCCAAGGGCGAGATCGACCAGGCCAAACTCGATGCCCTGCTCAAGGGCATCACGGTCGACGGCATCACCTATGGTCCCATCGAGGCGACCTTGGACCGCGTGCAGGGCGCCAATGCCTGGATCACGGTGGCGCTGCGCGAAGGCAAGAACCGCGAAGTGCGCAACGTCCTCGCCGCCCTCGGCATGGTGGTGAACCGGCTCATCCGCGTGTCCTACGGCCCCTTCCAACTGGGCGAGATCCCGGAAGGTGAGATCGAGGAGGTGCGCACGCGCATCCTGCGCGACCAGATTGGAGCGGAATTGATCGCCGCTTCAGGCGCGGACTTTGAGGGTCCGCTGATGGAAACGCCCATCGGCCCGACGCCCGAGCGCCCGGCGGAGGCTGCGGCCCCCCGTGGTCGAGGCCCGCGCCGGGCTGAGCGTGAACCGGAATTTCGCGGCCGCTCGCGCCACCCGGAATGGGAAGATGCGGACGTTGTGGCGTTCCGCGTGCGCAGCCGCACCTCGCGTGAGGAGCGCGAGGTGGAAAGCCGTGGCTCGGTGTCCGATCGCAAGGGCCGGGAGATCAAAGTGGAGCGGGTCGTGACCCCGCGCGAGGAGCCCCGCCCCGCAAAGGGCCGGCCGCCGCGCGCCGGTGCCCGCGAGGACGCGCGCCCGCGCCCCGGCG
>JBFMAV010000020.1:0-60687 GCA_040755535.1 Pseudomonadota bacterium | reverse complement strand
GATCGGTCAATCGCCCTCTAACGCATTGATAGAGAATGCGTGACCCGATCGGCCTGCGGTGCAGGCCGATCGGCGCATGCTCTAATGCGCCGCCCCAGCGCAAAGAAAAAGGCCCGGGCGCGCTGCGTCCGGGCCTTTTTTCATGTCGCTGCGCCTACAGGAAATAGAGCCAGGTGAGGAGCGCGAAGCAGGGCAGCAGGAAGGCGCAGGACCACGCCATGTAGCCGAAGAAGCTCGGCATCTTCACGCCCCGGTGCCGCGCGATGGAGAGAACCATGAAGTTCGGCGCATTGCCGATATAGGTCATGGCGCCCATGAAGACCGCGCCGGCCGAAATGGCCTCCAGCGTCACCGCGAGCGGGCCCATAAGGCGGGCGGCATCGCCGCCGGCGAGATTGAAGAAGACCAGGTAGGTCGGCGCATTGTCCAGGAACGAGGACAGGCCGCCGGTGAGCCAGAAATACCAGACATTGACCGGCGCGCCGCGATCGTCGGTGACGAGGTCCACCAGCGGCGCGAAGGCGCCGGCGGGACCGGCGCGCAGGATGGCGATGACCGGGATGATGGTGAGGAAGATGGCGGCGAACAGCTTCGCCACCTCCTTGATCGGCTCCCAGTCGAAGCCGTTGCGCTCGCGCACGAGGCGCGGCGTGATGGCAAGCGAAATGAAGGCGATGACGATGAGCAGCACGTCGCGCACCAGCCATTGCAGCTCAACGACCGTGCCGTAGATGTGGAAGGAGATGCCGGGCTTCCACAGCGCGCTCAAGAGGATGGCGCCGATGATGCCGGCCAGGAGGGGGATATTCTGGAGGCCGCGCACCGTGATGCTCTCGGTGTCGGGCGTCGGGTCCGGGCGCTTGGCGCCTTCCTTGGCGTAGAAGTAGCGGTCGAGGAAATAGAACACCACCAGCAGGATGCCGGCGACGAGCACGGTGTCGTGAAACAGGTGGGTGGTGGTCCAGAAGAAGCTCACCCCCTTCAGGAAGCCCAGGAAGAGCGGCGGATCGCCGAGCGGCGTCAGCGAGCCGCCGATGTTCGACACCAGGAAGATGAAGAAGACCACCGTGTGGACATTGTACCGGCGGTCGTCATTGGCGCGCAGCAGGGGCCGGATCAGCACCATGGAGGCCCCGGTGGTGCCGATGAGGCTCGCGATGACCGTGCCGAAGGCGAGGATGGCGGTGTTGGTGGCGGGGCTGCCGTGAATATTGCCCACCACCAGAATGCCGCCCGACACCGTGAACAGGGCGAACAGCAGGATGATGAAGGGGACATATTCCAGCAGCGCGGTGTGAACCACTTCGTGTGCGGTGAGGTCTGCGCCATGGGTCAGGGCGAAGGGCACGGCGAAGGCGAGCGCCCAGAACAGCGCGACCTTGCCATAATGATGGTGCCAGAAGCGGTTCGCGAGCAGCGGGAACAGCGCGATCGACAGCAGCATGCCCGCGAAGGGGAGCGCCCACAGGACGGAGAGCTCCGACCCGGCAATGGCTTTGGCTCCTGGAAGGGCCGCGAGGACCGGGGTGGAGACGAGCAGGGCGAGTGACCCCATGCCAGCGCCAAGCGCGGCGACCCTCAAGATGCCAAGCCTCACCCTGCCCGCCTCCATCGCCTGTTTGTCTGTTTGATGGCCGATGGCGCCTCTCAAGGCAAGGCCGGCCCGCGCAAATGCTCGCCGCGGCGGTTGACCCGTGCCCCGCTTTCTGTCCTAGTCCCGCCGCTTTAGAACCCGCACGAGACCATGACCGCAGACCGCTATAACTCCCGCGACGCCGAACCCCGATGGCAGAAGATCTGGCGCGAGCGCGGCATCTTCCGCACCCGCAACGACGATCCGCGTCCGAAATTCTTCGTGATGGAGATGTTCCCCTATCCGTCGGGACGCATCCATATCGGCCACGGGCGAAATTATGTGATGGGCGACGTGCTGGCCCGCTACAAGCGGATGCAGGGCTTCAATGTGCTGCATCCCATGGGCTGGGATGCGTTCGGCCTGCCGGCGGAGAATGCCGCCATCGAGCGCGGGATCCATCCCAAGGAATGGACCTACGAGAACATCGCCTCCATGAAGGAGCAGCTTCAACTGCTCGGCCTGTCGCTCGACTGGGACCGCGAGGTCGCCACCTGCGATCCTTCCTATTATGCCGAGCAGCAGCGCATCTTCCTGGATTTCCTGGAGGCGGGCCTCGCCTATCGCAAGGAGAGCGAGGTCAATTGGGACCCCGTCGACAACACCGTGCTCGCCAATGAGCAGGTGATTGACGGGCGCGGCTGGCGGTCGGGCGCGGTGGTGGAGCGGCGCAAGCTGTCCCAATGGTTCCTGCGCATCACGGCCTTTGCACAGGAGCTTCTGGACGCCATCGACACGCTGGACCGCTGGCCCGACCGCGTGCGGCTCATGCAGCGCAACTGGATCGGCCGCTCGGAAGGGCTGGAAGTCCTGTTCGAACTGTCGAAGCCCAGCGCCAAGACGGCGGGTGCCGACGCGGTCACGGTCTATACGACCCGGCCCGACACCCTGTTCGGCGCGGCCTTCCTGGCGCTGTCTCCCGACCATCCGCTGGCGCAGACGCTCGCGCAGCGCGATGACGCGCTCGCCACCTTCATCGTGGACTGCAAGAAGGGCGGCACCTCGGCCGAGGTGATCGAGACCCAGGAGAAGCAGGGCTACGATACCGGCCTCACGGTTCTCCACCCCCTCGACCCCGCCTTGAGCCTGCCGGTCTATGTGGCGAACTTCGTGCTGATGGAATACGGCACGGGCGCCATCTTCGGCTGCCCCGCCCATGACCAGCGCGACCTGGACTTCGCGCGCAAATACGACCTGCCTGTGCGTCCCGTCGTGCTGCCCCCCGGCGCTGACCCGGCCGTGTTCGCCATCGCGGACGAGGCCTATGACGGCGACGGAACGCTGTTCAACTCCCGTTTCCTGGACGGCCTTGCCATCGAGGACGCCAAGGCGGCGGTCGCGCGGCAACTGGAGCGCTTCCGCGTGGATGGAGAACCGCAGGCGACGCGCCGTGTGAATTTCCGCCTGCGCGACTGGGGCATTTCGCGCCAGCGCTATTGGGGCTGCCCGATCCCGATCATCCATTGCGCCGCCTGCGGCCCGGTTCCGGTGCCGCGCGACCAGCTTCCGGTCAAGCTGCCCGACGATGTGACCTTCGACCGGCCCGGCAATCCGCTCGACCGGGCCAAGGCCTGGCGCGACGTGCCGTGCCCGAACTGCGGCGCCCCGGCGCATCGCGAGACGGACACCATGGACACGTTCGTCGATTCGTCCTGGTATTATCTGCGCTATGCCAGCGACGATGCCGCCCGCCCGCTGGACAAGGATGCGGTCGCCCATTGGCTGCCCGTGGACCAATATATCGGCGGCATCGAGCATGCGATCCTGCATCTGCTCTACTCGCGCTTCTTCACCCGGGCGCTGAAGGCCTGCGGGCGCGTGGACGTGACCGAGCCGTTCGCGGGCCTGTTCACCCAGGGCATGATCGTCCACGAGACCTATAAGGACCATGCCGGACGCTGGCTCTTCCCCGAGGAAGTGAAGCTGCTTGGCACCGGCAAGGCGGTGAAGATCGACACCGGCGAGGACGTGGTGGTCGGCCCGCCGGAAAAGATGTCCAAGTCCAAGCGCAATGTGGTGCCCCCGGAAGTGGTGGCCGACACCTATGGCGTGGATTGCGCCCGCTGGTTCATGCTTTCCGACACCCCGCCCGAACGCGACAGCGAATGGACGCAGGCCGGCATCGAGGGCGCCTGGCGCTTCGTGCAGCGCGTGTGGCGTCTGGTGTCCGAGGCGGTGGAACTGGGCGCACCGGCCGGAACCCCCGCGCCCTCGGCCTTCGGTTCCGAGGCGATGGCCCTGCGCCGGGCCGCCCACGCGCTGGCGGCGACGGTGGCGGACGACGTGGAGCGGCTGCGCTTCAACGTGGCCGTGGCCCATGTGCATGAATTCGCCAACGCCTTCGGGACGGCGATCGCCGCGGCGCGGGCCGGCGGCACCGGAGAGGGGCTGGATTTCGCCTTGCGCGAGGCGGCCGACGTCCTCGCCCGCGTGGTCGGCCCCATGGTGCCGCATCTCGCCGAGGAATGCTGGGTGGTGCTGGGCCATGACGGGCTCGCCGCCGAGGCATCCTGGCCGCAGGCTGATCCCGCCTTGCTGAAGCGCGACACCATCACGCTGCCGATCCAGATCAACGGCCGCAAAAGGGACGATATCGAAGTCCCGCTCTCCTTCACGCCCGCGCAGGTGGAAGCCGCCGTGCTCGCGATGGAGAGCGTCCAGCGCGCACTCGACGGACGCCCGCCGAAGCGTATCATCGTGGTTCCACAGAGGATCGTGAATGTTGTCGCCTGACCGCGCCGCGCCCGCCCGCCGCTCCATCCTTCGTCTCGCGCCGGTTCTGGCCCTGGGCCTTGCGCTCGGCGGCTGCTTCCAGCCCATGTATGCCACCGGCACGACGCAAGCCGGGCCGGGGCTGAAGGACAAGCTGTCGAATATCGAAGTGGTGCGGATCGAGGGCGAACTCGGCAACGAGTTCCGCAACGATCTCATTTTCGATCTGACGGGCGGCGCGGGCAATCCGGCGGGGGCGCCCTACAAGCTGTTCCTGAAGGTGAAGTCCACCTCCACCTACGCCATCGTCAACACCTCCTCCGGCCTGCCGGAAGCCAAGGTGGTGCGCGTGTCCGCCGACTGGCAGCTGATGCGCGCGGGCGAGGAGAACAAGGGGCCGGTCACCAAGGGGCAGGCCGCGGCCTCCGCCTCCATCGATGTGAGCCAGCAGCGGTTCGCCAATTACAGCGCCACTCGCGACGCGGAGAAGCGGGCCGGCGGCACCCTGGCGGAAATGGTGAAGTCTCAACTCGCGGCCTATTTCGTCAAGCAGCCGGGCAGCTGAACCCGGCGGAAGGAGACGGCGGCCATGGTCGCGGTGCGCCCCGCCGATGCCGAGACGGCGCTCTCCCGGCGTGACGGCAAGCATCCGGTCATCCTCCTGTTCGGTCCGGATGTGGGCCTCGTGCGCGAGCGCGCGGGCGCCGTGGTGAAACGGGCGGTGCCGGACACGGCGGACCCCTTCGCCGTGGTGCGCCTGGAGGGCGACGAGATCGCCGCCGATCCCCGCCGCCTCATGGACGAGACCCGCACCATCGGCCTGTTCGGCGGCGAGCGCGTGGTCTGGGTGCGCGCGGGCAGCCGCAACATCGTGCCTGCCCTGGAGCCGCTGCTCGCCGAGCCGTGTGACGCGCTGGTCGTCATCGAGGCGGGCGATTTGAAGCGCGGGGCGCCCCTGCGCACCCTGTGCGAAGCCAGCAAGGCGGCGCTGGCGGTGCCCTGCTATGCGGACGGCGAGCGCGACCTCGCGCGCCTCGTGGACACGATGCTGGCGGAAGCCGGCCTTTCCATCGACCGCGACGCCAAGGATCTGCTGGTGTCCCTCATCGGCGGCGACCGCCTCGCCTCGCGCGGCGAGATCGCCAAGCTCGCCCTGTATGCCAAGGGGCAGGGGCGGGTGACGCTGGATGATGTCCGCCTCATCGTCGGCGATGCCTCCGCCCTGGCGCTGGACGACGTGGTGGATGCGACCCTCGCCGGCAATGCCCGCGCGGCGGCGACCGCCCTCGCCAAGGCTCAGGGCGCGGCGACGCGCGCGGACGCGGTGCTGGGCGCGCTTTTGCGCGGCCTGACCACGTTGCACCAGATGGCGCTCGCCGTGGAGAATGGGGCGAGCATCGAGAAGGTGATCGAGCAGCAGAAGCCGGCGGTTCATTTCTCCCGCAAGCCGCATCTGGAGCGCGCCTTGCGCAGCTTTTCCGCCGCGCAATGTCTGCGCGCCCTGCTGCTGGTGGATGAGGCCATCCTCGCCTGCCGCCGCACCCCGGCGCTGGCCGACGCGATCGCGGAGCGGGCCGTGCTGCGCGTCGCCGCGCGCCGCCGCGAGGCGGCCTGATCCCACCAGCGCCGGGGGGAGCCGGCCACTTTGTGCCATACCTCCTCCCGCCCGCTCCGGGCCTATTAGAAGAGGGGACTTGTGCAGCTTTGTGCGCCGAGCCGACAGACGAGGAGTGCCGCATGTCGTGGATTTTGCCGGAGCGGATCGACAATCACTTTCCCGGCCATCGGGTGGTGGTGGCGCTGTTCGCCCTGATCACCCTGATCACGCTGGGGCGCAGCCTGTTTCACATGTTCGCGCCCGACGGCGGCGCCCAATCGGTCGCGCACATTCCCCTGAACAGCTTCACCCCCATCCAGGCGGGACAGGCGGTGATCTTCGTGTTCGCACTCTGGGGGCTGTCACAGTTGATCGTCGGCATTCTGTACGTGATCGCGCTCGCGCGTTATCACGCGCTTATTCCGCTCTTTCTCCTGCTCATGTTCGTGGAATATGCGGGGCGCTACCTGCTCGGCCATTTTCGCCCTCTGGACGTCACCAGCGCGCCGCCCGGCAAGATCCTGGACCACATCATGATCCCGGCCTCGCTGGTGCTGCTGTATTTCTCCCATCCGAAATGGCGCCGGTCCTGACGCACCGCCTTATGCCGGGCGCGTCTCGGCGAAGTGGCCGCGCAGCTGGAGCCAGGCGAGCAACAGCAAACCGGGAATGCCGGCGAGCGTCGTGATGACGAAGAACAGCGGCCAGCCCGTCGCTTCCGCCACGAACCCGCCGCCCGAGGCGAGGAAGGTGCGGCCCACCGCTGTCAAGGCGGTGAGCAGGGCATATTGGGTGGCGGTGTGGGCGCGCGCGCCGCACAGAGCGGAGAGATAGGCGACGAAGATCACCGTGCCGATGGCGCCGCAGAAATTCTCCACGATGATCGCGCCGGTGAGGAAGGGCACGTTCACGCCGATCAGGGCCTGAGCGGAGAAGACCAGGTTCGAGAGCATCTGAAGCACGCCGCCGATCCACAGGCAGGTGATGAGCGGCAAGCCGCGCGCCATGGCGCCGCCCGCAAAACCGCCGGCAAGGGCGGCGGCGAGGCCCACGCCCTTCACGATGGCCGCATAGGTCGCCTTGTCGAAGCCGATGGCGATGACGAAGGGCGCGGTGAGCACGCCGGCAAACGCATCGGCGAACTTGTAGAGCAGCACGAACAGCAGGATGGTCACCGCCTGGGGACGGGACAGGAATTCGGCGAAGGCGCCGTAGGCGGTGGAGGCGACACGGGCGAGCGCCCCCTTGCCGGCGCCGTCTCGCGCCGGGGGCGGGTCCGGCTCGCGCGCGGCGAGGGTCGCGAGGATGCCGACCCCCATGAAGCCCGCCGCCGCCACATAGCCCCAGAACCAGACGGCATCGCGCGCGATGCCGAGCCCTTCCACCAGGGCGACGATGGCGATCACTCCGGCCCCCGACACCAGCATGCCGATGCGGTAGGCGGCCACATAGCCGGCCATTCCCGCCGCCTGTTCGGAGGTGTCGAGGCGCTCGACGCGGAAGGCGTCCACCACGATGTCCTGCGTCGCCGAGGCGAAGGCGAGCAGCACCGCGCCGAGCGCCACCAGGAGCGGCGCGCGGGAGGGATCCTGGATGCCGAGGAACAGGATGGCGGCGATGAGCGCCAATTGGGTGGCGAGCAGCCAGCCGCGCCGCCGGCCGAGCAGGCGCGAGAGCAGCGGCACGTCGATGGCGTCCACCACCGGCGCCCAGAGGAATTTCAGCGTGTAGGGCAGGCCCACCAGCGAGAACAGGCCGATGGTGCCCAGATTGACGCCCGCTTCCGTCATCCAGACCGAGAGCGTGGTGCCGGTGAGTGCCAGGGGCAGGCCCGAGGAAAAGCCGAGCAGGATCACCACCAGGACGCTCGGGCGGAGATAGACCGTCAAAGCCTCGAAGCGGGAGGACGGGCGGTCGGCGGCAGGTACGCTCATGGGGCGGCCATCATTTCCTGGGCGATGGGGAGGACGCGAGGCCGCCGGCTCAGCCCTGCGGCTGCGCCCAAAGGCCGCTCTCCACCTTGGACACCGCGATCACGGCCTGGGTGCGGCTTTCCACGCCCAATTTCTGAAGAATGGCCGAGACATGGGCCTTCACCGTGGCCTCGGACACCGACAATTCGTAAGCGATCTGCTTGTTGAGGCGGCCTTCCGACAGCATCATCAGCACGCGCACCTGCTGGGGCGTGAGCGTGGCGAGGCGGCCGATGACCGCATCCACCTCGGTATCCTGCTTGCTGGTGAGGTTGATGTCGGACGGCGCCCAGGTTCCGCCCGCCATCACGGCGGCCACGGCGTCGCGCATGCCCGTGATGGACAGGGTCTTGGGAATGAAGCCCGAGGCGCCGAGATCGAGGCAGCGGCGGATCACCGCCGGCTCTTCATTGCCCGACACCACCACCACGGGCAGCGCGGCATATTGGGCGCGCAGATAGATGAGCCCGGAAAAGCCGCGGGCGCCGGGCATGGTGAGGTCGAGCAGCACGAGGTCGAACTCGCTGTCGCGCTCCAGCAGCGCATGCAGTTCGTCGAATGTGCCCACTTCCAGGATTTCGCTGGCCGGATAGCGGGCGGTCACCGCCTCGCGCAGGGCGCCGCGGAACAGGGGATGATCGTCGGCGATGACGAGCCGGACGGCGTTGGCGACCTCGTCTCCCACCAGCATGCTCCCCCTCGGCGCACGGGTTGACGCGCCCGCGAATCACTCTGCGTCATTCTTGGGTCCCGCACGTCACGTGGCAAGCTGCCATCAGGACGCTGCACGGCCTGAAAACGCGAGCACGATCTCCCGCTGGTGCGGGCGGGCGCGGTGCTCGATGAGATAGGGCGCCTGCCAGGTTCCAAGCAGCGGCCGCCCCTCTTCGACAGGGATCGCCAGATGGCTGTCCGAGAGCAGGGTGCGGATATGGGCGGGCATGTCGTCCGGCCCTTCAAGGTCGTGGATCCAGGGATGGGTGCGGGGCGCGAGCCGGTCCAGCGCGGTGAGCAGATCGGTGCGCACATCGGGGTCGGCATTTTCCTGGATGGTCAGCGAGGCCGAGGTGTGGCGGCAGAACAGGAAGGCCATGCCCGCGCCCGCATCGATCTCGCGCAGGAAGGCGAGCAATTCGCGGGTGAGATCGGTGAAGCCTTGCCCGGCGGTCTGCACGTGAAGGCGCGCCGAGGCGTGGAGATCGGCCCGCGTGATGCGGGCCGGGGAGCGGGTCATGGCGGGCATGGAGCCTCCGGTCTGCGGGGCGTCGCGCCCTTGACGGCGCGCGCGCGTGCCGTTTCCCTCTGCCACGAACCGGAGACGAGGCAAATGGACCGCATCACCATCGCGCGCGCGGACTTCGACCCCGAGGCCGTGGCGGGCGACACGCGCATGGTCAACCAGGCCGTGATCCGCGCGCTCTCCGCCATTCCCAACCGCAGCGCGATCCCCCCCGCCGTCACGCGTCAGGCGCGCCTGGAGGGGCGTGGCCCCTTTCCCCTGCCGCCCGAGAGCCCGCGCGCCCGCGAGGAGATGATCGACGGGCCGCACGGTCCCATCCTGCTGCGCATCTATTGGCCGGACGAGGCGCCGAAAGGCGTCTATCTCCATCTGCATGGCGGCGGCTGGTGCATCGGCTCGCCGCGCGAGAATGATTCCGGCAATGACCGCATCGTGGCCCGCACCGGCTATGCGGTGGTCTCGGTGCGCTATCGCCTGGCCCCGGAACATCCCTATCCCCAAGGCCCGGACGATTGCGAGGCGGCGGCCCTGTGGCTCGCGCGGGAGGCGGGCGCGCGGTTCGAAACCACGCGGCTCGCGATCGGCGGGGAATCGGCCGGCGCGTGTCTGGCTGCCGCCGTTCTGGTGCGCCTGCGCGACCGGCACGGCCTTACCCCCTTCCACGGCGCTGTGCTCACCGCCGGCTGCTTCGACCTGCGCCTCACCCCGAGCGTGCGCCGCTGGGGCGAGACGCCCTTGGTCCTGAACACGCAGGACATCGAAAATTTCGTCGCGCATTATCTGGCGGGCGGGGGCAGCGTGGAGGACCCGGACGTTTCGCCCCTGCTGGCCGATCTCGCCGGCCTGCCGCCGGCCCTGTTCCTGGTGGGCACGCGGGACCCGCTGCTGGACGACACTCTCTTCATGTCGGCCCGCTGGATCGCGGCCGGAAACAAGGCCGATCTGGTCCTTGCCCCCGGCGGCGCCCATGTCTTCAATCGCTTCCCGGGCGGTGCGGCGGACGCCGCCAATGCCCGGGCCGATGACTTCCTGACCGGTCTTTTCTGACGCCCTCAGGCGGTGAAGGGCGCGCGGCCGGAGGCGAGGGCATCGTCCAGGAGGTCGATGCGGTCCTGTCCCCAGAACACTTCGCCGTCGAGCACATAGCTCGGCGCGCCGAACATGTCGGCGGCGAGCGCGCGGGTCCGGTTGGCGTCATAGAGGGCCGCCGTCTCCGGGCCTTGCGCCTGCGCGACCAAATCCGCGCCCGGCAACCCCACGTCGTCGATGATCCGGGCCAGCACGTCCGGGGCCGCGAGATTTTCCTGGCGTTGCCAGACGCCGGAATAGAGGCGCGGCAAGAGCCGGTCGACGGCCCCTCGGCCGATGGCGGCGATCACGGCGCGGTCGGCCAGGGAGGGGTCGAACGGCCAGAAGGCGGGATTGAGGTGGAAATCCACGCCCCGCTTCACCCGCCAACGCTGCAGTTCCACCATCCGGTAACGCTGGCGGGCCGGCGCGCGCTTGGCGAGCGGCAGCCCGCCGGTCTCGGCGAAGACCGGTCCGAGATTGACCGGAACATGCTCCACCTGCGCGCCATGGCGCGCCACCACCTCCATAAAAGGGGCATGGCCGAGAAACGACCAGGGGCTCGCGAGCGAAAAGAAATAGGCAATGGTGCGCGACATGGGGCGTCTCCTGAATTTGGGAAGGGGACCGTTCAGGCCTTGCGGACCCAGCGTCCGCTCTCGTCCTGCTGCCAATAGGTGAGGGCGTGTCCCTCCGCTTTGGCGCGGCGCCATTTCTCGCGGGCGGAGGCCACCTGCTCGTCGTCGCGCCCATCGAACAGATGCACCACGCGCTGATAGGGCGTCGCGTCCGCGACATCCGCGCCATCCACCAGGAAGCGCACCCTGCCGCCATTGGCATTACCTTCGGACGTGGTGATCAGGATGGGCTGGCGCTCGGGCCGCGCCTGCGCATCCGTGCCGTGGGGGAGGAAGGCGGCGTCGTTATAGGTCCACAGATGCGCGTCGAGCGCATCGCGCCGCTCGGGTGTGCCGCATTGGACCACGCAGCGCCAGCCGCGCTCCAGGCTTTTCTCCAGGAGCAGGGGGAGGGCTTCCTCAAGGGGGCGCCGCTCCAGATGGTAGAAGAGCATTTCGGTCACGGCGGCACCGTCGCGGCCCCGCCGCCACCCGTCAAGGGGTGCGGTGATGTCAGCGGCCCGGCAGAACCAGGACCGTAGGCTTGGCCGGCAGCGTTTCCCGCGCGAGCGTGACGGTGGCGGTGGCGGAGCGCGTCACCTCATACTCATTGCCGAGCCGGCTCAGGAACCGGTCGAGGCCCCATTCGCTGAAATAATGCATGGGAATGACCAATGGCGCGTTGATGGCCTTGAGCGTCTCCACCATGCCTTCCACGTCCAGGGTGTAGGAGCCGTCCACCGGCGCCAGCACCACGTCGATGCGCCCCAGCGCCTCCAGATGGTCGGGGGTCAGCAGATGATGGAGATGGCCGAGATGGGCGATGCACAGGCCGGCCACCTCGAACACGAACATGGAATTGCCGTCATACTGCGTGGCCGCGCCGCTGCGGATATTGGTCGGCACATTGCGGATCCACACATCGTCCACGGTCAGTTCGTGCTCGGCCGGGCCTCCCTGCGGGTTCCAACCGCGCAGCACATAGGCGATCCCCGGATCGGGATGGTCGGTGTAATGGGTGTCGTGCGCCCGGTTCATGGTGACGATGAGTGGCACGCCCTTGGGACGTACATAATCGTTATAATCCGTGGCAATGGTCACGCCCTTCGGGCTCTCGATCAGGAAGGTGGCGTGGCCCACGAAGGTCAGCGTCACCCGCCCGTCCTCGGTGGCCGCCAGCCGGACCGAGGCCGGGGCCGGGCGGGGCTGCGTTTCGGTGGCCGCGAAGCGGAACAGGGGCGTCGACTGTGCCACCATGCGCGGGCATTTTTCCGGCTGGGCCTGCGCCGTGCCGGACAACACAGCGGACCAGCCCATGGCCGCCGCGAGCAGCAGGCCCGGCAGCAGCGCGCGGCCTGTCATGCTCCATTTTCTGCGCATGGCGACCCCCTCGGCATGGCGACCCCGCCTCGCGGGCTGCGGCCGTCCCTAACGTCAAGCCGAGTGTCGCCGCGAAGCCGGGGGCGGCGCAATCATGCGGCATTTCACAGCGGCGTGAGAATAATGTGGAACCTTGGCCGTTCCGGAATCCTTGTTCCCCGTCCGGTCCCGCGCCGCACAAGAGAGGCTGCCATGACCTTCGATATCGTGTTGATTTCGCCCATCATCGCCCTGGTCACGGGCATCCTGATCCTGATCTTTCCGCGCCTGCTGAACGTGCTGGTGGCGGTCTATCTGATCCTGGTCGGGATTCTCGGCCTGCTGCCCCATTGAGGCGCCTGGTATACGGCGGAGTTGAAGGCGGCGGCGGCAGGGGTTAAAGCAACCGCGCTGTCTCTCCCGCGTAGCGTGAACACCCCAAGGGATCTCCAAAGATGACGAAATGGGTCTACTCCTTCGGCGACGGCACGGCCGAAGGGAAAGCCGACATGCGGAACCTGCTGGGCGGCAAGGGCGCGAACCTTGCCGAAATGGCCAATCTCGGCCTTCCGGTTCCGCCCGGCTTCACCATTACGACGGAGGTGTGCACCTATTATTACGCGCACGGCGAGACCTATCCGGCCGAGCTGAAGGGCGATGTGGAAGCGGCCCTCGCCAAGATCGGCGCCTTCACCGGCAAGACCTTCGGCGATTCCGCCAACCCGCTGCTGGTCTCGGTGCGCTCCGGCGCCCGCGCCTCCATGCCGGGCATGATGGACACGGTCCTCAATCTCGGCCTGAACGACGCGACCGTGGAGGCGGTGGCCAAGCTCGCCGACCGCCGGTTCGCCTTTGACAGCTACCGCCGCTTCATCACCATGTATTCCGACGTGGTGCTGGGCGTGGACCACCACCATTTCGAGGAATTGCTGGACGCCTACAAGCTCCAGAACGGCCACACGCTAGACACCGACCTTGACGCCGACGATTGGGCCGACCTGGTCGGCCAGTACAAGGCCAAGGTGCTGAAGGAGCTGGGCAAGCCCTTCCCGCAGGATCCGCACGAGCAGCTCTGGGGCGCCATCGGCGCGGTGTTCGGCTCCTGGATGAACCAGCGCGCCATCACCTATCGCCGCCTGCATTCCATTCCCGAAAGCTGGGGCACGGCGGTCAACGTTCAGGCCATGGTGTTCGGCAATATGGGCGAGACCTCGGCCACGGGCGTTGCCTTCACCCGCAACCCCTCCACCGGCGAGAAGGCGCTCTATGGCGAGTTCCTGGTGAACGCGCAGGGCGAGGACGTGGTGGCCGGCATCCGCACCCCGCAGGACCTCACCGAAGCCGCCCGCAAGGCGGCCGGCTCCGACAAGCCCTCCATGGAGAGCGCGCTTCCCGAGGCCTTCAAGGAGTTCGAGCGCATCTCCACGGCGCTGGAAAACCACTACCGGGACATGCAGGACCTGGAATTCACGGTGGAGAAGGGCAAGCTCTGGATGCTCCAGACCCGCTCCGGAAAGCGCACCGCCAAGGCGGCGCTGCGCATCGCCGTGGAGCTGGCCAGCGAGGGGCTGATCAGCGAGGAAGAGGCGGTGTCGCGCGTCGATCCCGCCGCCCTCGACCAGCTTCTCCACCCCGCCATCGACCCCAAGGCAGAGCGCGACGTGGTCGCCTCCGGCCTGCCGGCTTCGCCCGGCGCTGCGTCCGGCGCCATCGTCTTCTCCGCCGACGAGGCGGAAGCCTGGAAGGGCCAGGGCCGCAAGGTCATCCTGGTGCGCGTGGAAACCTCCCCGGAGGACATCCACGGCATGCATGCGGCCGAGGGCATCCTGACCTCGCGCGGCGGCATGACCTCCCACGCCGCCGTGGTGGCGCGCGGCATGGGCACGCCCTGCGTCTCCGGCGCCGGCGCCCTGCGCATCGACTATGCGGCGCAGACCCTGACCGTCTCCGGCCGCACCTTCAAGAAGGGCGACATCATCACCATCGACGGCTCCACCGGACAGGTGCTGGCCGGCGAGGTGCCGATGCTCCAGCCGGAACTCTCTGGCGAATTCGCCACCCTCATGGGTTGGGCGGACAAGGTGCGCCGGCTCAAGATCCGCGCCAATGCCGAGACCCCGGCGGACGCCCGCATGGCCCGCTCGTTCGGCGCCGAGGGCATCGGCCTGTCGCGCACCGAGCACATGTTCTTCGATGCGGGCCGCATCCTCGCGGTGCGCGAGATGATCCTCTCCGACGACGAGGCCGGCCGCCGCTCGGCGCTCGCCAAGCTGCTGCCCATGCAGCGCGAGGACTTTGTCGAGCTGTTCGAGATCATGAAGGGCCTGCCCGTCACGATCCGCCTGCTCGATCCTCCGCTGCACGAGTTCCTGCCGCACACCGACGCGGAAATCGCGGAAGTGGCGAAGAGCCTGGGCGTGGATGTGGAGCGCATCGAACGCCGCCGCAAGGAACTGCATGAGGTGAACCCCATGCTCGGCTTCCGCGGCTGCCGCATCGCCATCGCCTTCCCGGAAATCGCGGAAATGCAGGCCCGCGCCATCTTCGAGGCGGCGGTGATCGCCGCCAAGAAGACCGGCGAGGCCGTGGTGCCGGAAGTCATGGTGCCGCTCATCGCCACCAAGGCGGAGTTCGACATCGTGGATGCCATCATCCGCAAGACCGCCAAGGCGGTGGAGAGCGAGACCGGCGCCACCCTCACCTTCCAGGTGGGCACGATGATCGAGCTGCCCCGCGCCGCGCTGCGGGCGCAGGAGATCGCCGAGGCCGCCGAATTCTTCTCCTTCGGCACCAACGACCTCACCCAGACCTGCTACGGCGTGTCGCGCGACGATGCCGGCACCTTCCTCGGCCCCTATGTGAGCAAGGGCATCATCGAGGTGGACCCCTTCGTCTCCATCGACGTGGACGGGGTGGGCGAACTGGTGAAGATCGGCGTCGAGCGGGGCCGCAAGTCGCGCCCCGACATCAAGCTCGGCATCTGCGGCGAGCATGGCGGCGATCCCGCCTCGGTCGCCTTCTGCGATCAGGTGGGGCTGGATTACGTGTCGTGCTCGCCCTTCCGCGTGCCGATCGCGCGCCTCGCCGCCGCGCAGGCCGCCCTTGGCCGCAAGGCCGCGAGCCAGGCCTGATCGGGCGCGATCGACCCAAACGACAGGACGGCCGGGCGCTCTGCCCGGCCGTTTTATTTGAGGTCCCGCAACGAGGCCCGCAGGATCGCCTCCGCGAGCAGTTCCGGCAGGCAGAGCCGGCCTTCGTCCCCGCGCGCGCCGGACTGGGGCGAGGCGAACAGATAGGTGGTGGCGCCATACTGGCGCAGCACGTTCAGGCTCTCTTTGTCCGAGAGGCTGTCGATCTGCTGCACGATCCGCCCATAGCGGCTCTCGTGGCGCACGTTGGGCAGAAAGGGCGGGTCCACCAGGATCAGGTCGATATCCTGCTCCCTCACCCAGTCGGCCGCATCGTCCAGGGCGTCGGCGAAGCTGCTGTCCGAGGTGCCCGCCATGGCATCCCCTGTGCCCACCTGCCAGATGAGGAGGTCGGGCTGCACCCGGTTCACCGCTTCGCGAATGCGGTCGAAATCCTCCCGGGCAAGCCCCGACACCACATTTTCCTCGACGATGGAAAAGCGCGTGCCGGGCAGGCGCGCTTCCAATTCCTGCGTCAGCTTCGAGAGTTTCTTGGGCGGCAGCACATGGCGGTCCATCTGCGGCCCGATGACCAGGACGCGCACGGAAGCCGCGCGGTCGATGAGCCGCGTGGTGCGCGGCAGGTCACTGTTGAAGGTGAGGTAGACGTCCGGCACGCGGCAGGCACGAGACACCGCCGCCTCGGCTGGAACGGCGGCGAGCAACGCCATCACCAAAAGCGCGATCGGCCCGGCGCGGCGACCATGCGGCGTCAGGCGGTCTGCGCCCGCTGGCGCGCGACCGCCTTCAAACCCGACCGGTGCCATTCCAGCGCCCATGCCAGCAGCCATTGAACCGTAATGCCCACACCCGCGATGAACAGGTCGAAGGCGACGCTACCATCATAAGTGAGCCGCGCCATTTGTGCAGCGAAGCTGAGAATGGTTCCGACGCAGAACACCGGCAAAGCATGGCGCCCCATGACGATCAAGGGCTGTGCGCTGCGGCTGGCCCGCAGGATGTTCTCCAGCGGCAGTCGCGACACGGCATAAGCCAGCGCCAGGACGTGGGCGAGGCGCGGCAGGGACAGATTGGTCTTGTCGAACTCCCACAGAAAGGCGGGCAGGGGTGAGAGGTCGAGATGGACCGGGAAGCCCAGCACCGCCCAGATGAGCGACGCCGTAAGATAGAGCCCGACCACAACGTCGAGAATCCGATGGCCCGGTGCGGGCTGCGCCGTGTCCATCATGCGGCCAATGGCGAGGCCGCAGGCGAACAGGAATTGCCAGGCGAAGGGATTGAAGAACCACGTGCCGGAACTCGGCCACACCGGCAAAGCGAGCGCGTAGAGCTGGGTGAGCAGATACAGGCCGCCGGACAGGGCGAGGCCGAAAGCGATGTTGGCCCGGATCGCGGCGATCAGCACCGGCGCCATGAGCAGGATCGCCACATAGAGCGGCAGGATGTTGAGATAAGCGGGCTGGTAGGTCAGCATCGCCGCGCCCACCAGGGCCTGCATCGGCCATTGCATCAGAAGATCGAGATGCAGGGCCTGGAGGATGCGCTCATCGCCGGTCCACAGGGCGAAGCCCCCAACCACCGCCGCCGCGACCATCAGCAGCGCGAGCTGGCCGGAATAGAGCTGGAATGCCCGCAGGACGATCCGTGCGGTTACCCGAAGGCGGGCGCCGGGCTCGAAGCCGCGCATATAGGCGAAGGCCGCCGACACGCCCGCGAGAAGAACGAAGAGTTCAGCGGCGTCGGAGAAGCCGAAGTTCCGGAAAGTCCATCCACCGAGGGCATGTCCGGGCACATGGTTGATGAAGATCGTGAGGAGCGCAAAGCCCCTCCAAAAGTCCACGCTAACCGTCCGTGTCCCGTCCTGCATGCTTCAGGTCCTGCTCCGTCTGCGTGCCTAACCTGGGGGTGGGGACATTCGTTCCCGCACGGATCTTGCCAAGGCGGTGACCGGTTCCTGCCCGCATCCAAGCGGACAGGTGAGACGTGTTATGAACCTGATCCATTTCGGCTTGATTAACCAAGCCGCTCCCGGTGGCCGGCACGGGGCCGACCAAGGGGTTTGCGCGGGGAGAATGAAGGCGCGGGGGAAGGAGAATGTGGCGCGCCGGCGCCGGGCCGATCACATGGCGTTGAAAGCACGCGCGCGGCGCCGCAATTACGTGGGGTTGATCGCGGGCTGGTCCGCCAGCAACTCACGCACCCGGGGAATGACGCGCGTGCCGTACAGCTCGATGCAGCGCATCAATTGGGCGTGAGGAATGGCCCCGGCGCTGTATTTGAGGTCGAATCGCTCGATGCCGAGGGCGCGCACGGCGTCCGCGATCTTGCGGGCGACGGTCTCGGGCGAGCCGACAAACAGCGCCCCGTGCGAAATCTCGCGCTCGAACTCGTCGCGCCCCATGGGCGGCCATCCCCGCTCGGCGCCGATCCGGTCGCGCATCGCCTTGTAGGGGGCGAACATCTGCTCGCGCGCCGCCGCGTCCGTGTCCGCCACGAAGCCGGGGGAATGGGCGCCCACGGCCAACTGCGGCTGGCCCAGTTGCGAGAGGGCGCGCTGGAACAATTCCACATAGGGGCGGAAGCGCGCGGGCGCGCCGCCGATGATGGCGAGCATGAGCGGCAGCCCATAGCGCGCGGCGCGCACCACCGATTCCGGCGTGCCGCCGACGCCGATGGAGGCACGCAAGCGCCGTCCCCCCTCGATGGGGGGAAAGACGAGTTGGTCCTTGAGCGGCGGGCGGATGGAGCCGTTCCAGCTCACCGCACCGCCGGCGAGCAGGGCCACGAACAGGTCCAGCTTTTCGGAGAACAGCCGCTCGTAGTCGCTGAGCGGGAAGCCGAACAGCGGGAAACTCTCGGTGAAAGAGCCACGCCCCAGAATGGCCTCCGCGCGCCCGTTCGACAGGGCATCCAGGGTGGAGAAACGCTGGAAGACGCGGATCGGGTCATCGGAGGACAGGACGGTGACGGCGGTGCCGAGGCGGATGCGCGCGGTGCGCGCGGCGAGCGCGGCCAGCACCATTTCAGGGGCGGAGAGGGCGAAGTCGTCCCGATGGTGCTCGCCGAGCCCGATGAAGTCCACGCCCACCTGGTCCGCCAGAATGCCTTCCTCCAGGACATCGCGAATGACCTGGGCATGGGGCAGCAGCGTGCCGTCCGGCGCGGCTGTGACGTCGCCGAACGTGTCGAGGCCGAGTTCGAGAGCGGGCACGGGATCACCTTTTGATCTTTGCGTCGCGTCTCATGTAAGGGGTGATCGGGCGTTGAGCCATTGCATCACTGCATGGCGCACCTTGCGCCTCCGCCCGTGCGAGGCGTGAGACGGCTCACGCAGCTGTGCACTTCGGACGGCCGATGTGGCTTTCACTCGCGCACGCCGATGCCGGCTTCGGGTGTCAATGCTTGAAGCCGGTGCCGTCGCCCTTCAGGAAGCGGCTCGCGCGGTAATCGGCCTCCACGGCCGCGAAGTCCACATTCAGCAGGGCCGTGTCGGGCAGGGGCGTGCCGGGACGCCAGTTGCGCGGCTGGCGCCGCGTCGCGGACCAACGGACCTTATGGGTCGCGAGGGTGAACCCCTCTTTGCCGATATAGCGGCGGTGAATGATCTTGTCCGTGGAGATGCTCACCTCGTCCAGCATGCGCCCCGTGGACATCAGGCTGCGGCGGTGGCGCTGATACTCGAACTTCTTCAGCACCTGAAAGCCCGGCGTGCCTTTCGGCTCCTGGATCAGCCAAGCCGTGCCGTTCTGGCTGGCGAGCGAGGCGGGCGCGTTGGCCGCGACCTTGCTCATCAGGCTCTGAACATGGGGGTGCTTGACGATCTTCGACACCCGGCGGGCCTCGGCCCGGGCCTGCATGTCGCACAGCGCGGTTCGGAACACGTAATATAAGGCAATGGCCGCTGCGACCACCGCCGGGGCGCCGCCCATGGAGGCCACGCCAACCCCGAGCGCCAGCGCGACCATGCAGTTTTGCGGCCCGCTCATCTGCTGCACGGCGGCGTCATACGCATGTTCAAGCCGAGTCAGCTGCTTCGCCGCGATCGCGTCGGCGAGCTGAACCTCATTCAACTGATGCATTGCGCGAGCCCCCCAACGCCGCCGCCCTGCCAATCCTCATAGCGCAAAACCTCAGCTTTGCAGATTGCATTTTGCGCAGAGACTTTCGGAAGTCCGAAATTCTTCCAACCATTGGCGGCAAAGGTTGCGCGAGGCTGGCGTGGCGGGTCTCACGTGCGTGCGGACGGCACGCCGCCATAGGTCCCCATGTGCGCCGCGACCAGCCAGCCGCAATCCACCGGCAGGTTGACCCCGGTGATGGCGCTCGCCTCGTCCGACAGCAGGAAGGCGGCCGCGCGCCCCACTTCTTCGGCGCGCACCAGGCGGCCCATGGCGGCCGCTTCCTCCAGGGCGCGGGGGTCGCGCTGGCCGGCATCGATGGCCTTTTGCAGGGGCGGGGTCGCCACATAGCCGGGCGAGATGCAGTTGATGCGCACGCCGGAGCGTCCCCATTCGGCCGCGAGGCACTGGGTGAGGGCGGCCACCGCCGCCTTTGAGGGGCCATAGGCATGCAGCGGCACGGCGCGCAGGCTGGTGACCGAGCCGATGGTGACGATGGCGCCGTGCCCGCGCCGCGCCATCCGCGTGCCGAAGGCGACGGCGGTGAGGTAGGTGCCACGCAGATTGACGTCCATCACGCGGTCGAAGTCCGCGGCGGCAAAGCGTTCCGGCGGTGTGGGGGGCTGGAGCACGCCGGCGCTGGTCACCAGGCCGGACAGGGGGCCGAACCGGCGTTCCGCCTCATCCGCCGCCGCTTCGATCGCCGCCGCGTCCGCCACGTCGAGCGGCAGGGCCTCGCCGCCGAGGCGGTGCGCGGTCTCCTGCGCCGCTTCGGCGCGCAGGTCGCTGATCACGACGCGCCAGCCCTTCTGCGCGAGGGCGGTGGCACAGGCCTCGCCGATGCCCGAGGCGCCACCGGTGATCAAAGCGGTGCGCGGTTGGTCTTTGGTCATGGCGTCCTCCCGAAGATTGTCCGCCGGCACTGTGAGGGGCGAAGCCTTCCGATCCATGAATGCGGCCAGGCGGGGAGTCTGATCCGCGTCAAATTCCTTGGGCGGCTTTTGGAATATGGTATGTCAGGAACATCCTGCCCAAGAGATCCTCAGCCAAGAGAGATCCTCCCCAAAAGAGGCGCGACGCCAAATGTCCACCCTGCTCATCACCCATCCCTCGGGCCTGCTTCACCTCACCCCGCCGGGCCATCCCGAGCGTGTGGATCGCCTGAAGGCGCTGGACCGCATCTTCGAGCAGGAGAAGTTCGCCCCGCTGCTGCGCGAGAGCGCGCCGAAGGGCGAGCGGGAGGACATCATCCGGGTGCATCCGGCGGATTTCGTGGACGCCATGGCGGCGGCCTCGCCCCATGAAGGACTGGTGCGCATCGATTCCGACACGATCATGTCGCCGGGAAGCTGGGAGGCGGTGACCCGCGCCGTGGGCGGCGCCTGCTATGCGGTGGACGAGGTGGTGGCGCGCAAGGTGGACAACGCCTTCGTCTGCATGCGCCCCCCGGGACACCATTGCGAGACCCGGCGGCCCATGGGCTTCTGCCTGTTGAACCAGGCGGCCATCGCCGCCCGCCATGCGCAGGCGGTCCACGGCATCGACCGCGTGGCCATCGTGGATTTCGACGTGCATCACGGCAACGGCACCCAGGAGATTTTCTGGGCGGACGACAGTGTCCTGTATGCCTCGACCCACGAAATGCCGCTCTATCCCGGCACGGGCGCCGTCACCGAGACCGGGGCGGCCAACACCATCGTCAATGCGCCGCTGCGCTCGGGCGATGCGGGCGATAAGTTCAAGGAGGCGTTCGAGAGCCGGATCCTGCCGCGCCTCGAAGTCTTCGCGCCGGAACTGCTGATCATCTCGGCGGGCTTCGACGCCCACAAGAATGATCCCCTGGCCTCGCTCCGGCTGGTGGACACGGATTTCGGCTGGGTCACGCGCCGCCTCATGGAGGTCGCGGACAAGACCGCCGGGGGCCGCGTCGTGTCGGTGCTGGAGGGCGGCTACGATCTCGATGGGCTCGCCACCTCGGCGGCCGCCCATGTCACGGCGCTGATGCGCGGCTGAGGCGCGCCTTCAGGACCGGGCGCCGGCTGGCCCGCGGGTCGAGAGGCGCGGCGTGCCATAGACCTTGAGGAAGAAGCTCACCGCGCGGCACACGACGCGGTCGGTATGATCCGGGTCGGGCGGGTTCGCACCGCCGACCAGGATGGGCATGGCCACCGCTTCCTTGCACAAGGCGAGAAACTGGTTGGCGGCGCTTTCCAGGTCCGCCTCCTCAATGTCCAGATCGCCTTCGGCAACCTTGGACTGCAAGAAGGCGGCGAGGCGCCGCGCACCACGCCCCGGCCCGGCCTCATAGAAGGCCCGGCCGATCTCGGGAAACTTGCCCGCCGCCGCGATCACGATGCGCAGCGTGGCAATATTGTCCTGCCGCACCATCATGTTCACATAGGAATGGCCGAGCTTGCGCAAGGCCTGCGCAATATCGCCCGAGGCATCCAGAACAAAGGTGCATTCGGCGGTCTCGCTGCACTGCGACTGGATGAGCGCGGTGAACAGATCCACCTTGTCCTTGAAATAGACGTAGAGGGTGCCCTTGGAGACCCCCGCCGCGCGGGCGATATCGCCCATGCTGGCCGCATCGAACCCGCGTTCGAGAAACACCTCCCGTGCGCCCGTCAATATCTGACTGCGCTTCTCCGGATCCTGCCCGGCGGCCGAGATAATATCCTGAACAAGCGTGTCCGACACGATGGGTCCTATCCTGCGTTCCGGGCGGCCCGCAGCCCACATGCATGATCCTGCGCGAGGGTGGGGGGCAAAATGTGCCTGCGCCTTGATCTAGCGCACTTCCCCCCCGGCCTGTCTACAGCCAGCCACACAGGATCGGCAAAAAAATGACCGAACCGTTCAGTTCGATCTTGCGCCGGGAATCGGGATCGCGTACACAGATGGTCATTGACCGAACCGTTCGGTCGGACGCGGACCGCAACCCGCGCTTCGGCCGGCGTTGGAGGGAGAAGGACACCGCCCCCGTCCTTCTCCCTCCCCCTTTTTCCGGCGGCCCGGGGCCTCGCGCGTGCGACCCCCGCCCCCAGCCGCCCGCTTCTGTTCGGATCGATAAAGGGCGAACCCGCGAGGGGCCGAGATGGACTCCAGCGATCCTCATTGCCGCTCCGAGGCACCATGACCGACATCCAGATCTCCTCTGCTTCCACGCCGCGTGCGCCACTGTCCACCGGCGATGCGACGGACAGCGGGCCGGCTGCCGCGCCGCAGGCGGCGACCACGCCGAGCGACCCGCCCGCGCCGACGGCCGGACGCGGGCGCCGGCGGTCGCTGATGATGGGGGTGGCGGCCCTGGTGGCCGTGGGGCTCGGCTGGGCCGGGCTGAACTACTGGACCACCTGGCGCTTCCAGGTCTCGACCGACAATGCCTATGTGGGCGCCGACATCGCCGTGGTGGCGCCCAAGGTGCCGGGCTATGTGGCCGCCGTCCCCATGGCCGCCAATTCCCACGTGAAGGCCGGCGAGATCCTCGTCCAGCTCGACGATCGCGACTATCGCGTGGCGGTGGATCAGGCGCGCGCCCGGATCGGCACGCAGGACGCCACCATCGCCCGGCTCGCCAAGCAGGCCGAGGCGGGCGCCGCCAGCATCGACCAAGCCCAGGCGCAGCTTGAATCGGCCGCGGCCGACGAAGCGCGCTCGGGCGCGGATTTCGAGCGCACGACGCGCCTCGCCCAGAATAAGTTTGCCAGCCAGCAATCCCTCGACGCCGCGCGGGCCGACCGCGACAAGACCCATGCGGCGACGCTTGCCGCCCAGGCGGCGCTCGCCTCCGCCCGTGCGAATCTGGATGTTCTGAAGGCCCAGCGGATCGAAGCCGAGCGCACCCGCGCGGAACTGGAGGCGGCGCTCGCCAAGGCCCAGCTCGATCTCGACGCCACCACCCTGCGCGCGCCCTTCGACGGGCTGGTGGGCAACAAGGCGGTGCAGGTGGGCGACTATGTGTCCGCCGGCAAGCGGCTGGCGGCCCTCGTCTCCGACACCGGCGCCTATGTGGAAGCCAATTTCAAGGAGACGCAGCTGGCGCGCGTGCGCGCCGGCCAGAGCGTCGACCTGACCCTCGATACCGATCCCGGCCATCCCATCACCGGCACGGTGGAAAGCATCTCGCCAGCCGCCGGGCAGGTGTTCAGCCTGCTGCCGCCGGAAAACGCCACCGGCAATTTCACCAAGATCGTGCAGCGCGTGCCGGTGCGCATCCGCGTGCCCGATGCGGTGATCGCGAGCGGCCTGCTGCGTCCCGGCCTCTCGGTGGAGGCCACCGTGGACACACGCACCACGCCCCCCTCGACGGCGAAGGTCGCGGCGGCCCCGGGACGCTGAACCATGGCTCTCGCTCCCTCAGGGGTGGCGCGCGGCGAGCCCGAGATCACGCCGCGCCGGCTCATCGCCTTCTTCGCGCTGATCTTCGGAATGTTCATGGCGATCCTGGACATCCAGATCGTCTCATCCTCGCTCTCCGAGATCCAGGCGGGCCTGTCCGCCAGCTCCGACGAAGTGTCCTGGGTCCAGACCGCCTATCTGATCGCCGAAGTGGTGATGATCCCGCTCTCGGGCTTCCTCGCCCGCGCCCTGTCCACGCGCTATCTGTTCGCCCTCTCGTCCGCCGGCTTCACGCTCGCGAGCCTGCTCTGCGCCACCGCCACCTCGGTGGAGCAGATGATCGTCTACCGGGCCTTCCAGGGCTTCATCGGCGGCGGCATGATCCCCACCGCCTTCGCCGCCGCCTACACCATCTTCCCCAAGCGCAGCCAGGCGCCGGTCATGGCGCTGGTGGGCCTCGTGGTGACGCTGGCGCCGACCATCGGCCCCACGGTGGGCGGCTATCTCACCGACCTGTTCTCCTGGCACTGGCTGTTCCTGATCAATCTCGTTCCCGGCATCGCCGCGACCTTGCTGTGCTGGTTCCTGGTGGATTTCGACGAGCCGGACTTTTCGCTCCTGAAGCGGTTCGACCTCGCGGGGCTTGCCGGCATGGCGGTGATGCTGGGGAGCCTGGAATATGTGCTGGAGGAGGGGGCGAAGGACGATTGGTTCCAGTCCGCCACGATCAGCGCCTTCACCCTCGCCGCCCTGCTCGGCGCCGTGCTGTTCTTCTGGCGGGCCTTCACCGCCGCCCAGCCGGTGGTGGACCTCAACGCCTATCGCGACCGCAATTTCGCGGTCGGCTCCGTGCTCACTTTCATGCTGGGCACGGTGCTCTACGGCCTCACCTATCTCTATCCGCTGTTCCTCGCCCAGGTGCGGGGCTTCAACGCGCTGGAGATCGGCGAGACGGTGTTCGTCACCGGCGCCACCATGTTCCTCGCCGCGCCGGTGGTGGGCATTCTCGCGCGCCGCGTGGATCCCCGCCTCGTGGTGGGAACCGGCTTCGTGTTGCTGATCGTCTCCTGCGTGGAGCTTCTGCCCATCACCAAGGACTGGGGGTTCGCCGAGCTTCTGGTGCCCCAGATGCTGCGCGGCGCGGCGCTCATGGCGTGCATGGTGCCGATCAATGTGGTCTCGCTCGGCACCCTGCCGCCGTCCCAGCTCAAGAATGCCTCGGGCCTGTTCAACCTGATGCGCAATCTCGGCGGCGCGGTGGGGCTCGCGGTCATCGTCACCATGCTGAACGGGAGGTGGGACCTGCACATGGCCCGGCTGCGCGAACAGGTGACCTGGGCGCGCCAGCCGGTGGTGGAAACCCTGAGCAGCCTCTCCTCGGGCTTTGCCGGGCAGCTCGGATCGGGAGCCGACCTTGCCGCGGCCAAGCAGGTGGCGCTCATGGTGCGGCAGGAGGCGCTGGTCATGGCCTTTGCCGACGTCTTCCTTCTGGTGGCGGTGTTCCTCTCCGCCGCCGGATTCCTTGTGCTTCTGGTGCGAAAGCCGGTCGCGGCGGCGGCGGCGCCGAGCCATTGATCACCCGTGCGGCGCAAAGGGGGTTGCCCCCGGCCGCCTCGGGGGACAGACTCGCCCCGTGCACCCCTGCGCTCGGCCGCGCGCCTCTGCGCGGTGCCGGGAAAGCCCCGCGCGGGGCCAAGACCCGGCCCGGCCCGATGCCAGACAAGTCGGAGACTTCATGCGTCAGTTCTTCCCGATGGCCGCAGCGGCCGGCCTTCTCCTCGCGGCACCCGCCGGTGCGCAGGCCCAGACCTGCCTGGAGCAGATCGTCGCCCTCCAGGCGCGCGTCCAGGCGGCGAGCCCCAAGCGCCCCGAGCCGCCGACGCAAGCCCAAAGCATGGGTGCACAGTTGGACCAGCAGCCCACCCCCTCATCGGTGGCCGCCGCCTCCGGCGATCTTCCCCCTCCGGTCGGCCCGGCCGCCGCGCTCAATGCGGCGCAGAATTTCCAGGCGGCGGGCGATGAGGCGGCCTGCATGAAGGCGGTGAACGAAGCCCGCGCCATGCTGGACGGGAAGTGAGCCCTGCGGCGGCGGGCCTTACAGCCGGTCGCGCAGGGCGTAATAGGTGAGTCCGGCGACCAATAGCGGATAACGCAGCGCCGTGCCGCCGATGAAGCGCGGCACGGGCAGGCGCTCCAGCACATCCAGCCGGCCGATGCTGCCGGCCAGGGCCTCCGCGAGGATCTTCCCGTAGAGCGGCGCCAGCGCCACCCCCTGGCCGCTATAGCCGGCGGAGACCAGGACATGGTCCGACAGGCGGCGGGCGAAGGGCAGGCGGGTCATGGTGATGCCCAGCGTGCCGCCCCATCCATAGTCGAGCTTCACGTCCGCGAGCTGGGGGAAGATGCGCAGCATGAAGGGCCGCACGAACGCCATGGGATCGCGCCGCAGCCCGCGCTTGTAATTCTCGCCGCCGCCGAACAGCAGCCGCCCGTCGGGGGTCAGGCGGAAATAATTCACCACGAAGCGGCTGTCCGCGACGGCCGCGCCATTGGCGATGATCTCCTGGGCGCGCGCGCCCAGCGGCTCCGTGACAGCGATGTAATTGTTGATGGACATGACGTGCTCGTCGACCGTGCGGTCGAGGCCGTCCATCAGCCCGTTGCCGCACAGGAGCAGGAAATCGGCCGAGACGCGCCCGCCGTCCGCCGTCTCCACCTCGACGGCGCGGGCGTCCGTATAGCGCACGGCGCGCGTCATTTCGTGAATGACGACCCCCTTGGCCAGGGCGGCGCGGGCGAGGCCCAGCACGAAATTGAGCGGGTGGAGTTGCCCCGCCCCATGGTCGAGCACACCGCCATAATAGGCGGGCGCGCCCACCAGCGCATGGATCTGGGCCCGGTCGAGCGGCTCGATCTTGTGGTAGCCGTACCGCTCGGCGAGGTGGCGGGCATAAGCGTGGCTCTCCGGCACATAGCGGGCCTTGTGGTCCGCCAGGATCAGCCCTTCGCGATAATCGCAGGCGATGTCGTGGCGGGCGATGAGGTCGCGCACCAGGGCCTTGGCCTCTTCCGCCATGTCCCAGAGCTTGCGGGCGTCGTCCGCTCCCACCGCCTGTTCGAGAAACTCCTGGTCGCGGCGCTGGCCGGTGTGGATCTGCCCGCCATTGCGCCCCGAGGCGCCGCAGCCGATGCGACCGCGCTCCAGCACGACCACCTTCAGCCCGGCCTCGGCCAGATGCAGGGCGGCGGACAGCCCGGTATAGCCGGCGCCGACGATCGCCACGTCGGCCCGCACCGCCCCATGCAGGGGCGGCAGGGGCGCGAAGGGCTGCGCCGTTGCCGCATACCAGGATTGGGGATGGTGTTCGTGGCTCATGGCGAGGTCCCGCGAAGACGGCCCGGCGGGCTGCGCCGGGCCGTGCCCTCACACGTTCAGGAGCAGATATTCGCGTTCCCAGGGGGAAATCACGCGCATGAAGGTCTCGAACTCCGCCTGCTTCACCGCCGAATAGGTGGTGACGAAGCTCTTCCCCAGCACCTCGGCGAGGTCCGTGTCGTCCTGGAACGCCGCCACCGCCTCCAGCAGGCCGCGCGGCAGGTCGAAGTCGAGGTCCTTCGCGTCGCCTTCCAGCGGCTCGGTGGGACGCAGCCCGTTGACGAGGCCGAGATAGCCGCAGGCGAGCGAGGCCGCGATCACCAGATAGGGATTGGCGTCGGAGGAAGGGACACGGTTCTCCACGCGCCGCGCCGCCGGCGGTGCGGGCGGCACGCGCAGGCCGGCGGTGCGGTTGTCATAGCCCCACTGGACATTAATCGGCGCCATGGAATCGCGCGTCAGCCGGCGATAGGAATTCACATAGGGCGCCAGGATGCACATGACCGAGGGCAGGTGCTGCTGGTGGCCGGCGAGGAAGGAGAAGAATTCCGGCGTGGGGTCGCCATCCTCGTCGGAGAAGATGTTGCGGCCGGTCTCGGCGTCCACCACCGACTGGTGGATGTGCAGCGCGCTGCCCGGCTCGTTGGCGATGGGCTTGGCCATGAAGGTCGCATAGATCTTGTGGCCGAGAGCCGCCTCGCGGATCGTGCGCTTGAACAGGAACACCTGGTCGGCCAATTCCAGCGGATCGCCGTGGCGCAGGTTGATTTCCATCTGCGCGGCGCCGTCCTCATGGATCAGCGTGTCGATCTCCAGGCCCTGGGCCTCGGAATAATCGTAGATGTCCTCGAACAGCGCGTCGAACTCGTTCACCGCCTGGATGGAATAGGACTGGCGGCCGATTTCCGGGCGGCCGGAGCGGCCCACCGGCGGCTTCAGCGGATAGTCGGGATCGGTGTTGGGCTCCACCAGATAGAATTCGATCTCCGGCGCCACCACCGGCTTCCAGCCGCGCTTGGCGTAGAGATTGAGCACATTTTTCAGCACCTGGCGCGGCGCCAATTCCACCGGACGCCCGTCGCGATGGAAGGCGTTGTGGATCACCTGGGCGGTGGGGTCCTGCGCCCAGGGGACGATGGACAGGGTGGAGAAATCGGGCTCCAGCACCAGATCGGAATCCGCCACCACCGAATCCACCAGGCCCTCATAATCGGGATACTCGCCCGAAATGGTCTGGAAGAAGATGGAGAGGGGCAGGTTCATTACCGGCGAGGAGAAGAATTTGGACGCCGGCATGATCTTGCCGCGTGCCACGCCAGCAAGGTCGGGGACGGTGCATTCGATCTCGGTGATGCCGCGCGCCGCCATCCAGGCTTTCGCCTCTGCCAGCGTCTTCACACCCCGAGGCGCGGCCAGAGCCGCCTCCTGCGCCGCTTTCTTTTTCGCCATGATGTCCTCTTGCGCGAGAGGTCGCGCTGGTATCAAGGGAACACTGGCGGCAGGTGAGGTGTCAACGACATCCCGGCAAAGCCTGCGGTCCGCGTGCGGTTTGCCCCGGCGGAACGCCCTCTCGGTCCCTGTCCCGAGGATGGACGCCGGCAAAGCATGCCTGGAACGAGTCTAGAACGAATCGCGGCCGAATCGAGTCGCTGCGCGGTTCCCGTTTCGCCCCGTACTAGATATGGGGGCTGTGGATAAGATTCGGCGGATTCTTGCTTAGCGTTTCGGCGCGTTGATCGGCACCGTCTTCACGGTTTCGCTGGTCTCGAAACTCTCCGCCTCCAGGATCGCCGTGCCGATCATGGTGGCGATCGACACCTTGAAGGGGGCCATGAGGCGAGTGCCCGCGATCGGCACCAGCCAGACGAACATCTCCTTGTTGGCCTGCATGTACTTCACCGTCGACCGCGTCGGCCGGTGGCCGGCCACCGGAACATAGCCCACCTGGCACACCACCGCCGGCCCGGAATATCCCTTCTCCGCCTTCACGTCCTCCATCCGCAGGAAGGTCAGCGTCACGTCGAAGCGTTGCCGCCCGTCGAAGATCGCGACGGAGGCGGGGCACGCGGCCTCCGAGAGCATCTCCTTGCCCGCCGGGACCGGGACGAAGGCGCCGCTCATGGGGTCGACGACATTCACTTTATGGGCATCGGTGAGTTCGATCCGGTCGGGCAGGGGCTTGGGCGGCGGTTCGAGATCCAGCTCTTTCACGCTGGTCCCGGCGAAGGTCATGCGGATGAACTCGCTCTTGCCGTCCGCGTCGGTATGGACCGCGAAGGTGGTCGGCTGGGGCTTGAGCCCCGCCATGGCGCCGCGCGCCGCCGCCGAGCCCTTGCCGGAGGACACCGCCCGCGCGATCCCCGAGACCCGCCCGGTGCCCGCCGCATCGAAGCTGGTGCCGGTGACCTGGACCACCAGATTGGCCCGGCCGATCTCGATGCCGGCGAGGGACAGGGCATATTTCGCCGTCAGCGTGCCGTCCGCCAGCGCGGGCGAGGCGATCCCCGCCAGAAGGGCCGACCCCAGGCAGAGGGGGCGGGCGAACGCGGCGCGAAGAGAGGTCATTCAAGGGTCCGTGCGAGGCCGGGGCGCACGCCACGGCGAATCCTCAACGCTCATGGTGTGCGGGCGAAGGCGGCTGAACTGTGGCTGCCGCGCCCCATGCTGCCGCGCAACATAGCGCGCGCGCCGCTTAAAGCCGCTCGGTCATTGACTTTGCGCGGAATAATCACGATGTTCCTGCTCTGCCTCCCCGGCCGAAATCCAGGACGGCGCGCCGATCGGCGCGGCCCCGGTAGCCGGGTGGCACGTATTCAATGGCAGAGGAGAACGTCGCCATTCGCCGCCCCATGAGACCCGTCGCGCCGGAGAAGGATGGACCGCGCGTCAATGAGGATATCCGCGTCCGAGATGTTCAGCTCATCGATACAGAGGGGCAGAACAGGGGCGTCATGGCGATCCGCGACGCACTGATCCTTGCCCAGGAGGCCGGCCTCGACCTTGTCGAGATCTCCCCGAACTCGCAGCCGCCGGTCTGCAAGATCCTCGATTACGGCCGCTTCAAGTATCAGAACCAGAAGAAGGCCAGCGAGGCGCGCAAGAAGCAGAAGGTGGTCGAGGTCAAGGAGATCAAGCTCCGCCCCGGCATCGATACCCATGACTACGACGTGAAGATGCGGGCCATGGAACGCTTCTTCGAGGAAGGCGACAAGGTGAAGGTCACCCTGCGCTTCCGTGGTCGTGAGATGGCCCACCAGGACATCGGCTTCAAGCTGCTTCAGAAGCTGAAGGAAGACGTGGCGCCCATCGCCAAGGTGGAAGCCGAGCCCATGCTCGAAGGGCGCCAGATGATCATGATCCTCGCCCCGCGGTGAGGATCATCCCGCCGGCGGCGTCGGCGGATGGGGCAGGGGAGGGCCGGCGCAGCATGCGCCCGCCCGACCGGCCGTTCAGCCTTTTTGAGATACTGTTTGGCGGCGCTGTGCCGCGCCGAGCCGTCCGGCCCATTCGGGAACCGGCGTCACCACCGGCGCGCCGGAAAAATGCGCGGCGAGATTCTTCAGCGCCAGCGTCGTCATATTGTCCTCGGCCGTGGGCGAGCGCGCCGCGCTGTGGGGCGTGATGACGAGGTTAGGGGCGGTGAGGAGCGCGGGCGGCACATGGGGCTCCCCATCCACCACGTCGAGGCCGGCGCCGGCGATGGTGCCTTGCTCCAGCGCGGCGATCAGCGCATCGGTGTCCACCAGCGAGCCGCGCGCGATATTGATGAGATAGCCGTTCGGTCCGAGCGCCTCCAGCACGGCCGCATTCACCACGTGGCGTGTCTGCGGCCCGCCCGGTGCGGCGACCACAAGAACATCGCTGGCCTGGGCCAATTCCCCGACGCTCGCGCAATACGCATAGGGAGCATCGGCGGCGGGCTTGCGGTTGTGATAGGCGACCGCCATGCCGAAGCCGAGGGCGCCGCGCTGGGCCACCGCCCGCCCAATGGCGCCGAGCCCGAAAATGCCGAGCCGCAGGGTGGATAATTCCGGCGAGGAGACGCGGGCCTCGTGCCAGTGCCCGGCCCGCACCGCCCGGTCGCTCTGCGAAATGCGGCGCACGCAGTCGAGAATCAGCGCGAAGGCGTGGTCCGCCACGGACTGGGTGTTGGTGCCCGGCCCATGGGTCACCAGGATCCCGCGCTCCAGGGCGGCGGGCACCTCGATGCGGTCATAGCCCACGCCATAGCAGGAAATGATCTCAAGCTGCGCCAGCGCGTCCATTTCCGCCGCGCTGAGGCCCGCCGTGCCATGGGTCAGCACCGCCCGCACGCCTTTTGCTTCACCCGCGATGGCGGCGGCGCGGCGCGCGGCGTCGGGCGCGTAGATCACGTCGAAGACCGCATTGAGCCGGGCGAGATGGTCGGGGGCGAAGGGAATGAGGACGAGCAGAGGCTCGCGAACCGGCGACATGGGACAGCCCGAAGCAGGGGGAGGGGCCGTGAGGCTACAGGCTCGCGCGCGCCTTGGGCAGGCCGTCTTATGCGCGCCAGCCCTGCGCCGGGGGCAGGGCCGCCATGCGCCAGATGGCGGGCGGGGCGCGCGGTGCTATACCGGCAAAGATCCCTTGTCTCCAGGAGCCGCCATGGCCCGCCGCACGCCGAGCTTCGCCTGCCAGTCCTGTGGCGCGGTCTATACCCGCTGGCAGGGCAAGTGCGAGGCCTGCGGCGGCTGGAACACCATCGCCGAGGAGCCCGAGGTGGCGGCGTCCGTGCCGGCCGTCCAGCGGTCCAGCCGCAAGGGGCGGCCGGTGGTGCTGGAAAGCCTGCAGGGCCAGGGCACCCCGCCGCCGCGCCTGGTCTCCGGCATCGGCGAGCTGGACCGGGTGGCCGGCGGCGGCTTCGTGCCGGGCTCCATCTTGCTGCTGGGCGGCGACCCCGGCATCGGCAAGTCCACCCTGCTGGTCCAGGCCTCGGCCGCCTTGGCGGCGAGCGGTCACCGGGTGGTCTATGTCTCCGGCGAAGAGGCGGTGGACCAGGTGCGCCTGCGCGCCGGCCGCCTCGGCCTTGCCGGCGCCGAGGTGGGGCTGGCCTCGGAAACCAATGCGGAGAACATCCTCGCCACCCTCTCGTCCAGCCCGCCGGTGCGCTTCGTGGTGATCGATTCCATCCAGACAATGTGGAGCGACACGGTGGAATCCGCGCCCGGCACGGTGACGCAGGTGCGCACCTCGGCCCAGCTCATGGTGCGCTATGCCAAGCAGACCGGCGCGGCGGTGATCCTGGTGGGCCATGTCACCAAGGACGGCCAGATCGCCGGCCCGCGCGTCGTCGAGCATATGGTGGACGCGGTTTTTTCCTTCGAAGGCGACGGCGGGCACCAGTTCCGCATCCTGCGCGCCCAGAAGAACCGCTTCGGTCCCACCGACGAGATCGGCGTGTTCGAGATGACCGGGCGCGGCCTCAGCGAGGTGGCCAACCCCTCCGAACTCTTTCTCTCCAATCGGGACGCCGGCGCGCCCGGAACCGCCGTGTTCGCCGGCATGGAGGGGACGCGGCCGATCCTGGTGGAGATCCAGGCCCTGGTGGCGCCCTCCAGTCTCGGCACGCCGCGCCGCGCCGTGGTGGGCTGGGATTCCAACCGCCTCGCCATGGTTCTCGCGGTGCTGGATGCGCGCTGCGGGGTGCGGCTCGGCGGGCATGACGTCTATTTGAACGTCGCGGGCGGCCTGAAGATCGGCGAGCCGGCGGCGGACCTCGCGGTGGCGGGGGCGCTGGTCTCCTCGCTCACCGGCGCGCCCTTGCCCTCGGATGCGGTTTATTTCGGCGAGGTGAGCCTCACCGGCGCGGTGCGCCCGGTATCGCAGACGCCGGCGCGGCTGAAGGAAGCGGCAAAGCTCGGCTTTGCCCGGGCGGTGGCGCCCGTGTCGGGCGCGGACGGGGCCGAGGGCGCGCTGCGCGTGGAAGGTGTCTCCTCGCTGTCCGCTCTGGTCGCCCAGGTTGCGGCCCGCGCGCCGCGCAGGGCAGCGATGCCGGCAAAAGAGGTCTCTCATGCCGGGGAGGGATGACGGCGCGGGCGCCAGAAGCTATACGTCCCGCCGTCAGGGCATCCATGGCACCATGGACCCGTTCCCCGCCGATTCTCCGGCGGGCCCACCGGAGGTTCCGCCGCGCCCATGCCTGTGACGTTGCTGGATCTGATCCTCATTGCCGTGATGCTGATCTCCGGGCTGCTCGCCATGGTGCGCGGGCTGCTGCGGGAGGTGTTCAGCATTGTCTCGTGGGTGGCGGCGGCGGCGGCGGCCGCGTTTTTCTATCCCCAGCTTCTGCCCATCACGAAGCAATACATTTCCCAGGACAGCGTCGCCCTGGCGGTGACGGTCGCGACCCTCTTTCTCGGCACGTTGCTGATCGTCTCCATCATCAGCGCGCGCCTCTCCGACATCGTGCTCGACAGCCGCATTGGCGCGCTGGACCGCACCTTGGGATTCGCCTTCGGCCTTGCCCGGGGCCTCCTCGTGATGGTCGTGGCCTTCCTGTTCTTCAACTGGCTGGTGCCGGACAAGAGCCAGCCGCCGTGGGTGCTGAACGCAAAATCCCGGCCGGTTCTTCAAAACACGGGGAATTGGTTGGTTTCCCTGTTGCCGGATGACCCCGAGAACACCATTCTCAAGAAACTGAAGCGCACGCCCGACGGCGAAGACGGCGCAACGCCGCCGTCACCGCCCGGTCAGGTACCGGGTCAGCGCTCGGACGGAGGAACCGGAGGCACCACGCTCGCCGCCGCGCCCGCTGCCAATCCGGCGGGGCAGGCGGGATATAAGCGGGGCGACCGGCAGGGCATCGATCAGCTGCTTGAGAGCGCGCGCGGGACGGGCCAATAGGCCGCCGAGCGGAGGATGTGGGACATGGACACCGCAGACGCGGGCGGGCCGCACGGCGCCGCCCAGTGGGATTCCGACCTCAACGGCGACCGGCTGCGCGAGGAATGCGGGGTATTCGGGGTCTATAACCACCCGGACGCCGCCGCGCTCACCGCGATCGGCCTGCATGCGCTTCAGCATCGCGGCCAGGAGGCGGCGGGCATCGTCGCCTATGACGGCAAGCGCTTCCATTCCGAGCGCCGGCTCGGCCTCGTGGGCGACACCTTCTCCGATTCCCGGGTGATCGACCGCCTACCGGGCCATGTGGCGGTCGGCCATGTGCGCTATTCCACCACCGGCGAAACGCTGCTGCGCAACGTGCAGCCTTTGTTCGCCGAGATCGAGGGCGGCGGCTTTGCCGTCGGCCACAACGGCAATCTGACCAACGGCATCACGCTGCGCCGCCAATTGGTGCGCGAGGGCGCTATCATGCAGTCCACCACGGACACGGAGGCGATCCTCCACCTCGTGGCCCGCTCCCGCAAGCCGCGCTTCATGGACCGCTTCACCGATGCGCTGCGCGCCCTGGAAGGCGCCTATTCGCTGGTGGCGCTCACCAACAAGAAGCTGATCGGCGCCCGTGACCCGCTGGGCATCCGCCCGCTGGTGCTTGGGCGGCTCGACGAGGCCTATATCCTCGCCTCCGAGACCTGCGCCCTGGACATTATCGGCGCGACCTATGTGCGCGACATCGAGAATGGCGAGGTCATCGTCATCGACGAAGACGGGCTGCAATCCTACAAGCCCTTCCCGCCCGTCCAGCCGCGCCCCTGCATCTTCGAATATATTTATTTTGCCCGGCCCGATTCCATGGTTGGCGGCCGCTCGGTCTATCAGGTGCGCAAGAATATGGGCGAGGTGCTCGCCCAGGAGACCCATCTGCCGGCGGACGTGGTGGTGCCGGTGCCGGATTCCGGCGTCCCGGCGGCGCTCGGCTATTCGCGGATGGCGGGCATCCCCTATGAGCTGGGCATCATCCGCAACCATTATGTGGGCCGCACCTTCATCCAGCCGACCCAGAGCGTGCGGGACCAGGGGGTGCGCATGAAGCATTCCGCCAACCGCTCGGTGGTGGAAGGAAAGCGCATCGTGCTGGTGGATGACAGCCTCGTGCGCGGCACGACCTCGGTGAAGATCGTGCGCATGATGCGCGATGCCGGCGCGACGGAAGTGCATTTCCGCATCGCCTCGCCGCCCATCACCCATCCCGATTATTACGGCATCGACACGCCGGACCGGGACAAGCTCCTGGCCGCGACCCACGACCTGGAAGGCATGCGCCGCTATATCGGCGCGGACAGCCTCGCTTTCCTCTCCGTGAACGGCGTCTACCGCGCCATGGGCTATGAGGCGCGCGACCCGGCCCGCCCGCAATTCACGGATCACTGCTTCACCGGCGACTATCCCACCGCCCTCACCGACCGCACGACGGCGGTGGGCGCGGAGCAATTGTCGCTGCTCGCCGAAGCCAGCTGATCAACCACCAAGCTGAGCCACGCGGCGTTCGCGCCGCGTCTCGACCTCGTCCTTCCTCAGCCCCCGTGTCCGCCGCCTCCGGCCGCGCGGCGGCTTCTCCAGCCCCCGGACCCGCCATGACCGACCGGCCGCTCGCCGACAGGATCGCCCTCGTGACCGGCGCGACGCGCGGCATCGGCGCCGCCACCGCGCTGGAACTGGCCAAGGCCGGCGCCCATGTGGTGGCCATCGGGCGCACCGAAGGCGCGCTGGAAGAACTGGACGATGCGATCCGCGGTGTGGGGGCGAGCGCGACCCTCGTTCCCCTCGACATCACCGATTATGACGCCATCGATCGGCTGGGCGGCGCGCTTTATGAGCGCTATGGCCGGCTCGACGTGTTCGTGGGCAATGCCGGCATCCTCGGGCCGCTGACCCCCGTCGGCCATGTGGACCCGAAGGATTTCGACCAGGCGCTGAGCGTCAACCTGACGGCCAATTACCGCTTCGTGCGCTCGCTCGATCCGCTGCTGCGCCTCTCCCCCGCCGGGCGGGCGGTGTTTGTGACCTCGGGCGCGGCCTATAAGGCGCGGGCCTATTGGGGGCCGTATGCCGTGACGAAGGCGGCGCTGGAGGTGCTGGCCCGCACCTGGGCGGCGGAGACCGCGACCGGGAATCTCAAGGTCAACCTCTTCAATCCCGGGCCGATCCGCACCCGCATGCGGGCCAAGGCCTTTCCGGGTGAGGACCCGCAGACCCTGGAGACGCCGGAAGCCGCCGCCGCGGCGATCCTGCCGCTCTGCCTGCCGAGCTGCGAGACCAACGGCCGATATTATGATTTCCCCACCCGCAGCCTGATGGATTTTCGCGGCCCGGCGTGACGTCCTCTCAAGCGTGGCCTCTTTTGCACTGCAAAAGATCACGCCTATAATCGCGCCATGCCCGCTCCTCTGCGCGTGCTGTTCGCCGCTGGCGAGACCGGCGAATGGTCCATCACACGCTTGTCCGCTGTTATCGGCGATCCCCTGGCGGACGCCCCGCGCCTTTCCGTGTCCGCCGCGCCTGGGACCGCGCCCGATGCCAAGACCGCCTGGTGTCTTGAAGGTACCACCAGCAATCTGCGCTACACCGCGCGTGCAGAAGACGCCGCGCTGAAGGCGCGGCAAGAGGGGCTGGGGCGGCCCGCCGCGACCCTTGCGGCGCTGATTCCCATCCGCAAGACACCGGCCTGGTGGGACCTGCCGCAGGATGAACGCCGGGCGATCTTCGAGGAGCAGTCGCGCCACATCGCAATCGGGCTCGACTATCTCCCGGCCGTGGCGCGCCGCCTGCACCACGCGCGCGATCTCGGCGGGCCGTTCGATTTCCTGACCTGGTTCGAATATGCGCCGGAACACGAAGCGGCGTTCGAACATATGGTTGAGCGCCTGCGGGGCACCGAGGAATGGCGCTATGTGGAGCGCGAGGTGGATATCCGCCTCGTTTCCACTCCGGCCGCCGGCCCGCCGCGATAACGGCGCGCGACGCGGCGGCGTTTGTCCAAGCCCGCCGAAGCGTCTAGACAGAAGTTCGATGCGCCCCGCGCGTCCCGCCAGGGGGCCGACGGTCCCTTAGGTTCTCCCGCTCAATCCGTCGCAGTCCGGAGATTTCATGTCCGAGCCCGTCACCATCCGCTTCGCCAAGCACGGCGCCGCGCCGCAAGGCAGTCTCGTGGTGCTGACCGATGAGAGCCTGGCCTTCGGCAAGGCGGCGCAGGCGGCCCTGAAGCCGGCGGGCGCGGCCATTGCCCGCGCCCTGGACGCCGACCGCTTCAAGGGCAAGCTGGGCGGCGCCGTGGACGTGCTCGGCCCGGAGAAGCTCGCCGTCTCGCGCGTGATCGTGGCCGGCGTCGGCAAGGCCGAGGATCTGAAGGACAATGATTATCTGCGGCTCGGCGGCACCATCGCCGGGCGCCTGCCCGCCGGCCTGCGCGAGGCGACCGTGATCGTCGACCTGCCGGGCCGCAGCCTGCCGGGCTCGGCCGCCGCCGAGATCGCGCTCGGCCTGAAGCTGCGCAGCTACACTTTCGATCGCTACAAGACCCGCCGCAAGGAGGGCGAGGCCGAGCCGGCCGCGCTCACGATCACGCTGCTGGTGGCGGACGCGGCCATGGCGGAGCGCGCCTGGAGCGCGCGCGCGGCGGTGGCCGACGGCGTCATCCTGGCGCGCGACCTCGTCAACGAGCCCTCCAACGTGCTGGACCCGCCGGAATTCGCCCGCCGCGCCGAGGGGCTGCGCGCGGTCGGCGTCGAGGTGGAGGTGCTGGGCGACGAGGATTTGGCGCGCCTCGGCATGCGCGCCTTGCTCGGCGTGGGGCAAGGCTCCGTGAAGGAGAGCCGCGTGGTGGTGATGCGCTGGAACGGCGCCTCGGCCAAATCCCAGCCGGTGGCCTTCATCGGCAAGGGCGTGACCTTCGACACCGGCGGCATCTCCATCAAGCCCGCCGCCGGCATGGAGGACATGAAGGGCGACATGGGCGGCGCCGCCTGCGTCACCGGTCTTCTTTATGCGCTCGCCGCCCGCAAGGCGAAGGTGAATGCCGTCGGCATCATCGGCTGCGTGGAGAACATGCCCGACGGCGCCGCCCAGCGCCCCGGCGACATCATCGCCTCCATGTCCGGCCAGACCATCGAGATCATCAATACCGACGCGGAAGGGCGCCTCGTCCTCGCGGACGTGCTCTGGTACGCCAAGGAGCGGTTCAAGCCGCGCTTCATGGTGGACCTTGCCACCCTCACCGGCGCGATCCTTGTGGCCCTCGGCACCGAGCATGCGGGGCTGTTCTCCAATGACGAGACGCTGGCCGGTGAGATCACCGCCGCGGGCCTCGCCACCGGCGAGAAGGTGTGGCGGATGCCGCTCGGCCCGGAATATGACAAGCTGATCGACAGCCGTTTCGCCGACATGAAGAACACCGGCGGGCGCAATGGCGGCTCCATCACGGCGGCGCAATTCCTCCAGCGGTTCGTGGACAAGACCCCCTGGGCGCATCTGGACGTCGCCGGCACCGCCATGTCGTCGCCGTCGAGCGACATCAACCGCAGCTGGGGCTCGGGCTGGGGCGTGCGCCTGCTGGATAAGCTGGTGGCCGATTATTACGAAGGCTGAGGCCCTGCGCCCCCCGGGCGTAATCCGCCGGGGGGGCGCAGCGTTGCTTGCGGGAGCCGCATGTGCCGGTGCGGCGCGGCCTCAGCTCTTGAAGAAGGCCAGGAGGTCGGCGTTGATCACGTCCGGATGGGTCGTGCTCATGCCGTGGGAGTATCCCGGATAGGTCTTCAACGTGCCCTTCTTCAGCAGCTTGATGGCGAGCAGGGCGGAGTCCGCGATGGGAACGACCTGGTCGTCCTCGCCGTGCATCACCAGGGTCGGCACCGGAATCTTCTTCAGATCATCGGTGAAGTCGGTCTCCGAGAAGGCGGTGATGCAGTCAAATTGCGCCTTGGCCCCTCCGGCCATGCCCTGGCGCCACCAATTGTCGACCACACCGGGAATGGTCGCGACGCCGGGGCGGTTGAAGCCGTAGAACGGCCCAGCCGGGATGTCGCGATAGAATTGGGCGCGGTTCGCCGCAAGGGCGGTGCGGAAGCCGTCGAACACCTCTTTGGGAAGGCCGCCGGGATTCTTCTCCGATTTCAGCATCACCGGCGGCACGGCGCCGATCAGCACCGCCTTGGCGATGCGCCCTTCACCCGCATAGCTCGCCACATAGCGGGCGACTTCGCCACCGCCGGTGGAGTGGCCGACATGGATGGCATCGCGCAAATCAAGCTGGCGTGCGAGCGCCGCCACGTCTGCGGCATAGGTGTCCATCTCGTTGCCGGTGTCGGTCTGGGTCGAGCGGCCGTGGCCCCGCCGGTCGTGGGCGATGACGCGATATCCCTTATTCAGGAAAAAGATCATCTGGGCGTCCCAGTCGTCGCCGGAGAGCGGCCAACCGTGATGGAAAACCACGGGCTGACCCGTGCCCCAATCCTTGTAGAAGATTTGCGCGCCGTCGGCGGCGGTGACAAAGCCGCTGCCCTGCCGGGCAGAGGAGGGCGCGGCACCTTGGGCGGAGGCCGCCTGCGGGGCGGCGTTCGCCGAGGCGCTGGCGAGGGCGGCGACGGCCAGAGCCGATCCTCCGGCCAGGACGGAGCGGCGGGCCAGGGCGGGGTGTTCCAACGAGGTGTCCATCACATCAATCCTTCGGTTTCGCGATAATTGTTATCGCGATATGTGATTGGTAGCCCGTCCTCCTCGCCCTGTCCAGATAAAAATTATCGCAATAATCTTTTTTCGGAAAATCCGTGCGTGAACCGTCCGCGGCTGAGCCGGAGAACCCCGCTTTTGGTGGTTCCTGTCCCCTGACAAAGTGTTGTGTTTCGCGCTCTGCCGGGCGCGCCTGGCCATCACCCCGCCGGCCATGCCGGACGCCAGGGGGCACGCCCCATCGGTCATATCGGGTGAGGGAGCTGCCGGGCGAAGAGGAGGGGCGCCTCAGAGCGGCGTCGCCGCGCGCCTCTCCCGAACGGATGGCCCATGGTGCCGGTGGCGAAAGCGCAAGCCGGCCGCGGGCCTGCGCGCCCGTGGCCGCTGCGAACCGATGAGCGCCATGTCCCGCGCCGGATCATCTGCCCGGGCGAAAGGCTGCGGCTCCGGTCGTGCGCTGTGCATCATTTTGAGACTGGTTCACCGGTCAGAGTGATTGAGCCTGACGGACTTGGAGCATGCGCCTATCGGCCTGCACCGCAGGCCGATCGGGTCACGCATTCTCTATCAATGCGTTAGAGGGCGATTGACCGATCAGATTGGTTCAATCTGATCGGATCGCGCTCTAGGCTCTCAGCGCGCGGGCTTATTGACGCTGGCCGACCACGGTGTATTCGCCGGCACGGATGCGGCGGGCGAGACCTTCCACATAGACCGCGCACGGCTCTTCGCCATAAATGTCCACCAGTGTCCGCAATGCGGTGAAGAGCGCCGCCTGGACGAGGCTGTCCTCGTCTAGCCCGTCGCGCATCGCCTCGGTCCAGGCGTCGTCCAGATAGGACAGCGCGGCATGCCGCTCGTCGGAGGCGGCGTCGGCGATGTCTGGGACGCGGGGGGCGTAGCCGGTGCTCGACACGTCGGTTCTTCTCTTTCCGTGAGGAGGGTGGCGCGCGGCGCCGGCCCTCTGGGGCGACGTGCAAAGGAGTAGCATGGCGCCCCGGCGGAGGGGGCAAGTTCTGAACGAAAGGTTAATGGGCGGGACCGCCCGTGACGCTCAGTTGCCGCCGTAGCGCACCACGATGTCGTGGGCGAGCCGCGCCCCTTCGTCGAGCTGCCGCGCGACCGCCTGGGCGGCGGACGGGGTGCAACTGCGATAGACCTGCGCGTAGCTGCCATAGCCCTGGTTGAACGCGGCGATCAGCTTGCCGCGCCGCGCCTCGGAGGGTTGCTCGGCATCGATCAGCGCCTGCATCTCGCCACGCCAGCTTTGCTGCTCGGCGGTCATGCCGCAGAGTGGGCGCAGATAATGCAGGCCGCCCAGGAGCTCGGCCAGCCGCAGCAGGTCGGTCTCATAAGGCGGCGTCGAACCCTCGGCGGCGGCGGCCGGTCCGGCGAGAACCAAAGCGAGGAGGACGGCGGGAAGGGCGCGCGACATGGCTCCACAGGTGGCGCGCCGGACCGGCGCGGTCAAGGGGCGCCGCGCGGCTTCCCTATGCGCCCTGAACCTTGGCCGCCTCCCAACCCAATATGGCCCGCTTGCGGGTGAGGCCCCAATGATAGCCGGTGAGGTCGCCGCTCTTGCCGAGCACGCGGTGGCAGGGCACCACGAAGGAGATGGGATTCTTGCCCACCGCCGCGCCCACCGCACGCGCCGCGAGCGGGCGGCCCACATGTCCGGCGATGGTGGAATAGGTGGTGGCGCGGCCCATGGGGATGCGCAGCAGCGTCTCCCACACCCGCACTTCGAAATCGGTGCCGATGAACACGATGCGCAGCGGCTGCTCCTCGCGCCAGGCGTGGGGATCGAATATCCGCCGCACCAGGGGGGCGGTCGCGGTGGGGTCCTCCACGAAGCTGGCATTGGGCCAGCGCCGCCGCATGTCGGCGAGCGCCGCCACATCCTCGCCCGCATCGGCAAAGGCGAGGCCGCACAGGCCGCGCTTGGTGCTCATGGCGAGCGCCACGCCGAATGGGGAGGGGTGGAAGCCATAGCGGATCTCCAGCCCCGCGCCGCCGGTTTTCCATTCGCCCGGCGACATGGCCTCGTGCACCACGAACAGATCATGCAGCCGCCCCGGTCCGGACAGGCCCAGCTCCAGCGCGGCGTCGAGCACATTGTTGCTCTGCGCCAGCACCTGCCGCGCGCGGTCCAGCGTCACCGCCTGGAGAAACGCCTTGGGGGTCAGCCCGCACCAGCGGCGGAACAGGTCGGTGAGCGCGCGGGCCGAGATGCCCACCGCCGCCGCGATCTCCTCCACCTCCGGCTGGCGGCGCATATGCTGCGTCACATAGGCCACCGCCTGGCGCACCAGATCATAATCGCAAGCGGCGATCTCCAGGGGGGTCGCGGGCGTCGGGACAGCAAGGCCGGCGGATTTGGGCATGTCGAGGCTGAAGGGTTCCTGGGCGAGCACGGGCGCAGCTCCTGAGCTAGTCTCGCTTATTCCAGCGCCATGCGCGAGCCGCATCCACCCGATTTCGCCCGCGCGGGACGGCATCAGAAATGGGTGCGCGTGACGCCCTTCTTCACCGTGCCGAGGGCGGCGCCGAGTTCGTCGGCAAGCTCCGCCTTCTGCCAGGGGCCAAGATGGATGCCCACCGCCACCTGCCGGTCGCGCGAGACGAGGGCGAGGTCCAGCGTCCCGATCTCCTCCATGTCGCGGCGTTTGATGCGCGTGAAGAAGGGATTCATGCGTGCCTCGCGCGCCTCCCCGCGCGCCGATACCTGCCGCACTTGCACCAGGCTCGGCGTGATGCGGATGAATTCGCGCGCCGCCGCCGCCTTGAAGTTGGCGCGGAAGGCGAAATAGAGCAGCGCCACGTCGAGGCCGAAAAAACCGAAGATGGGCCAGGCGCCCAGCGAGAGGAAATAAAAGCCGCTGACGAAGCTGACCGCGGCGATCGCCACCATGACAATGAGGAAGCCGCGCGCCGACAAAGAGCGGTGGGGCGCCATGGCCGCCGCATAGACGGTGGGTTCGCCATCCTCGGGAAAGGGCAGGGGACCGGCCCCCATGTCATTGGCCTGCGTCATGGCGCCCACTATAGGAAGAAAATGGCCCGCAAGACCACCGACACCAATACAGACGCGCCCGCCCGGCGGATCACTGCTGCGCGATCCGCGCCCAAAGCCGGCGCGCCCAAAGCCGGCGCATCCACGGCCGGCGCATCCAAGGCCGGCGCGAAATCCAAGGCCGGCGCATCCAAGGCCGCGTCCGCCTCGAAGGCCGCGCCCGCATCGCGCAAAGCGGCGTCCTCAAAGGGCGCCGCCGCGCGTCTTGCGGCGGAGGCGGTGGAGACGTCCGCCCCGGTGCGCCGCCGCGCGGTGGCCAATGCCGCCGCCGCCGAGCATGGCCGCACGGTCGCCGCCTGGAGCGCGGCGGAGGTGGAGGAGGCCTTCACCCGTTTCGCGCGCCGCGATCCCGAGCCGCAGGGCGAACTGGACCATAGCGATGCCTATACGCTCCTGGTGGCGGTGGTGCTGTCGGCCCAGGCGACCGATGTCGGCGTGAACAAGGCGACGCGCGGCCTGTTCGCCGCCGCCGCGACCCCGGCCGCCATGGTGGCGCTGGGCGAGGAGGAGGTGGCGCGCCACATCCGCACCCTCGGGCTCTACAAGGGCAAGGCGAAGAATGTGGTGGACCTCTCGCGCCTGCTGCTGGAGCGCCATGGCGGGCAGGTGCCGGCGGATCGCGCGGCGCTGGAGGCGCTGCCGGGCGTCGGGCGCAAGACCGCCAATGTGGTGCTGAACATCGCCTTCGGCATTCCCACCATCGCCGTGGACACCCATCTGTTCCGGGTGGCGAACCGCACCGGCCTTGCCCCCGGCGCGACGCCGCTGGAGGTGGAACTGGGCCTGGAGGCCAAGATCCCCGACCGCTTCAAGCTCCACGCGCACCACTGGCTGATCCTGCACGGGCGCTATGTGTGCAAGGCCCGCCTGCCGGATTGTCCCGCCTGCATCATCCAGGATCTCTGCCGCTGGGGTGGCAAGACCACGGCGTGAGGGGGCTCACGCCTCGATAGAGCGCGCGCGGTCACTGCGCGCCGCGATCCGCTTGTGCAGATGGACCATGAAGGCGGTGCCATAGACCGGTGTGATGAGGTTCAGGATCGGGATCATGAGCAGCGGCGCGATGAGGAAGCCCGCGAGGAAGACCGTCACCGCATTCTGCTGGCGCAGCGCCCGCGCCTCGGCGGGTGAGGCGAAGCGCATGGCGGCCAGTTCGAAATATTCCCGCGAGAGCAGGTAGGCGTTCGCCAGGAAGAAGATGACGAGGTTCACGCCCGGCACCAGCAGGAGCAGGAGGGCGGCCAGATTGACGACGAGCACCAGCAGGAAGAAGCGGAGGGAATAGCCGATGGCCCGCGCCACGGGCTGGGCCATTCCGGGGGCGTCGGCGGGATAGCTCGACCGCTCCACCGCCTCGGCCACGTCGTCCAGGAACAGGCCGGCCACCAGCGAGGAGACGGCGGGCACCAGATAGAGCATGCCGAACACGATGCCGAGCCCGGCCATGACCGCAATGGTGGTTTCAAGCCAGGGATGGGTCGGCAGGTCCACGGCCCAGCCGAGCAGCAGGTTGAGGCCGATGCCGAGCACCACCAGAAGCGCGACCGCGAGCGCCACGGATCTCCAGAGCAGGCCGCGCAGCAGGGGAGAGAAGACCTGCCCGAGGGCGGTGAGGGCATCGGAAAACATGAGCGGTCCTTGTGGGTGAGCCTGCCGCAAAGGTGGGGCGCCGGAGACCATCCCTCAAGACCGCGCCGAAGGCGCGGTCGTCATGCGGGCGTCACGGCGGTCTTCTTCCATGCACCTTGGTAACACGATGCCTTCGGATGATCTCATGCGCCGCCGCGATCTGCTTTCCGCCGCCCTTGCCGTGCCGTTCGCGGCGTCTCTCGCCGCCGGTGCCTCGCGGGCCGAGCCGTCCGAGCCGCTGGCGGGGGCGGGCGATCCCATCCTCGCCCCGCTGAAGATTTCTCCCGCGCTGCGCACCCGCCTGCTCGGGCTGATGCGCAGCCACGGCCGGGGCAATGCGGATTTCGATCCCACGCGCCGGCCTTATGCGGTGTTCGACTGGGACAACACCTCCATCATGAATGATTGCGAGGAGACCCTGTTCCTCACCCTCATCAACCGCTTCGCCTTCCGCCTTGCGCCGGCCGAGTTCGGCGCCGCGCTGCGCTTCGGCGTGCCGGCGGGGCCTCTGGCGGGGGCCTATCGCAACGCGGCGGGCGCGCCGGTGGCTTTCGCGGACCTCGTGACGGATATCGAGGCTGACTATGCCGCGCTGGCCACCGCCTATGGCCTGCCGGCACCGCCCGAGAAGCTGGGCGATCTTGCCAAGGACGAGCGGCTGCAGAGCCTGCGGGCCAAGCTGTTCTTCGCCTATAACGGCCTCACCGACTCCTTCGGCGACCGGCTGGGCGATGCCTGGATGGTGGGCTTGCTGGCCGGCGGAACGCCGGAGGAGCTTCAGGCCCTCGCCCGCCTCAACAATGACGAGACGCTGGGCCGGGCCATGGCGGAAATGACCTTCACCTCGCCCCATACCCGACCCGGCAAGGCGGGCATTGTCAGCCAGACCCATCTGGATGGCCTGCGCCTGACGCCGGAAATCGCCTGCATCCAGCACGCCCTCATGACGGCGGGCATCGATGTGTTCGTGGTCAGCGCCTCCTGCGAGGAGGTGGTGAAGGTGTTCGCCTGCGATCCCCGCTACGGCTACAATCTGCCGGAATCCAACGTGTTCGGCATCCGCATGCAGCGGCGCGACGGCCGGATGGACTGGCGCCCCGCTACCGACTGGCCCATCACCTGGGGGCCGGGCAAGGTGGAGGTGATCCGCCGCATGATGGTGGATGCGCGCGGCTTCGGCCCGCTGGCCGTGTTCGGCGACAGCGACGGCGACTTCAACATGCTGTCCGAGTTCGCGGACACGCAGGTCGGCGTCATCGTCAACCGCGTGAAAGGCGGGGGCATCGGGGAATTGAGCCGCAAGGCGGCGGACGAGATCGCCGGATCCGCCCCGCGCTTCATGCTCCAGGGCCGCAACGAAAACACCGGCGAATGGCGCCCCGCCGCCCAGACCCTCAAGCTCGGCCAGGCCAGCGAGAGCCTGGTGCGCGCTTAAGGTCCGCGCAAAAGCACAGGGACCGGACGCGGATCCCGGTCCCCGGACCGATCACGGCGTCACGCGCACCGGATGGTCGAGGCGCAGAACCTGCGCCCCGCCGAAGCGGTGCCCATATTCGGCGGTGATCTGCGCGATCTTGGCGAGCGCGTCGGGGGAATTGGGGTGCAGGATCAGAACCAGCCGGGCGCCGGCGCGGCCGGACGGCGAGAGCGCGGCCGCGGACAGTTCGCTCACATCCTTGGGAAAGCGCGGACCGATCACCTCGGCCGCGAAGCTCTTCCATTGCTGGTCGCTGACGCCCTTGCCGTCGGGGCTCTCCAGGTCGAAGCGCAACTGGGTCTGAAGCAGGACGCTGTCCGCCCAGGGACTCGCCTGCCAACCGGGCGTGGACGAGGGGGCGGGAGACTGGGCGGCGGCGGGCTGCGCGCTCCCGAGCCCGAGCGCACCAGCGGCGAGAAGAATAATAATCCGCGAACGTGGACGCATGACCGGCTCCAAAACCTGTGCCGCAGCCATAAAGCACGTGTGCGTCCTTGCCTATGGCCGCGCGGGCGAGCGCCGCGCCCTTGATTTGCCACGCTTGCTCTTCTAAGTGAGAGCGAACGTTCATTCGCATGTTGGGTGTCATGGGCATGGAAGGTCCCCTCACGGGGCAGCAGGAGCATCGCGCCGAGCAGCGCCGCCGCATTCTGGCGGCCGCCGTGGCCTGCTTCAGCCGCGACGGCTTTCACGGCACGTCCATGCAGAAGATCTGCGCCGAGGCCGGCATGAGCCCGGGCGCGCTCTACCGCTATTTTCCCTCCAAGGAATCCCTCATCGGCGCCATCGTCGAAGGCGAGCGGGCGGAGCGGGCGCAGCTCATGGATGCGCTCGACGACGCGCCGACCTTGGCGGACGGGCTGAAGGAATGCCTCGACGTCATGCTTGCGCCGGACACCAGCCTCCCCTGCGCCGCTCTCGGCCCGGAAGTGATGGCCGAGGCGATCCGCAACGAAAAGATGCGCGATGCCCTGGAGCCGCTGGAGGAGGAGACGCGCGCGCGCATCATCCTGTCGCTGGAGAAGGCGCGGGCGCGCGGCGAGGTGGACCCCGCCCTCGATCTTGAGACCTTGAACATGGTGCTGAACATGATCGGGGACGGACTGGTCCTGCACAGCCTGCTGCATCCCGAATGGCGCCTCGCCGACCGCTCGGCGGCCATCACGGACCTGATCCAGCGCATGATCGCGCCCCGTAATACGGAGCGCGACGCATGATCGCCCGCGCCACTGCCCGAAATCCGGCGCATCCGCGCTCCATCACCCTCTCCTCCGTCAACTGGAACCGCGTTCCCATGGTCCGCTTCGCCCGCATCGCGGCTTTCTCGCTCCTCGCGCTCGGCGCGCTGTCCGCTCCCGCGCTCGCGGCCGACCCCGTGCCGCCGGCGGACGAGAAGGGCCTCGCCGTCAGCGTGACCCATCCCCAGCGGCGCGAATTGTCCGACACGCTGCTGGTGACCGGCTCGCTTCTGCCGCGCGAGGAAATCCAGGTGGGGCCGGAAATCGAGGGCTATCGCCTCGTGGAACTGCTCGCCGAAGTGGGCGACAAGGTGGAGAAGGGCCAGGTGCTGGCGCGCCTCTCGCGCGACATGCTGGATGTCCAATTGGCCCAGAACACCGCCAACGCCGCCAAGGCCAAGGCCACCATCGCCCAGCAGAAGGCGCAGCTCGACCAGACGCTGGCCCAGGAGGCCGAAGCCTCCTCCGCCGTCGATCGCACCCGCCAGTTGCGCAAGAGCGGGGTGGCCTCGCAGGAGCAATTGGACGAGCGCGAGCGCGCCGTGAAGGTGGCCATCGCCCAGGTGGCGGCCGCCCGCGAGGCGCTGGTGGCGGCAGAGGCGGACGCCAATTACGTGGCGGCCCAGGGCGCGGAGATCCAGTTGCGCCTCGCGCGTACCGACATCCGCGCGCCCGAGGCGGGCGTGGTGCTGGCGCGTACCGCGCGCATCGGCGCCATCGTGCTCTCCACCCGCTCCGATCCGCTGTTCACCATCGCCCGCGACGGCGCGGTGGACCTTGATGCCGAAGTGCCGGAGGCCAGCATGGCGCGGCTCAAGGTGGGGCAGACGGCGAAGGTGACGCCCGCCGGCTTTTCCCATCCCGTCGAGGGGCAGGTCCGCCTGATCGCGGCGCAGGTGGACAAGTCCACCCGCCTCGGCGAGGTGAAGATCGCGCTCGCCGACGATCCCCATCTGCGCCCCGGAACCTATGGCCGCGGTGTGGTGGAGCTGGGCCGGCGCGAGGCGCTGACCGTGCCGCTCTCCTCCGTGATGTTCGATGCCGAGGGCGCTTATGTGATGCTGGTCGAGGATGGCATGGTGCGCGAGCGCCGCGTCGCGGCGGGGCTGAAGGGCCACGGGCTGGTCGAGATCACGTCCGGCCTCAAGCCGCAGGACGTGGTGGTGGTGCGCGCCGGCGGCTTCCTGCGCGAGGGGGATCGGGTGCGTCCGGTCATGACCACGGGCATCAGCGCCAGCGCCCCGGCGGGAGCGCGCTGATGGCCCTGAACATCTCCGCATGGGCGATCCGCAAGCCCATTCCCTCCCTGGTCCTGTTCGTGGTGCTCACCGCGCTCGGCATCGTGCATTTCCGCGCCATGCCGGTCACGCAGATGCCCAACATCGACGTGCCCATCGTCATGGTCACAGTCGGCCAGCCCGGCGCCGCGCCGAGCGAGCTGGAGACCCAGGTCACCAAAAAGATCGAGAATTCCATCGCCGGCGTGTCGGGGGTGAAGCACATCTCCTCCTCGGTCTCGGAAGGCGCCTCCGTCACCACGGTCGAGTTCCATCTGGAGACGTTGGTGGACCGCGCGGTGAACGATGTGCGCGACGCGGTGACCAAGATCCGCACCGACCTGCCGCAATCCATCGACGAGCCCCTGATCCAGCGCGTGGATATCGAGGGCGCGCCCATCGTCACCTATGCGGTGTCCTCCGCCAGCCTTTCCACCGAGGAATTGTCCTGGTTCGTGGACGATACCGTGTCCCGTGCCCTCCAGGGCGTGCGGGGCGTCGCCCAGGTGAAGCGCCAGGGCGGGCTGGTGCGCGAGATCCGGGTCGCGCTGGACCCCGACCGGCTGATGGCGCTCGGCGTCACCGCCGCCGAGGTGAGCCGGCAGTTGCGCGCCACCAATCTCGACGTGTCCGGCGGACGCGGCGAGGTGGGGACGCAGGAGCAGTCCATCCGCACGCTGGCGGGCGCGACGACTGTGGAGGAATTGGCCGACACCCGCATCGTGCTCTCCAACGGGCGCCATGTGCGCCTGAAGGATCTCGGCTCGGTGACGGACGGAGCGGAGGAGGCGCGCAGCTTCGCCCGGCTCGACGGGCGTCCCGTGGTCGCCTTCGGCATCTACCGCGCCAAGGGCTTTTCCGACGTGGTGGTCTATGACCGGGTCGCCGAAGAGGTGAAGGCGCTCGCCGCCTCGCACCCCGACGTGACCTTCGCCATGATCGACACCACGGTGCGCTACACCAAGGCGGATTATGAATCCGCCATGCACACCCTGATCGAGGGCGCGATCCTCGCGGTCATCGTGGTGTTCCTGTTCCTGCGCGACTGGCGGGCGACCGTCATCACGACGCTGGCCATCCCGCTGTCCATCCTGCCCACCTTCTGGGTGATGGACATGCTGGGCTTCTCGCTGAATGCGGTGAGCCTGCTCGCCATCACGCTGGTCACCGGCATCCTGGTGGACGACGCCATCGTCGAGATCGAGAACATCGTGCGCCACATGCGGCAGGGCAAGTCGCCCTATCGCGCGGCCATCGAGGCGGCGGACGAGATCGGCCTTGCGGTGGTGGCGACCACGCTCACCATCGCTGCCGTGTTCGTGCCGGTCTCCTTCATGGGCGGCATCGCGGGGCAGTATTTCAAGCAGTTCGGCATCACGGTCGCCATCGCGGTGCTGTTCTCGCTGGCGGTGGCGCGGCTCATCACGCCCCTGCTCGCGGCCTATTTCCTGCGCGATCACGGCCATCGCCAGGAACGCGACGGGCCGGTGATGCGCTCTTATGTGCGCATCCTCGCCTGGTCGATCCGCCACCGCTTCATCACCATCCTGATGGGATTTGGCGTGTTCGCGGGCACCATCTATCTGTCCACCCTTCTGCCTTCCGGCTTCCTGCCGGAGAACGACATTTCCCGCACCATGCTCTCGGTGGAACTGCCGCCGGGCGCGACCCTCGGGGAAACCCAGCGCACCGCCGACCGCATCACCACCATCATGCGCGCGCAGCCGGAAGTCGCCAGCGTCTATGCCACCGCCGGCGAGGGCGGGGATGGCGGCATGTCCATGACCGCGGGCGAGGTGCGCAAGGCCACCATCATCGTCAATCTGAAGCCGCGGGCGGAGCGCACGGTCAGCCAGTCGGACTTCGAGGATCGCATGGACCGCGATCTGCGCCAGCTGCCCGACATGCGCTTTTCCTGGAGCGCCAACGGGCAGAACACCCAGCGCGGCTTCACCGTGATCCTGTCGGGCAATGACGGGGAGGCGGTGGAGAAGGCGGCGCTGAAGCTGGAGAAGGAGACCCGCGACCAGGTTCCGGTCCTCTCCAACGTGGTCTCCTCCGCCTCGCTCGACCGCCCCGAAATCCGCATCGTGCCGAAGCTGGACCAGGCGGCGGAACTGGGCGTGTCGGTGGACACCATCGCCGAGACGGTGCGCATCGCCACCATCGGCGACATCAACGCCAATCTCGCCAAATTCTCCGCCAAGGACCGGCAGATCGACATCCGCGTGCAGATGGACGAGAAGGCGCGCGCCCAGCTCGCCACCTTCGACGCCATCCGCGTGCCGACCTCCACGCCCGGCGTGTCCGTGCCGCTCTCGGCGGTGGCCAGCATTTCCTTCGGCAAGGGGCCGACCGCCATCGACCGCTACGACCGCGCGCGGCGCATCGCCGTGGAGGCGGACCTGGTGGGCGAGACGCCGCTCGGCACCGCGCTGGAGCAGGTGAAGGCGCTGCCGGCCGCGCGCGAATTGCCGGCCGGCGTGACGCTGAAGGAATCGGGCGATGCCGAGATCATGGGCGAGGTCTTCTCCGGCTTCGCCATGGCCATCGCGGCCGGCGTGATGCTGGTGCTCGCGGTGCTGGTGCTGCTGTTCCACGACGTGCTCCAGCCCATCACCATTCTGATCTCGCTGCCGCTCTCGGTGGGCGGGGCCTTCGTCGCGCTATTGTTGACCGGAAATTCCGTGTCGCTGCCGGTGGTGATCGGCTTCCTCATGCTCATGGGCATCGTCACCAAGAATGCCATCCTGCTGGTGGATTTCGCCATAGTCGCCATGGCCGAGGGGCTGGATCGCTTCTCCGCCCTGATCGAGGCGGGCCGCAAGCGCGCCCAGCCCATCGTCATGACCACCATCGCCATGGCGGCCGGCATGGTGCCCTCGGCGCTCGGGCTCGGGGAGGGCGGCGCCTTCCGCGCGCCCATGGCGATCGCGGTGATCGGCGGCCTCATCGCCTCCACCGTGCTCTCGCTGGTGTTCGTGCCGGCGGTGTTCAGCGTGATGGACGACCTCGACCATTGGCTCGGCCGCATCTTCGGGCGTTTCGTCGGCGCCCGGGACGAAAGTGCCGAACCCCACCCCGGCCCCCACGTCTCCCATCCCGCCGAATAGGCGGGGTGGGGACGGGAATGCGGCAGCGCAGCATGGCCGCTTGACACGTTCGATAAAACGAACGATACATCCCCCATCGGAACTCCAAGGCGAACGGGTGCGGCCATGACGTGCTGCTTGTGTCGGCGAATGTGACTGCGGCCCTGACGCCGCGTGCTATTCCCGCCCCCGTGTGACCGCCTTTCGCTGGACCTGCCCCAACTTGGGGAGCGACCCCTGTCGCCCATGTCCCGCGTGACGGAGATGACCGTGAACGCTCCCTTCCCTATCCTTACCCCCGCGCCGCAGGTGGCGAGGGGACCAGACGTGACGCCATCCATCATCCGCTTCGAGCATGTGGGAAAGTCCTATGCCGCCCGGCGCGGTACGCCGGAAGTGGCCGCGCTGCAGGACGTGGACCTCACCGTGCCCGAGGGCGCCATCCTTGGCGTCATCGGCCGCTCGGGCGCCGGAAAATCCACCTTGATCCGCCTCGTCAACGGGCTGGAGCGGGCGACCTCCGGGCGCATCGTGGTGGACGGCACCGACATAACCGCCCTGTCTGAGCCGGGTTTGCGCGCCGCGCGCCGGTCCATCGGCATGATCTTCCAGCACTTCAATCTGCTGGCCCGGCGCACCGCTTTCGAGAATGTGGCGCTGCCGCTGGAGATTGCCGGCGTCTCGGCGCGCGAGATCAAGGCGCGCGTCGAGCCGCTGCTCGATCTGGTCGGCCTCGCGGACAAGCGCGACCGCTATCCGGCCGAGCTGTCCGGGGGCCAGAAGCAGCGCGTGGGCATCGCCCGCGCCCTGGCGACCAGGCCCCGCGTCCTGCTCTCGGACGAGGCCACCTCGGCGCTCGATCCCGAGACAACGAACCAGATCCTCGCCTTGCTGCGCAAGGTGAATGCCGAGCTGAACCTCACCGTCCTGCTGATCACCCATGAAATGTCCGTCATCAAGGCGGTGGCGGACCGCGTCGCGGTGCTGGACGGCGGGCGGATCGTGGAGGAAGGGCCGACCTACGATTTGTTCGCGCGGCCGAAACACCCCACCACCCGCTCCTTTATCTCTGCGGTCGCGGGCTCGGCGCTGCCGCCTTATGTGGCGGCGCGGCTGAAGGAGGCGCCCGTTCCGGGCGGCGAGACGCTGGTGCGCATCGTCTTCACCGGCGACCATGCCACCGACCCCGTGCTCTCGCGCCTCTCGCGGCTGCTGGGGGTGGACGTGAACATTATCCAGGCCCAGGTGGACGAAATCGCCGGCAAGCCGTTCGGCGTGATCGTGGTCGGAATACCGAACGATCCCGTGACCGTTGCGGCCGTCACCTCGGCGGTGGAGAAGCTGAACCTCTCGGCGGAGGTGCTGGGCCATGTTTGATTTCCTGACCCCCGCAATGGTGGACCTGCTGGTCCAGGCGACCCAGGCCACGCTCTATATGGTGGCGGTCTCGGGCCTCATTGGCACCGCCATCGGCCTGCCGCTCGGCGTCTTCCTCGCCACCAGCCGGTCGGGCGAACTGTTCGCCGCGCCCTGGCTCAATCAGGCGCTCGGCTTGGTGGTGAACGCCGCCCGCTCCACGCCCTTCATCATCCTGGTGGTGGCCATCATCCCCTTCACGCGGCTGATCGCCGGCACGTCCATCGGCACCAATGCGGCCATCGTGCCCTTGACCGTGGCCGCCGCGCCCTTCATCGCGCGGCTCATCGAGGCGGCGATCCGCGAGGTGGACCAGGGCCTGGTGGAGGCCGCCCGCGCCATGGGGGCAAGCCCGATCCAGATCGTGTGGAAAGTGCTGCTGCCCGAGGCGCTGCCCGCCATCACCCTGGCGCTCACCCTCGCCGTGGTCAGCCTGCTCGGCTATTCGGCCATGGTGGGCGCGGTGGGCGGCGGGGGCCTCGGCGATCTCGGCATCCGCTTCGGCTATCAGCGGTTCATGCCGGAAGTGATGGCGGCGGTGGTGATCGTGCTGATCCTGCTGGTTCAGGCGGTGCAGAGCGCCGGCGACCTCCTCGCCCGCCGCCTCGACAAGCGCAACCGCCAAGGCTGAGGGCGCGCTTTTCCGAGGGCGACCGTCAGCGCCGGATGTGCTCCAGGGAGCGCCGGCCCGCCTCGGGCGCATCCCCCGGCGGTCCCCCATGGATGCCCGGGTCAGGCCCGGGCATGACGATCCGAAACATTCCATCCATATGCGACGTAACCGAACAGGAGACTTCCCATGACCTTCAAGACCCTGATCGCGGGCGCGGCCTTGGCCCTGCTCGCCACCACCGCCTCCGCCGAGACCATCAAGGTGGGCGTCACGCCCGGTCCCCATGCGCAGATCCTGGAGGCGGCCAAGCCGATCGCCGCCAAGAAGGGGCTGGACATCCAGATCATCGAATTCTCCGATTATGTGGTGCCCAACACCGCGCTGGAGGCTGGGGAAATCCAGGCCAATTCGTTCCAGCACCAGCCCTATCTGGACAATCAGGTGGCCGACCGGGGCTTCAAGATCGTCTCTGTGGGAACCACGGTGAACTTCCCGATCGGCATCTATTCCAAGAAGTACAAGAGCATCGACGCCCTGCCCGTGGGCGCCACCGTGGCGATCCCCAATGATCCCACCAATGGCGGGCGCGTGCTGCTGCTGCTGCGCGACAAGGGGCTGATCAAGCTGCGCGACGGCGTGGGCTTCAAGCCGTCGGTGGCCGACATCACCGACAATCCCAAGAAGCTGAAGATCGTGGAGATTGACGCGGCCCAGCTCCCGCGCTCGCTGCCCGACGTGGATGCCGCGGGCATCAACACCAATTATGCCAAGGAAGCCGGTCTCGACCCGGTGAAGGATCCGATCCTGCGCGAGGATCCCAAGGGGCCCTATGTGAACGTCATCGCCGTGCGCACGCAGGACAAGGACAAGCCCTGGGTGACGACGCTGGTGGAGAGCTATCGCTCGCCCGAGGTGAAGGCCTTCATCGAGGAGACCTTCAAGGGCGCGGTGCTGCCCAGCTGGTGAGCCTCGCCACCTTTACGCGATCGAACGGCGCCGCTTGCGGCGCCGTTCCTGTTTTTTGCGGGCGCGCCGACCTCTTATTTGCCTTCGAGCTGCGCGAGCAGCGCGGCGCGGGCGCGGGCGATGGCGCCGTCATAATCCTCGACGAGATCCTCGCCCACCGCCGCTTCCAGCCCCGCCTTCAGCGTCCAGAGCGCGCCGCGATCGGCCGGATGGTCGGTGGGATCGGCCACGGGCTCCACATTGGGATCGTCCAGCCGGCCGATCAGGTCCAGCAGCAGGATGGCGACCGAATGGTCCAGCGTGAGCGTGACGGTGCGGGGCGCGTGCGCCGCCTGGTCTTCCATGGGCGTGGTCATAAGGGCTCCTCTCGCCATGCCGCCTCTCTATAGGCCAATGGGGCGGGAGGCCAAATGGCCCGGGCTGAAATGGCCGCAGGTGGCGCGCGCGCTCAGGCCTGCGCCGCGATGAAGCGCACCAAGGCGGGCAGCAGATCGGGATGGAGCGGCGCGCGCGGGTCGCGGTACAGCGCGAAATTGCCGCCCCGCTCGGACGGCGCGAACTTGAAGACATGATTGGCGCCGGACAGATGGACCACGTCCGCGTCGGGCCGCCCGCGCCGCAGCGCATCGAGGTCTGCCGCGCCCACCTGGAGGTCGCGCGTGCCCTGGAGCAGAACGGTGGGCGTGGACAGGCGGGCGAGTTCCGCCGCCGGATCCACCGCGCATTCGGAGGCGAGGAAGGGCTGGAGCGAGGGGCGGAACGCCATGCGCAACGCCTTGGGCACCTCCGGCACATGGCCCCCGTTCGCCACCACCGCGAGGATGGCGAGCGCCCGGCGCAGCACGGGCTCCGGCAGGTTCATGGCCTCGAACTGCTCGGACAGAATGGTGTGAAGGCGCCGGCCGGGGCCGGCCAAGAGCGCCAGCCCGTCCACCGGCACGCGGGCGGCGGCGCGGATGGCGACGCTCGATCCTTCGCTGTGGCCGGCGACAAACACCGCGCCGCTGTCGCCCCGCGCGCGCAGACTCGCCACGGCCAGGGCCGCGTCGTCCACATATTGGTCGAAGCGCAGATCCTCCTCCCGCCGCACCAGGGCGGAGGAGCCGCCGACGCCGCGCTTGTCGTAGCGCAGCACGCGATAGCCGGCGGCGGCGAGGCCATAGGCGATCTGGCGATAGAGGTCGGTGGAGATGGCGGGACCGTTGCCGTTGCGGTCGGTGGGGCCGGAGCCGGCGATCAGCAGCACGGACGGCGCGCGGCGCGGGCCGTTGCGGGCGGCGGTGAGGCTGCCCGACAATCCGCCGTCCGACCAGGGCGTCTCCTCCACCTCATAGAGGGGGGCGGCGCCCAGGCGCTTGGAGGCGGTCAGCAGCAGGGCGCTGGCGCCCGCCGCGAGGAAGGCACGGCGCGTCGTCACCGGACAGACTCAGCCGTTCAGCTCGGAATCTTCCAGGCGCCGCGCCTCGTCGGCGAGCATGATCGGGATGCCGTCGCGAATGGGGAAGGCAAGCCGCGCCGCGCGGGAGATCAGTTCCTGGCGGGTGCGGTCATAGACCAGCGGGCTCTTGGTGAGCGGGCAGACCAGGAGTTCAAGGAATTTCGGATCGACCTCATACCCAGGCCGCTGCGGCTGCGTCATCGACATATCCCCTCCGGTACGCGGCGCCGTCCCGCAATTGCGGCCCCCCGGCGCGTGCGTGCCTGTTGAAGGTCAGAGTGTATCGGCTACCCTGCAAACGTCCACGATAAATTTTGCCGCGCCCGGACTTCCGCGCAACGGCAACGGTCAAGATCAGTCACGCACATTGATGCGCTCTATTATCTTCTTTTATTTCCCTGCGTCGCTGGCAGGCGGTAGAGCGGGAGGGATCAGCTTGCCGCCTGCGCGCCCAGGCCGGGCCGTCTCTTCCACCGGGACGCGCCGGGGCGCGGACGGCGGGCGGATCGCTGTATATGAAGGCGGATCGGCCGTCCGCGCCTGATTCGCCCCGCGCTAGAGCACGCTCCGATCTGATCGCATCGCGGTCAGATCGGTAAAGCGTTCTCTATCAACGAGTTAGAGGGCGATTTAACCGATCAATTTGAGTCAATTTGATCGGATCGCGCTCGCGCGTCCCGCCCGGGACGCGCGGGAAGAGGAGTTGTCCGCCATGCCCCTGTCTTTCGATCCCGCGCCGGGCGCGGGCGTGCGCCGCCCATGACCCGGCGCGTCGTCATCGGCCTTTTGCTGGGCGTCATCGGCGTCACCTTATTCGGCGGCACCATTCCCGCGACGCGCTATGCGGTGGCCTATGTGGATCCCAATGCCTTCACCTTCGCCCGCGCCGCGCTGGCGGGGCTCGCGGCGGGCGTGATCCTGCTGGTGCGCGGCTCGGTGCCGCCCTGGCGGCGCGGCGTGCCGGTGCGCGATTTCCTCATCGTCTGCGCCTGCCTCATGGTGGGCTTTCCCCTGCTCATGGCCAATGGCAGCGTCACCGTGCCCGCCTCCCATGCGGGCGTGGTGCTGGGCATCCTGCCGCTCGCCACCACCTTCGCCGCGACATTGATCGCGGGCGAGCGGCCGAGCCTTGCCTTCGTCGCGCTCTCCGCGCTCGGCTGCGCGCTGGTGGCCGCCTTCGCGCTGCGCAATGGCGGGGCGGGCGAGTTCGGCAGCGGCGATCTGATGCTGGGCGCGGCCGGCCTCATCTGCGCCATCGGCTATGCGGTGAGCGGACGCCTCACCCGGCAGGTGAAGGGCTGGGAGGTGATCTGCTGGGCGCTGGTGTTCGGCCTGCCCTTGTCGCTGCCCGCGACGCTGCTGTTCCACCCCGCCGATCTCGCCGCTCTGCCGTCCGGCGTGTGGGTGGCGCTCGCGTATGTGGCGCTGGTGAGCCAGCTCGGCGCCTTCTTCTTCTGGAATGTGGGCCTCGCCATGGGCGGCATTGCCCGCGTCGGGCAATTGCAACTGCTCCAGACCTTTTTGATCGTGGTCCTCTCCTGGCCCGTCAATGGCGAGCCGCCGGACGCGGAGACCTATGCCTTCATGCTGGCGGTGATGGTCGTGGTGGCGCTGGGGCAGGGGACCAAGGTGCGCATGGCGCAGCCGGCGCAGTAGGGGCGGGCGTTCCGCCCCGTCCCCGTCCCGGTCCCCGCCCTTCAGTCCGCGAGGCCGAGCGTGGGTTCGGCGCGCCGTTCAAGGATGCCGCGAATGGCGTCCACCAGTTCGGATTCCTTGACCGCGAACTGGGCGGGGCGGGCGGCGCGATATTCGGCATTGTCGGAAATGCCCGCTGCGATGCGCGCGCCTTCCACCAGGTCCTTCACCTGGACCATGCCCTCGGCCTTCTCGTTGGAGCCCTGGATGACCACGGCGGGCGCGTTGCGCTTGTCGGCATATTTCATCTGCGCCTTCATGCCCGAGCCGCCGAGATACATCTCGGCGCGGATGCCGTTGGCGCGCAGCTCCGAGACCATCTTCATATAGTCGGCGATGCGCGCGGGCTCCTTGTCCATGGCGAGCACCACCACGGGGCCGATCTGCGCATCCACGTCCAGCTTGCCGAGATAAGCGAGGGCATGGAGCAGGCGCGAGACGCCGATGGAGAAGCCGGTGGCCGGCACCGCCTCGCCCCGGAACCGCGCCACGAGCCCGTCATAGCGCCCGCCGCCAGCCACGGAGCCGAAACGCACGGGACGGCCGGCCTCATCCTTCACCTGGAAGGTGAGTTCGGCCTCATAGACCGGGCCGGTATAATATTCGAGGCCGCGGACGACGGAGGGATCGATGAGGATGCGGTCCCTTTTGTAGCCGGCCGCCTCCGCCAGATCGGCGATCAGTTTCAGCTCTTCGATACCCGCACGTGAGGTGGGATTATCACCGAAAAGCTGGAGTAGTCCTGCAATAACGCCACGGTTAGATTCTACGTAGGAGGTTTCTTCGTCTTCGCCGTCCGGCTCCGGCGAGAACGTAACTCGGTCGGTGTGCCCGTGGGCACCATCCGCGTCCGTTCCGGTGACGTCCTCAAGCAACCCGACCTGACCCGACTGCAATGATACAAAGGCAAGAACAGAAGTAATCTCCCGCTCCCCCAGCCCCGCACCCTTGGTAAAATCCCCAGACTTCGCCTCCGGGTTCTCCCAGCGCCCCGCGCCCAGCAGGTCGCGCACGCCGTCGATGCCGATCTTGTCCAGCTTGTCGATGGCCCGCAGCACGGTCAGCCGCCGCCCGGCATTCTCCGCGCCGCCGAGGCCGATGGCCTCCAGCACGCCGTCCAGAACCTTGCGGTTGTTCACCTTGATCACATAGTCGCCGCGCGCGATGCCCACCGCCTCCAGCGTATCGGCGGCCATCATGCAGATCTCGGCGTCCGCCGCGACGGACGGGGCGCCCACCGTGTCGGCGTCGAACTGCATGAACTGGCGGAAGCGGCCGGGGCCGGGCTTCTCGTTGCGGAACACATAGCCCGCGCGATAGGAGCGATAGGGCTTGGGCAACGCATCGAAATGCTCGGCCACATGGCGCGCCAGCGGCGCGGTCAGGTCATAGCGCAGCGAGAGCCACTGCTCGTCGTCGTCCTGGAACGAGAACACGCCCTCGTTCGGCCGGTCCTGGTCGGGCAGGAATTTTCCGAGCGCGTCGGTATATTCGATCGCCGGGGTCTCCAGCGCCTCGAAGCCGTAGAGTTCATAGACGGCGCGGATCTTCTCCAGCATGACGCGGGTGGCCGAAAGCTCGCCGCCGTGCCGGTCCGCGAGACCGCGCGGGAGACGTGCCTTGGGTTTGGTATCGCTGGCCATGGGGGAACCTGTCGTCGTCTGCGGGTTTGGCGCGTCTTAGAGGAGCCAAACCCGATAGGGAAGAGATGGCGCTTTTCCGCGCCGGGCCTCAGGCCGCGATCTGGACCGCATCGCCCGGGGCGATCCGCCCGCCTTGCACCACCTTGGCATAGATGCCGCAATCTGTGTGGCCATAGGCCTGGTGCAGCCCCTTCACCACATTGACGTCGCGCACGCCGGTCTCGGGGTCCACATTGGTCGCGGCGCAGCGTTCGGTGCGCTTCAGCACTTTCAGCCGCACCGGGCCGATCGTGATCTCCTTGCCGGCCAGCTCCAGTTCGGCGCCGCGCGCCAGCCCGTCCAGATGCAGGTTCATGCGGAAGCGCAGCGGGTCGAGCGCGGCGCCCATGCTGGATTCCAGGTCGCGCACGCTGGCGAGATTGAGCAGCGAAACGAAGCCCGAGCGCAGGCTGTCCGTGAAGCGATGGCCTTGCGGCGCCTCCAGCACCTTGAGCGGCCCGCGCTGCTCCTTGCCCATATAGGTGGAGAGATAGGCCTCGATGGCCGCGCGTCCCTCCGCGGTGGAAAGCTGCCCGCGCGCCACTTCGGCGCCGTCCAGCGCGAGCGTGAAAAGGGTGGTTTCGGGATCGAAACGGGTCTTCAGCGCCGCCAGCCGGGCATGGCGCATCAGAACCAGGAAGGCGGTCTTCTCCACATAGGCCGGCGCGGCGGGATCAAAGCCGGAGGGGCCGTTCTCCACCGCATAGAGCCGGTCGCCGGGAAAGAAGCGCCCCGCCTCCAGATCGACGCTCTGCATGGGCTCGGGCGAAAAGCCCTTCACGGGATAGCGGTAGAGGGCGACGAGACGGGCGGCGTCCATGGGCATCTCTCCAGGCTCGGGCGGTCGATCAGGTGTTAGCGGGGTGCGGGGCGGGGGGCAATGGAGGAGGGGAGAGGGCGACGCTGCTCACTCCGTGTCGGCGCTCCCGTGGTCCGTCGCGCGTTTGCCCCCTCCCCACCCCTCCCCCGCAAGCGGGAGAGGGAGCTTTGCGTTGTGCAGGCCGGAAAAGCCTTCTCCCGCCCCAACTCTGCACTTGTCGAGGTGGGCTGTTTCACGTGCCGAAGTCGGAACATCCGGCTTCGGTGCGGGGAGGGGGAAATCGCAGGGCGAACCGGTCAAACGCTCCTCGCGATAGGAAAAATATCACAAGGACTATTGTCCCATTACCCATTTGCCGCTACAGTGTCCCCACCTTGCACCAAGGAGGGGCGCGTCCGGAGCGGCCTGACGGGTGGTGCAAGGCAGCGGGTGTCCGACGCGGCGGGGCTAACGCACCCCGGCGCGCGAGCAAAGGAGGCCGAAGGGGCAGAGGCACCGATCCG
>JBFMAV010000019.1:0-61951 GCA_040755535.1 Pseudomonadota bacterium | reverse complement strand
CCACCGGGAGCATCGCCGCGCCCGCCGCCGCATCGCCGCGGGCCAATCCCGCGCCGGCCACCGCCTCAAAGCCCGCGCCCCCGCCGCCCGAGCCGGCGGAGCCGAAGCCGATTTTCGAGATCACCTTCGACGGGATCGAGGAGGAGCCCTCCCCCCTCGTGAAGGAGGCGCTGGCCAAGAAGATCAAGGCGTCCCGCCTTTCTGCTAAGAGCGAGGTAACGATACTGACCGGTCCCGGGCCGGGAACAAACGCTTTTGAACAAGCGGTTCTGGCGAACAAGCGGGCGCGCACTGTAAGATCGCTTCTGCCGGAGGGCTGGAAGATCGAGCAGGTCTACGATCCCACCTTCCCCCCGGACACCGTGAGACTCGTGTTGGGCCGTGTCAGCTGATGGCGATGTTCGAGAGCACTTCCGACACTTTGGCCTACCTGCTCCAGGTGGCGTGGCGGCGGCGCTTCCTTGCCTTCATTCCGATCCTGCTCCTGCCGCCGCTGGCGCTGGTGGCCGCGACTCTCGCGCCGCAGCGCTACGAATCGCGCATGACGCTGCTCGTGCAGGAGCCGTCCAAGCTCAATCCGATCCTCAATGACATCGCGGTCAATCCCAACCTGAAGGAACGCATGTCGGCGCTGATCGCGCTCGCCCATTCTGAAGTGGTGCTGGGGCGTGTGCTGGAGGATCTCGGCCGGATCGGCCCCTCCACCGATGCGCGCGAGAAGGAAAACATGGTGCGCAGCCTGTCGGCGGCGGTGAACATCCAGCTGGTGGGCAGCGACATCATCGAAATGCGGCTGCGCGCGCTCGACCCGAACTCCCCTGCCATCACCCTCCAAGCCCTGTCCAAGCGCTTCATCGAGCGCGTCGTCTCCCCCGAGCGCACAGCGGTGGAGGACAGCGAGCGCTTCCTGAAAGGCCAGATGGACGAGCGGCGCGTGGCCCTCGACAAGGCCGAGCGCGCCTATTCGGACTTCAAGAGCGCCAATGCCGACAAGCTGCCGGCCATCTATAACAGCACGGTGCAGCGCCTCGCCCAGCTCGACCAGCAGATCGAGCAGAAGGAAATGGATCTCGGCACCGCCGACGCCACCCTGCAGGACCTGCGCCGGCGCCTTGCCACCACCAATCCCCTGATCGGGCGGATCGAGGAGGCCATCGTCCAGGTCTCTGCGGAACTTGCCTCGCTGCGGGCGCGCTACACCGACCAGCATTCCGAGGTCCAGGCCGCCATGCGCAAGCTGGACCGGCTGGAGGGCGAGCGCCAGCATCTGCTCTCCTCCGCGCGCGACATCGAATCCACCGATCTCGACCGACTCTGGAATCTGGCCGCCGGCGTCACGCAGAGCGGCGACACGGCCAGCGACACCCGCACCGCACCGCTCCTCGTCTCCCAGCTCCAGAAGCTTCAGGAGGCCCAGGCGAAGAAGGTCGGCCTGGAAAAGGAGGTCGAGCAGTTGAAGGCGGCCTCCGTCATGCTTCAGCGCGATATCGCCGCCTTCGGCCCCATCGAGGCGCAGCAGCAGAGCCTGGAGCGGTCGGTGAAGACCGCGCAGGACAATTACGACACGCTGGCCAAGCGCTACGAGATGGCCCGCGTGACGGGCGCGCTCGGCCAGTTCGAGGCGCCTGAGCGCGTGAAGACCCTGGAGCCCCCGGCAAATCCCGCGCCGAAGGTGACTCCCGGATATATCCTCTATGTGCTGGCCGGCATCGCCGCCGGCGTCGGCGTGGGCGGTGCATTGGCGGGCGCCGCCGAACTGCTGGACAATCGCCTGCGCCGTCCGCAGGACTTCGCCCGGGCGCTGGGCGTGCCGATCATCGCACGCATTCCGCGCATCGATCCCGTCGCCCGCGCCGCCTGAGAAGGTCGCGGGATCGCTCTTTGAAGGTCGATGCCCGCTAAAGCTTGGTATTCAGGAAGCGCGCGCGCTGCACAAAGCCGATGAAGCGATCCACGAGGCCGGGCGCGTATTTCTGGAAATGGCTGGCGCCGTCAATAAGTTCATCGCCGACCGTCTGGTTGAAGCGATCATTCACGACGATGCCCTGAAGCGGCGCATTGGCTTGCCGCAGGGCTGCCGCCGCACGATTGACCGCGCTACGCGTGTCCCGACCGGCAAGACAGACCACGACCACGCTCTCGCAGGCCGAGGCAACGGTGGTGACGGGGACAGCCACGCGCTCGCGCGGCTCGACCGCCGCGAGATCGACGACAATCGCGCCATAAATTTCGAGGAGGCGATCCAGCAGGATGCGGATGGCAAGCGCGTTGCGGAAGGCGAAGCTCTGCTCCGGGCTCGGCACCGCGATCAGCGAATCGAAGCCGCGGGCATCGGTGATGACATTGTCTTCGGCATCATCGTCGGTGGGTAACCAGGTGGTCGCCTGGGCCGGAACCGCCGCCGTCGGATCGGAAAGCCGCAGGTACAGCGTGCGCGTCTGGCGTTGCGAGCGTTCCGCCAACGCAGCCGAGAGCACGGACACCCCGCTGCCGCCCCGGACGCTGGTGATGCCGACCACCCGCGCGCCTTGGCCGAATGTCGCGAGATAGACCGCTTCCACCTCGCGCAGGCCGCGTCCCCACATGGCGCCTTCTCTCCCGTCGTCTGGGGTCAGCCGCCGAACGCGGCGATAAGGGCAATGATGGGCAGGATGTTCTGCATCGCGTCCGTGAACATCTTCCAGTCGCTCTGATTGATGTTCGGTACATAGACCGTATCGCCGGCCTGCACCACAGGCAGCTTGGTGATGTCGCCGGTACGCGCGAACTCCACAAGGTTGAACACCCGGGCCTGTTCCCGGCAGCAGCCGAGATTCACCACAACGATCTTCTGCTGGTAGGCCTCGTTGCTCGGCCCGCCCGCCTCCGCGAGCAGGTCCAGCAGCGTCATGTCGTTGGAGAAGCGATAGCGGCCCGGCTTGTTGACTGCGCCGAGGACACGGATTGTGTTTTCAGCCGGATCCTCGAACCAATCCTTATTCTGGCGATCGGGAATGAAGATCACGTCGCCGACGCGCACCTTGGGCAGCAGGCGCTCGTCGCCGGTCGCGAAATATTGCGCCAGATTGACCTGCGTCACCTTGGAACCCGGCTGGCCTCGATGCGAGACGCGGACATTCCTGAGGTCGGCGGTCTGGGTCGGACCGTTCGCCGCGGTGAGAATGTCGAGGAAGGTCATGTTCTTGTTGAAGGCATAGCGCCCCGGAATGACCACCTGCCCCATGATGTAGATGACGTCCTCCTTTGGCAGGGTTACCCAATTGCCCTTGTTGTCGATGGGCGAGGAGGGAAGCTCGGGCACCCGGATGACATCCCCCGCCTGGATCTTGGGTAGGTCGGTGATGGACCCACCATTGGCGAGGAAGGTGGCGAGGTCGAGGATCAGCGCCTTGCCATCTCCCCGCGCCCGCACGATCTGCACATGGGCGAGATCGCCGCGCGGCCCGGGTCCCCCGGCCTCGCCGAGCAGATCGAGCAGGCTCATCTCGTTTGACCATTCATACCGGCCCGGCTTCACCACCGCGCCCAGCACTTCAACCGCGCGCTGGGGGGGTATCTTCAGCCACGACGGGCGATCGGCGGATTCGACCTTTTCCGGCACGTAAACGGCGTCGCCGGGCAGGATCTCGGGAATATCGCCCTTGCCAGTGTCGGAATAGGCGGAGAGGTTGAACATCACTGTCCCGCCATCGGCCTTCAGGACGCGAATGCGGGTGGTGTCCGCAAAGCGGGTCGGTCCCCCCGCATTGGCGAGGATTTCCAACAGCCGGGAGTCGGGTGGTGCCTCAAAGGAGCCAGGCCGGTTCACCTCGCCGATGACATAGACGGTACGCACCGAGCGGCGGATCTGCTCTTCTTCTTTCGGCACGAAAATGGTTGCCCCAGCCTGCAGCTTGGGCATCAGCGCGGCGTTGCCGGTATCCAGGAAGGTGCGCAGGTTGAACACCTTGGGCTCGCCGCCTTCGATGACGCGAACGCGGTCGATCGAGGCGTACCGGGTAACGCCGCCCGCCCGCATGATCATGTCCACCACGGTCATGCCATCCTTGAAGGCGAACGAGCCGGGGCGGTTCACCTCTCCGAACACCTTCACCGCGCTCGTGCTATCCCCCGCATCACCCTGGTCGGCCAGGGTGCGGCTGTCGAAATTGATCTGGACGTTGCCGGTTGCGGGCGAGGACGGCACGAAGATCACATCGAGGGGCTGGAGCGTCGGCAGCAGGCTCGGATCGCCGGTATCAAGGTATTTCTTATAATCGAACACCGTGACTCGGTTGCCCCGGCGAATTTGGAACTTGTCGAGCTGGGCGCCCTGCTGGAGCCCGCCAGCGGCAGCGATCGCTTCCTGCACGGTGGAATCCGCCGGCAGATCCACTTCCCCCGGCTTTGCCACATAGCCGAGCACGGTGATAAACAGCCTGCGCTCCTTGAGCGAAACTTGCAGCGGCGTAACGAACCGATAGGCCCGGGCCAGCGTGTTTCTGATCAGGGCCGTCGCCTCGCCCAGGGTGCGGCCGGCGATCTCGACCGCCCCCACTTCCGGCAAGGTGATGCGGCCACGCCGATCGACGGGAAAATCGCCATTGAGCGCCGGTTCGCCGGGGAGGGCGAGGGACAGAACATCGCCGATCCGAAGACGGACGTCCTCATTCTGCGTCACCGGCTGGGCATAGGCTGCAGCCGCCGAAAGCACCAAGATACAGGCCGCGAGAAGAACCAGGGACCAGGCCCTGGCCGTCTCGACCGGGACCCATGATGCGCCGCGCGCGGGCATTTCAGGCTCCCTTGCCGGAGGTCGGCGCGCTGGCGAGGATGCGGTCGATCTTGTCCATTTGCGCCTTAAGACGCGCGATCTCGATCTCGCAATCCTCCGGAAAGCCACCTTCGGACAGGCGGCGCACCTGAACCATCATCCGCTCCGCGTCCTGGTAATAGGCGGCGGCGTAGTAGCGCGCATTGCGCTCTCCCTGCCGCACCAGGCGCGCCTGCAAGGCTTCTATGCGCGCGTCCGTCGTGGGACGCCGCTCGGCAAGACCGCCGGTGCCCTGCGGAGGCCAGGGCGTGAAATTCGCGCTCTCGCATCCTGCGAGCGCCAAAGCTGCGACCGGAAGAAGGAAAAGAGCACGCATCAGGCCTTCCCTCCACCTTCGATGAGATCGGCGAGACGCAGATGACGGATCAGCTGAAGAGGCTGGCCGGCGGCACCCCTCAGGCGCAGTTTACGGCCGGCGAGGCGCAGGCGCTTGTAGAGGAAGACCAGTCCGCCAATCCCGGACGAATCGACGAACTCGACGCCGGTGAGATCCAGCGTCACATCGTCAGCGCCGCCGGCCAAGTCTTCGAAAAGTGGCTTCAGGCGCGTCATGGCGGCGGCGTCCATGTCTTCTCGGATCTCAACCACCTTGGCCATATATCCCTCACCCGCCGACGTCAGGGCCGTTCGCGCTTCCGTTGGAGCGATGCGAAGCATGCGCATCACCCCCTCGCAACAACAGACGATTTACCTTAATAGGCGGTAAATGCGCGTCTTCCAGGCCGCCGGTTCCATGGCTCGGACGCGCAAGGGAGGCGCTTGTGAGCGGGGGTGTGGTCCAGGTGATACAACGCCTCATCCCCGGAGGGATCGAGACGCTCGCGCTTGAGTTCACCCAGAGGCTTTCCGGAGATAACCGCGTTCTCAGCCTGGAATGGTCCCGGGCCGAGATCATCGCCAACTGGCCGGCCATGGGCCACTGCCCGGTTCCCTATGAGGGATTGGAGAAACCCCCGGGAATTCAGCCTTTTTTCATCCTGAAGCTTGCGCGCCGGCTCCGGCAACTGCGTCCGCGCGCGGTGATGGCCCACCATGCCGGCCCGCTGCTGTATGGGGGTCTTGCGGCGCGCCTCGCCGGGGTGCCGCGCTTCGTCTATGTGGAACACGACGTGTGGCACTACGAGGATCCGGGTGAACGCCGATTGGCGGGGCTCGCGGCCCGTCTCGTGCGTCCGCGTGTGGTGGCGGTTTCCGAGACGGTCGCGCGAACCGTGCGCGAGCTGATGCCCGGCTGTCCGGTGCAGGTCATCCCCAATGCAGTGGATACGGATCGGTTCGTGCCGGGCGACCGCACCGTTGCGCGGCGCCGGCTCGGCTTGCCGGACGATGCCCGGATCATCGGCGCGGCGGGTCGTCTGGAGCAGGTTAAGGGGCAGGACGTCCTGCTGGAGGCCATGACCCGCGTCCCGGACGCACTTCTGGTGCTGATCGGGCAAGGGAGTGTCCAGGACGCGTTGGAAGCACAGGCCGCAGCCCTCGGACTTGGCGGTCGGGTGCGCTTCCTCGGCCACCGCAACGACATGCCCGATCTCTATCCGGCCTTCGATCTGGTCTGCTTGCCATCGCGCAACGAGGGCCTTCCTCTGTCGGTGCTGGAAGCTCAGGCGTGCAACGTTCCGGTGGTGGCATGCGACGTCGGTTCGGTGCGCGAGGGAATCTGCCCACAGACCGGAGTCCTGGTGCCGCCCGAGGATCCCGCCGCCCTCGCTTCGGGCGTTTCCAGACTTCTGGCGGCGCTGCCCGTCGGAGAGTCGCGCCCATTCGTACTGGCCAACTATTCCTGGGCGCGGATGGTTGCCGCCTATGAGGCGCTCGTCGGACCGGCCCCATGATGTGGGTTGCGGTCATTCTGTTCTGGGCGAGCATCGCCGCGATTGTCTACCACCACGCCTTCTATCCGCTGCTCCTCAGGCGGCTCGCGGCGTATCGGCCGAATCCCGCCGCGCCAGAAGCGCCCCGCGAGCTGCCCGCGGTCACCTTGGTCATCCCCGCGTATCAGGAAGCCGGCTTCATAGCGGCCAAGCTGCGGGATTGTGCCCTGCTCGACTATCCCCGCGATCGGCTCAGCGTCATCATCGCTTGTGACGGCTGCACCGATGGCACGCCGGAAGTGGCCCGGGACACCCTGGCGTCCGCCGCCTGCCACGGCCTTCGGGCGGAGGTGCGCGCCTTCCCCGCCAATCGCGGCAAGGTGGCTGTGCTGAACGACGTCATTGGGGGGCTTGAGGACGGCATCGTCGGGTTATCGGACGTATCCGCCAGCCTCTCCCCTGACGCTCTCAAGCGCGCGGCTGCGCATTTTTCCGATCCCCAGGTGGGCGTTGTCGCCGGCACCTATCGACTGCGGGCGGCGGGGAGCGCCGGCGAGGCCTCCTATTGGCGGTATCAAACCCGCATCAAGGTGGACGAGGCCGCGCTTGGCGGGCCGATCGGCGTGCATGGCGCCTTCTATCTGTTCCGTCGCGCCCTCTGGCACCCCCTGGAGCCCGACACCATCAATGACGACGTCATCCTTCCCACGCGGATCATCGCGCGGGGCGCCCGCGCTGTTTACGACACAGCCATTGTGGCGACGGAGGAAGAGAGAACCGCGCAGGCGCAGGATTTCCGGCGCAGGGTTCGCATTGGCTCGGGCAATGTTCAGCAAGCCTTGCGGCTCTGGTTCCTGGCCTCGCCGCGCAGACCGGGCCTCGCCTTCATCTTCCTGTCGGGAAAGGCGCTGCGCGCCTTCGTGCCGTTCCTCCTGCTGATCGCCCTGTTCGCCAATGGCGTGCTGGCGGCGTCGGGCGCGCGCTTTTACCAGTTTCTCCTGGCGGGTCAGATCGGCTTCTATACGCTTGCCGTCATCGCCATGTTGCAGCCAGCGGGCATGCCCCGCCTGGCTCGGATCGCAGCCTATTTCACGCAGGGGCATCTGGCGGGGCTGATCGGTGGATGGCGGCAGATGACCGGCCGGGACAAGGGCCGCTGGACACGGGCGGGATAGGTATCGTGGCAGTCGACGAGAACACAGATTTCATTCACCCCGTGGTACGGGTCGGAAAGAGGGCCTGCGACATCATTCTGGGTGCGATCGCCCTGGTGGTGCTGGCCATCGCCTATGTTCCGGTCGCCCTGGCCATCAAGCTCACGTCGCGCGGCCCGGTCTTCTACCGCCAGCTGCGCGTCGGGCAGGCGGAGCCGCACCTCACGCGGCTGTTCTATCTCTACAAGTTCCGCACCATGTATATCGACGCGGAGAAGCGCGGCGCGGTCTGGGCGAGCGCGAACGATCCGCGCGTGACGCCGGTCGGCCGCTTCATGCGCAAGACGCGCATCGATGAATTGCCGCAGGCCATCAATGTCCTGAAGGGCGACATGTCGATCATCGGCCCGCGTCCCGAGCGGCCGGTCTTCTTCCAGAAGCTGGAAACCGAAATCCCCTTCTATGTGGAGCGGACGTTCGGCCTGAAGCCCGGCATCACCGGGCTTGCCCAAGTGAACCAAGGCTATGACGCATCCATCGAGGATGTGCGCTCCAAGGTCTCCTACGATCACGCTTACGCCATGCGTCTCATGGATCCCTGGGACTGGATCAAGACCGACGTGTGGATCGTGCTGCGCACCTTCACCACGATGATCCTCGGTCGGGGCCAATAGATCAGAGCCGACGAAGCAGTTCCTCGACAGCGGCGGCGCGGCGATCCCAACCTTCCTCCGCAACTGCGGCGCGCCGCTGAGCGGGCGTGCTGGCGGTGGCAGCGGCGCGAATCGCGGGGGAGAGCGCGGCGCCGGGAGCAATGGCCGCCACCAGACCCTCATAAGGCGCAAGCGCGGGAAAACGGGTCGCCGCGACCGGCGTCCCGCTCGCGAGATACTCGCGCAGCTTGAGAGGGTTGCAGGCGCGGATCTGCGGCGTGTCGCGAAACGGGATCAGCGAGACGCTCCAATGCTGCACATAGGACGGCAGCGCCGCGTGGGGCCGCGGACCAAGGAAGGTCACGTTCGGCAATGCCGCGAGCCGAGAGACATCGGTGCGAACGGGTCCCACGAACACGAAGTGCCAGTCTGGCAGATCCAGCGCGGCAGTGGCCAACATGGCCACATCCAACCAATCGGAAATGCTCCCGTAGAAACCGGCGACCTGTCCATCCGGCAGGTCCGCTGCGCGCGGCGCCGGGGATGAAAACAGATCCAGGTCGGCACCGTGGGGCAAAAGGTGGGTCTTCTCGGCGGGAAAGCGCGCGGCAAGATCTTCGCTCGCCGCGATCACCAGATCCGCCCGGGCGACGAGGCGGCGCTCCATGTCCAGCACCGGGATATGGTCAACCCCACTCAGCGCACCGAAATCGTCACCGCAATAATAGACCACCGCACGTTCGCCGAGCCGTCCCACGGCGGACACGGCGCTCGGCAGCGACGCCCAAAGGATCGGGCGGCTTATGCCGAAGTCCTGAAGCGCGGGGATCAGGCGGCGGGCAAGGAGGTGACCGTTGACGCGCTCGGCGACATCGCTTCCTGGCCACGGAACCGCAAGCGGCGAAACCACGCGCAGCCCCTCCGGCAGCGTCTCGACCGGAAATTCAGGCGCGTGCTGCTGTCTCGGGCCGACGGCCGCCGCCAGCTTGCGCCACGCGCGTGCCAGGTCGTGCGCCGTGAGGCGCGGGCGCCGCAGGCCAAGCGAATTCACCCAAAGCACGCGATGAGTCGCGAGCAGGTGCCGCACAATATGCTGGGTGGAGGAGGGATGGCCGCCCCAATCCTCACCGAACACCACGAGGCCCGTTTCGTTACGCTCAGCCATCAGGAGGCCCCGCCCCGCAGCGCCGGCGGAGGCAAGGGCGCCGCGCCGTGCAAGGTAAAGGCCTGCGGGGCCTCCTGCTCGGTCAACAGGCGATGCAGGGCCACGGTCAGAGCGAGAATGATGTAAAAGGGCCAGGTGAATCCCTGCGTCAGGAAGGTGCCCGCCACGCAGAAGCCGGCAAGGCCCGCCGCCAGCGCATAGGCTGCCGTGTGCAGGCGCCGGTCCACCTCCGTGCGCGTCACGATGCGCAGGCATTGCCAGCTCAAGACGCCGGTGGATCCCACCAGCCAGAGGAACAGGAACAGGCCGGGAAACCCGGCTTCCGCGAGCATCAGGAACCAGCTCGAATGCACGGCGTGGGGATGGCCGTCCCACTCCTCGGTATATTCCCAGTAATTCGGAGCAAAATTGGCGAGGCCGACCCCGGTCAGGGGGTGATGGACTGCCATGTTGAAGGCGGTCTGCCACGCATCGAGGCGGCCTTGCGAGGATTCATCGATTCCCTGCCCCGCTCCGCCCGACGAGCGACCGGAAATGCCCGCCACCACGAACAGCAGGAAGACGGCACCGGCACCGATGCCGATCAGCATCGCCCGGCTCTTGATGTAGCGGCTGGCGAGCACCGCGCAGACGGCGGCAAGACCCAGCAGACCGCCGCGGCTCTGGGTAGCCAGTATCCCGAGAAAGATTGCGGTGACGCCGGCGGCGCCCAGCAGGCGGTCGAAAAAATTCACCCGGCCAATCAGCATTGCGCCGGCGAAGCTCAGCGGGAACAGCAAGGCAAGGGCGAGGTCGTTGGGATCGCCCAAGACCGAGCCCTCGGCGCGGCTGATGGTGACGCGCGTGCCTTCGACGAGGCCGATCCCGTTATAGCTGTTGTAGATGGCCACGCAGGCCACCGCGATGCCACCGGCGATCAGCAGTCGCGCGATCAACGCGAAATCGCCGGGCCGGCGGGTCGACCAGGCCAGCACGAAGGCGATGATGATGATTTTGACGAACACGTCCGACCATTGCTTGTAGCTGTCCGCCCAATTGGTGGAGGTCAGGATTCCGAACGTCACCAGGCCGAAGAAGACGGCCAGGAGGACCAGCTCGCGTGTCCAGAAGGGGTGCATGGTACGCGCCAGGAACAAGTGCCAAGCCACCACGACAAGGGCAAGCTGCGCCAGCAACTGCGGCAGTTTCCAGGGCTCGAGCACCGGAAACGCCTCGTGGATGCGCAGGAAGGAGAAGATCACGAACAGCGTGCAGGGAATTGCGGGACGGTAGAAGGACAGGACCACCATCACCGCCCCAATCGCGGCAGCCAGCGGCACCTTGATGCCAGGATCTCCCATCCAGGCATAGAACAAGCCGCCCACGGCAAGGAGCGCGATCACGATGTCGCGCCAGTGGGACTCCTTGGCGTCGTTTGGGACGGCGCGCTCGGGCGGGCTGATCTCGTTCAAGGGGATGTCTCGCATGCCCGAACTTCCCCGTAACAATACCATAGTTCGTCGCCTGAGCCGCGATTAGAGCGCATGCCCCAACGAAAGGGTGGGGCGTCGCCCGCAAGATCGGGGCGGGCCGAGGGTGCTCTGGCAGTCACGGGGCGTCACCGGACATGCTGTCGCACGCTGTCACAGCGCCATGACTCGCGGACCGATAAAGGGCAAGGATCTCCGGCAGGATCCGTTCCGTCCCGAACCGGTCTCTGGCGGTCCACCAAGCCGCTTGTGACCAATTCGCGATGTCCTCGCTGCTGGCCGTGAACCACGCCGTTACTGCGGCGGCAGCCGATGCCGTATCCCCCGCTTCGAACAACCATCCGTTCTCTCCTGGGCGAATCAGTTCATCCAGAGCACCCACGCGGGACGCGGCCACCGGCACGCCGGCCGCCATGGCCTCAATGGCGGCCAGTGGCAGTCCCTCAGCCCGCGAGGGCATGAGCAGCAGACCGACTTGAGGCCAGATGGCGCCCGGGTCGGAAACGAGCCCATGGAAGCGCACGCGGTCGGCGAAGGACCGTTCCAGCGTGGGTCGCATCGGACCATCGCCAAACATCTCGAAAGCGATATCTGCGGGACAGATCCGAGCGATGTCGCAGAACACATCCGGCCCCTTCTCAGGGCTGAACCGCCCCACGAAGCCGACGGAACGGGCGGCCGGCGGCGCGGGCTCAGTCGCAGGCACGCTCATAAAGTTGCCAACGACGTGGGTCGGCTGGGGCAGGTCGGCCGCGATGGGGCGGCTGACTGCAATGCGCGTGGCCAGACGCGACGTCAGCCGGTCCACCCACTGATAAAAGGAGACCGGAAATCGGCCTCGCTCGCCGGCGTGAAAGGTGGAAACGCAGGCAGTGCCCGAAAGGCGCGCGGCAAGGCGGCCGAGTATGCCCGCTTTATATCCATGCGTGTGAAGGATGGCGGGCCGGTCGGTGCGCAGGCGCCGCACCAGGGTCGAGAAGCGGCCATCCAGGATCTCGAACGGGACGTCCTCGGCGCGCAGCTGGCCGAGCCAAGGATTTGCGCCGTGCGGCGCCAGAAGCAGGATCCGGGCGCGGTAGCCCGACTGGATCAGAGCCTGCGTCAGCACGCGCATGTGGGTCTCGATGCCGCCGATGCCGCTCGAGTCCACCAATTGCCAGATCTCCTGGGGTGCGCCCGCCAATCTGCCACTCCTGCCTTCGCCTGCATCCTTCCAGGGAAGGTTTTAAGAATTGTGAGGGTTTCGGTTGCCCGGAACGCCCTTGCCATCTGGTTCCGGGCACCGGCTCTGATATATCCGCCAGGAGGACAGACCAAGGCCCGGAGCCCGCCATGAGCAATGTCACCGCTTTTCCCGACAAGGACACCATCGCCGCGCTCAGCGCGCGCATGTTCCTGGAGGTGGAGGCGGTGCGCCTGTCGGATGGCGAGCCCTTCATCTTCACCTCCGGCTGGGCGAGCCCTGTTTACGTGGATTGCCGCCGCCTGATCTCGTTCCCCCGCGTGCGCCAAACGCTCGTGGATTTTGGCATCTCCACCATTTATCGCGAGATTGGCTTCGAACAGGTGGACAGCGTGGCCGGGGGTGAAACAGCGGGCATTCCCTTCGCGGCCTGGATCGCCGACCGGATGATGCTGCCCATGCAATATATCCGGAAGAAGCCTAAGGGATTTGGTCGCAATGCCCAGATCGAAGGGCATCTGGAAAGCGGAGCGCGGGTTCTTCTGGTTGAGGATCTCACGACCGATGGCCGCAGCAAGGTAAATTTCGTTCAAGCCTTGCGCACAGCAGGGGCAAAATGCAACCATTGTTTTGTCTTTTTCTATTACGATATCTTCAAGGAAGCAGCCGGCGTGTTTGAAGATTCGGGCTTGACCTTGCATCGCCTGTGCACCTGGTGGGACATCCTGGCCGCGGTGAAGACCATGAACCGCTTCTCCACCAAGCAGGTGGACCAGATCGAGGCGTTCCTGCACGATCCCCACACGTGGTCGAAGGCTCACGGCGGCGCCAGCGGCATGGCGGAGTGATTGGCACCCAATGGACCTTTATGCCCTCGCGCGACCGGCGCTGAGCCTCGTTTCGGCGGAGACTGCGCACACTCTTGCCATCGCCGCCTTGCGGGCAGGGCTCGTTCCCAAGGGACACGAAGCTGACGATCCCGTGCTAAGTGCGCGGGTATGGGGATTGGATTTTCCCAATCCCATCGGGCTTGCCGCAGGGTTCGACAAGAATGCGGAGGTCATGGACCCACTCCTGGGTCTTGGCTTCGGCTTCGTCGAGGCCGGCTCGGTGACCCCGCGCGCCCAGCCGGGCAATCCCAAGCCGCGCCTGTTCCGCCTTGAGGAAGACCGGGGCGTCATCAACCGCTTCGGCTTCAACTCCCAGGGGTTGGATGCGTTCGTCGCGCGGCTCGCGGCACGTCCGCAACGTGGGATCGTCGGAATCAATCTGGGCAAGAACAAGCAGACCGAGGACGCGGCCGAGGACTATGTGATCGGCATTGCGGCCACCGCGCGCTATGCCAGCTATCTGGTCTGCAACCTGTCTTCTCCCAACACGCCGGGATTGCGCGCACTTCAGGCGCGCAGCGCCATGCAAGACCTGGTCGCCCGTGCCATTTCGGCGCGGGACGCCGCGATTCCCGAGCCCACGCGGCGCCCACCGCTCCTGGTCAAGATCGCGCCCGACCTCGACGATGCGGCGCTAGAAGACATCTGTGCTGTCGCCTTGGCAACCGGGGTGGATGGCATCATCCTGGGGAACACCACCATCAGCCGCCCGTCGGGCTTGCGCAGCAGCCACCGGGACGAAGCCGGCGGCCTGTCTGGACGCCCTTTGTTCGCTTTGTCCACCGAACGGCTGAAGGCGCTTTACCGCCTGATCGGAGGGCGGATCCCGCTGGTTGGATGCGGCGGCGTCGCCTCTGGCGCGGATGCTTATGAGAAGGTGCGCGCGGGCGCCCACCTTGTTCAGCTTTATTCCGCCCTTGTCTTCCATGGCCCCGGCTTGGTCCGCGACATCAAGCGCGATCTCGCGGCGCGCCTGAAATCGGACGGCTTCCGCACGCTCTCCGAGGCCGTGGGCGCGGACCATCGGTAGCCGAGGAACGGATCGGGCTCTAGGGACCCAGCAGGTCGACCAAAGGCGGGATGAGTGGCTCGTCGGCCGGCGGCATGGCTAGGTCTCGCAACTTGCCGGCACGCACCCATTTGAGAGCGGAATGCTCCAAGGGCTGAACGACACCCTCCCAGCGCCGGCAGATCCAGAGCGGCATCAGGAGGTGGAAACTGTCATAGGCGTAGCTGGCGAAGGTCAGCGGGGCGAGACACGCCTCCTTGACCGTGATGCCCAGTTCTTCCTTGAGCTCCCGAATGAGGGTTTCCTCCGGGCGCTCGCCGCTTTCCATTTTGCCGCCGGGAAATTCCCATAGCCCGGCTAGCGCCTTGCCCTCGGGACGCTGCGCGACGAGGACACGCCCGTCCCCATCGACGAGCGCGCAAGCCACCACCAACGTAAGCTTCATGAGCGGTAATCGCCATTGATGGCGACATATTCCTTGGTGAGGTCGCAGGTCAGCACGCGATCCGCCCCGGTTCCCAGCCCGAGATCGACGGTGATGTCCACCACATCATTCTTCATATAGGCCGAGACCGCCGCCTCGTCATAAGTGGGGTCGCGCATGCCATCCGCAGCCACTCGGATCTCGCCGAAAGAGATGGCGAGACGATCTCGGTCCGCCGGCTCGCCCGCCTTGCCGACCGCCATGACAACGCGGCCCCAATTGGCATCCTCGCCCGCGACCGCCGTCTTCACCAGGGGAGAATTGGCGATGGACATGGCGATGCGGCGCGCCGACTTCCGGCTCACCGCGCCGGTGACATTCACCCGCACCAGCTTGCGCGCACCTTCCCCGTCCCGCGCCACCTGCTCGGCGAGATCCGCCAGCACCTTCTGGAGTGCCTTGCGGAACGGACGCACGCGCGGGTCGTCATAGGACTTGACGGGGGCGACACCGCGCGCCTTTGCGGCGCCGGTCGCGAACAGCAGCAGCGTGTCAGAGGTGGAGGTGTCGCCGTCGATCGTGACCGCATTGAAGGTGTCGCGCACCCCCTTGGTCAGCATCTTTTGCAGCACGTCCGCCGCGATGGGTGCGTCGGTGAAGACAAATGACAGCATGGTGGCCATGTCCGGGGCAATCATGCCCGCGCCCTTGGCCATGCCGGCGATCACGACGTCCACCCCATCGAGCGTGACGGTGGCGGTCGCGACCTTGGGGAAGGTATCGGTGGTCATGATCGCACGCGCGGCATCGATCCAGGGGCCCGGCGCGAGGCGCTCATGGGTGGCCTGGAGCACGCCCTCGAACTTGGTGGCGTCGAGCGGCTCGCCGATGACCCCCGTGGACGCCAGCAGGATTTCGGCCGGTTTGCAGTCCAGCGCGCGCGCGGCGATCTCGGCGGTCAAGGCGGTGGCATCGCGGCCCTTGGTGCCGGTAAAAGCGTTCGCGTTGCCGGAATTCACCACCAGCCCGCGCGCCTTGCCCTTTTTCAGAACGGACCTGCACCATTCCACCGCAGCGGAGGGGCATAGCGAGCGCGTTGTGACCCCGGCGACGCTCGTGCCCCGCACGAAAGAGGCGAGCAGGACGTCCGTGCGTCCCTTGTAACGAATCCCAGCCTCGGCCGTGGCGAATGTGACGCCCGGAACGGGAGGAATTTCGGGAACGAACTTGGGCGCGAGCGGCGAAACGGACGCTGACATGAGAGCACCTTTGGCGAGGCTGTGGGAGCCGGCGCAGGTGGGTGTGCCGCAGGTCGCGCCGGGAGGCAAGGGGCGCGGAAATTCCCACGGAACCTGAGCCGGCGCGGGAAGGGGCGGCCGACAGTCGAAACAAAAAGGGCCGCCCCGAAAGGCGGCCCTCACCCTGCATGCGGCAGCGGTCAGTTCTTCGCCGGTGCCGGCGCAGCGGGGGCGGGAGCAGCCGGCGCAGACCCGGCCGGAGCCGCAGGCGCCGGGACGGACGCCTTCTCCACCTTCGCGTCGGCGCGCAGCTTGGTCACCAATTCGGTCTGCGCCTTGCGGACGAGATATTGCTCGATCTGGTCGGACACCTGCTCATAGCTCGGGACGGGCTTCTGGCGCTTGTCCTCCACTTTGATCACATGCCAGCCGAACTGGCTCTTCACAGGATCAGAGATCTGCCCCTTCTCCATCTTGAACGCCGCCTCGGCGAATTCGGGGACCATCTGGTCCTTGGTGAAATAGCCGAGGTCACCGCCATCTTCGGCGCTGTCCTTGGAATTGTCCTTGGCGAGCTTGGAGAAATCCTCGCCACCCTTGGCCTTGGCCGCGATCTCCTTGGCCTTTGCCTCGTCGTCCACCAGGATATGACGGGCACGCACCTCGGTTTCCGGCTTCGTCGAGGCGACGAATTCGTCATAGGTCTTGCGCTTGGCTTCCTCGGTAACGGCCTTCTTGGCCTCCGCCATCATCAGCGCCTCCATGAGCGCCTTGGTGCGGGCATAGGCGAGGCGCTGCTGGAAGTCGGCGGACTGGTCGAGCTTCTGCGCCTCGGCCGCCTTGGCCAGCAAGGTCATGTCCGTGAGGAACGAGAGCACATATTCCGCGCGCTGAGCGCCCTGCACCTGCGGCAGGCCGGGGCCGATATCTTCTTCCGCAATCGCGACTTCACTGGCGCGGATCGGCGTGCCGTTCACCGTCACGACCACCGGATCGGACGCGGCGGGCGCGGTGGAGGCCGGGGCCTGGGCGGCGGGTGCGGCCGCAGGCGCGGGCTTCGCAGCGGCGGGCGTCTGGCTCTGGGCCAGCACCGGGCCCGCAGCGACGCTCAAGGCGAGAACCGAAAGAGCCGCCAGAACGGCGGGCGGAGCGGAGCGCGTCATGATGGATAAAATCCTTATTCTCTCCTGCGCGGCGACCCCGGTGTGTCCGGCGGCGCGGCTGGGGTCGGTCCCGGCGCGGCGCACCCTCGCTCAGCTTCCTGGGCCTTGCAAGGAAATAGACACCGCCGGGCGCGCCACCCCAGAGAGCCTGTGCCACCGATCCGCACAGCAGGCCGTTGGGAGACTGCGTGCCCTCTCGATGCATCAGGGTCGGATCTCGCAAGAGGTGGCAGACACCTCATCGGACCCGCCCCATAGGGTCGCGCGCAAGCCTCACATACCGTCGGCACATGGCGGTCCGGCGGTAGAATCACGGCATTCCTGCGGCTTCGTCCGCGATTGCGAACTTTCCACTCTACGGGCCTTCCGATTCCCCGCGCGAGGCTGTATAAGGCGCGCCTCCAATCCAGAAAGATGGTTTCGCTAGCCCGCGCGAACCGACGCTGCGGGCGGGGCCGAACATAACGTTTGCCGGAGTTTTGGACATGGCTGTCCCGAAGAGAAAAACCTCGCCGTCCCGTCGCGGCATGCGCCGCTCGGCCGATGCGCTGAAGCAGCCCACCTATGTCGAGGACAAGGATTCCGGCGAACTGCGCCGTCCCCACCACCTCGACCTGAAGACCGGCATGTACCGCGGTCGGCAGATCCTGAAGCCCAAGGCGGAAGCCTGAGCAACGCTTGGCGTGCCTCAGCACGTCTGCGTGAGCCGGCGGCGGCCACGGCCGCGACGGACAGGATCCTGGCAGGCCGGCGGAGAGTGCTTTCCGGCGGCTTTGAGAGCTTGTCGAATTAACCCTTTGTCCGCTTGGCGGGCTTGGGTTTTTTGCGGGCGGTGACTTTTTGTTGGCGATGTGCGACCCATCGGTGCAAGCGGGCCTTCAGGGTTCGGACCACCGGAGGGATCGCCATGCTGACCCCAATTCCCCTGCTGATTATCCCTCTCGCGGTCTACAACATCATCATCTTCCTGATGCCGGGGCTGTCTTGGACCGTTCCCGTCGCGAACATCGGAATGATGTCCGGCAGTGTCTGGCCGATCACGGTCGGTGATGCTTTCCTCGCATTTTGCCTTTTTATCTTTCTGTTCGAGATCCTGAAGGCAACGCGTGTGTCCTCGCGTTCGATTATCGATCATATTCTGTCAGTTCTTGTCTTCGTCGGCGCGGTGGTCGAGTTTCTTTTGGTTCAGCAAGCCGCCACATCCATTTTTGCGTTGCTGGTCGGAATCATGCTCCTTGACGTGATCACAGGGTTCTCCGTCGCGATCCGCGTCGCCCAGCGCGATGTTGCACTCACCGCATCGTCCGATAGATGACGCACGGTGTCGGGCGCTTTAGACTGGCAGCACATTCGGAACGCACCATTGACAGCCGGATCTGACCCAGAGGGGGCCCCGCGCCCGCCCGCACAGCCGGAGGGCGACGCCTATGCGTTTGCCGGCCAGGTCTCGCGCGGACAATTGGTCGAGGAATTGCTTCATCTTCTGGCGGGTGCAGACGGCGCTCCAAAATGGGCGCTTCTTCTGGTCGGGATCGATCATCTCGGGCGGATGAACGACACATTCGGGTTCGAAGTGGTCGATCAGATCGTCGCGCAGATCGCGGCGCGGTTGCGCACACGCGTCCCGCAGCCCGATCTCGTGGCGCGATTTTCGGGCGGAAAGTTTGCGGTCCTTTCCCGTCAGTCGCTGGACGGCGCGGACGTCGGCGCACTCGCCAGCGCCATCTGCACCGATGTCAGCAGCGCCCCTTTCGCGACCTCAGCCGGCCCCATGCCGGTCACGGTCACGGTGGGCGGCATCACCGCACCCGCGCGCACCACCTCTCTCAATGCACTGCTTGCGGGCGTGCAGGAGGCCTTGGACCAAGCCAAACGCCAGGCGAGAGGGTCCTATCGTCTGCACGAACGCAAGCCCGCCGTCGAGCGCCAACGCCGCACCAACCAACGCACCGCCGAGGAAATCGTGCGGGCCATATGGGACCGCCGCATCTTTCTCGCGCTCCAGCCCGTCGTGGAAACAAAGACCAGGACGCTGTCTTTTCATGAAGCCTTGGCGCGCATCGCGCCCGTCTCGGGCGCACGTCTGACCGAAGCGGGACAGATCGCGGAAGCGGCCGAGCGATTGGGCCTGATCGGCTTTCTCGATCGCCATGTGCTCGCCCACGCCACCGAGGCTTTGCGGCGGGACAGTTCCCTGCACCTCTCCGTGAACGTCTCCCCCACCTCGATCGCGGACCATGCGTGGCTGAGCCTGTTCACCTCCGAGGTCACGCCCGACATCGCCGGGCGACTGATCGTGGAGCTGACGGAATCTGCGGCTGTCAACGACATCGACGCCGCCCGCGCCTTTGTCCATCAGGCGCGGGACCAAGGGGCTCGGGTCGCCCTGGACGACTTCGGAGCCGGCTCGACCTCCTTCCGCAACCTGCGCAGCCTCAGTGTCGACATGGTGAAAATCGACGGAAGCTTCGTGCGCAACATGGCCCATTCCGCCGATGACCGGGCCTTTGTGCGCGCCCTGTTGCAACTGGCGCGGGCGCTCGGCATATCCACGGTCGCCGAGTGGGTTCGCACAGAGAAGGTCGCCGCGATACTGGAGGCGGAAGGGTGCGATTACATTCAGGGCGCCCTGTCGGGCCTCGCCCTGCCCTACGATCCGGGCGAAGGCCTTCTGCCGGGCCTCGGCCGCGCGCCTACCAGCGGTAGCGCAAGTGCAGAGACGGCCTGCCTCGGCAGTGACGCCCCAGCGAAGTAAGTACCGACGGCCCGCGCTCAGCTTCGGTGGATCGGATCGATCCACTTCACCTCGCTCGGCATTTCGACCGGCTCGATGTCGAGATTGACGACAACAGGCTCCTGGCCGGAGCGCATCAGGACACACTCCAGGATCTCGTCGGGGGAAGCGTTGATTTCCTGGTGCGGCACATAGGGCGGCACATAGATGAAATCGCCCGGCCCCGCCTCGGCCGTGAATTCGAGAGCATCGCCCCACCGCATGCGGGCGCGGCCTCGCAACACATAAATGATGCTCTCAAGGTCGCCATGATGGTGCGCGCCCGTCTTGGCATCGGGGTGGATATGCACCGTCCCGGCCCAGATCTTCTCGGCCCCCGCGCGCGCTTTGTTGATGGCGGTTGCGCGATTCATGCCCGGCGTCTGCGCGGTGTTGGGATCGAGGCTGTCGCCGGGGATGACTTTGACGCCGTGGTCGCGCCAATGGTCGGCGGAAGGATGGGCGTGGTCCTCGTGTCCGGAATGGTCATGGGGCAAGGCGGCGTCCTCCCGAATGGTTTTATGGGAGGTTAGGACGCCTGGGGCGCGAAGGGAACGCTTCCCTTCGCGCCCCCCGCGCTCTAGAAGAGCGGCAAATCCCGCCATCCCGTCACGCGGAGCCGCGCCTCCATGGCTGCCTATCAGTTTGCCTATCATATGAGTGGCCTCACCAAGACCTATGCCGGTGGCAAGAAGGTCCTGGATAATGTCCACCTCTCCTTCTACCCGGATGCGAAGATCGGCGTGCTCGGCGTCAACGGCGCTGGTAAGTCGACGCTGCTGCGCATTATGGCCGGGATCGACAAGGATTATTCCGGCGAGGCCTGGGCGGCGGACGGTGTGCGCGTCGGCTACCTGCCGCAGGAGCCCAAGCTCGATGGCGACAAGACCGTGCGCGAGAATGTGGAGATAGGCGTCGCCAAGCAGAAGGCGATCCTCAACCGCTACAACGACCTCGCGATGAATTATTCCGAGGAGACGGCGGATGAGATGACCCGCCTCCAGGACGAGATCGAAGCGCAGGGCCTCTGGGACCTGGACAGCAAGGTGGACCAGGCCATGGACGCCTTGCGCTGCCCGCCGGACGACTGGGACGTGACCAAGCTCTCGGGTGGCGAGCGGCGCCGGGTGGCGCTGTGCCGCCTGCTGCTGGAGCAGCCGGAAATCCTGCTGCTCGACGAACCCACCAACCATTTGGACGCGGAAACCACCGCGTGGCTGGAAGGCCACCTGCGCAGCTATCCGGGCGCGATCCTGATCGTCACCCACGATCGCTACTTCCTGGACAATGTCACGGGATGGATCCTGGAGCTCGATCGCGGCCGCGGCATTCCCTATGAGGGCAATTACAGCTCCTGGCTCGGCCAGAAGCAGAAGCGCATGCAGCAGGAAGGTCGCGAGGACGAGGCGCGTCAGCGTGCGCTCGCCGCCGAACAGGACTGGATCTCGGCCTCTCCGAAGGCGCGCCAGGCCAAGAACAAGGCCCGCATCCAGCGTTATGAGGATCTGGTCAAGAAGGCCTCCGAGAAGGCGCCGCAGACCGCCCAGATCATCATTCCTGTCGCCGAGCGGCTGGGCAACAACGTCATCGACTTCGACCATCTGTCCAAGGCGTTCGGCGACAAGCTCTTGATCGACGATCTGTCCTTCAAACTGCCACCGGGCGGCATCGTGGGCGTGATCGGGCCGAACGGCGCGGGCAAGACCACCTTGTTCCGCATGATCACGGGACAGGAGCAGCCGGACGCTGGAAACATCACCATTGGCGAATCGGTGAAGCTCTCGTACGTCGATCAGAGCCGCGACGCGCTCGACGACAAGAAGACCGTCTGGGAGGAAATCTCCGGCGGCAATGACGTGATCTATGTGGGCAAGAAGGAAATCCCCTCGCGCGCCTATTGCTCGGCCTTCAACTTCAAGGGCGGCGACCAGCAGAAAAAAGTCGGGATGCTCTCGGGTGGCGAGCGCAACCGCGTCCACCTCGCCAAGGTGCTCCAGACCGGCGGCAACGTGCTGCTGCTCGACGAGCCCACCAACGACCTCGATGTGGACACGCTCCGCGCGCTGGAAGAGGCGCTGGAAGATTATGCCGGCTGCGCCGTCATCATCTCGCATGATCGCTTCTTCCTGGATCGCATCGCCACGCACATGCTTGCCTTCGAGGGCGACAGCCATGTGGAATGGTTCGAGGGCAATTTCGCGGACTACGAAGAAGACAAGAAGCGCCGCCTCGGCATCGATTCCACGATTCCAAAGCGCTTCGCCTACAAAAAGTTCTCCCGCTGAGGCCCCGGCAAAGCGGATCGGCGATTGCGTAGAGATCCGGAGTTTGGGCTTGACGCTTGCGGCAGTGCCACAGGCGAGGTTACATAGGTTCGGATCGGCCGTGCGTCGATCCGCCTAAAGGCTTGAAGTGAATACCTTCTGGGCCTGTGGGCCGGAATGGTGAGGCAAGACTGCCCCGCCTTCGCGAAGGTCTTTCGCCCGTGCGGGCGGCGGACGGGATTGCGCGCCAGCTTGGCGCCAGACTGGCCGGTGAGGATGGACGCGCTGACTCCGGCGCGTCATCCTCGCGGGATGTGGAGCCGGAGGTCGGCCCGGGGCATGCGCTCCGGGATCCGTTCAAGCAGTGGGGATCATGACCTACAGCGCGTGGTTTGACGAAGACCCGTCCCTGGACCCCTCGCACGAGCCGCAGCCCGCCGAGAGCGGGCGCGGATCGCGGATGGGTCGTAGGCATATGCGGTTCCTGAGCGCGGCTCTCGTCACTTTTGCCGGCGTTGCCTCGGCTGCCCTGGTCGCGGCTTGGGCCATAGGCGGGATGGACGGCCCGGCTCGCGTGCCGGCCTTCGACGAACATGCGATGGCCCTGCGCGCCGCCCAATTGGCCGCCGAAGCGGCCAGTGATGCCGAAATCCCGCCAGATCCGGCGCCGGTGCGAAGCACGGCGCTCTCCCTGGTGCCGAACTGGCTTTACGACCCCAATCCGCTCTCGGGCGCCACGCGTCGCGCGCCCCAGGACAGCGAGCGCAAGGACATCGCCATCGCGCCGGTGCCGAACGCCAATGTTCCGCTCCCGCCGAGCCATCCCCTGAGCGCAGCCGAACGCCAGCAGGTGGCGGACGGAGCGCCGCCGCCCTCCACCGCGCCTTCTGACCCGCGCGAAAAGATCGCCGCCGCGCCGGTGCCGGCGCGCAATCCACTGCTCTCGGGCGGCGAGCAAGTGGCGTCGCTGCCGCCGCCGACCGCGCCGGGTCCGGCGGAGCCTCCCGCCGCCAAGCCGCAAGAGGGAAGCGACATCGCCCTTCCCGGACCGGGCGACAAATATGCGGTCTATGACATCAAGGGGAAGACCGTTTACATGCCCTCCGGCGAGCGGCTGGAAGCCCATTCCGGCTATGGCGACGGCTTCGACAATATCCAGAAGGTCTCCACCCGCATGGTGGGACCGACGCCGCCCAACACCTATCTGCTGTCCATGCGCGAAAGGCTGTTCCACGGCGTTCAGGCGCTGCGCATGCGCCCGGTGGGCGAGGGCAAGATGTACGGACGGGATGGCTTCCTCACCCATTCCTACCTGATGGGCGAGCGCGGCGATTCCAATGGCTGCGTGTCGTTCAAGGATTACGACAAGTTCCTGGAAGCCTATAAGCGCGGCGAGGTGACCCGCATCGTGGTCGTCGCCGCCTTGGCCAATCCCCCGCCGCCGGTGCCGGACGCCAACCCGCTCCTCGCCTGGCTCGCCGGAAAGGGCCGCTGACGCGGCCTTCCCCGGCGGGACTCAGTGCCGCGGCATGACAGGCCGGCGCCCGTAGGCCGCGTTCCGCTTCACCAGCACCACGATGGATGCGTGAATGACGATGGACACCGCCAGCCCGACGAAATGCTGCACGGGTGTTGCAGGAATGACCAGGAAACTGATGATGGCGAAGGGGATGAAGCAGAACGCCCCCGTCACCAGCCCTGGATTGTAGCCGCGGAAATGGGCAGCCATGCCCACATGGGCGATGCCGTTCAACAGAATGAGATAGGCAGCCGAAAGACCCCAGCCGACGCCGAACGCACCCGCCGCGTAGAGGGACAGGATATTCAGACCCCACACGCCCGGCAGATTGACCCAGAGTACATCCGCCACCGTCAGCGCCTCGACGCCGCCGAACACCGTCTTGTTCACGTAGGACCGGAACCGGTCACCCCAATGCTCCTCAAGCTGGTGGAGCATGTAGAGGGGCGAGGCGAGAAAGACCATCAGCAAGGCATGGTCCGCCGCGAAAAACGGGACGAGCAGCAATTGCAGACCCGCCATGAAGAGCGCACCAGCCACCCAATGCGTCTGAAGCCACGTCTTGATCATTCCAGGCCCTCCCATCCCTCCTATAAGCATGACACGGAAACCTTGCGCGAAGTTGTATCCAGGAGATCCTTACGCCACGGATGCATCTTGGCGCTCTCCCGGCTCACATCCGGTCCGGCCGCCTTCACACATCAACGTGTTATGGCAAATCGCGGTTGGGTGGGCCGGAAGCTCGCACATATGGTGGTGCGCTAGGGTCTGTACCTGATCAGGTGCCGCGAGGCCGGCGGCTAAAGGTCCGGAACGGCGCAAAGGGAGGATGACGATGGAGGCCAGGCTGGCGGCGCTTGCCCATGATCCGAAATCATTGCCCGGGCTACCGGGTGACTTCTGGTCCCGTTTCACGAGCCGGAAAACGGTGGTCAATGGCGTGGCCATTCACACGGTGAGCGGCGGCAGCGGCCCGCCCCTGCTTTTGATCAGCGGCTGGCCGCAGACATGGTATGTCTGGCGCTTCCTCATGCCCGTGCTGGCGGAACGCTTCAGCGTGATCGCAGCCGAGCCGCGTGGTCTCGGCCTGTCGGACAAGCCCGAAGGCGGGTACGATACCGCGACCCTGGCGGCGGATTTTGCAGGGCTGATGTCGGAACTGGGACACCAGCGGTTCGCGGTCGTCGGACACGATATCGGCATGTGGGTGGGCTATGCCCTCGCGGCCGATTTTCCGGATCGGGTTGAGAGGCTCGCCGTGCTCGACGCCAACATCCCCGGCCTTCTGCCCTCACCGCCCCTGTTCAGCGACGCCGCCCTCAACCGCCGGCTGTGGCACTTCGCTTTCAACCGCCTCGACACCTTGAATGAACGCCTAGTGGAGGGGCGGGAGGACATTTACTTCGGCGACCAACTGGCGGCCAAGGGCGCAACGCCGGATGCCATTCCGCCCGAGGCGGCCGAGATCTACATCGCCCCCATCAAGGCGAGCCGAGAGGCCCTGCATGCCTGCTTCGAATTCTACCGCGCCATCGAGTGCAACATCGCACTCAATGTCCGACGCATGGCGCGCAAACTGGACATTCCGGTGCTGGCGATCGGCGGCGCGCTCGGACTTGGGGATCGCGTGGGCGAGCAAATGATGCTGGTCGCGCATGATGTCACGGCGCTGACCATCCCAGGGTGCGGGCATTATGTCCCGGAGGAGGCGCCCAAGGAAACCCTGGACGCCCTTCTCCCCTTCTTGACGCGGTCCTAGGGACTGCGTTCGGGCGCCTGGCGCCATCCCTGTTGCGGCTCAACGCCCCGGCGGTCATGCGCGCCGCATCAAGCGGCCGCCTTGCCTCTCAGCTGGGCAATGGTCTCGTGGATCACCGCGCTCACGCGCTGGCGTTCCTCACCCTCCAGGGGCAGACGGGGGGCGCGCACCCATTCGGGCGCGCCATAGACGAAGTGCTCGGCCAGCTTGATGTACTGGACCAGCTTCACATGGGTATCCAGGTGGAAGGCGGGAGTGAGGAGGCGATAGAGCGGGCGCGCCTCTTCGAAGCGGCCAGCGCGGCACAGGTTGAACAGGCGGACGCATTCCTCCGGCCAGGCATTGGTCATGCCGGACACCCAGCCCGTCACGCCCAGCGCCGCGCTTTCCAGGATCAGATCGTCCACGCCGCAGAACACCGCGAAGCGGTCGCCGCAGGCGTTGTAAATATCGGTGACCCGGCGGATGTCGCCGCTCTCCTCCTTGATACAGACAATCTCCGGCGTGTCCGCCAGCTGCGCCAGGATGTCGGGCGTGCAGTCCACGCCGTAGGCGATGGGATTGTTGTAGATCATGATGGGCAGCGCCGATGAGGCCGCGAGGTCCTTGTACCAGCGCACGGTCTCGCGCGGGTCGCTCTTGTAAGCGATGGACGGAAACGCCATCAGGCCCTCGGCACCCAGCTTTTCATAAGCGCGGGCCGCCTCGGCGGCGGCACGGGAGGAGACTTCTGCGAGCCCGCTCAGCATGGGCACGCGGCCCGCGACCACTTCTTTTGCGGCGCTCAGCACATGGGCCCGCTCGTCCATGGTCAGCGAGGCATTCTCGCCCAGCATGGGCAGCAAGATCACGCCCGACACGCCGTTCGCGATGAGGCGGTCCACGCTCGCCTGCAGCGCCGGCAGGTCCAGAGCGCCATCCTCCTTGAGCTTCGTGGTTACCGCCGGAAATACGCCGCTCCACCGCGTCATGGCCCTTGCCTCGCGAAAAAATTGAATACAATATTCGATTAACACCGAGTCGCCGTCTTGCACAAGGGTGCCAATGAGCATTTCATTGGCATCTTCGGATCAAAATCTGCGCTTGCGCCACGCGGCGCGCCGCGTCACTGAATATCGTATTCAATTCTGGAGCACATCGTGACGAAGCTCGGCAGGCAGTCTCTCACCGACCAGATCGTGAGCGCGGTGCGCCACAGGATCATTTCGGGCGACCTTCCCGAGGGCACCCCCCTTCGGCAGGAGAAGCTGGCGGCTGAGCTTGGTGTCTCCCGCGTGCCCTTGCGCGAGGCCATTCGCCAATTGGAAGCCGAAGGCCTGGTTGTGTCGGAGGTTCACAAGGGGACCGTGGTCTCGTCCCTCTCGCTGGCCGAGCTTGAGGAAATCTTCGAAATCCGCGTCCAGCTCGAAACCTGGCTGTTTGCGCTCGCCATTCCGCGCATGAGCGAGGCCGATTACGCGCTGGCGGACGCCATCATCGCGGAAAGCGCGGCCAGCGAAGTGGACAAATGGGGCGAGTTCAACTGGCGCTTCCATTCGGCGCTTTACGCCGCGGCGGGACGAACCATCGCGCTGAAGCTGCTCAAGGGCGTCCACGACAACGCCAATCGCTACATCAACCTCCAGCTCGCCGTAGTCGCGGACGTGGATCACGAACTGGTGGACCACCGCAACCTCCTGGCCTTCGCCCGGCTGGGAGACGTGGAGGGCGGCGTGAAGCTGCTGCGCAAGCATATCGAGACGGTGGCGGAGAATCTCGTGCGGTCCATTGGCGAGAGCCGCAGGGCCGCTGCCGACGTGGCCTGACGCTCCAACAGCGGGGACGTGACGTGAAAACACTCTTCGGCATCATCGCAGGCATGAACGTCGTCCTGCGCCACATCGTGGGCGCCATGCTGGGCGTCATGGTGGTCACGGTCTCCATCCAGATCTGCGTGCGCTTTGTCCTGCCGAAGGTCGGCATCATCGCTGCGGCGCCATGGACCGAAGAATTGGCGCGCTACCTCATGGTCTGGTGCATCTTCCTCGGCGCGGCCGTGGCCGCCCGGTCGGGGGCGCTGATCGCCATGGACAGCGTGGTGGACGCACTGCCGCCCGCGCTCGGCGATGCCACGCGCAGCCTCGGCCTTTGCATCACCCTCGCCTTCTTTGGTCTGCTTGTTTGGCTGGGCTGGAGGTGGGTCGAATTCGGGACGATGGAGACATCCACGGTCATGGCCCTGCCCATGGCGTGGGTCTATGCGGCCATGCCAGTGGGCGCCGCCGTCGCCATCCTCAACCTCATCGCCTTGATGGCCGAGCGCCATTTCCAACGCCGCTCCGAGCGCCGCGCCGCACAGGCCGCGGCCGAGGAAGCCGCAGCCTCCATTGTCTGACGGGAGACAAGACATGGCCCTTCTGTTCGGCACGATGGCGCTGACGCTGGCGCTCTCGGTTCCCATCTTCGCCGTGATGGGCCTTTCCGCCGTCGTGGCGCTGATGGAGCGGGGCATCAATCTCATCGCTGTCCCGCAAAATGTCTTCGAATCCCTGGATTCCTTCGCCCTCCTCGCCATTCCCTTCTATGTGCTGGCGGGAAACATCATGAAGGCCGGCGGCATCTCGGCGCGGCTCATCGGGCTCGCGAGCGCGCTGCTCGGCTGGATCCGCGGCGGCGTGGGCGCGGCCGCCATCCTCACCTGCATGTTCTTCTCCACGATTTCGGGTTCTTCCTCCGCCACCACCGCGGCCGTGGGCGCCACCATGGTCCCGGCCATGGTGAAAAAGGGCTATCCCAAGCCCTTTGCCGCCGCGACGGTGGCGGTGGGCGGCGAGCTTGGCGCCATCATTCCCCCCTCGCTGCCCATGGTCATCTACGGGCTGGTGGCGAACGTCTCAATCGGAGGCCTGTTCATCGCCGGCATCCTGCCCGGGATCTTCATTGGTCTGACGCTCATCCTCACCATCTGCATCTTCGCCAAGCTCAATGATTTCGACCGCACAAAGCCGGTCTCCTTCCGCGCTTGGGCGCAGGATGTGTGGGTGACCGGGCGGGAATCCCTTCTGGCCCTGCTGATGCCCGTCATCATCCTCGGCGGCATCTATTCCGGCGCCTTCACCGCCACGGAAGCCTCTGTCGTTGCCGTGGTCTATGGCTTCGTCGTGGGCGTGTTCGTCTACCGCGAAATCTCTGTCCGCGACGTGATGAAAATCCTGAACGACAGCGCGGTGATGACCGGCATGGTCATGCTGATCGTCGCCTTCGCCGCGCTGTTCGGACACGCCATGACCATCAACCGCATCCCGCATTATTTCGCGGAAATGGTCGGGCAGGTGGCGAGCAACGCCGTCATGTTCATGCTGCTGGTGAACGTGCTGCTGTTCGTGGTCGGCACCTTCATGGAGGCCTTGGCGACCATCCTGATCCTCGGCCCGATCCTCGCGCCGCTCGCCCTTAAATACGGGATCGACCCTATCCATTTCGGCCTGGTGATGATCGTCAACATCGCCATCGGCATGGTCACGCCGCCGGTGGCCGTGAACCTGAACGTCGCTTCGGAAATCTCCGGGGTCAGCATGGATGCCATGACCAAGCCGGTGCTGGTCTTCCTCGCTGTCCTCACCATCGATGTCCTCATCATCAGCTACGTGCCCGCCTTGTCGCTGGCCCTGCTGTGAGACCGCCCGGGACCGGGCTCACCAAAAAGAACCAACCAGAGAAGGATCGAACATGCTGAGAACCGCGCGCACCCTCCTATCCTCCACCGTCCTCCTCGCCGGAACCCTCGCGGCCGGCGCGCAGACGCTGGAGTTGAATGCCGGCCACGTCCTCACGACGGCGAGCCACTATCACGCCGCCGCCGCCAAGCTCGCGGAATTGGTGGGCGAAAAATCCAAGGGCCAGATCAAGATCAACGTCTTCCCGGCCGCCCAGCTCGGCGGCGAGGTGAAGATGATCCAATCGGTGCGCACGGGGACGCAGGACATCGTCGTCACCGGCGAAGCTCCGCTGGAAAACACGGTGAAGGATTACACCGTCTTCTCCTTCCCCTATCTGTTCTCCTCGGTCGATGAGGCCAATAAGACGCTCCAGGGGCCGATCGGCAAGGAAATGCTCGGCCTCCTGCCCCAGTACGGAATGGTGGGCCTCGGGTTCATCTCCGCTCTGGAGCGCGACATCTTCACCAATGGCCGCGTGATTAAGACCGCCGCCGATATGCACGGCCTGAAGATCCGCGTCATTCCCGGCCCCGGCTATGTGACCGCCTACAAGGCGCTCGGCGCGCAACCGACCCCCATGGCCTATACCGAACTCTACATGGCGCTCCAGAACGGCGCGGTGGATGCGGCGGAAAACTCCCCGGACCTGTTCCTTCAGGACCGTTTCATCGAGGTGTCGAAGACCTTATCGCTCACCAAGATCATGTACATGCCGGCGCTGATCCTCATCTCCAAGTCGCGCTGGGACAGCTTCACCCCCGAGCAGCAGAAGATATTCACGGACTCGGCGGCCGAGGCGGTCACCTTCGCAATCGATCATTACAAGAAGGATTATGCGGCGGCGCTGGAGACCATCAAGAAGAGCGGCAAGATCGAACTGGTTGAGCCAGACCTCGCCTCGTTCCGCGCCACGGCGCCGGAGGTCTATGCGGCACTGCTGAAGGAATTCCCCCAGGCGAAGCCGTGGCTGGACAAGATCAAGGCCCAGTGAGCCGTCCGACGACGCAATGCCCGGGCGCCGCCCGGGCATTCGCATTCGGCTCATTCCGCTGTCCAGCCGCCGTCCACCAGCAGCGAGGACCCGGTCATCAGTGCGGATGCATCGCTCGCCAGGAAGACGACGGCGCCCATGAGATCTTCGACCTGCCCCACGCGCCCGAGCTTGATCTTCGCGACCACGCTCTCGCGGAAGGCGTCATCCGCCAGGAAAGGCGCGGTCATGGGCGTCTCGATGAAGGTCGGCGCGAGCGTATTCACCCGCACGCCATGGGGACCAAGCTCGATGGCCATGGCCTTGGTGAAGCCCTCCATGGCCCATTTGGACGCGCAGTAGACCGAACGGCGCAGCCCGCCCACATGAGCCATCTGGGATGAGACATTGATGATGGAGCCGCCGCGCGCGGCCGCGACCATGCCCCGCGCCACCGCCTGCGCAACGAAATAGGCCGCGCGCACATTCAATCCCATGACGAGGTCGAAGTTTTCCTCGGTCACATCGAGGAAGGCCTGCGGGCGGTTGGTGCCCGCATTGTTCACCAGGATGTCGAAGGCCGGCAGAGCGGCGAGGGCGGCGCGCAGCGTGGGCAGGTCCCCCACATCCAGCGCCAGCGCTTCGGCGGAATGACCCTCGTCCCGCAATGCGGCGGCAGCGGCTTCCACCTCATGGGGCGTGCGCGCCGCGAGAACCACATGGGCCCCCGCCTGCGCCAAGGCTGCCCCCGCTCCAAGGCCGATGCCCCGGCCGGCACCCGTCACGAGGGCGCGCTTGCCCGTGAGGGCGAAGCTCGGTGTCTTGGGAATGCTCATGCGCTCATCCTTGGATCGCCCCGCTGCGAGGGCGCGGCTTGCCCCTATTCAAAGGGAGGAGAGACCGGCTTCCGACCGGCCTCGACCCGTTCCTTCCGACCCTGCCCTGAAGCGGGCGGCCATTCACTCGACCGCGGTCGCGTAAGGCACATTGCGCCCGCCATAGCGGCGCACGCGGATATTCGCCTGCTCGGCATGGCCCGCAAAGCCTTCCAGCATGCACAGGCGCGAGCAATAGGCGCCGATCATGGCGGAGGCTTCGTCGGTCAGCACTTTCTGGTAGGTGCAGGTCTTGAGGAACTTGCCGACCCAGAGCCCGCCCGTGTAGCGCGCCGATTTCAGCGTCGGCAGTGTGTGATTCGTCCCGATGACCTTGTCCCCGAAAGAGACATTGGTTCGCGGGCCAAGGAAGAGGGCGCCATAATTGGTCATGTTGGCGAGGAAATAGTCCGGATCGCGTGTCATAACCTGGACGTGCTCGGAGGCGATGCGATCCGCCTCCATCACCATTTCCTCGTCACTCTCGCAGACGATGACCTCGCCATAATCCGCCCAGGCCTGACGGGCGATGGCCGCAGTGGGCAGGATATCGAGCAGGCGCTCAACTTCGGCCATGGTCTCGCGGGCAAGCTTCTCGGACGTGGTGAGCAGAATGGCGGGGGAATTGGGACCGTGCTCCGCCTGACCAAGAAGGTCGGTGGCGCACAATTCCCCGTCCACGGTCTCATCCGCGATCACGAGCGTCTCGGTGGGGCCGGCGAACAAATCAATGCCGACGCGCCCGTAAAGCTGGCGCTTGGCTTCTGCCACGAAGGCGTTGCCTGGGCCGACCAGCATGTCCACCGGCGCGAGGCTTTGCGTCCCGAGCGCCATGGCGCCCACCGCCTGGACCCCGCCCAGGCAATAAATCTCGTCGGCGCCGGCCAGATGCTGGGCGGCAACGATGGCCGGAGCCGGCTTGCCCTGGTATGGCGGCGCGCAGGTCACGATGCGCTTCACACCCGCCACCTTGGCCGTCACCACGGACATATGGGCCGAGGCCAGGAGCGGATACTTGCCGCCGGGCACATAGCAGCCCACCGAGTTCACCGGAATGTTCTTGTGACCCAATATGACGCCGGGCAGCGTCTCCACCTCAATGTCCTTGAGCGCGTCCCTTTGATGCTGCGCGAAATTTCGCACCTGCTCCTGGGCAAAGCGGATGTCGTCCAGGTCGCGCTTGGTCAATTGGGACAAGCAGCCTTCGATCTCCTGGTCCGAGAGGCGGAAATCCTCCCGGTCCCAGCCATCGAACTTCACCGACAGCTCGCGGACGGCGGCGTCCCCGCGCGCCTCGATATCGGCCAGGATGCCTTCCACGGTCTGGCGGACCTTGGACAGATCGTCGGCGCGCGCGGCGGCGTCGCGCCCGCGCTTGAGGAAAGTCGCCATGGGCCGCTCCTACTTGATGGCCTGGGGATTGATGGGCGATCCGGCGCCGCCCGGCAGATGGAGCGGGGGCGCCGAGAAGAAGAACTCGTACACCCTGTCCTGCGCGCAGTCTTCGGCCAACTCCTTCACATAGAAGATCTCACCCATGGAAATGCCGATGGCGGGGATCACCACCCAGTGCCAAGGCTGATTGGCTTCGTCTGTCTCGTTCGGCCGGACTTCGCAGCCCCAGGTGTCGGCGCAGATGGCGGCGATATCGCGTTCTCTGATCCAATAGCAGGTCTCGAACGCAAGGCCCGGCGCCGCGCCGCCCGCATAGCCGCTCCAGTCGCCCTTGGCGAGGCAACGCTCCTGATGGCCGGTTCGTACGATCACGAAGTCGCCTTTGCGGATTTCGACGCCCTGGGCGGCGGCGGTGTCGTCCAGGTCCTGGTTCGTGATGGCATAGCCGTCATCGAGCCAATCCACGCCCTTGAAGCGCGCGACGTCGAGCAGCACGCCGCGCCCCACCATCTTGTCGCGGACATGCTCGATGCCGAGCTTTTTCGCGCCCTTGGCGTCCACCAGCCGCGCGTCGAAGCCGTTATACATCTTGTCGTCCAGGAAGATGTGGGCGAGCGCGTCCCACTGGGTGGACGCCTGGCAGGGCATGCTGATGGCATCGTCCGCATAGCGCAGATAGGGCGCGGGCTCATCCTGCACGCCGGCGGCGGCGTCGGTTCCGGTGGCGAGCATGGTGTGGATGGGGTTCCAGCGGCCGCCGAACAGGCCGGACTGGATCGGCTCCTTCAGCGAGAGGCCGAGGGCGAACACCTTGCCGCGCCTGATGAGCCGGCCGGCATCGATAACGTCTTGCGCCGACACGTTATTCAGCGTTCCGATCTGGTCGTCGGCTCCCCAGCGGCCCCAGTTGGAGAGTTTTTCCGCGGCTTCATAGATGGCGGCGCGATTGACCTTCATGGCGGCCTCCCCGGTTTTGTTATCGATCGATCAATACACAGGGCCGGGCCGCGCGCAAGGGGAGCGGTTCGGCCCTGAGCCTGCGCCGGGCAACACCCCGTACCGTCGCTGCGCTTAGGGTAAGGCTATGATATTCCAGAAGGATTGAGACGCCCGCTCCACCCCCCGCAGGGGCGGCCGACCCAAGGCGGAGCGCCTGGCCGAGGAGCCGGATAGCGCTCGCCGTCGGGGTGGCGGTGTCCTGCACGGCGGGTGCGCTTGAGACGCAGCTCCGCCGCGATGGCGCCAGACAGGGCGTAACAGCCCCGTAAAGGCGCATTTAGCCGAAGTTTTTACGCGATCCGCGCCGATAATACGCGGTTCCACGGACCGGTGTTACCCCCGGGGAGAAAGGCTCATTTCTTCTGGGTCATTTCCTTCAGCACCGCATGCACGGCGGCGGTGTCGTCCGCGCCGCGACCGGCCGCGAGGGCGGCGGTATAATAGGGCACGGTCGCCGCCATCAGGGGCGTGGGCGCGCGGACCTCGCGGGCGAAGTCGGAGATGAGGGTGATGTCCTTCATATAGACCTCCATCTTCATGGTGGCCGGAAGGTAGGTCTCCGTCACCATCATGGGGCCGCGCACCTCGAACATGCGGGATGTGCCGGCGCCGTCGCTGATGGCCTCATAGACCATGTTGAGGTCCAGCCCGGCCTGCTCGGCCAGCACCAGGGCCTCGGCCGCCGCCACGTTGTGGATGGTCACCAGGAGGTTGGCGACGAATTTCAGGCGGATGCCGGCGCCGAACGCGCCCACATAGCGGGTGTTGCGGGCAAAGCCGTCGAACACGGGACGCACCCGCTCCACCACCGCCGCGTCGCCCGATGCATAGACGACGAGATCGCGCACCGCAGCCTGGGCGCCGGTGCCGGAGACCGGGCAATCGAGCACGGGCACGCCCTTGGGCTCGAACAGGGCCTGGACATAGTCCTTGGCATAGAGCGGGAAGGTGCCCATCTCGCAGACCACCGTGCCGGGGCGGATGGCGTGGATCATCCCCTCTTCCCCGCCGCAGGTGGCCTTCACTGCGTCCACGCTGGCCAGCGCGATCAGGATCACGTCCGCCGTCTCGGCCAGGGCCTTGGGGCTTTCGGCCACGTGGCCGCCCGCCTCGGCCAAAGCCGTCAGCGGCGCCTGCGCCACATCGAAGCCGATGACGGGAAAGCCTGCGGCGCGAAGGTTGCGCGCATAGGCGAGTCCCATGATGCCGAGCCCCACCACGCCAATGGTGGGACGATCCGGAGTGCCGGTCATATGTGTCCTCCCTTATGAGCGCGGTCCGATCCGGTCGCATCGCGCTCGGCAAACCGCACTCCCTCAATTGTTTAGAGACTGATTCTCCGACCAGGGTGATTTCAACCGGATCGGATCAGGCTCTCGCCGGTGCGCCAGCGGGCCGCCCGGATCTGTCGCCGCCGGGACCGGCGCATCGCCGCCTCCCTGATTTGACAGACTTAGGTTCGGAAAGAATGATCGATCGATCAACAAAAATTTCCGCAGCATCCTGCGGGGAGCATCGGCCGCCGCCCGGCCCGAGGGAGGATCACCGCATGACGTCGCGTTTCCGCCAGTTGTCGCCGGAGGCCCTCACGCCGGCCCAGCGGCCGATCTTCGAGGCGATCGCCGCCGGCCCGCGCCAGAGCGTTCCCTATATCTACCATCTGCTGCTGGAGAGCCCGGACCTCGCCCGCACCGCGCAGGCCCTGGGCGTGTTCTGCCGCTACGGGACGGAGTTTCCCCCGCGCCTGTCGGAGTTGGCGATCCTGGTGGTCGCACGGCACTGGGAGGCAACCTACGAATGGTCGGTGCATGTGCACGAGGCGCGCAAGGCGGGCCTGCCCGAGTCCATCATCGCCGCCTTGGAGAAGGACGAGGTGCCGCATTTTGAGGAGCCGGACGACGTGCTCGTCTATGAATTTGCGAGCCGCTTTTTCGCTACCAACGATGTGCCCGACGACCTGTTCGCGCAGGCCGAGGCGCGCTTTGGCCGCAAGGCGGTGGTCGAGCTGGCGGGGCTTCTGGGCTATTATTCCATGCTCGCCATTTGCCTGCGCGTGTTCCGCGTGCCGGCAGATGGCGAAGCCTGAGCCGGCCTCCTCCCCAGGCCGGCGCGCGGCACTCCAAGTGAGTCCAAGGTGTCCGGAAATTGACTTGCGCAGCAGGAAAGTGACTTTCATAACTTTCCCAAAGCCGGCGCCTGGCGCGTCCGGCGGACCTCTAGAGCCTGATCCGATCAGGTTGGATCAACCTGATCGGTGAATCAGTCTCTAAACTATTGATAGAAAATGCGTGATCCGATCTGTCTGCTGTGCAGGCAGATCGGCGCACGCTCTAGGGGACGCCGATGGCGCGTGAGATCACCCTGACCGTGAACGGCGCCACCTCCGCCGTGGCCGTGGACGAAGACGCGCCCCTGCTTCATGTGCTGCGCAACCAATTGGACCTGCGCGCCTCGCGCTATGGCTGCGGGCAGGAGCAATGCGGCGCCTGCATGGTACTGCTGGACGGCCGCCCCATTTATGCCTGCTCCCATCTCGCCGTCGATGCGGCGGGCCGCAAGGTGGAGACGGCGGAAAGTCTGATGGACCATCCGCTGCGCGCCGCCTTCCTCGCCGAGCAGGCCGGGCAATGCGGCTATTGCCTCTCGGGCATCCTCTTGTCGGCCAAGGCCCTGCTTGAGCGGACGCGGGCGCCCTCGCGGGCGGAGATCGTCGCGGCGCTCGATCCCCATCTGTGCCGCTGCGGTGCCCATGAGCGGATCATCCGCGCCGTGGCGCGCGCGGCCGCTGACCTGCGGGAGCGCGCGGAATGATCCCCAACGCCCTGCCCGGCAGCCTCGCCGACAATCCACGGCTCGACCAATGGATCGGCTTTCCCGAAGCGGGCCGTGTGGCCGTGCGCACCGGAAAGGTGGAACTCGGCCAGGGCATCCTCACCGCGCTCACGCAGATCGCGGCCGAGGAACTGGAGATCGCGCCCGAGCGCATCGCGCTGGCCTCCGGCGACACCCGCCAAACGCCCAATGAAGGCTTCACGGCCGGCAGCCTGTCCATCCAGGTGGGCGGGGCCGCGCTGCGCCTGGTCTGCGCGGAGGTTCGCGCCCTGATGCTGGAGGCGGCGGCGGCGCGGCTGGGCGGCGCGGCGCGCGACCTGGAGGTGCGGGACGGCCGTATTGTTGCGGGCGGGCAGGATACCGGTCTGGATTATTGGGCGCTCGCCCCCGACCTGGATTTGACGCGCGCCGCCAGCGGCACGGCGGCGCTCAAAGCGGGGGCCGATCTGCGCCGGATCGGCACCAGCGCCCCGCGCATCGACCTGCCCGAGAAGCTCGGGGGCGCGCCCTTCATTCACGACATCGCCGTGGCGGGGATGCTGCATGCGCGCGTCCTGCATCGCCCGCGCACCGGCGCGCGGCTGGCGGAAATCGACGCGGAGGCGACGCTCAAGGCCGGTCGCGGCACGGTCCATCTCCATCGCAATGGGGACGTGGTCGCTGTGCTGGGAGAGGACGAGGCGCGTGTCCAGACGGCCTTCGAGACCCTTCGCGCCCGCGCCCGGTTCGAGGGCGGCGTGCGGCTGGAGACGCCCGAGGCGGACGCTTTGACTTTGCTGGAGCTGGAAAGCGCGCCCGCCGAAATCCAGGAGCGCGGCGCGCGCCCAGCGGAGCAGTCCATAAGCCGGCTCAGTTCCACTTATTCCAAGCCCTTCATTGCCCATGGCTCCATCGGGCCGTCCTGCGCGCTCGCTGTGTTTGACCAGGGCCGGCTCACGGTGTGGACCCACAGCCAGGGGGTCTTCCCGCTGCGCGCGGCCCTCGCCCGGGCGCTTGGGCTTGATGTGAACGACGTGCAGGTCCTCCACCACCAGGGCGCGGGCTGCTACGGCCATAATGGGGCGGACGATGCGGCCTGCGACGCCGCGATCCTGGCCCTGGCGCATCCCGGCCGCGCGGTCCGCGTGCTGTGGACCCGCGAGGATGAACTGGGGGTGTCCCCCTTCGGCGCGCCCATGGTGGTGCGCCTGGAGGCCGGGCTGGATGCCGGAGGCCGCCCCCTCGACTGGACCATCGAGATCTGGAGCCCCACCCATGTCAGCCGGCCGGGCGCGCGCGGCGGGGTGAACCTGCTCTCGGCCGAGGCGCTGGACACGCCGTCCCTCCCGCCTCCGCCCGGCGACCTGCCCGACGCGGCGGGCGGCGGGGCAACGCGCAATGCGTTTGTGCTGTACGACCTGCCGCATCAAAGGCGGGTCCATCATTTCATCCCCCATGCCCCGGCCCGCACCTCTTCCATGCGCGGGCTGGGCGCCTTCGCCAATGTGTTCGCCCTGGAAAGCTTCATGGATGAACTGGCGGAGGCGGCGGGCATGGACCCGGTCACCTATCGCCTGTCGCTGATGAGCGATCCGCGCGCACGCGCCGTGATCGAAGAGGCTGCCGGCATGTGCGACTGGCACAATCCGCCGCCGGAGGGACGGGCGCGGGGCTTCGCCTTCAGCCGCTACAAGAATTCCGCCGCCTATCTCGCCATGGCCGTGGAGGTGAGCGTGGACGAGGAGGTGAGCGTGACCCGCGCCTGGTGCGCCGTGGATGGCGGCCTCGTGATCAATCCCGACGGCGCGGTGAACCAGATCGAGGGCGGCGTCATCCAGGCCGTGTCCTGGACCCTGAAGGAACAGGTGATGTTCGCGGACGGCGCGGTCTCCTCCAATACCTGGGAGACCTACCCGATCCTGCGCTTCGCGCAGGTGCCGCAAATCGAGACGCGTCTCATCGGCGATCCCTCCCATCCGCCGCTCGGAATGGGCGAAGTGTCCCAAGGCCCCACCGCCGCCGCCATCGCCAATGGGGTGGCCGCCGCCCTCGGCGCACGCCTGCGGCATCTTCCGCTGACGCGCGCGCGCATCATGCAGGCGCTGCTGGAGGCGTGAGCGGCGGGGGCGCTCAGAGCCCCAGCAGCCGCACCGCGTTGCCGCCACAGATGGCCGCCTTCGCCGCCTCGTCCAGGGCGCTCTCCATGACATGCCCCACGGGGTCGCTCTCGGCCATGTCATAGGGATAGTCGGTGCCCATGAGCACGTGATCGGCCCCGGCCATGCGCACGAGCGCCTCCAATTGCTCCACCGAGAAGACCACCGTGTCGAAATAGACGCGCTTCAGATAGGTGGTGGGCGCGTGGGGAATGACCCGCACGTCGGAGCGCGCGCCCCAGGCATGGTCCATGCGCGCCCAATAGGCCCCGGCGAAGCCGCCGCCATGCACGGCGAAGATCTTCAGCTTGGGGTGGCGCTCCAATACCCCGTCGAAGATGAGGTAATGCAGGGCGATGGTGGTCTCCAGCGGGTTGCCGAGGATGTTGTTGAGATAGAAGCGCGTCAGCCGCTCGCCTTCGGTGAAGCCGTTCGGGTGGAGCAGGACCAGCGCGCCCAGTTCCTCGGCCTTCGCCCAGAAGGGGGCGAATTGCGGATCGGACAATTCCTTGCCGGCTACATTGGTCAGGATCTGCACGCCCTTCATGCCGAGCGACATGACATAGTCCAGCTCGGCCGCCGCCAAAGCCCCGTCCTGGAGGGGAACGGAACCGAGCGCCACGAAGCGGTCCGGCCGGCCAGCGACGAAGTCCGCGAGCCCGTCATTCACCACCCGCGTCGCCTGCGCGGCGAGCTGGGTCTCCACCGTGTAATAGCATTGGGGCGGCGGACACATGACGAGCTGCTTGTCGATGCCGGCCGCATCCATGTCCCTCAGGCGGTCGTCATATCCGTTCATGCGGGACATGCGGTCCGCATCCTGCTTGCGGTTCAGCGCCTTCGTCTCGGGGGTCGCGAAACGCGCGAGGGGAATGGTGGAAAAGTCGAGATGTCCCTCCACAAGGCGCGCGGCCGCCGGCACGCCCACATGGGCATGCATGTCCACGGTCACGCTCGCGGGGCGACGGGTTGTGCCATGGGAGCGCCCGGCGGACGGGCCATAGGAATTCCAGACTTCGGTCATGGCTGCATCCTGAGGAAGGGAAAGAGGGAGCGGGCCTGCTGCCGTCCCCCTGCGCGCGGGCCGGCGCGGCGGCCAGCCTGGTCATCATAAGGGCGAACGGCTTGCGCGGCGCGCGCGCAATGATACTTATCGTTTGATAATCCGATTGGGCCGACAGTGCCAGATGTCGGGCGCGCGGCATGGATAAAATCCCAATCGGCACCAACCCGGCTCTGGGGAGGACGCGATGAAGATCGGCTTTGCCGGCATGGGCCGCATGGGTGCCGCGATGGCGCTGCGGCTGATCGACCTGGGACATGAGGTGACCGTCTGGAACCGCAGCGCGGACAAGACCACGCCGATCCTGGACGCCGGCGGCGCCCGCGCCACGACACCGGCCGCCTTGGCGGACAATGAGGTGATCCTAACAAGCCTGTTGGACGGCACGGCCCTGCACGCCGTGTATGAAGGCGAGGGCGGTCTTTTGTCCGCGCGCCTCGACGGGCGGCTGGTGATCGAGATGAGCACGGTGCTCTCGGCGCAGGCCCGCGCGCTGGGGGAGAAGGTGCGTGAAACGGGCGCCGCTTTCGTTGAATGTCCCGTCGGCGGCACCGTTGGGCCTGCCCGCACCGGAAAGCTTCTTGGGCTCGCGGGGGGCACGGCGGCCGATGTGGCCCGAGCGCGCCCGATCCTCGAACAACTTTGCCGGCGGGTCGAGCATGTCGGCCCGGTGGGCGCGGGCGCGGCCCTCAAGCTCGCGGTCAATCTGCCCCTGCTCACCTATTACCAGGCGCTTGGCGAAGCCTACACGCTGTGCCGCCAAGCCGGGCTGGATCCCGCCTGGCTGGTGGATCTGTTCGCCGACACGTCGGGCGGTTCGAACATTCTTAAGATTGCGGGGCGGTCATCGCCCAGGCCCTGGCGGGCGGCGACACCGGCGCCGCCGCCTTTTCGGTGGACGGGGTGCGCAAGGATCTGCGGACCATGCTCGCAGAGGCCCACGCCCTCGGCACCGACCTGCCGGTGACCGCGGCCGCGCTGGCGGTGTATGACCAGGCGGCGGCGGCCGGCCTCGGCGACAAGGACGGGTCCATGCTGGCCGGCTTCTGGCCCCAGACATCCGGCGCCTGACGCGCCGTTGCGGAGGAATCCATCTTGAGCATATCGCTGGCGAAGGCCGAACGGATCGTGGAGGCCGCCCTGGCCAAGGGGCATGAGATGGGGTTCGAGCCGCTGACCGTCGCGGTTCTGGACGCGGGCGGCCATCTGGTGGCCCTCAAGCGCGAGGATCGCTCGGGCATCCTGCGGCCCGAGATCGCCATGGGCAAGGCCTGGGGCGCCCTCGGCATGGGCATGGGCTCGCGCGAACTGGGCGAGCGGGCCGTGAAGGTCCCGCATTTCATGAATGCGCTGATGGCGGCAAGCGGCGGGCGCTTCGTGCCGGTTCCGGGCGGCGTCCTGATCCTGGACGCCGGCGCGGTGATCGGCGCGGTGGGGATTTCCGGCGACACGTCCGACAATGACGAGATCTGCTGCCTCGCCGGCATCGCGGCGGCGGGCTATGTGGGCCAGACCGGCTTTCGCCCACCGGAGTGAGAAACGCCCCGCCCGGCTTTCAAGCGGGCGGGGCGGACAGGTGCCGAGGCTTGCCTTACCAGCCGGCGCGGCAGATCCGCTCCACCCAATAGGGGCTCCACCAGCACTTCAGGAAGGTGCCGGTGCCCTCTAGCGGACGATAGACCACCGGCGCGGTGACGAGATTCACCGGCCCGCCGCTCGCGGGGATGTCGCCGTCCAGCAGCGTCGCATTGTAGGTCAGCGTGGTGCCGTTCTGCGTGACGCTGCCCAGTTCGATGATCACCTGGGTCGGGGTCGGGCCGAGGATGGTCAGCGCGGCGTTCGGGGGATCGTTCTTGAACACCGCGACGGTGGCGTTCCAGAGCTTCACATACTGCTCGGTGGTCATGGTGCCGCCGATCCGCTCGGGCCGTTCCACCCGGAAGGCGGTGACGGGCGGCACGCCGGTCAGGGTCAGCGTCTTGCCGTCAAAGGTCATGCTCGCCGCCTGCTGGGTCAGCAGCATTTCGATGGGGCGCGAGATCTGGACCTCGGGGCGGGCCGGGGTGCCGGCCTGGGTCGTGGCCGGCTGCGCGGCGGGCGCAGGCGGGGCGGGCGCCGGCGCAAGGGCGGAAAGGCCGGAGGCGGCCAGAAGAACGCCCGCCAGAGGCGCGATCAGTCGCGTGGACAGTGTCATGGACCTGATTTCCTTGTCCGTTCGAGCCGGTCCCCGCCTGCGCACGCAGGCCGGGACCCGGTTTTCCATACCGGCGGGCGCGAAGCTATAGCCCATCCGCCCGCCAATCCAACCCTGCCGCAGGGACAGCCTTACTGTCCCGCAAAGCTGCGCGGCGCGGGGCTGACCACCTGGGCGGCGCCGCCCTTGATCTCCATCACCGCGAGGCCGCGCTCATTGGTGCCGTCCGAGCGGAAGCGGAACACGCCGTCCACGCCGTTGAAGCCGGAGGGATTGGTGAGCGCGGCGTCATTCAAGGCCGCCGGACCTTGGGCGCGCACGATGGTCGCCACCAGAGAGACCGCGTCATAGGCGAGCGTCGCCGTGCGCACCGGGTCGCTGCCGAACCGCGCGCGATAACGATCCGCAAAGCCCCGCCAGCCGCTGGTTTCGGGCGCCGCGAACTGGGCGCCGTCCATCAGCGGGTTGGTGAACAGGCGCTGGTCGTCCCACAGGCCGGTGCCCACGGGGCGCACGCGCTTGAGATCGACGCCCGCGCCCGACAGCGCCTGCACCACCGCCGGCACGCCCTCGGCGGAATCAGGAATGAAGACCGCGTCCGCCTGGCCCGCGACCGCCGCCGCGCGCTGCACGGCGCCGCCGAGGCGGGTGCGGTCCTGGGTGTAGCGTTCGATCCCCACGATCCGCCCGCCGAGCGCGCCCGCCTGCTGCTGGAACGCGCCCTCGGCCACCGAGCCATAGGCATTCTCCGGGATCAGCCCGAGAAACGAGCGCCGGCCCTGGGCGATGCTGAAGGAGATGATGCGGTTGACGTCGGTCTGCGGCAGGAAGCTCAGCAGATAGACGCCCGGCGCCGCCACGTTGGTATCGGTGGAGAAGGCGATGACGGGAATGCCGCGCGGCCGGGCCACCTGGGCGACCGCGCCCACCGAATGGGAGAACAGCGGGCCGAGAATGACCCGCGCGCCCTCGGCGATGGCGGCCTCCGCCGCCGCGCGCGCGCCCTGGGAATTGCCGCCATCATCCTTCACGATCAAGGTGACGGGCGCCGCGCCCAGTTCCGACAAGGCGAGCTCCGCCGCATTGCGCAGGGATTGGCCGACCGCGCCGGCATTGCCCTGCGCGGTGAGCGGCAGGATCAAAGCCACCGCCGGCCCGGTGGCGGGCAGGGGCTGCGCCAGGGGAGCGCCCGAGGGCGGCGGCGACCCGCCGCCAATGTCGCCACCGGCGCAGGCGGCCACGAGGGAGAGCAAGGCCGGCAGGCTCGCCAGCTTCAATCCACTTGCCAGTGCCGCGCGGCGGGACACTGAAATCGGGGCCGTCTGTCCGGTCTCGGGCCGATCCGCCTCGCTCACCCGCGTCTCCTCGCTTTCACTGTTGTAGACAGGCATACCGTCTTGCGCCGCGTTTGGCGAGGCCGCGCGGGGTGTCGCGCAGACCGGTGCGGACGGCTAAGGTGCGGGCATGAATGGACAAGACGCCGCCCCCCCTTCCTATATCCTCGCCGGAAACCGGCAGTTCGCGGCGCGCCCGGCGCCCGGCCTGCATGTGGTGGCGACGCCCATCGGCAATCTCGGCGACATCAGCGTGCGGGCGCTGGAGATCCTCGCCGGGGCGCATGTGATCGCCTGCGAGGACACCCGCATCACCCGCCGCCTCACGGACCGCTACGGCATCGAGACCCAGCTCGTCCCCTATCACGACCACAATGGCGCGAGCATGCGCCCGCGCATTCTCGCCCGGCTCGCCGCCGGCGAGGCGGTCGCGCTGGTGTCCGACGCGGGAACGCCCCTGGTCTCCGATCCCGGATTCAAGCTGGTGGTGGAGGCGGCGGAGGCGGGCCATCGCATCCATCCCATTCCCGGCGCCTCCGCCCTGCTGGCCGCCCTGGTCGCCGCAGGCATGCCCACCGACCGCTTCCTGTTCGACGGCTTCCTGCCGCCCAAGGATGGGCAGCGGCGCAACCGCATCGCCGAACTCAAGGCGATTCCCGCGACCCTGGTCCTTTATGAGAGCGGCCCGCGCCTGCCGGAAAGCCTTTCGGACCTCGCGGAGGGTCTCGGCCCCCGGCCGGCGGCGGTGTGCCGGGAATTGACCAAGGCCTTTGAGGAGGTCCGGCGCGGCGATCTTGCGACGCTCGCCGCGCATTATGCGGGCGCCGGCGCGCCCAAGGGCGAGATCGTGCTCGTCATCGGCCCGCCCCAGGACGAGGCGGCCAAGGACGAGGATGTGGACGCCGCGCTCACCGGCGCCCTGGCCGACCTCTCCCTGAAGGATGCGGTGGCGGCGGTCACCGCCCTCACGGGCCGCCCGAAGCGCGAGGTCTATGCCCGCGCCCTGGCGCTCACGAAAGGGGACGGGGATGGCTGACGCCGCCGCGCGCCGCGCCGCCCATGACCGGGGGCTTGCGGCGGAGGACCGGGCCGCCGCCTTGCTCGTGGCCCAGGGCTTCGCGATCCTCGCCCGGCGGGCGCGCACCAAGGCGGGCGAGATCGACCTCGTGGCGCGGCGCGACGCCCTGATTGTCTTCTGCGAGGTGAAGGTTCGGCCGACCCTGGACGGTGCCGCTCATTCCATCCTGCCCCGCCAGCGCCGCCGGATCGCCGCCGCCGCGGAGGCATGGCTCGCGGCCCATCCCGATCTCGCTTTGCTCGATGCGCGCTTCGACGCCATCCTCGTCGCAACCAGCGGCGCGGTTGAGCACCTTTCCGGCGCCTTCGAGATGGAGGTATGACGTGCCGCCACTCGAGATTTTTTGCCATGATTGAAGACACTGCCCCGTCCCGGATGCGCACCATCGGGAATGTCATCGCTCCGCCCCGGTTCCTTGTCTTCGCGGTGGTCCTGGTGATCGCCAGCATGGGTGCCGTCGCCCTGTGCGGCTGGCGGATCGGGATCATGATCGGCTTCGACATCGCAGCCATCATCTTCCTCGCCTCCGGCTGGTCGCTGCTCGGCCGCAAGCCGGACGACATGCGCACCGCCGCGAAGCGCAACGACGCCAACCGCGCCTGGCTGCTGGGGCTCACCTTCCTTGTCACGCTGGAAATCCTGGTGGTGGTGGCCAACGAGCTGCGCGAATCGGGGACACCCGGCCAGGCGATCATCCTGCTCATCATCGTCACGCTGACCCTCACCTGGGCCTTCAGCAACGGCGTGTTCGTCCTCCATTATGCCTATCTTTATTATTCCGAAGACCAGGAAGATAATGAAGACGTGGGCGGCCTTGTGTTTCCCGGCACTGAAGAGCCCGGCTATTGGGATTTCATTTATTTCTCTTACTGCCTGGGCATGACCTTCCAGACCTCGGATGTGAACATCACGAATACGGCCTTCCGCCGCGTGGTGACGCTCCATTGCCTTGCCGCGTTCGTGTTCAACATCGGCATACTCGCCTTCACCATCAACGTGCTGAGCAACTGACGCGGCGAAGGGGCACGCCACCACCCTGGCGCGCGCCGCCCGGCGCCCATAGATAAGATCCGATCCCGCCTCAAGCCGCCGCCCGGCGGCGCCCGGAGACACACATGGCCCTTCAGGTCGCGGTCCAGATGGACCACATCTCGCGCATCAATATTGCCGGGGATTCCACCTTCGCCCTGCTGCTGGAAGCCCAGAAGCGCGGCCATGCGCTGGTCCATTACGTGCCCGACCAGTTGGCCATGCGGGACGGCGAGGTGTTCGCCGCCGTTGAGCCCCTGACCGTGAAGGACGAGGCGGGCGCCCATTTCACGCTCGGCGAACGGCGGCGCGTGCGCCTTGCCGACTATGACGTGGTGCTGCTGCGCCAGGACCCGCCCTTCGACATGGCCTATGTCACCTCCACCCATTTGCTGGAGCGCATCCATCCCCGGACGCTGGTGGTGAACGACCCCGCCCATGTGCGCAACGCGCCGGAAAAGATCTTCGTCACCCATTTCCCGGACCTGATGCCCCCGACGCTAATTTCGCGCGACCTGGAGGAGATCAAGGCGTTCCGCGCGGAGTTCGGGGACGTTGTCATGAAGCCGCTTTACGGCAATGGCGGCGCGGCCGTGTTCCGCGTGACCTCGGACGACCTCAATTTCGGATCGCTCTATGATCTGTTCTCGGTCACCTTCCGCGAACCGTGGGTGATCCAGCGCTTCCTGCCCGAGGTGAAGGCCGGCGACAAGCGCATCATCCTGGTGGACGGGGAAGCGGCGGGAGCCGTGAACCGGGTGCCGAGCGAGGGCGACCTGCGCTCCAACATGGTGCGGGGCGGCGCCGCGCGTCCCACCGATCTCACCGACCGCGAACTGGAAATCTGCGCCCGCATCGGCCCGGCGCTGCGCGAGCGCGGCCTGCTGTTCGTGGGCATCGACGTGATCGACGGCAATCTCACCGAGATCAACGTGACCTCGCCCACGGGCCTGCGCGCCATCAAGCGGCTCGGCGGACCGGACATCGCGGCGCAGATCTGGGACCGGATCGAGGACAAGCGCCGCGCGTGAACCTTGCGGGCGCCGGGGGGTTCTTCCCTCACCGGCGCCGTTCGCACGCCGGCACAGACATTCCAGCGGGAGGCCCCATGCCCCAGCCCCTCAGCGTTTCCATTCCCCATCGCCTCGGCAAGGCCGAGGCCACCCGCCGCCTCCAGACCGGACTCTCCTCCGCGCGCGCCCGCTTCGGCGACAAGCTGAGCGTGATGGAGGAAACCTGGACCGACACTCACCTGGACTTCCGGGTCGCGGTGATGGGGCAGGAGGCCGCCGGCATGCTGGATGTGGCGGAGGATGCCGTCCACCTCCAGGTCACCCTGCCCTGGCTGCTTCACATGATGGCGGAAAAGGCCAAGGCCCTGATCGACAAGCAGGGGCGCATCCTGCTGGAAAAGAAATAACGTCTCCGCACCGCGCCCCCGCCCAGCGCGGACGGCGCGCAGCGCACGGCGCCGCGATGACCCTTGGTCAGGCCGGCATGAGCACCAGGGTCAGCGTGTCGAGGGTGAAGGTGCCGTCCGCCTCGATGGCGAAATGCGTCCGCACCTCGTCCGACGCCCCTCTTTGCAAGGAGCGGATCGCCGCCACATGGTCTGGTGGCGTCGCGATACGGGTCACCCACGGGCCGAAGTCTAGGCGCAGGCGCCGCTCGGTCAGCGTCTCGACGATGAAGCCCGCCGCCTCGGCCGAGCGGATCCATTCCGACGCGCGATAGTCGCGCACATGGGAGGGATCGCGCAGCATCTCGATGGTCTGAAGAAACGTGTCCAGCAGCGGGTTCTCGGGCGCGATCACGTCCATGAACACGGCCCGCCCATCCGGCGCGACCACCCGGCGGGCATGGCGCAGGCCGGCCGGAAGATCGCGCCAGTGATGGGCGCTGTAGCGCGAGGCCACCACATCGAAGCTCGCATCCTCGAACGGCAGAGCCTCGGCCGCCCCTTGAACGGTGACGATGTTGGAGAGCCCGCGCCGCCCCGCCTCCGCCGCCACCGCCTCCAGCATGGCGGCAGACAGGTCATAGGCGGTCACCTGCGCCACATGGGGCGCCGCCGTGAAACTGACATGGCCGCCGCCGCACCCGAGATCCAGTAGCCGGCCGTGATCCTGCCCGGCAAGAAGCGAGTCGAGCGCATCGAGATCCGGCCCGCGCGCATGGACGGCGCTCGTCACATAGGCCTCGGCTTGCGCACCGAACTGGCGCGCGACGTGTTCCTCAAGGGTGCCGGGCGCGGGCGACGACATGACCTATCCTCCTGAATGCGGGTCCGGGCGCCATCCTATCAGGATGAGGGCCGATGTGAGGGGCGCCCGGCAAAGCTTTTGTTCGCATATTGTTCTTGCGCCTTTTGGGCGGCTTCGCTAGCTTTCCGCAATCCAGGCGCGCGGGAGGGGCATGTGATCCAGCGGGTGGCGACGGTCGCGTTCGAGGGGGTCGATGCACGCCCTGTGGACGTGCAGGTGCATGTGGCGCCGGGGCTGCCCGCCTTTACCATTGTCGGCCTGCCCGACAAGGCGGTGACGGAGGCCAAGGAGCGGGTGCGCGCCGCTCTCATCGCCTCCGGCCTCGCTTTGCCCGCCCGGCGGATCACCGTCAATCTCGCCCCGGCGGACCTTCCCAAGGAAGGCTCCCACTATGATCTTCCCATCGCGCTCGGCCTCATGGCCGCCATCGGCGCCATCCCTTCGGACGGTTTGACCGGCTATACGGTGGTCGGCGAGCTGGGGCTCGACGGCTCCATCGCGGCGGTGGCCGGCGTCCTGCCCGCCGCCATCGGCGCCAATGCGCGCGGCCACGGCCTGATCTGCCCGGCGGCCTGCGGGGCGGAAGCCGCCTGGGCAAGTCCGGACATGGACATTCTCGCGCCCGTTTCGCTCATCGCCCTGGCCAACCACATGACGGGCCGCCAGGTCCTGTCCCGGCCCGACCCGCGCATGCGCGCCGTGGCCGGGGGGATGGCCGATCTGCGGGACGTGAAGGGGCAGGAGACCGCCAAGCGCGCTTTGGAAGTGGCCGCGGCGGGCGGCCACAATCTGTTGTATGTCGGCCCCCCGGGCGCGGGAAAATCCATGCTGGCCCAGCGCCTGCCCTCGATCCTGCCGCCTTTGACCCCGGCCGAAATGCTCGACGTGTCCATGATCGCATCGGTGGCCGGCGCCATCGAGGACGGGGCCTTGGTGGACCGCCGCCCGTTCCGCGCGCCGCATCATTCCGCCTCCATGGCGGCCATGGTGGGCGGCGGCATGAAGGCCAAGCCGGGCGAGGTCTCGCTCGCCCATCATGGCGTGCTGTTCCTGGACGAATTGCCGGAATTCTCGCCGCAGGTGCTGGATTCCCTGCGCCAGCCGCTGGAGACCGGCGATGTCCTCATCGCCCGCGCCAATCACCGCGTCACCTATCCCGCGCGCTTCCAGCTCATCGCCGCCATGAATCCCTGCCGCTGCGGGCAGGCGGGTGAGCCGGGCCACAATTGCGCGCGCGGCCCGCGCTGCGCGCAGGATTATCAGGCGCGGCTCTCCGGGCCGTTCCTCGATCGCATCGATATTCATCTGGAAGTCCCGGCGGTCACCGCCGCCGATCTGGTGCGGCCCGCGCCCCAGGAGGGGTCGGCGGAGATCGCCGCGCGGGTGGCCGCGGCCCGCGCCGCGCAGGTGGAGCGTTACGCCGCCCTTGGCCGGCCGGATGTGCGCACCAACGCCCAGGCCAATGGCCCGCTGCTGGACTGCGTCGCCACCCCGGACGCGGCCGGGATCGCCTTGCTGCGGGACGCGGCGGACGCCATGCGCCTGTCTGCGCGGGGCTATCACCGGGTGCTGAAGGTGGCGCGCACCTTGGCGGACCTGGACGGCGCGGATCAAGTGGGGCGCCGGCATCTGGCGGAGGCCCTGGCCTACCGCGCCCTGGCGGACCGCCAGAAGCTGGCCGCCTGAGGCCTGCTGTACCGGTCAGTTGGGAGACCGATTCACCGATCAGGTTGATTCAACCGGAATGGATCCGGCTTTAGACCTGCTCGAGCCGGCGGAAGGCGCCGCGATGATAGACCAGAGGCGCGTGTCCGCGATCCTGCAGGGCCACCACTTCGCCGAGATAGATTTCATGGTCGCCGCCGGGATAGCGGGCATGGACCCGGCACTCCAGATGTGCCGCCGTGTCGGCGAGCACCGGGGCGCCGACAAATCCCGACTCCCAGGCGACGCCCGCGAACTTGTCGACGGAGGGGGTGGCGAAGCGCCGGCCGAGATCTTCCTGATGCGCGCCTAAGATGTTGATGACAAAGCTGTCCGCGGCCCGGAACGCGCCGAGGCTCGGCGCCTTCAAGGCGAGGCTCCACAAGATCAAGGGCGGATCGAGCGAGACCGAATTGAAGGAATTGATGGTGAGGCCCACCGGCCGCCCGCCATCCCCTTGCGCAGTCACCACCACGACCCCCGTGGTGAAGGACCCCAGCACTTCGCGCAGGTGGCGCGGCAGGATCGGGGCGAGGGTTTCGATGTCGGCGGTCGGATGGCTCACGGGTCAATCCTAATGCAATCGGCTGACCCTCACCATGGTCAGCCGATGCCATGAGCGCAAATTATGATGTTTAATCCGGGTAATTACCCCGCTTGATGGACTTATCCGCCCGTATGCGGCGCTCGGCGGGCATAGCCGTCGAAGGCATCCAGCAGCGCATCCCGCCAGGGAACGATGGCATCGTCCGGCGCGAGAAGCTCCACCGGGCTGACCACCCGCGCCCACATGAAGAGGCCGAACAGGCAATAGTCCGCATAGGCGGGCGCGGCGCCGCAGAGGAAGGGCTGGGATTTCAGCATGAGGCGCAGCGGCTGGAGCAGGCGGCGCACCTCCGCCAGCCGCTCCGCCGCATCGGCCCCGACCGCTTCCAGCGGCATGGAAAACCGCTTTTCCCGGCTTTCGCGGAAATAGTCCCGGTCTTGCGGGGCGACGCGGCCGTAAATATCCAGGAGGATTACGCGGGCCAGAGGCGGGATCAGCAGGGTGTCCACATAGGCATTGATGAAGCGGGCATTGGCCCGCCCCATCTCGCCGCCGAACAGGCTGGCGCGGTCCGGATAGGCGGCCTCCAGATGTTCGGCGATGCGGAAGCTGTCGCTCACGGCTGTCTCGCCGTCCAGCAGGACCGGGACCATGCCCTGGCCCGAGAAGGCAATGGCCGCCTTCTCGGTGAAGCGCCAGGGCACGCCCTCCGCCGAAAGTCCCTTATGGGCCAAGGCCATACGCACTTTCCAGCAATGCGGGCTGAAGCGCAGGTCCGGGTCGGCTCCCGCGAGTTCGAAGAGGCGCAACGGCGCGGCGGCGGTCATGGGGTCACCTTGGGGAGGTCGGCCGTCTGGCCGAACAGGAGCGCGTGGTTCTCTCGGTTCACGGTCGGAGTGGTGTTGATGGATTCCTGGATTTCATAGGCTTTGACCACGGCCGGGCGCGCGCCGACGGCCTCGTACCAGCGCTTGACGTTCGGGAAATCGTTCAGATCCTGGCGGTGGCGCTCATGCCGGTAGATCCAAGGATAGATGGCCATGTCGGCAATGGAGTATTCCGCGCCGCCAGCAAACGGCGCACGATCCAACCGACGATCCAGCACGCCGTAGAGACGATTGGCTTCCTTTACATAGCGGTCGATGGAATAAGGATGCTGCTCGGCGGCATATTGGATGAAATGATGGGCCTGCCCGGCCATGGGACCGAGCCCGCCCATCTGCCAATACAGCCACTGCAGCGCTTCGAAGCGCGGGCGCGGCGCCTTCGGCAGGAATTGCCCGGTCTTGTCGGCGAGATATTCGAGACACGCGCCGGATTCGAAGACGGCGAGCGGCCCCTGTGCGTCCGCCGGGGCGTGGTCGATGATCGCCGGAATGCGGTTATTGGGGCTGTGCTTCAGGAATTCGGGATCGAACTGCTCGCCCTTGGAGATATTCACGGGCGTGATCTTGTAGGGCAGCCCGATTTCCTCGGCCGCGATCAGGACCTTCTGGCCATTGGGCGTGGTCCAGTAGAGCAGTTCGATCATCCTGTCCTCCTGCCGCAAGCCGGCGGGGCGCCGGGCGCGGACGTTATGCGCGTTATTCCCCGGTAATATCGGCGGGAACACGCAGGTTGAGCCGCGTTAGGCGGCAGTCTTCACGGCTGACTCGCGGTGATGTCGCGCTCGCGCGCCTCGCCCGCTCCGCCAGCCGACGCCCGCCCTTTCCAGGTCGGTCCCCACCGCTTATATTTGACAAAGGTGTCAACTTTGACACGGCTGTCAAGGACAGGCGGGAACCCAAGGATGGCAGGCCGGCGGCAGTTCGACGAGGAGGCGGTGCTGGGTGCGGCCGAAGGGCTGTTCCGCGCCCAGGGCTATGGCGCCACCTCCATGCTCGATCTGGCCCGCGCCAGCGGGGTGCAGCGCGGCAGCCTCTATCATGCGTTCGGCGACAAGGAGCAGGTGTTCCTGCGCACCTTCGCGCGCTATCGGGAGCGGTTTCTCGCGGCGGCTGCCGAGGCTCTCGCCGATCCCGATCCGCGCAGGGGCCTTGCCGCCTTTCTGGAGATCGCCATCGCCAACATGACCGCCGGCCCGGTGCGCGGCTGTTTGTCCACCCGTCTCGCCTCCGAAGGGACGCAGGGCAATGCGCGGGTGTGCGACGAGGTCCGGGTGCTGCTGGATGGTCTGGAGCGGCTTCTGGAAGAGGCCGCCACCCGCGCCGGCGCGGCCTGCGCCCTGCCGCCGGGCGAAGCGGCGCGGCTGGTGGTCACCTTCACGCGCGGGCTCGCGGTGATGGAGCGGGTCCATGGCGATGCGGAACGCCTGCGCGAGAGCGTCGCGAGTTTCGTCGCCCTGCTGTTCCCCCGCCGCCCCAGCTAATCATTTTTCCGGCTAACGGTCCCCGCCCGCATGCGCACCGAGCTTGTCTCCATCGCCACCCCCACGCTTCCCCTGGACGGGGCGTTGCACTGGCCGGAGGCGGGACCGACACGGGGCGCGGTGCTGCTGTTCCACGGAAACACCATGAATTTCTACACTGGGGCGCCGCGCTTCCTGCCCCCGGTGCTGACCAAGCTCGGCTATGCCTGCCTCGCCTTCAACCGGCGCGGCCACGACATTCTCTCCATCCGCAACAGCCGCGCCACCGAGGGCGGGGCCTATCAGACCACGGCGCAGGCGCTGGAAGACAATGCGCTGGCCGCCGCCTGGCTGGCGGAGAAGGGCTTTGCGGCGCCCCTCGTGATGGGCCATTCCAATGGCGGCTTCCTCGCCGTGCGCCATGTGCTGGAGCGGCCGCAGACGCCCGCCCTGGTGCTGCTCTCCGCCCATCGCGGCGGCACGGGCGCGGACCTGTTGGAAAATCTGGCGCGCGCCGGGCATCTCGGCCAGGAGCGCAGCGCGGATATCCTGGAGGAGGCCAAGGCCCTGGTCGCCGCGGGAAAGGGCGATCAGCTCATGATCGTGCCGGGCTGGTGGTATGTGATCTCGGCGGCGAGCTATGTGGACCGGCTCACCAGCATGTATGCCATTCTCGATCTCGCGCCGCGCATCGCCGTGCCCACGCTCTACATCCGGGGCGATGCGGAATCCCCCATCGGCTTTCCCGCCGAAACCTATGCGGCGCAAGCGGGCGGCCCGTGCGCGGCGGAGGTGATCGCGGACTGCGACCATTTCTATAATGGCAAGGAAGACGAGGTGTGCGCGCGCGTCGTCGCCTTCCTGCGGCGCACGCTTCCCGAGCTTGCCTGAGCGTCTTTGCCGGCGAAGCGTTCCTTACCGCACCAGGTCCAGCGCCCGTGTGAAGAAATCCACGCCGCCGAAATTCCCGGATTTCAGCGCCAACCGCATGTCCGGCCCGGCGCCCACGCTGGCGAGCGCGGGCACGCCGGGGGCGATCTCCGGCCCCAGCAGGAAAGCGGAGAGCCCAAGCCGATCCACCACCGCGCCGGAGGTCTCGCCGCCCGCCACCACGAGACGGCGCACGCCGGCCTCCACCAGCCCCTGCGCGAGCGCGGCGCTGGCCTGCTCGATGGCGTGGCCCGCTGCGGCCCGGCCATGGCGTGCCTGGAGCGCGGCCACCTGTTCGGGCGTGCCGCTGGCGGCGATGAGGACCGGCCCATGGGCGAGCCGTTCCCGCGCCCAGGATAGGGCAGCACTCACGGCGGCGGACGCGTCGGTCACCAGCGCCTCGCCCTCAAGCCGCAGCACGGGCAGGGATTTTTCCGCCTCGGCGATCTGGGCCAAAGTGGCGGCCGAGCAGCTTCCGGCGAGAATGGCCGCCGGCCCGCCCACGTCCGGGGGCAGCGAGACGACACCGGCAGCCCCCCGCCCGGCGCGCACCAAGGTGCGGGCGAGCCCGAGGCCAAGGCCCGACGCGCCGGTGGAAAGCGGGGCCTCCAGCGCCACCTCGCCGAGCACGTCCAGATGGTGGTCGAACACCGCGTCGGCGATCGCCGCGCCCGTGCCGGCCTTGGCGAGATCGGCCAGCCGCGCCCGCACCGCGTCCGGCCCCGCCTCAACGCAGGCGAGATCGATGAGGCCCACCTCGGCCTCGCTTTGCCGGCGAAGAACCCGCACGAGACTGGAATCGTGCATGGGGTTCAGCGGATGATCCTTGAGCGGACTGTCGCTCAGCAAAAGCGGGCCCACGAACAGATGGCCGAGATAGACGGTGCGCCCGGTCTCGGGAAAGGCGGGGGTGACGATCACCGGGCGCCCGTCTCCGGCGGCCAGTTCGGCGCGCAGGGCGTCGGTGACCGGCCCGATATTTCCGGCATCGGTCGAATCGAAGGTGGAGCAGACCTTGAACAGCACATGCCCCGCCCCGCGCGCACGCAGCCAGCGCGCCGCGTCCAGCGACAGGGCCACGGCCTCCGCCGCCGGTATGGAGCGGCTTTTCAGGGCCACCACCACGGCGTCCACCTCCGGCAGATCGAGGCCCGGTTCGGGGACGCCGATGGTCTGGAGCGTGCGCAGCCCCGCTTTGGTGAAGGTGTTCGCGAGATCGGACGCGCCCGTATAATCGTCCGCGACGGCGCCGAGCAGCAGGCTCATGCCTGGTCCTCCCCCTGCCCCGGCAGGCGCGTTCCCGAAAGCTGGGCATAGATGCGCGCCACGGAGGAGTCGTCCTCGCGCCCCATGCCGGCACCGGAGGCGGCGAGGAACATCTGGAGCGCGGCGGCGGCGAGCGGCACGGGATAGCGAGACGTGCGGGCCATGTCCTGCACGATGCCGAGATCCTTCACGAAAATATCCACGGCGCTGAGCGGGGTGTAATCGCCGGCCATCACATGGGGCATGCGGTTCTCGAACATCCAGCTATTGCCGGCCGAGGCGGTGATCACCTCATAGACGGCTTTCAGATCCAGCCCCTGCTTGGCGGCAAAGGCAAACGCCTCGCTCGCGGCGGCGACATGCACGCCGGCAAGCAATTGGTTGATCATCTTGAAGGCCGCGCCGGTGCCCGCCGCATCACCCAGTTCATAGATTTTGGCGGCCATGGCATCGAGCGCCGGGCGGGCCTTGGCGAAGGCCGCGGGGCTGCCCGAGGCGAGCACGGTGAGCGCGCCGGTGGCGGCGCGCGCGGCGCCGCCGGAAATGGGGGCGTCCAGATAGAGCCGGCCGGTGGCCTCAAGCCGCGCGGCGAGGCCGCGCGCCACCTCCGGGTCCATGGTGGCGCAGGAGACGAACACCGCCCCTTCCGGCAGGGTCTCGGCCATGCCCTCGGCGCCGAACAGCAACGCCTCGGTTTGCGCGGCATTCACCACCACGCTCACCGCGATGTCCGCGCCCTCGGCCGCCGCCCGCGCGCTCATCGCGCCGGTGCCGCCGTCCGCCGCGAAGGCTTCAACCGCCGCCGTCGCGGGATCGAAGCCGCGCACCGCAAAGCCCGCCCGCAGCAGCGAACGGGCCATGCCGCCGCCCATGGAGCCGAGGCCGAAGACTGCCGCCGTGAGCGGTGCCGCCATGTGTATCCTCCCGAAGCGCCGCTTGGAAACGGCTTATTGAAACGATTTGACTTCCCTCCTTTGGTACGGCGGGATATGTCCCGCTGCCAAGGAAAATGCTCGGCCCGCTCGCCCGGCGCGCGGGCCGCGCGGGGGAAAAGGGGATCAACCCATGACGGCGTTCGGAGCCTCGGAAACGCGCCTGCGGGAAGACATCTGCCGCTTCGCCCGCTCCTTGTTCGAGCGCGGTCTCACCCCCGGCTCCTCGGGCAATATTTCGGTGCGGCTGGAGGATGGCGGCTGGCTGGTGACGCCCACCAATGCGAGCCTCGGTTTCCTCGACCCTGCCTCGCTCTCGCGTCTCGATGCCTCCGGGCGGCTCCTCGCGGGCGCCGCGCCCACCAAGGAAATGCCGCTCCACGGCGCGCTTTATGAGACCCGCGCCAAGGCCCGCGCCATCGTCCATCTCCATTCCACCCATGCGGTGGCAGTCTCCATGCTGCCGGAGATCGATCCCGCCTCCGTCCTCCCGGCTCTCACCCCTTATTCCCTGATGCGCGCCGGGCAGGTGGCGCTGCTGCCCTATTACCGGCCCGGCGACCCGGCGGTGGCGGGCGCCATCAAGGGCCTGGCGGGGCGCTATGCCTCGGTGCTTTTGGCCAATCACGGCCCCGTGGTGGCGGGCGAGACGCTGGAAGCGGCCGTCTATGCCACCGAGGAGCTGGAAGAGACGGCCAAGCTCTATCTGCTGCTGCGCAACCTCAATCCCCGCCTGCTGAGCCCCGCCCAGGTGGAGGAACTGGTGCGGGTGTTCGGGGTGGAATTGCCGGCCGGGGACCCGCACGACCATTCTGGGCACGATCAGTCCTGATCGGGGCCGCGACGAGGTTTTGCACAGGCAAAGCCGCGCCCCCTCGCAATCCCGCCCTCGCGATGCCATTTTGTTCTCACAGGAGAATCAGGCGCGGCGGGTCCGCGCGAGAGACTGATTGGTCAATCGGTCTCCAAAATCATGGATAGAGCGCGTTTGGCTGGCTTCCCCGATCCCCGATTGCCCGTGGCGCCCGAGGCGTCGGAGCCGCCTGCCTTGCGGCCCGGCGGCATCGCCGAGCGCGCGCGCGCCGGCGCGCGGCCGCGTCCGGCCTTTCTCGACGGGCTCAATCCCGAGCAGCGCGAGGCGGTGGAAACCCTGGACGGGCCGCTCCTGGTGCTGGCCGGGGCGGGCACCGGCAAGACCCGCGTGCTCACCGCCCGCGTCGCCCATATCCTCGCCCAGGGCCGCGCCTTTCCCTCCCAGATCCTGGTGGTGACCTTCACCAACAAGGCCGCGCGGGAAATGAAGGAGCGCATCCACGCCATGGTGGGCGATGCGGTGGAAGGCATGCCCTGGCTCGGCACCTTCCATTCCATCGGCGTGCGCATCCTGCGCCGGCATTACGAACTGGTGGGGCTGAAGAGCGGCTTCACCATCCTCGACACCGACGACCAGATCCGCCTGCTGAAACAATTGCTCGCCGCCGAGGGCATCGACGAGAAGCGCTGGCCCGCGCGCCTACTCGCCTCCACCATCGACGGCTGGAAGAATCGGGGGCTCTCGCCCGAGCAGGTGCCGGCGGGCGAGGGCTCGGCCTTCGCCCATGGGCGCGGGCAGATGCTGTACGCCGCCTATCAGGCGCGCCTCAAGGCGCTGAACGCAGTGGATTTCGGCGATCTCCTGCTGGAGGGCATCCGCCTGTTCCGGGAGAATCCGGACGTGCTGGCGGACTATCACCGGCGGTTCAAATATCTGCTGGTGGACGAATATCAGGACACGAACGTCGCCCAATATCTCTGGCTGCGCCTGCTCGCCCAGGGGTCGCGCAACGTGTGCTGCGTGGGCGATGATGACCAGTCCATCTATGGCTGGCGCGGCGCGGAAGTGGACAATATCCTGCGCTTCGAGAGCGACTTTCCAGGCGCCAAGGTGATCCGGCTGGAGCGCAATTACCGCTCCACCGGGCATATTCTCGGCGCCGCCGCCCATCTCATCGCCAACAATCAGGGCCGGCTCGGCAAGACCGTCTTCTCGGAAGGCGAATTGGGCGAGCATGTCACCGTCACCGGCGCCTGGGATTCCGGCGAGGAGGCCCGCGCCATCGGCGATGAGATCGAGGCGCTGCAGCGCTCCGGCCATGCGCTCTCGCAGGTCGCCATCCTGGTGCGCGCCTCGTTCCAGATGCGCGAGTTCGAAGACCGCTTCGTCACCCTGGGCATGCCCTATCGCGTCATCGGCGGGCCGCGCTTCTACGAGCGGGCGGAAATCCGCGACGCCCTCGCTTATCTGCGCTGCATCCAGTCCCAGAGCGACGATCTCGCCTTCGAGCGCATCGTGAATGTGCCCAAGCGCGGGCTGGGCGATGCGGCGGTCAAGCAGATCCACGATGTCGCCCGCGCGGCGTCCGTGCCGCTCCAGGAGGCGGCGCGGCTTTTGACCGAGAGCGAGGAGATGAAGCCCAAGGTGCGCGCCAGCCTGCGCGGCCTGATCGAGAGCTTCGCCCGCTGGCGAGTCCAGGCGGGAAATTTGCCCCACACGGAGCTGGCCGAGATCGTGCTCGACGAGAGCGGCTATACCGAGATGTGGCAGAAGGACCGCTCGGCGGAAGCCGCCGGACGGCTGGAGAACCTGAAGGAACTCGTGCGCTCCATGGAGCCGTTCGAGAATCTCCAGGGCTTCCTCGAACATATCTCCCTCGTCATGGACGCCGACAATGGCGCGGGCGAGGATGCCGTGCAGATCATGACGCTGCATTCCGCCAAGGGCCTGGAATTCGACACCGTCTATCTGCCCGGCTGGGAAGAGGGCCTGTTCCCCCACCAGCGCGCGCTCGACGAGCAGGGCAAAGCCGGCCTCGAAGAGGAGCGGCGCCTCGCTTATGTGGGCCTCACCCGCGCACGGCGCTCGGCGCGGGTCTATTTCGCCTCCAACCGGCGCATCCATGGCATGTGGAATTCCACCGTGCCGAGCCGCTTCTTGGACGAACTGCCCGACGCCCATGTGCGGGTGGAGGAATCCAAGGGCGGCCTCGGCTGGGGCGGCGGCTCCGCTTATGGCGGGGGCGCGAGCCGCTTCGACCGGGCGGAGCCCTTCACCTCCACCTATGCGACGCCGGGCTGGCAGCGTGCCCAGTCGGCGCGCGGCAGCGGCTTTGCCGAACGCGGCTCGCCCTATGGGCGCAGCGGCGGCGCGGTGATCGAGGGCACGCTGATCGCCGCCTCCACCGGGGCGACCTCTGCCTTTTCCAAGGGCGAGCGGGTGTTCCACCTGAAGTTCGGCTACGGCGAAGTCAGCGCGGTGGACGGCAACAAGCTCACGGTCCAGTTCGAGAAGGCCGGCGAGAAGCGCGTGCTGGACAGTTTCGTCGAGCGGCCCTGAGCGGCCTTTTCATCGGCAAGGAACGGCACTACTCTACCCGCGATCCTTGATGGGATTTTCTAGGTTTCGCGTTTTGCGGGCGGCGCCTTTTTCAGGCCGCCGGATTGGGCTGTCCCGGCCATGCTCATTAATAATTTCGTGCTGCTGATTGCAGAGATGTCGGTTTATTTCGGCGTCATGCTGGCGCTGTTCCGCATTCGTGCCGTGATCGGCATCGGCGGGCTGTTTTGTGCGCTTGGCACATTGCATTTTCTCGCCACCTATCTCGGGTCCACCTTCTTCTTCCAGATGCCGTTCGGCCTCGGCGTCTCGCCCGGCGGCGTGGTGATCTACACCGGTTTTCTCGCACTGGTGCTGCTCACCTATGTCCGGGAAGGCAGTTTCGTCGCCCGCCAGCCGGTCTATGGCCTGCTGCTGGGGTCCTTCCTCCTGATGGTGGTGGGGGCGCTGCTCGGCTTCGAGCATGTGCGCCTTCACGTGGAGCGCCCGGCGGACATCGCCTTCCTCAATCGCATGGCCGCCATCATGCTGTGGGGCACGCTGCTGCTGATGGTGGAATGCACCTTCGTGTTCCGCCTGTTCGATGCGCTGCTGGACCGGCTCGGCAACCGCCTTTGGCTCGCGCTGTGGCTCACCCTGTCGGCGGGCTGCACCTTCGACCAGATCTTCTTTTTCCCAGCCTTGCATTTCGGCATGGACGTGCCGGTGGAGGTGGGGCTCGGCAACTGGTTCGGCAAGCTGGCCGCGAGCGCCTTCTATGCGCTGCTGATGACCTATTATCTGCGCCATGTGGAGGGCCTGCGCGCGACGCCCACGCCCGCCGCAGAGGCGGTCCGCCTCTCCAAGGCCACGGTGCGCCACGACATGGAGACCGGCGCGTTTCATCGCTCGCGCTTCGATTCGCTGCTGCGCGACCTGCTCAGCGTCAGCGTCGCCACCGGGCGCCCGCTGACGCTGATTCTGGTGGCGCTCGACCTCGCTGAGGTGCGCGCGGGCGATCGCCACGCTGCCAGCGCGCTGCTGCGCCAGATCGTCGAGGCTGCGGGCGCGGGCCTGCGCACGGGCGACTATGTGGTGCGCATCGACACCGATCTGCTCGCGGTGCTCGCGCCCGGCCTGCCCCATCAGGCCGCGTTCCATGTGGCGGGCATGATGCGCCAGCGCATCGACGCCAGTTGCAGCGAGCGGCGGGGGGCACCGCTTCCGCCCTATGCCATCGGCCTGGCCACCGCACCGCTGGATGGCGAAAACGTCACCCGCCTCTTGTCGGCGGCAGAGCGGAGGGTCTATGCCGCCAAGGCCCAAGGGGCCGGCCAGGCGGTCGGCGCCTTCGAGGGCTGACCGCGCTGCCCGGACGATTGCGATGCTCGAAGGCCTGCTGCCCAACGATGCCACCCATTATATGCGCGTGATCGCCAGCGAGCATGACGCGCGCCGCATCGCCGACCTGATCGCCGAAACCTTCGATCCCGCCGAAGTGGCCGTAGCCAATTTCGAGCAGAGCGAGGGCGTCTGGGCGGTGGAGGCCTATGCGGGCAGCGCCTTCGACGCCGAGATGCTGCAGGACTTGGTGGCGGTGGCCGCCGGCGATGCCCTGGCCGGCACGGTGGAATTCGGCGCGCTCCAGGAGAAGGACTGGATCGCCGCCTCCCTGGAAGGGCTCGCCCCGGTGCGGGTCGGTCCGTTCCATGTCCATGGGTCTCATGACCGCAACCGCGTCCCGCCCAACGGGATCGGCATCGAGATCGAGGCGGCGCTCGCCTTCGGGACCGGCCATCACGGCACCACCCAGGGCTGCCTTGCCGCCATCGCCGACGAAGCGCGCCGCGCCCGGCCGCGCCGCATCCTGGATGTGGGCACCGGAACCGGCGTGCTCGCCATCGCCGCCGCGCGCCTCACCCGCAGCCCCGTGATGGCGGGCGACATCGATGCGGTCGCGGTGCGCACCGCGCGGGAGAATGCCCGCGCCAATGGCGCCGCGCCGTTCGTGACGTGCGTCCTGGCACCGGGCATCGACGCGCCGGCCCTGCGCAGCGCCGGCCCCTACGACCTGATCCTCGCCAATATCCTCCTGCCACCCCTGAAGCGCCTCGCCCGCCCGCTCGCGGGCCTGCTGGCGCCGGGCGGCCGCATCGTTCTGTCCGGGCTTCTGGATTCGCATGCCAATGCGGCGCTCGCGGCCTATCGCGCGCAGGGCCTGAAGCTGGTGCACCGGCGCTCCATCGAGGGCTGGACCACCCTGGTCCTCAGCGCAGACGGAGCCGCACCCCGGCGCGCATGAGAGCAAATGTCGCGCCGCCGCACGGCATTCAACGCGGGCTTGGCTATTCCTGCCCCAAAAGCAACGCAGTCCTTCGCAAATAGACGTGGCGCTCCTGCTCTTCACCCTTTATGCACTTACTCAAGGACATAAGGGTGATCTGCGATCTTGGTAAAGAAGGCCCGGCCCGTGAAACCCATTGTGACAGTGGCTGCATGTGCGGCGGTCGTCCTGGCGACGGGATTGGTGGCTGCCCAGGTGCTGTTCCCGAATACGGCGCCGGCCGACCAGACCAACGCTGACGCTGCTCCGAAGTCCCAGGCGGCGCAGGCAGCCGCTGCGGCGACGAAGCCTGCCGCACCCGCAAAACCAGCCATCGCCACGCTGCCCGAGCCCGCAAGGCTTGCTGCGCCGCCGGCCGCGGCTGCGGCTGCCCCCGCTGCGGGACCCAATGGCGCGGTCTCGTTCTGGGGGCCGGGCCAGGGGTCTGCGGGAAGCGTCGGCTTGCCCTCCCTTCCCGCCATGGCGGCGCCGCCCGCGCCCGCTCCGGCCGCTGCCGCCGCTGCCCCACTGGACGGGGATTCCGTGCCCCCCGGGACGCCGGTGCCCGACATGGCCGCGCTCGGCGCCCCCGCCGCGCCGCGCGGTCCGCGCGCCTATAATTCCATTCAGACCGACAGCCCCTACATCGCCATCACCTTCGATGACGGGCCGAACCCCGAGACCACGCCGAAGCTTCTCAAGATGCTGGCGGACCGGAACATCAAGGCGACCTTCTTCGTGCTCGGCAACCGCGCCGTCGCGGACCCCGCCATCCTGCGCGCCATGGTGGCGGCGGGACATGAGGTGGCGAACCATTCCTGGAGCCACCCGCAGCTCACCAAGCTGACCGTGGCCGCGGCCGACAAGCAGATCGAGGACACCAATGCGGTGATCCAGGAGGCGACCGGCGTGAGGCCGCTCTATCTGCGGCCGCCTTATGGCTCGATGAACGCTTCGCTCCAGCAGCACATCATCGACAAGTACCAGATGAGCTTCATCTACTGGTCGGTGGACCCGCTGGACTGGAAGAATCGCGACCCGAACGCGGTCTATGAGCAGATCATGCGGCAGGTGCGCCCCGGCGCCATCGTGCTGGCCCATGACATTCACCCGACCACGGTCGCGGCCATGCCCCGCGTGCTCGATGCCCTGCTGGAAAAGGGCTACAAGTTCATGACCGTGTCGGAGCTGATCGCCCACGACAAGCCCGGCGCGCCCAAGGTGGCGGCTGTGGTGCCGGCCGCGCCGAAGAAAAAGGTGCGCCCCACCACGACCAATGCCGCCACTGGGGCGCCAGCGACCACGGGCAGCACGCGATCCTCTTCGTCCAAGGGTCCGGTGAACATTTCCCCCGTTCCGGTCAGCGCCTCGGGCACCGCCCGCCCGCCGGCCCCCGT
>JBFMAV010000018.1:0-62624 GCA_040755535.1 Pseudomonadota bacterium | reverse complement strand
CGACAAGCTCGCCGTGAACTTCGCTGCCGCCGTCTCGCTCGCCGCTATCGTCACCTGGTGGACCTGATTGAGTCTGGAGCCTAGAGCCTGATCCGATCAGGTTGAATCAACCTGATCGGTGAATCAGTCTCTAAACTGTTGATAGAGCATGCCGGGGAGGCGGTGCCTCCCCGGTCTTGGCAGGCGGTGGCTGTCAGTGCTTGTGCTCGGTCGCGGCCGGTGCGCCCGCGCCCGCGCCGATGCCGCGCACGTCGAAGGTCACGTTCACCGTGCCGGCCTTTTGGAAGGTGAGGGTTCCGCTCACGGTCTCGCCCTCTTTCAGCGGCTGCTTCAGGTCCATGAACATGATGTGGAACCCGCCGGGCGCCAGCGTCACGGTGCCGCCGGCGGGGATGTCCAGCCCGTCGGCCAGCGGACGCATGATCATGACGCCGTCCTTCATCGCCATCTCATGGATTTCCACCCGGCCCGCCTGCGCGAAGGTCGCGCTGAGCAGGCGATCCGGGTTGGCGCCGGTATTGGTGATGGTGACATAGCCGCCCGCGACCTTGGCGCCGCCGGGCGTCGCCCGTGTCCAGGGGGCGGTGAGCGTGAGGTCGCCCAACTTCACCGAGGAGGCTGCCGCCGGGCCGGAAGCGGCGGCGAGCTTCAGCGCGGGTGCGGGGCGCGCCGGCTTGGGCGTGGCCGCGTTCGGGATCTCGGCCCAGTTGGTGTATTCGCTGCCACACGACTGGAGCGTCGGGAAGTAAAGGGTCTTGGGCGAGGCCTCCGGCGCGAGATAGGCGACGAAGACGAACTCGTCGTAATTGGCGTCGGGCAGCGTTCCGCCGCTCCAGGAAATGGAGCGCACGCCTTCCTTCACCGGCTCGCCATGCATCACCGGATAGGCCTTTTCATAGGGGCCGGTCTGGGTGGCGAGCGTCCAGCCGGGCTTGGGCTGGGGCTTCACATTCACCACGCCCTCGGGAATGGAGACGGTGATGCCGGTGGTGGCGGCCGAGCCGCAGCCATGGGGCACCTTGAGCACGGCCTTGTAGAAGGTGCCGCCCAAGGCCTCCCTCTGTTCGAGTGTGACATGGGCCGAGGCAGGCAGGGCGAAGAAAAGAGCGGCCGCGCAGGCGGCGCCGGGCAGGATCTGGCGAAGCATGAAAGTCTCCGGATGTGAGAAGCAAGGACCAAGCGGGGATCAGACAATCCCCGGTGGTCCCCGCGCCTCGCATCCGCGCGCCTTGGTAACCGGCAGCGGCGAGACATCGGCAAGCTGCCGCGTGACGCGGCTGACAATCGGCTCCGGTGTCGCAACGCTCGCTGCTGCAGGCTCCAGGCCCACGGCGGCACTCGCGGCGCATCCCATAAGGCAGCAGAGCAGATCATGGGGCGCGCGCTCGGGCTGAGGCGTTTGCTGGCCGGCATCCCCCTGGCGCGACGGCAGGCACATGGCCTGCGCGCCGTCCAGGCTCTCGGCCGCGAGCGTATGCAGGGTGCCGGCGACCGGGCCGGCAAATCCCTGGATCAGCAGCGCATAGGCCAGCAGGAGCCGAATGGCCCAGCGCCCCCATTCCCCGCATGCCGACGACCGCGCAATCATGCGAAGTGTGTAGACCGGCGCGGCGGCAAGGGAAAGCGCGGCGCTTAGTCCCCAGCCCTGGCGGCCCGCTGCGTTTGGTGCCAGCTTGGCGCCTTTGGCGGCCGGGCCTATCTATGGCAAGGCTTTGGCCCGATAGCGATTTCAGATAGGCCGGGGTGCGGAGGGGCAAATGATCATCTGGTTTCCGATCACCATGTGGGTGCTGGCCATCTTCTTCGGCGGCGTCTCCTTCGGCCGCGCGCCGAAGCCGCGTTCGGCCCGCACCCTGTTCGAAGCGCTGATCCGCTACATCATGCTGTTTCCCGTGGGCATCATGGGTCTGTGGGGCGCGCTCGGCCATCTGGCCTTTCCCGAACAGACCGCCGCCTCCATCGGCTGGACGCCGAGCCCGTTCCAGTTCGAGGTCGGCGTGTGCAATCTCGGGGTGGGGGTGGTCGGCGTCATCGCCGCCTATCGCCGCGACTGGAATTTCCGCCTCTCGCTGGCGCTCTTCACCCTGTTCTTCCTCGGCGGCGCGGCCTGGGGGCATGTGATCCAGATGATGAGCGCGGGCAATTTCGCGCCCGGAAATGCGGGGCCGATCTTCTACACGGATATCCTGACCCCCGTTTCGCTGCTTATCCTGCTGGCCTTGACCCGGACCCCCGCCGCCCCCAAATCCGCTGCGGTGTGAGCAAGCGGGCGGATCGTTGCGCGCCGCTGATCCGATCCTGCGCGCGCAACGAATCTAGGATGCGCGGGCTCGCGCTCGGAACGTGCCGCAAGTCCGCGCGCTTGTGTCCGGGCGTCCGTTCCGGGCGCGCGACGGAAACCGGAATGGAGCACGACCCCGTCCCAGCGCTCACGCCGGGACGCCGGTTGTGGCCTCCAAGGAGCCCCCATGGCCCAGGATGACGAACGCGACCGCCTCTCCGCCCGCGCCGCGCGCTATGCGCGGGTGGGCGCCAATGTGGGGGGCGTGGCTGCCCGGATCGCGGGGGCGCGGCTCTTGGGCCTCGACCGAGGAGAAGGCAATGCCGCCGCACTGGCGTCGGCGCTCGGCGGGCTGAAAGGCCCGCTGATGAAGGTGGCCCAGCTCATGGCCACCATTCCGGACCTCCTGCCGCCGGAATATGCGAGCGAACTCCAGAAGCTGCAAAGCGACGCTCCGCCCATGGGCCGCGCCTTCGTGCGCCGGCGGATGATGGCGGAACTCGGCCGCGACTGGGAAAGCCGCTTCGCGCGCTTCGACCAGACCCCGGCCGCCGCCGCTTCCCTCGGCCAAGTCCACCGCGCCCTCACGCTCGACGGCGAAGAGGTGGCCTGCAAGCTGCAATATCCCGACATGCAGGCCGCCGTGGAAGCGGACCTCAATCAACTTGAAGTCCTGTTCGCCCTACATCGCCGCATGAATGGGGTGATCGATACCCGCGAGATTGCCGGGGAAATCGGCGAGCGGGTGCGCGAGGAATTGGACTATCGCCGCGAGGCGCGCCACGCCGCGCTTTATGGGGTGATGCTGGCGGGCGAGGACTTGGTGCGGGTGCCCAAGGTGCGTGAGGATCTCTCGACCGGCCGCCTGCTGACCTTGCAGTGGCTGGAGGGGGAAAAGATCCTCGGCTTCGTCGACCATTCCCAGGAGGAGCGCAACCAACTGGCCCGCGCCATGTTCGCCGCCTGGTGGGGACCCTTCAGCCGGTTCGGGGTGATCCATGGCGACCCGCATCTCGGCAACTACACGGTGTTCCGCGACGGCGAGGGTCGGCCCGGGGGCATCAATCTCCTGGACTATGGCTGTATCCGCGTCTTCCCGCCGCGCTTCGTCGCGGGCGTGGTGGACCTCTATCGCGGGCTGCGGGAGGGCGACGACGCGCGCGTGGTGCATGCCTATGAGGTTTGGGGCTTCAAGGGCCTGAAGCGGGAATTGATCGACGTGCTCAACATCTGGGCGCGCTTCATCTACGGGCCGCTCATGGAGGACCGGGTGCGAACCATCGCCGACGGCGTGGAGCCGGGGCAGTATGGCCGCCGCGAGGCCCATAAGGTCCATATGGCCTTGAAGGAACTGGGTCCGGTGACGGTGCCGCGCGAATTCGTCTTCATGGACCGCGCCGCCATCGGCCTTGGCGCCGTCTTCTTGCATCTGCGCGCGGAACTGAATTTCCACGCCATGTTCGAGGGCGCCATCGCGGGCTTCAGCGAGGCGGGCGTGGCAAAGCGCCAGTCCACGGCCATGACGGCCGCGGGACTTTCGAATCAAGCAGCTCCCTAAATCCCAAACGGGGCGAACGGCTCAGCGCCCCCGTCAGTCGCGCGACAGGACCGAGGCGGAGCCGCCCGAGACATTGTCGCCGGGCGTCACGGCGCCCGCGCCCGTGGTGGCGCGCGCCTGGGCCGGAGGTGACGCGGGCGGCGTGGCCGGAGGCGTCGCGGGCGGGGTTGCCGGGGGAGCGGCGGCCACCGGAGGCACCGCCGGCGCGGCGTCGGCCGCGTCCGGGCCGCCGCTGTCCACGGGGAAGTCGTCGCCGGCGCTGATATCGCCCGGGCGCGGCTGCGGCAGGGGCGCGGGGGCGCGGGCCGGCGGACGCGCCGCCACCGAGGGCTGGGGCGCCGAGCCGTAGCTGCCGGGCGGCGGATAAGCGGGGCCGAGCGGGCGCAGGCGCCCGGTATAGGCGTTGACGCCGAGCAGGACCGGACCGCTGTCGGCGTTCGCGGTCATCATATAGGTGTCGCCGTTCAGCACCGCGCGGCCCACCTGGTCGTAACCGAGATTGAGCGCGATGGCGCGGGCCTGGGCGGGGGACATCATGCCCTGCGGGCCGGGCGGCGGCGGGGCATAGCCTGGCGCGGGCGCATAGCCGGCAGGTGGTGGCGCATAGGACGAGGCCGGCGGGCCGTAGGAGGGGCCGGGCGGCGGGCCGCCATAAGAAGGGGCATAGCCGTAGCTCGGCGCATAGATCTGCGCGCCATAGCCGGGCGGGGTCGTGCCCTCCGCCGGGACCACATATTGGGGCGGGGGCGGCGCATACTGGGTCGCGCCGGCATTATATTGCGCGTGCGCGGCGGGCGGGACGAGGGTGCCGGACATCGCCGCGAGGGCGGCAACCTGCAAGGGGAACCGAAACCGCATGGAGAGGCACCTTCCGCTGTATCGGACCGAATAGAGCCTGCCATTGCGGCGCCGATTAGAGCGCGATCCGATCAGATTGAATCAATCTGATCGGTGAATCGCCCTCTAACTCAACGATAGAGGATGCGTGATCCGACAAGCCTGCGGTGCAGGCCGATCGGCGCATGCTCTAGGTCTGCGGCCGCAGGACTGCCGGATGCTGGTCTTGCCACCCAAGGCTGGTCCGAGGCTGTCGTGCGCGCAGGCAGCCGGCGCCTATGCCGCGCCGCAACACCGTTGCGTGGAAGGCGCGTCCACCGTACCGTTGTTGCGCAGAACAGCGCGCCCACGCAATTTCCGCAGGCTGGCCCGCGTCGAACGCAGGGCGACGGCCTTGTGGGCGTGAAGCTTTTCTGTCATGTTCCGGGAGATAGGGCAGTCGTGCTTCCCTATCATTCGCACATTCCGGGTGTCGTGGGCGTGCATTCGTGGACGAATGTGCGCCTTTGCGTGCCACGGGACGCTCCGGGGGGAGCGAGAGGGCAGACGGATTGCGGGCGAGAGCCCGGCAACAAGAAAGGGCGCAGCGATGTCGACGGATCGCATGGACAGGGTGAACGCGGGTGCCGTGGCCGGGGCCACCGCCGCCAAAACCGCGCCCATCGCGGGCCGCCCGGCGGCCTCCGGCCTGTTCGACCCTGCCCATGAACGCGATGCCTGCGGCGTTGGCTTCATCGCCGACATCAAGGGTCGCAAGTCGCACAAGATTGTCGAGGACGGCCTGCAGATCCTGCTCAATCTCGAGCATCGCGGGGCGGTCGGCGCCGATCCGCGCGCTGGCGACGGCGCGGGCATGCTGGTCCAGATTCCGCACGGCTTCTTCGCGAAGGAAGCCGCCCGCCTCGGCTTCACGCTTCCCGCGCCGGGCCAATATGCGGTCGGCCATATCTTCCTGCCCCGCGATCCGGCCGGACAGCAGATCGTGCGCGAAACCTTCGCGCGCGTGATCGCGGAGGAGGGCCTGACCCTGATCGGCTGGCGCGACGTGCCGACCGACAATTCGTCGCTGGGCGCCAGCGTACTGCCCACCGAGCCGGACCATGTGCAGATCTTCATCGGCCATGGCGAAACGCCCCTGTCCGAGGAGGATTTCGAGCGGCAGCTCTTTGTCGCCCGCAAGGTGATCTCCAACGCCATCTATGATGCGAAGGATCCGCGCACGCTCGGCTATTATCCGGTGTCCCTGTCCTGCCGGACCCTGGTCTATAAGGGCATGTTCCTGGCGGATCAGCTCGGGGCCTATTATCCGGACCTGCATGACCCGGATTTCGAGAGCGCGCTCGCCCTCGTCCACCAGCGCTTCTCCACCAACACCTTCCCGGCCTGGCCGCTGGCGCACCCCTATCGCATGGTGGCGCACAATGGTGAGATCAACACCCTGCGCGGCAATGTCAACTGGATGGCGGCGCGGCAGGCGAGCGTGGATTCCGAGCTGTTCGGCGCGGACATCTCCAAGCTCTGGCCGATTTCCTATGAGGGCCAGTCGGACACCGCCTGCTTCGACAACGCGCTCGAATTCCTGACCCAGGGCGGCTATTCGCTGCCCCACGCCGCCATGATGCTGGTGCCCGAGGCCTGGGCGGGCAACCCGCTCATGGATGAGGAGCGGCGCGCCTTCTACGAATATCACGCCGCCCTCATGGAACCGTGGGACGGCCCGGCCGCCATCGTCGCCACAGACGGACGCCAGATCGTCGCCACGCTGGACCGCAACGGCCTGCGTCCCGCCCGCTATATGGTGACGAGCGACGATACCATCGTGCTCGCTTCCGAAATGGGCGTGCTGACGCTGCCCGAGGAGAAGATCGTCACCAAGTGGCGCCTCCAGCCCGGCAAGATGCTGCTGGTGGACCTGGAGGAAGGCCGCCTCGTGCCCGACGAGGAGGTGAAGACCTCGCTCGCCAAGGCCCATCCCTACAAGGAGTGGCTGAAGCGCAGCCAATTGGTGCTCGAAGACCTGCGCCCCGTGGAGGCGCGCGAGGTGCGCACCGACGTCTCGCTGCTGGATCGCCAGCAGGTGTTCGGTTACAGCCAGGAAGACGTGAAGCTGCTGCTGCCCCCCATGGCCGTCACCGGCCAGGAGGCGGTCGGCTCCATGGGCACCGACACCCCGGTCTCGGTGCTCTCCGACAAGTCCAAGCTGCTCTACACCTATTTCAAGCAGAATTTCGCGCAGGTGACGAACCCGCCCATCGACCCGATCCGCGAGGAACTGGTCATGAGCCTGGTCTCCTTCATCGGCCCGCGCCCCAACATCTTCGATCTGGAAGGCACGGCCCGCCGCAAGCGGCTCGAAGTGCGCCAGCCCATCCTCACCAATGAGGATCTGGAGAAGATTCGCTCCATCGGCTTCATGGAGGAGCGGTTCGACACCCGCACGCTCGATATCACCTATGCCTCCGAGAAGGGCGCCGCCGGCATGCCGGACGCCCTCGACCGCCTGTGCGAGCGCGCGGAGGCGGCGGTCCATGGCGGCTACAACATCATCATCCTCTCCGACCGCATGACCGGGCCGGACCGCATCCCGATCCCGGCGCTGCTTGCCACCGCCGCCGTGCACCACCATCTGATCCGCAAGGGCCTGCGCACCTCGGTCGGCCTCGTGGTGGAGACCGGAGAAGCGCGCGAGATCCATCATTTCGCGTGCCTTGCGGGCTATGGGGCGGAAGCCATCAACCCCTATCTCGCCTTCGAGACCCTGGTCGCCATGCGCGACGAGATCCCCGAGGAGGTGGACGACACCGAGATCGTCAAGCGCTACATCAAGTCGATCGACAAGGGCCTGCTGAAGGTGATGTCCAAGATGGGCATCTCCACCTACCAGTCCTATTGCGGCGCGCAGATCTTCGACGCCGTCGGCCTGTCGTCGGAACTGGTGAACAAGTATTTCTTCGGCACCGCCACCACCATCGAGGGCGTGGGCCTCTCCGAGATCGCGGAAGAGACCGTGCGCCGGCACAAGCTCGCCTTCTCCGACGCGCCGGTCTACCGGCTCGCGCTCGATGTGGGCGGGGAATATGCCTACCGCATCCGTGGCGAAGCCCATGCCTGGACGCCGGACAGCGTCTCGCTGCTCCAGCATGCGGTGCGCGGCAATGCGCAGGACCGCTACCGCGCCTTCGCCAAGATGATGGATGCGCCGGAAAACCTGCTCACCATCCGCGCGCTGTTCCGCATCAAGGACGCGGCCGAGATCGGCAAGGCGCCCATCGACCTGTCCGAGGTGGAGCCGGCGAGCGAGATCGTGAAGCGCTTCGCCACCGGGGCCATGTCGTTCGGCTCCATCTCGCGCGAGGCGCACACCACGCTTGCCATCGCCATGAACCGCATGGGCGCCAAGTCCAATACGGGCGAGGGCGGCGAGGAGCCGGAACGCTTCAAGCCGCTTCCCAACGGCGATTCCATGCGCTCGGCCATCAAGCAGGTGGCGTCGGGGCGGTTCGGCGTGACGGCGGAATATCTGGTCAATTCCGACGTCATGCAGATCAAGGTCGCGCAGGGTGCCAAGCCCGGCGAGGGCGGGCAATTGCCCGGCCACAAGGTGGATGCGGTCATCGCCAAGGTACGCCACTCCACCCCCGGCGTCGGCCTTATCTCCCCGCCGCCGCATCACGACATCTATTCCATCGAGGATCTGGCGCAGCTCATCTATGATCTGAAGAACGTCAATCCTTCTGCCGACGTGTCGGTGAAGCTGGTGTCGGAAGTGGGCGTCGGCACTGTCGCGGCGGGCGTCGCCAAGGCGCGCGCCGACCACATCACCATTTCCGGCTTCGAGGGCGGCACGGGCGCGTCCCCGCTCACCTCGCTGAAGCATGCCGGCTCGCCCTGGGAAATGGGCCTTGCGGAAACCCAGCAGACGCTGGTGGCCAACCGGCTGCGCGGGCGCGTGGCCCTGCAGGTGGACGGCGGCTTCCGCACCGGGCGCGACGTGATCATCGGCGCCATGCTGGGGGCGGACGAGTTCGGCTTCTCCACCGCGCCGCTGATCGCGGCCGGCTGCATCATGATGCGAAAGTGCCACCTCAACACCTGCCCGGTGGGCGTGGCGACCCAGGACCCGGTCCTGCGCAAGCGGTTCAAGGGCACGCCCGAGCACGTCATCAACTACTTCTTCTTCGTCGCCGAGGAAGTGCGCGAGATGATGGCCGCTCTCGGCGTGCGCACGTTTAATGAAATCATCGGCCGCTCGGAATTCCTGGATCAAGCCCAGGCCATCGACCATTGGAAGGCGAAGGGGCTGGATTTCTCCCGCATCTTCGCCAAGCCCGATGTGCCGGCGGATGTCTCGACCTACCATACCGAGCGCCAGCATCATCCGATCGAGCACGTGCTCGACCGGACCCTGATCGCCAAGGCCATGCCGGCCCTGGAGCACGGCGAGAAGGTGGTGATCGAAAGCCCCATCCGCTCCGTGGATCGCTCGGCGGGCGCCATGCTCTCGGGCGAGGTGGCCAAGCGTTATGGCGGCGCGGGGCTGCCCGATGACACGATCGAGGTCAATCTCACCGGCACGGCAGGTCAGGCGTTCGGCGCCTTCCTCGCGGCGGGCGTGACCCTCAATCTCGTGGGCGAGGCCAACGACTATGTGGGCAAGGGCCTGTCCGGCGGCCGCATCATCGTCCGCCCGCCGGCCCATAGCGCCATTGTGCCGGAAAACTCCATCATCGTCGGCAATACGGTGATGTATGGCGCCATCGAGGGCGAGTGCTTCTTCCGGGGCGTCGCCGGCGAGCGGTTCGCGGTGCGCAATTCCGGTGCAATCGCCGTCGTCGAAGGCACCGGCGACCATGGCTGCGAATATATGACCGGCGGCATCGTCGTGGTGATCGGCCCCACGGGGCGCAACTTCGCGGCGGGCATGTCGGGCGGCGTCGCCTATGTGCTGGACGAGGACAAGAGCTTCGAAAAGAGGTGCAACCTCTCCATGGTCGATATCGAGCCCGTGGAAGAGGAAGAGGATCTGCTGGAGCGTCTCCACCACCATGGCGGCGACCTGGAGTTCAAGGGCCGCATCGACGTGCAGGGCGACATGTCCCGCCACGACGAGGAGCGCCTGCACCAGCTCATCGCCAAGCACCTGCACTATACGGGCTCTGCCCGGGCACAGGCGATCCTCGACAATTGGGCCGATTATCGCGGCAAGTTCGTCAAGGTGATGCCCGTCGAATACCGCCGGGCCTTGCGCGAGATGGAGAAACGGCGCGGGCTCCAGGCCGCCGAATAGGTGCGCCGGACGTGATGCGGCTCCCTCTTCCCCTCGCGGGGGAGGGCGGGCCGTGCCCGTCCAATAGCCCGGGCCGCAGATCGGCCCGCCGCGGTCGCCGCTTCTTTCCCAGCCCTTTCCCGCACGCGGGGGAGGCGCGCGCGAGCGGCTGAAAAGCAGAGTCCCCAAGCTGGAACAATTCTTGTAATGGAGCTAAGCGGCGCCAGGGTGCGACGGGGCTCCCGGAGGAGTGGGTATGGGCAAGGTCACAGGGTTTCTTGAGATCGACCGGCGGGAGCAGAAGTATCAGCCCGCCTCCGACCGGATCCGTCATTTCCGCGAATTCACCCTGCCCCTGCCGGAAGCGGAGGTGGCCAACCAGGCCGCCCGCTGCATGGATTGCGGCATTCCCTTCTGCCATGGGCCGACGGGGTGCCCGGTGCATAACCAGATCCCCGACTGGAACGACCTCGTCTATCAGGGCGACTGGGAGGAGGCGGCGCGCAACCTGCACTCCACCAACAATTTCCCGGAATTCACCGGCCGCGTCTGCCCCGCCCCGTGCGAGGAGGCCTGCACGCTGAATCTCGAAGACATGCCGGTCACTATCAAGACCGTCGAACAGTCCATCGCCGACAAGGCCTGGAAGATGGGCTGGATCCAACCGGAGCCGGCCGAGGTGCGCACCGGCAAGCGGGTCGCCGTGATCGGTTCCGGACCTGCCGGCATGGCCGCGGCCCAGCAACTCGCCCGCGCCGGCCATGACGTGCATGTCTATGAGCGCGAGCCCAAGGCCGGCGGCCTGCTGCGCTATGGCATTCCTGACTTCAAGATGGAGAAGCACCACATCGACCGCCGCGTGAAGCAGATGGAAGGCGAGGGCGTCACCTTCCATTACGGCGTCAATGTGGGCGTCACCACAAGCCTCCAGGAGCTTCTGGACAGCCACGACGCCGTGCTCATGGCGGGCGGCTCCGAGGCACCGCGCGATCCGCAACTGCCCGGCCAGGAGATGGAAGGCGTGCATTTCGCCATGCCCTACCTCGTCCAGCAGAACCGTCGCGAGGGCGGCGAGGACGTGCATCGCGACCTGCCCATTCTTGCGGCGGGCAAGCATGTGGTGGTGGTGGGCGGCGGTGACACCGCCTCGGACTGCGTGGGCACCGCATTCCGCCAGGGCGCGCTGTCCGTGACGCAACTGGACATCCGGTCTGTGCCTCCCATGAAGGAGGACAAGCTCGCCGTGTGGCCCTATTGGCCCACCAAGTTCCGCACCTCCTCCTCGCAGGCCGAGGGCGCCGAGCGCGAATTTGCCTGCGCGACGCTGGGCATCGAGGGCCGCAACGGCCGCGTGACCGGCGTGAAGTGCGCCCGCGTGGATGCCAAGCGCCAGCCCATTCCGGGGACAGAATTCGTGCTGCGGGCGGACCTTGTCTTCCTCGCCATCGGCTTCGCCCATCCCGTGGTGGAAGGTCTGCTGGCGCAGAGCGGGGCCGCGCTGGACAAGCGCGGCAATGTGGCGGCGGACGAAGAGAGCTATCTCACCTCCACCCCGAAGCTCTATGCGGCGGGCGACATGCGGCGCGGCCAATCGCTGGTGGTCTGGGCCATCCGGGAAGGGCGCCAGGCGGCGCACGCCATCGACAAGGATCTGATGGGCGTGACCACCCTGCCGCGCTGAGAAGCCGTCTATCTTTATGCGGGCGCCGTGTGGGCTGGAGAGCCTGCGCAGCGCCCGATCGTATTTGGGTCAGGCTAATTCGGGCGTTTCCCTTGCCGAGGGTACCGGCTCCGCCCCGGTCCGGAAGGAGTGATCGAGACGTCTCAGCGCGCCACGGAGATCCGGTGGGCGGAGAAGCGCGCCAGCAGGCCTCCGCATAGGACGACGAGGGCCAATGCCGGCATACAGTCTCGCACGGCTTGGATCATATCCGCCCCGCGCGCGAAGCGGATATGACCATCCAAATTCAATTCGTGGAGGTTCAGCGAGAGAATGGCCGCGCCGCCGGCGACGCCGAGGCTCGCGCCCAGCACCCGCACGAGGTTCAGCAAAGCCCCGGCCGCGCCGGCCAATCCGGGAGGCGCGGCCGCGAGCGCGATGTCATTGTTTGGGGCGATGAAGAGGCCAAGGCCGGCCCCGACCAGAACGAAAGCCATGCCGTCCATAAGCCAGTGCTTTTCCACGCGCCCGAGGGTGGCGAAGAGGAGCAGCACGCCGGCCAGAGTGAGCGCCATGGCGGCGAGGCTGATACGCTCGCGCCCGAGCCATTCGCGCACCGCGCTGCTCAGCGGCGCGCTGAGGCCAATGGCGAGGGCGAGGACCGCAAGATGAACTCCGCTGACCAGCGGCGTCTCGCCGAACCCGCGAGACTGTGCAAAAGCCATGAGGAAGAATATGGCGGTCAATTGGGCATAAGCGAGCATGGTTCCCAGGGCCGCCCCGCAGAAGGCCGCGCTTTCGAACAAGGCCGGATCGATGATGGGCGCGCGCACCTTGCGCTCGTGGCGCACCAAGAGCACCAGCAGCAGGATCGCGACGGCAGCCATCCCGAGATTGAGCAGCAAGTTGAAGTGTGACGCGGAAGCGTGGCTCAGAACGGCGACAATGAGCATGAGCGCCGGACTCATGAGTGCGGCGCCGAGCCAGTCGAAGGTGTGATCAACACTCGCGTCAGCGGTGCGCGGAAGCGCGAGCCACCCAGCGCCCATGCCCAGACTGCCCAGCGGGACCACGAACCAGAAGATCCACTGCCAGCCGAGATTCTGAATGAGGACGCCGCCCAGGACGGGCCCCAAGCTCATCCCCGCCGCCTGGGCGGCCGCGAACCAGCCCAGGGCCCGCGCTCTCTGGTCCAGCGACACCGTATGGACAAGGATCGACATGCTGTTTGCCCCAAGCAGCGCCCCGCCGACGCCTTGCAGGAAACGCAGGATCACCAGTTCCCAGAAGTCTGTGGCGAAACCGCAGGCCGCGCTCGCCAGAATGAAGATCAGATAGCCGACGATGTAGAGCATCTTGCGCCCATACATCTCGCATAGCCGCCCGAAGACCGGCAGGAAGGCGACGAACGCCACCAGATAGGCGAGCGCCACCAAGCTGACGTGATGGATGGAGATGCCGAAATGGTGCCCGAGGCTCGGCAGGGCGAGTTGCACGACCGTCGCGTCGAACTGGCCGATAAAGGCGCCCGTCGAGACAATCCCCACGATCATCCAGGGGTGCCAGGCCTTCTGGACAAACCAATCTAGCGGGGCGGGCTCTGCGCTCAAGCGGGAGAGGAGGGACAGCATGATCGCGACCGATGCAGGGGGCGAAAGGCCGCGACGGGCCGCACGATGCGCATCCAGCGCGGGTGGTTGGATGCAGTATCATAATGCCATGCTCAAGCTGGAGCGTCGAGGGCTGGTCCGGTCGCCTCGGGCCGGGGCGGCGTTCAGAACAGGTAGAGCGCAGCGACGAGGCCCACCACCACCACCGCGAACAGGCCGAGCGTGACCAGGCCCAGGCGCTTCTCGATGAACTCGCGCGCCGCCGGGCCGAAATGGTTGAGCAGCGCGGCCAGGAGGAAGAAACGCGCGCCGCGCGTGATCAGCGAGAGCACGACGAACCAGAACAGATTGTAATTCGCAAAGCCCGATGTGATCGTCACCAGCTTGTAGGGGATCGGCGTCAGGCCCTTCAGCAGAATGACCCAGTGCCCGTATTGGGCATAGGCATGCCGGAACGTCTCCACCTTCGCGCCATAGCCGTAGAGATTGATCAGGAACAGGCCGACGCTGTCATAGAGCAGCGCGCCGATGGCATAGCCAACCAGCCCGCCGGCCACGGAGGACAAGGTGGCGATCAGCGCATAGGTCCAGGCCTTGTCCGGCCGCGCCAGGGTCATGGGCACCTGGAGCACATCCGGCGGGATGGGGAAGACCGAGCTTTCCGCAAAAGAGACGATGCCCAAAGCCCAGGGGGCCGACGGGCGCGAGGAATAGGCGATCACCCAGTCGTAGAGCTTGCGGAGCATGGAAAGAGAGTTTCTCGCGGGAAAGAAGATGGGCCTGCGATAGACGCCCCCTTGTGCCCTGTCCAGGGGCGGCGAGACGCAGTGTGGCCAGCCGGCGACAGGGCCGCGACTTTTGTCGTCTTCGACCATTGGCCCTGTGGAACTGGAAGGGGCCGTGGTGCATTAACCCTGCCGACGAAGGCGGGCTGGGACGGCGACGATTCTCCCGCTGAATTTAACCTTTTGAGAACCTCTGTGGCGCAGCGTGCCTCAATCGCGGTCCCGCGCTCCAAACGTTCTCGTTCGATGAGTAGCCCCATGCTGAAGCGCATCGCTGTGTTTGCGACCCTGGTCCTCGGCTACGCCCTTGCCGGCGTCGCGCTCTCCACCGGAGACGTGGCGGCAACCGGCGCTGCGGTGGCTGTCGTCGCGGAGTGATCTTGCCGGCGCGTTGCGGGCGGGCGAAGAGCCCACTCGGCACGACGTGGCGAGCCAACAAAAAGCCCCCGGCGCTCGCGCCGGGGGCTTTTGCATGAGAGAGGCTCAGTGGCGGGTGTCCGCGCCCGGCAGATCGGCGGCAGTGAGCGGCGGCGTGGAGAGATGTCCGCCAAGCCCGGCCATGGCCGCCCGCTGGCGCACCAAGGCCAGCACCACGTCTAGCGTCGGCGTCGGCACTTCGAGCAGCCGTCCCATCTCTTGAACCGCGGTCACGAGCGGATCAATCTCCATGGGCCGGTCGCGTTCCAGGTCCTGGAGCATGGAGGTCTTGTGGCTCCCGACGGCGCCCGCGCCATTGATGCGGCGCTCCACATCCACGCGGAAATTCACGCCGAGCCGGCGCGCGATGGTCTCGGCCTCGGTCATCATGGCGCGCGCCACGGCGCGGGTGTCCGGATCCGTCGCAATCACATCCAGGGTGGCGTGGGTGAGGGCGCTGATGGGGTTGAAGCACAGGTTACCCCAGAGCTTCAGCCACATCTCGTCGCGGATATTGGTCATGACGGGCGCGCGAAGCTGGGCGGCGGCCATCAACGCGCTCAGCTTCTCGACACGGTCCGTCACCGCGCCGGACGGTTCGCCGATCGGGAACTTGTCGCCATAGACATGCTGGATGACGCCCGGGGCCACCACTTCGGTCGCGGGATAGACGATGCAGCCGATGGCCCGCTCCGGCCGCAGTACGTCCCACTGCTTTCCGCCCGGATCGATGCTCTGCAGGGTACGGCCTTCCAGGGCACCGCCATGCTTGTAGAAATACCAGTAGGGCACGCCGTTCACAGCGGTCACGACGCTGGTGTCATTGCCAAGCAGGGGCCGCATGCGGTCCACCACGGCCGGAACGGAATGGGCCTTGAGGGCCACGAAGACATAATCCTGCGGCCCAAGTTCGGCGGGATCGTCCGTGGCGCGCACGCGCGCGACGCGCTCCTCGCCGTCGATCAGCAGCTTCACCCCGTTCTGCTTCATCGCCTCAAGATGGGCGCCGCGCGCCACAAGGCTTACATCCGCGCCGGCCTGGGCCAGCTGTACCCCCAGATACCCGCCGATCGCCCCGGCGCCGTAGATGCAGACCTTCATGGCTCGTTTCTCCCGTATCGTTGATGGCGTATAATGTATGCCAGATGGCGGGACGCACGTCCCGGCTCCGGTTTCGCTGTCCACGATATTTATGAGATATTTTTCCGTAATATGGAAAATTGCCGCAGGGGGTGTCGCACCCCGTTTGCCCCTCTTGTCGTCCGCCATGAAAAGGCGCCTTCTACCCCAAGGGCATCCTCGGTTCGGCGCATGACGCCGGCCGGGCAGGCCCAAAGGGCCGCTCCACCGTCGGCCCGTGGTGCAGGGAGCCGCACGAGGGCACATGGAGGATCAAATCATCGCGCCGCGCCGACGGGGGCGGCCTGCCTCCGCTGCGGACGGCGGAGAAGTCCAGTCCCTCGACCGCGCCATCGCGCTCCTGCGGGTGCTGGCGGAAGCCGACGGCATGAGCCTCAGCGATATTGCAAAGCGCGCCGATCTGCCGGCCTCGACCGCGCACCGGCTCCTGGCGACGCTGCAGAAGCGCCAGCTCGTCAATCACGACCAGGAGAACGGGCTGTGGACGGTGGGCCTCGGCCTGTTTCGAATCGGCGCGGCCTACTTACGCATTCGCAAGCTCCCGGACGTCGGGCGGCCGGTGATCCGGCGCCTGCTCCATGAAACCGAAGAAACGGTCAACCTCGCCATGTTCGACGGCAACGAACTGGTCGTGGTGGGGCAGGCCGAGGGCCATGCCCCGGTGCGCGCCTTCTTTCGGCTGGGCGCGCGGCTCCCGCTGCATGCCACAGCCGCGGGCAAATCGATCATGGCGTCCGCCAGCCCGGCCTTTCGCGGCGCCTGTCTTGCGCAGATTCGCTATGAGGCCTTCACGGTGCGCACCCATCGCTCCGAGCGCGAGCTCATGGACGATCTCGCTCTGGTCTCCGAGCGCGGATATGCGGTGGATCATGAGGAGCATACGGCGGGAATGCGGGCGGTGGCGGCCGCCATCTTCAATGAGTGGCGCGAGCCAATCGGCGCCGTTTCCGTGTCCGGTCCCTCGGTCCGCATGAGCGATGATCGAGTCACGCGTCTCGGCCGGCGCGTGATCGCTGCGGCGGACCAGATGACGCGACTTTATTCCGGGGCGGACGAATCCCTCCCTCCCGAATTTGTGGCCTATCGCTGAGGCGCGGTTCGAGCCAGAATGTGAGGGTCATTCGCCTCAGGCTCGAGCAAGCCTTTGCGATCATTATCGTAACTCTGCCACCCGGCAGGAGTCCGGTTCTTCGAACGTAAGTGCTTGGATATTGGAGCGGTTTTGGATCTCCGCTCGTGGCTGGCCTGGATGTCGACGCTGCTGCTGTGCAGCAATGGTCCGTGCGGTTGCAGCATTTCCGCCCCGGTATTTTCTGAAATATTTTATGCAAAATACAAGACGCATGTATTCGGCCCACCGAATTCAGAATCGCGGATTTCCGTTGCGTGGGAGTGACATACAATATACTCTTTCCAAATCCACCTAACGCCAGGGTGGCAAGAATACTAAATTCTTCAAAAGGTTACGCCAAGCATCCGCCTCGCAAAGAAGGCGGGCGACCCGGGAGGAAGACAAGATGCGTTCGGCAATCGCCAAATCATTCAGGCATTTCGCAGCGGTCTGTACTGCGGTAGCGGCGCTTGCGCCTCTCTCCGCCTGGGCGTGGGAGCCCACCAAGAACGTGGAGTTCATCGTGCCGGCCGGCACCGGCGGCGGCGCCGACCAGATGGCCCGCATGCTTCAGGGCATTATTCAGAAGAACAATCTGATGACCCAGTCGCTGGTGGTCATCAACAAATCAGGCGGCGCGGGTGCCGAAGGCTTCCTCGACATGAAGGGGTCGGCCGGCAATCCCAACAAGATCATCATTACGCTGTCGAACCTGTTCACCACGCCGCTGGCCACGGGCGTCCCCTTCAAATGGGATGATCTGACGCCGGTCGCCATGCTGGCGCTCGACGAATTCATTCTGTGGGTGAATGCCAAGGCCCCTTACGACGATGTGAAGGGCTATCTGGCGGCGCTCAAGGCGGCTCCCGCCGACAGCCAGTTCAAGATGGGCGGAACCGGCTCCAAGCAGGAAGACCAGATCATCACCGCCGCCATCGAGCAGGCCACCGGCGCGAAGTTCATCTATGTTCCCTACAAGGGGGGTGGCGACGTCGCCGCGCAACTGGTGGGTGGCCATGTCACCTCGTCGGTCAACAATCCCATCGAAGCCGTGTCTCAGTGGCGCGCCGGCGAGCTGAAGCCGCTCTGCGTGTTCGATACCCAGCGCCTGCCCTACAAGGAGCCGGTCGCGAGCGGCAAGTCCTGGTCTGACATCCCGACCTGTAAAGAAGGCGGGCTCGACATCGAGTATCTGATGCTGCGCGGCATCTTCATGGCGCCCCGCGTGACCCAGGACCAGGTCGATTATTACGTGAATCTCTTCAAGAAGGTGCGCGAGACGCCCGAATGGAAGGAATTCATGGAGAAGGGCGCCTTCAACACGACCATGCTGACGGGGGCCGAATACAAGGCCTGGCTCGGCAAGGCGGCGGAAAGCCATCGCACTTTGATGGAAAAGGCGGGCTTCATCGCCAAGTGACGGCGGTGTGAGCGACGGGATCACGCCCCGGCTCGCTCGCTTCCCCCTGCGCATGGTGCGTTCCATCCGCCTCGTGGGAGCACAGTATGCGGCAATGACGGCGCCAGGCGCTTCCTTGCGGGAGTGTCTGGTCCGGGCGGAACACCCGACCAGTCCTTCTGGTTCGGAACGAGAGCTGCCGCCTGCGGCATGCAGCGCGGGCGGGCCAGAATCGTCGGGGCTTGACCTCCAGACGGCGCCGGCCTTTCGGACTGCCCTTCCGTCGTTGTCACCGGCGGACACAGATTTGCCGGCGCGCGCGGCGCGCCGGTTTGGGTCCGGGATCACGGCCCGCAGTGACGCAACCCTCTCTGTCCTCGCGTCTCCACGGGTCCGCTCCCGTCCGATGATCTTCTCGACAGGACGTCAGTCATGGCAATGGAATCTGAAAAGTCCGAACACACGGTCACCACGCGGACCATGGACATCGTCGTCGCGCTGCTCTTCATGGGTGGCGCGGCCTTGGTCATGGCCGATAGCTGGCGCATCGGCGCCAAATGGGCGTCCGACGGCCCGCAGGCGGGCTACTTCCCCTTCTATGTGGGGCTCATCATGTTCCTTGCCAGTGTTGGGACGCTGGCCACGAACATTTTCACCAAGAAGCCGGACCTCACCAATTTCGTTGATCGCGAGCAACTCGGGTCAGTGCTGAAGGTCCTCGTTCCGACGATCGTTTATGTGGTGGTGATCAATTTCATCGGGATCTATATCGCCTCGATGATTTTCATCGCCTTCTTCATGTGGTGGCTGGGCAAATACAGCCCCCTCGTCATCGCACCCGTGGCCATCGGCGTGCCAGCGGTGCTGTTCGTGATGTTCGAGATCTGGTTCCTCGTGCCCCTGCCCAAGGGCCCCCTCGAGACCGCGCTCGGATACTGACCTTCCGCCGCCTCATTGCAGGTGCGGCGAAGACATCACCAAACGACAGAGTCCGGGGCGGCGTTCGACTCAGCCGCTCCCGCCACCGGGCCGAAATCCTGAAAAACATCACCCGCACGCCCCGCGGCCAGCCGCCGGCGATCTGGGGAGGAACACAGTGGAAGCGCTCACATCACTCATTGGAGGCTTTGGCGTCCTCGGCGACCCGATGAACATCGTCTACATGTTCGTCGGCATCGCACTGGGCGTGCTCATCGGCGTGCTGCCCGGCCTCGGCGGCGCAAACGGGGTGGCGATCCTCTTGCCGCTCACCTTCTCCATGTCGCCGGTCTCCGCCATCATCATGCTCTCCTCCATCTATTGGGGGGCCTTGTTCGGCGGCGCCATCACCTCGGTCCTGTTCAACATTCCCGGCGAACCCTGGTCGGTGGCGACCACCTTCGACGGCCATCCCATGGCGCAGAAGGGCAAGGCGGGCGAGGCACTCACCGGCGCCTTTACCGGCTCGTTCATCGGCGCCTTCGTGGCGGTGCTGCTCATCACCTTCCTCGCACCGGTCATCGCGAAGTTCGCGTTGCAGTTCGGCCCGGCGGAATTCTTCGCAGTGTATCTGCTCACCTTCTGCTCTTTCGTGGGCATGGGGCGCGAATCACCCTTCAAGGTGCTGGCTGCGATGACCCTCGGCTTCGCCTTGGCGGCGGTCGGCATCGATACGGTCACGGGTCAGCTGCGCATGACGTTCGGTTCCACCGAACTGCTGCGCGGCTTCGACTTCCTCGTGGCGGTCATCGGCCTGTTCGGGGTGGGCGAAATCCTGCTGACCATGGAAGAAGGTCTCGCCTTCAAGGGCAAGAGCGCCAAGATCAATTCCAAGGTGGTGTTCCAGACCTGGGCGCAATTGCCGAAATACTGGATCGGCATGCTGCGCTCGGCGGCCGTGGGCTGCTGGATGGGCATCACGCCCGGCGGCGCCACACCTGCCTCCTTCATGAGCTACGGCCTTGCCAAGCGCTTCTCCAAGAACGGGAAGAATTTCGGCAAGGGCGAGCTGGAAGGCGTGGTCATGCCGGAAGTGGCGGCCCATGCAGCCGGCACCTCCGCCCTGCTGCCCATGCTCACCCTCGGCATCCCCGGCTCGCCCACGGCGGCCGTGCTGCTGGGCGGCTTGCTGATCTGGGGTCTCCAGCCCGGTCCGCTCCTGTTCGTGGAGCAGAAGGACTTCGTGTGGGGCCTCATCGCCTCCATCTATCTCGGCAACATCGCGGGCCTGCTCGTGGTGCTCACCACGGTGCCGCTGTTCGCCGCGATCCTGCGTATCCCGTTCAGCGTCATCGCCCCGATCATCCTGGTGATCTGCGCGGTGGGTGCCTACACGGTGCACAATGCGGCGCTCGACATCGCCGTGATGCTGATCTTCGGCGTCGTCGGCTATGTCTTCAAGAAGCTGGACTATCCGCTCGCGCCTCTGGTGCTCGCCCTGGTGCTGGGCGACATGGCGGAGAGCTCCTTCCGCCAGGCCATGCTGGTCAGCCAGGGCCATCTGGGCGTGTTCTGGTCCAACCCGCTGGTGGGCTCCATCGTCACCCTTGCCCTGGTCATGCTGTTCTGGCCGCTGATCAGCAAGGTCAAGGAGCGCATCATGGGCGGTCCGCGCCCCGCCGCTGCCGAGTGAGACAAAAGCCCGGCGCTCCGGCGCCGGGCTTTCCACGATCCCGGGCAGTTTCGCCGCCTTGGGCCCTTCGCCCGGCTTACGGACCGCCGTCCGTGCGCACCTAAGGGGCATCGTCGTGAGACGCCAGCACGGACGCGCCAGTTCTGCGCACCGCGCCGACAGCTTCCCCCCGGGGGATTGCGTCCGTGTCTAGCATACAGTACACAGTATTTCACCGATGGCGCGAGCACCCGACAGAAGGTGCCGGCCTATGGGAAGGGAACACCCGGTGCAGCACGTCGCAGACACACCGAAGCTGAATGTCGAGCCGCTCGGCGCGAGCTCCAGCCTCCGCATGCTGGCCTATGACGCGCTCAAGCGGGCGATCACCGAGATGGATATCTATGGCTCCACCACCGAGTTCCGGCTGGATGAGCGTCAGCTCTCCGAGGATCTCGGTGTGTCGCGGACCCCGATTCGCGAGGCCATGACGGTTCTGGAACAGGAGGGCTTCGTGCGCTCCGTTCCGCGGCGGGGGATTTTTGTGGTTCGCAAGACCAAGCGTCAGATCATCGAGATGGTCACGGTGTGGGCGGCGCTTGAGGGAATGGCCGCGCGCCTTGCCGCGCAGCGCGCCACGCCCGGCGACATCAAGGGGCTGCGGCGCCTGTTCGACGAGTTCGAAAAGGGCTCGCCGGCCGCCCAGATGAATGAATATTCGCAGGCCAATATCGCGTTCCACCAGGCCATCATCCGCATGGGCGGCTGCAAGCTCATCGTGGATATGACCGAGAACCTGTTCCTGCACATGCGCGCCATCCGTGCCGTTTCCATGCGGCAGGAGAACCGCTCCGAAACCTCCATGCGCGAGCACACCGGAATCATCGAGGCGCTGGAGAGCGGCAATGCCGATCTCTCCGAGCGGCTCGTGCGGGAGCACACGATGGGCCTCGCGGCCCATGTGGACAAGCATGGGGTCTTCCCCGAATAGCGCCGGAAACGGCGCCGGACGGGACGGCCACTCAACTGAAAAGCCAAAGATTTCTCCGGGAGAAAACGGAATGTCCGCACTAGCCCACAGCATCGACGCAGCGCCCGAGCAGGAGCTGACCGACGGCTTCCATCTGGTCATCGACGCCCTGAAGCTGAACGGCATCGAGACCATCTACAATGTGCCGGGCATCCCGATCACGGATCTCGGGCGCATGGCGCAGGCCGAGGGCATCCGCGTCGTCTCCTTCCGCCACGAACAGAATGCCGGCAATGCCGCCGCGATCGCGGGCTTCCTCACCAAGAAGCCGGGCATCTGCCTCACCGTGTCGGCGCCGGGCTTCCTGAACGGCCTCACCGCGCTCGCCAACGCCACCACCAATTGCTTCCCCATGATCCTCATCTCGGGCTCGTCCGAGCGCGAGATCGTCGACCTCCAGCAGGGCGACTATGAGGAGATGGACCAGCTCGCCATCGCCAAGCCGCTCTGCAAGGCCGCCTTCCGCGTGCTGCATGCGGCGGATATCGGCATCGGCGTCGCCCGCGCCATCCGCGCGGCCTGCTCGGGCCGTCCCGGCGGCGTCTATCTCGACCTGCCCGCCAAGCTGTTCTCGCAGGTGATGGACGCCGAGGCCGGCGCGAAGTCGCTGGTGAAGGTGATCGATCCCGCCCCGGCCCAGATCCCCGGTCCGGATGCTGTGAAGCGCGCGCTTGAGGTGCTCAAGGGCGCCAAGCGTCCCCTGATCATCCTCGGCAAGGGCGCGGCCTATGCCCAGGCCGACGAGACGATCCGCGAATTCGTTGAGAAGAGCGGCATTCCCTTCCTGCCCATGAGCATGGCCAAGGGCCTTCTGCCCGACACCCATCCCCAGTCCGCCGGTGCCGCGCGCTCCACGGCGCTGAAGGATTCTGACGTGGTCGTGCTGGTGGGCGCCCGCCTCAACTGGCTGCTGTCCCACGGCAAGGGCAAGACCTGGGGCGATGCGCCCAAGCAGTTCATCCAGATCGACATCGAACCCAAGGAAATGGACTCGAACGTCGAAATCGCGGCGCCGCTGGTGGGCGATATCGGCTCCTGCGTGGCCGCTCTCCTGGCCGGCATCGATGGCTCCTGGCAGGCTCCCCCGGCCGACTGGGTGAAGACCATCAACACAAAGCGCGACGAGAACATCGCCAAGATGGCGCCGCGCCTCATGAAGAATTCCGCCCCCATGGATTTCCATGGCGCGCTGGGTGCACTGCGCACCGTGATCAAGGAGCGTCCCGACGCGATCCTGGTCAATGAGGGCGCCAACACCCTCGACCTCGCCCGTGGCATCATCGACATGTACCAGCCGCGCAAGCGCCTGGACGTCGGCACCTGGGGCGTGATGGGCATCGGCATGGGCTTTGCCGTCGCGGCCGCCATCGAGACCGGCAAGCCGGTGCTCGCGGTGGAAGGCGACAGCGCCTTCGGCTTCTCCGGCATGGAGGTGGAGACGATCTGCCGCTACAACCTGCCGGTGTGCATCGTCATCTTCAACAATAACGGCATCTATCGCGGCACCGACACGGATCCCACCGGGCGCGACCCGGGGACCACGGTGTTCGTGAAGGACAGCCGCTACGACAAGATGATGGAAGCCTTCGGCGGCGTGGGCGTGAACGTCACCACCCCTGACGAGCTGAAGCGCGCCGTGGACGCGGCCATGGACAGCGGCAAGCCCACCCTCATCAATGCGGTCATCGACCCGCAGGCGGGCACCGAGAGCGGCCGCATCGGCAACCTCAACCCGCAGAGCGTTGTGAAGCGTAAGTGATCCTGGATGGTCAAGGGGCGCCCGCGCCAACGGCGCGTCCCTTGCCTCCCATGAGACTCGGGCATCAGCCCAAAGGCAGGACCCGGAGACGGCCCTGCCTCACTCTCCACAAAGTTCAGAGAACAAGAACAAGCGTCGCTTCAAGCGCGTGCCAGAGGAAAACGAGGCTCTTATGGGCAAGGCTTTAGACGGCGTTCGTATCCTGGACTTCACCCATGTCCAGTCCGGCCCCACCTGCACGCAGCTGCTCGCCTGGTTCGGCGCGGACGTGATCAAGGTGGAGCGGCCGGGCGAGGGCGATGTGACGCGCACCCAACTGCGCGACGTCCCCAATGCGGACAGCCTCTATTTCACCATGCTGAATTCCAACAAGCGGTCCATCACGCTCGACACCAAGAATCCCGAGGGCAAGCGTCTGCTCGAGGATCTGGTGAAGGTGTGCGACGTGCTGGTGGAGAATTTCGCGCCCGGCGCGCTCGACCGCATGGGCTTCACCTGGGAGCGCCTCCAGGAGCTCAATCCGCGCCTCATCCTCGCGTCCGTGAAGGGCTTCGGCCCCGGCCCGTTCGAGGATTGCAAGGTGTATGAGAATGTCGCCCAGTGCGCGGGCGGCGCCGCCTCCACCACCGGCTTTCGCGACGGCATCCCCATGGTGACCGGCGCCCAGATCGGCGACAGCGGCACGGGCCTTCATCTCGCGCTCGGCATCGTCACCGCTCTGTTCCAGCGCGAGCATACCGGCCGCGGTCAGAAGGTGCTCGCGGCCATGCAGGACGCGGTGCTCAATCTGTGCCGGGTCAAGATGCGCGACCAGCAGCGCCTCGACCATGGCCCGCTGCGCGAATACAGCCAATTTGGCGAGGGCGTGCCCTTCGGTGAAACCGTGCCGCGCGCCGGCAATGATTCCGGTGGCGGCCAGCCCGGCCGCATCCTGAAGTGCAAGGGCTGGGAGCAGGATCCCAACGCCTATATCTACTTCATCACCCAGGCCCCGGTCTGGGAGAAGATCTGCGACGTGATCGGCGAGCCCAGCTGGAAGAGCGACCCCAACTACGCGACGCCGGCGGCGCGCCTGCCGCATCTGAACGAGATCTTCACCCGCATCGAAGCCTGGACCATGGCCCACGATAAGTTCGAGGCCATGGAGATCCTCAACAAATACGACATTCCCTGCGGCCCCATCCTCTCCATGAAGGAGATCGCCGCCGACCGCTCGCTCTATGCGACCGGAACGCTGGTGGAGGTGCCGCACCCGGTGCGCGGAACCTATGTCACCGTCGGCAACCCCATCAAGCTGTCGGACAACGACGTCCCGGTGGAGCGCTCGCCGCTGCTGGGGGAACACACGGACGAAATTCTCGCAGATGTGCTCGGGCTCGATGACGCACGCATTTTGACCCTCAAGCTCTCCGGTGCCTTGGGGCTCGCCCCGCGCATGGCGGCCGAGTGAGGGATGACACGACCCCGCCGCGCGGCACCGCAGGGCCGCGCGGGGACATGGAAGACAAGCGGCTGTCCTTGCTTAGCTGGAGAAGGCCCATGGCGATCAGGATGAGTGCTCCCCGCGCACCGGCCGGCGTCCCACGGACCATCCGGGCGGCCGCTGACCAGACGGTCCGCAGTTTCTGCGCCCCGCGCAGGGGCGAGGGGCGGGCCGGCTGAGGGATTCCCCCGTGCCGGGCCTGCCGCCGCTTGGTGGCGAAGCGCGGTGCGAGGGGTGAATTCGTCCGGATCGGAGCCTTGGCGCCGGACCGGGAGGAAACGGATCAACGCTTTGAAAAAAGGAAAGCGAAAATGTCTAAGCCATTGGAAGGTATTAAGATTATCGACTTCACTCACGTCCAGGCCGGTCCCGCCTGCACCCAGCTTCTCGCTTGGTTCGGTGCCGACGTGATCAAGGTCGAGCGTCCCGGCGCGGGCGACGTGACGCGCTCCCAGCTGCGCGACGTTTCCAATGCGGACGCGCTCTATTTCACCATGCTGAATTCCAACAAGCGTTCGCTGACGCTGGACACCAAGACCCAGCAGGGCAAGGAAGTCCTCACCAAGCTCATCAAGGAGAGCGATGTTCTGGTGGAGAATTTCGGCCCCGGCGCGCTCGATCGCATGGGCTTCACCTGGGAGCACATCAAGTCGCTCAATCCCGGCATGATCGTCGCATCGGTGAAGGGTTTCTCCGACGGTCACCATTATGAAGACCTGAAGGTGTACGAGAACGTGGCGCAGTGCGCCGGCGGCGCTGCGTCCACCACCGGCTTCTGGGACGGCCCGCCCACCGTGTCCGCGGCGGCGCTCGGCGATTCCAACACCGGCATGCATCTCGCCATCGGCATCCTCACCGCGCTGCACGCCCGCAACAAGACCGGCAAGGGCCAGAAGGTCGCCGTCTCCATGCAGGATGCGGTCATCAATCTGTGCCGCGTGAAGCTGCGCGACCAGCAGCGCCTCGACCGCGTCGGCTATCTGGAGGAATATCCCCAGTATCCGCACGGCGAATTCTCGGACGTGGTGCCGCGTGGCGGCAATGCGGGCGGCGGCGGCCAGCCGGGCTGGGTGCTGAAGTGCAAGGGCTGGGAGACCGATCCCAATGCCTATATCTACTTCACCATCCAGGGCCATGCCTGGGCGCCCATCTGCCGCGCGCTCGGCCGCGAGGAGTGGATCGACGATCCGGCCTACAACACCCCCCTCGCGCGCCAGGACAAGATCTTCGAGATCTTCGGCATCATCGAGGCGTGGCTCTCGGACAAGACCAAGTTCGAGGCGGTGGACATCCTGCGCAAGTTCGACATCCCGTGCGCGCCGGTGCTCACCATGAAGGAGATCGCGGAAGACCCGTCCCTGCGTGCCTCGGGAACCATCGTCGAGGTGGATCACAAGGAGCGCGGCAAGTATCTGACCGTCGGCAGCCCGATCAAGTTCTCGGACATGTCGGTGGAGATCACCGGGTCGCCGCTGCTGGGCGAGCACACGGACGAAGTGCTGGCCGAGCTCGGCTACAGCGCCGAGCAGATCAAGGAAATGCACGAAGCGCGCGCCGTCTGAGCACGCACTGACGCAATCCCCTCTCCCGCACGCGGGGGAGGGCCTTTTGGCAAGCGTTCGCAAGCAAGCTAGGTGCTTCGGCGGACGGGTTTGAGCTTGAAGAGGCCAGACCGAACACAGTCGCGGGCCGCAGGACAGAACCGGCCGGGATGCGGGCAAAGCCCCCCTGGAGCCGTGCGGACCCCTTCCTTTCCCGTCCTTCGGCCCCACATATCCATCGACCTTCCTGTGGGAGAGATGGAGATGATGTTCGCCGTCGCGGTGCTTCTGCCCTGGCTGGCCCTGATGCTTCGGGGCCGCATGTTCCAGGGCCTGCTCTGCCTGATCCTCCAGATCACGCTGATTGGCTGGCTGCCGGCGGCCATCTGGGCCGTGATGGTGGTCAATTCGGACAATGAGGAGCGCCGGCATCGGGAGCTTCTCGCGTCGCTGCAGAATAAGCGGTAGCCCCGATCCTCCGGCGGCGCGCCGCGGGAGGAAGAGATGGCGAATTGGGTTCGGTTTTCCGCTGGTGGCGCGGGCGGCTTCGGGACGCTTGAGGGCGCCGAGATCGCTGTTTATGAGGGCTGCATGTTTGCGGGCGCGCGGCCAACCGGCCAGCGGATCCCCCTCGTGGACGTTCATTTGGACGCGCCTTGCGCGCCCAGCAAGATCATCGCGCTGTGGAACAATTTCCATGCGCTGGCCGCCAAGCTCGGGGTCGCGGAGCCGGCGGAGCCGCTCTATCTTCTGAAGGCCCCCACCACGGCGGCGGCTCCCGGCGCCACGGTGCGCCGGCCGGCGGCCTATTCCGGCAAGACGGTCTATGAGGGCGAACTCGGCATTGTCATTGGCAAGACGGCGTCCAACATTTCCGAGGATGAGGCCGATGCCCACATCTTCGGCTACACCATCGTCAACGACATCACCGCCGCCGACATCCTGAACAAGGATCCGACCTTCCCCCAGTGGGCGCGGGCGAAGGGCTTTGATGCCTATGGTCCGTTCGGGCCAACCATAAGCACCGAGGCGCCCACTGAGGGCGCGCATGTGCGCACGGTCCTGAACGGCGCAGAGCGGCAGAACTACGCGGTCGGGGACATGATCTTCCCGCCGCGCAAGCTGGTGGCTCTCCTTTCGCGCGACATGACGTTGCTGCCGGGCGATCTCATCGCCTGCGGCACGTCGCTCGGCGTTGGCACCATGAAGGAGCCGGTCAATGAGGTGGAAGTCTCCATCGACGGGCTCGGCACGCTGAAGAATACGTTCGTCCAATAAGCACAGGGCGCGGCGCCTTGCGCGCCGCGCCGGCTTGCGGCTCTATACGCGGCCATTTTGTTGGACCCTGACATGACGCTGCCCGCCGCACCCGCCTTCACGCCGCCCGATGCTGATTATGAAACGCGGGTGCGCGAGAGCTTTGCCCGGCAACCCTTCATGACCCATATGGGCGCGCAGATGGGAGCGGTATCGCCGGGGCGGGCGGAGATCATCCTGCCCTTCGCGGAGGCGCTGACCCAGCAGCACGGTTTTTTTCACGGCGGGTCGATCGGCGCCATCGCTGACACGGCGGGCGGTTATGCCGCCTATACGCTGTTTCCCGCCGACTCCACGGTGCTTACTGTGGAATACAAGATCAACATCATGGCGCCGGGACGTGGCGAGCGGCTGATCGCGGCGGGGGAGGTGGTGCGATCGGGACGCACGCTCACCATCGTCAAGGTCGAGGTTTTCGCCGAGAGCGACGGCGCGCGCGTGCATTGCGCGACAGCGACCCAGACCCTGATGTGTCTGGCGGGGCGGAGCGACGCGCGCGCCTGATGCAATTTCCCGAGCCTCTCGTCCCGGCGCGCCTCGTGCGCCGCTACAAGCGTTTCCTCGCCGATGTGATCCTGGAAGACGGGACCGAGGCTGTCGCGCATGTGGCGAATTCGGGTGCCATGACGGGCCTTGCGATGCCGGGCGCCCGTGTGTTGCTGTCGCGTGCCGCACGCCGGGGCGCAAGCTCGCCTTCGGCTGGGAACTTGTGGAAGCCGATTTCGGCGGTGGGCCCGAATGGGTCGGCGTGAATACGATGCATCCCAACACGCTGGTGGCCGAAGCCATCTGTCAGGGTCGTGTTCCCGCGCTCGTGGGGTATGAGCGGATGCGGCGTGAAGTGAAATATGGCGCAAACAGCCGCATCGATCTTCTGCTTGAGGGGGAGGGGCGGGCGCCCTGCTATGTGGAGGTGAAGAACGTCCACCTGATGCGACGTCCGGGGCTTGCCGAGTTTCCCGATTGCGTGACGGTGCGCGGCACGAAGCACCTCGGCGAGCTCTCTGCCATGGCGGCGAGCGGCGCGCGTGCGGTGATGGTCTATCTCTGCCAGATCGGCTCGGCGGTGTCGGTGGAACTCGCGCGCGATATCGACCCCGCCTATGGGTTCGCCTTCGACACGGCCCGCGCTGCCGGTGTTGAAGCCCTGGCGCTGGTATGCGCCCTTGGACCCGAGCAAATCGCCGTCGCGCGGGCCATTCCCATGCGCGGATAAGGGTGGGCGCGTGGAACGGCTTGCTTTGCGGGCTCTTTGGCCTAAATCATGGGCTGTATGGCGGTTGGGGCGCCTTTTTGCCGGCAGGACAAGACATATGAGCTATGTGGAAGCGGCGCAGGCGCCACTGCGAAAGACCGGACATATCAAGCTCTACGGCCCCGAGGGCTTCGAAGGCATGCGGCGCGCCGGACGATTGACCGCCCAGGCGCTGGATGAGGTGGCGGGTCTGATCGGCCCCGGCGTCTCCACCGAGGCGATCGACAAGCTCGTGTTCCAGTTCGCCATGGATCACAAGGCCTATCCCGCGACCTTGATGTACCGCGGCTACCGCTATTCGGTCTGCACCTCCATCAATCACGTGGTGTGCCACGGCATGCCCAACGCGCGCCCCCTGCGTGACGGCGACATCGTGAACGTGGACATCACTTTGGTAGTGGATGGATGGTATGGCGATTCCAGCCGCATGTATGCGGTCGGCAACGTTCCGCGCCGCGCCGAGCGGCTTCTGGATGTCACCTATGAGGCCATGATGCGCGGCATCGCGGCCATCAAGCCGGGTGGCCATGTCGGCGATATCGGCGCCGCCATCCAGGATTTCGTCGAGCCTCTGCACATGAGCGTCGTGCGCGATTTCTGCGGCCACGGGGTGGGGCGCATCTTCCATGATGAACCCAACATCGTGCATGTGGGACGCCCGGGAGAAGGGCCGGAATTGAAGCCGGGCATGATCTTCACGGTCGAACCCATGATCAATCTGGGGCGCCCTCATGTGAAGGTGCTGTCGGATGGATGGACGGCCGTGACCCGCGATCGCTCGCTTTCAGCCCAGTTCGAGCACGCCGTCGGCGTGACGGAAACAGGGGCGGAGATTTTCACGCTGAGCCCGAAGGGCCTGCACAAGCCGCCCTATCACCCGGCTTGATCTCCCATGTCTGACACGCCCGAGGATGGACTTGCGGAAGCGGCCCCGCACTTCCATGGGCATCGGGAGCGGCTTCGCGCCCGCTTTCGGGAGGCGGGAGCGAGTGCTCTGGCCGATTATGAGCTTCTCGAACTGGTTCTGTTCCGCGCCATTCCGCGCCGCGACGTGAAGCCCCTGGCGAAGGCGCTGGTGGATCGCTTCGGGTCATTCGCCGAAGTGGTGGCGGCGCCCGCCGGCCTGCTGGAGGAGGTGACGGGGGTCACTGCTTCGGTCGTTACCGAGCTGAAGATCGTCGAGGCCGCCGCCCATCGCATTGCGCGCGGGCAAGTCAAGCGCCGTCCCGTTCTCTCATCCTGGAGCGCGGTGATCGAGTATTGTCGCACCGCCATGGCCTTTGCAGAGCGCGAGCAGGTGCGGGTGCTGTTCCTCGACAAGCGCAACCAGCTGATCGCGGACGAGATCGTCCAGACAGGGACGGTGGACCATGCGCCGGTTTATCCCCGCGAGGTGATCAAGCGGGCGCTGGAGGTGTCGGCGAGCGCCCTGGTCCTGTGCCACAACCATCCCTCCGGCGATCCTACCCCCTCGCGCGCCGACATCGACATGACCCGGCGCATCATCGACATGGCGAAGCCCCTCGGCATCGAGGTTCATGACCACATCATCGTCGGCAAAGATGGGCACGCGAGCCTCAAAGGCCTGCGGCTGATCTGATCCTCCGCGCGCGCCGCCGGAGCGCGATGCGCTACCGCTTCACATGTTCCGCCATAAAAAAAGCGCCGCGCAAGATGCGCGGCGCTCAGGGAGGTCACCTGCGCGGCCCAGCCGCGCGGCGAAGGTCACTTCAGCGCGTTCAGAGACGTCGCGAAGGAGAGGCTGGCGATGAACTTGTCGCCGCAGCCATTGGAGATGCCGATGATGTAGGTGCAGTTGTTGCCCGAGAGATCGGTGCCGGAATAACGCAGATCGAGGGTGGCCGCCTTGTAGGTGAAGCCGACGCCCACGTTCCACCAGCTGTATCCGCTGATCGTCTCTTGAGTCGTGACAAGCGAGGAGCCGACGACAGAGACGACGTCATAGGTATAGGCGCTGGCGGACAGCCACTGATAGCCGTACTCGCCCGACAGATACCAGCCGAAGTCGCCGCCGGGGCCGAAGGCCGGGAGCGGAACCTTCGCGGTCGCCGACAGCGCGGTGCCGTCGGTGCCGGTGGCGTACATGTCGCTGGTCCAGAAGAGGTTCACGCCGAGCGTCAGCCAGGGCGCCACCACATAGCTGGGCTTCGCGTAGATTTCCCAGTAGTTGTAGTCCGTGGAGCTGAGGCCCAGGGAGTCCGTGCCGCCCGGGAAGGTGTAGTACACGCCGCCGACGTCGAGGGTGAAGGCACCCCAGGTGTGGCGCAGGCCACCGGCGAAGTCCACTTCGAGAGAGCTGTTGCCCTCGAGCTGGAAGTTCTCGACCCAGTTCTGGTTCGAGGCCCACACATTGAAGTAGACCCAGTCGAGCAGCTGCAGCTCAACGAAGCCCTGGATGGCGGGGTTGTTGTTGGTCTGGCTGATGCCGCGGAAGAGGTAGTCGGAAGTGCCGGTCACGCCGAAGGCGATATCAAACGCCGGGGGCGGAGGAGGCGCCACAACGGCCTTCACCGGCACGGCCATGTCGGCGGCGGAGGCAGCACCAGCGAGCATCATGCTGGCAGCAGCGGCGACGGCGAGCTTCTTCATCTAGGAACCCCCAAATAACTTTCTGCCCAGATTGAGACCAAATTTCTCCATCTTCTCCAATGTGAAAAAACGGGCAAGAATTGCACAAAAAATATACAAACCCGCATGAATGCTGAATTTCAATTGTTGCGGTTCTGCAACAACCCCGTGAAACCGCAGCCATCGGTTGGGGTGACCCCGGATGGCAAGGGCATTTTCGGGGTCGGCGAAGCAGTTCAGGGACGTGCGAGAAATAACGGTCGGCCCCGTTCCGGCGTCTTCGCCCAGGTTCCGTCTTCCTGGCGCGCGAATCGTAAGGTCGTTTGGCCCGAGCCTGATGCGACCACCACGTTCCCACCTTCGATGCGCCAGGTCGTGGGTGCGAATTCGCTGAGCGGGGATGTGCAGCCCGGCGCGACCTCCACCTTCCGCCCGCTTCCCACCGGGGTATCGGTCAGGATCCACCGGCACTGCACGGGACCACCGCGCGCGCGGGAGAGAGACCATTCTCCCAGCAATTCCTCGGGAGGTGCCTCGATGCCCTGGAGGCCACCCGGCGGCGCGAGAAAATAAACCCCGTCCCCCTCCCGCAGCGCCTCGTAGCTTCCCCCCGTCGCCTCGGTGAATTCCGCGATCGTGCGCCCCTCCGGTCCAAGCAGTCGGATCGCCCCCGAGGGGTCGGGCGTCCAGCCGCGGACCAGGGCCGCGAACGGAATTGCGGCACAGGAATCGAGGGGGAGGGCAAGGGCGAACCCACCGGCACGGTCGGCCTCGGCGTGCAGGGCCACGGAGCAGGATCGCGCGCCGTCTGCGCTGGCCAGCAGAAACGAACCGGCAATCCTTTGGGCGGCCGCCACGAGCGCGGGATCGGGCTTGGGTGGTTCGCTTCGCGACGGGTCGGGCTTCGGGTTTGCCGGTTGGGCGCGTTGGGGTGGGGGCTTGGTGGTCGCGCTCGGAGGCTTTGCCGCGTCGGGCCGGGTGGTGGATTGCGCGAGGCCCGGCGCCGCGAAGGTGGCGCCGAGCACGAGCAGGGTGAGGAACTTCGCGAGCCGCATGGGAAAACGCTATCCCAGCAGGGTGGCGGCGTGAAGTTGCGGCTTTTGCGGACCGGGGCGTCCCGCTGCCGCCTTTGTCATGCGGCGGGCCACGGTGTCTCGGGGACCGCGGTCAAGGGGCCGCGTCCCGCGAACCAATTGGCCACATTGTCCACCACCAACTGACCCATGGCGCCGCGCGTGTGATGGGTCGACGAGCCGATGTGCGGAAGCAGGACCACATTGTCCAGGCCGACAAGGGCATCCGGAACATTGGGCTCGTCAGCGAACACGTCCAGCCCCGCAGCGAGGATGGTGCGATTGACCAGTGCGTCCACCAGGGCCGGCTCATCCACCACCGAACCGCGCGCCACATTGATGAGGATCCCATCGGGGCCAAGGGCGGCCAGCACTTCGCGCCCCACGAGGCCGCGTGTCGCAGGCCCACCGGGCAGGATCAGGATCAGCGTGTCCACGTCCCGCGCCAAAGACACAAGGTCGGGATAGTGGCGATAGGCAATGCCTGCGGCGGGGCTGCGGCTGTGATACGCGATCGGCACGCCGAAGGCCTCCAGGCGGCGCGCGATGGCTTGGCCGATCCGGCCCATCCCCACGAGGCCGACCTTGCGCGTGCGCAGGCTGGTGCCGAGCGGATAGGCGCCCGTCTTCCATTTTCCGGCGCGCACAAACCGGTCGGCTTGCGGGATCTCACGCACTGTCGCGAGCAGCAAGCCGAGGGTGAGGTCCGCCACCTCCTCATTCAGCACGTCCGGCGTATTGGTGACCGTCACGCCCCGTCGCCCCGCTGCGGCGGCGTCCACCGTGTCATAGCCCACGCCGAAATTGGCAACGATCTCCAGCTTCGGAAGGCGCGCCATGAGGGCGTCCGAGACCGGCTTGGCGCCCCGCGTGAGGACGCCGCGCACGCGCGCACCGAATTCCTGCACCGCGCCTTCGAAATCGCCGGACCCGACCAGGGTGAAGCCATCGGCCAGTTGCGCTTCCACCACGGAGGGCATCACCGGACCGGTCACGAGCAGGATGGGCCGCGCGTCGGCGGGCGGAAGAGAATCGGCGTGAACGGTTATGTTTTTGGAGGTCATTTGGGATCTCGTCCTTTCGTTCAATCGTTTTAAAAATCGCTTGATCACCGACAAGCCCGGCACCATGATCGGTGAAACGCCCGCTCAGTGGGCGGCGCGGTCGCCGGTGCGTGGCTGCGATAATAGGCCGGGAGCATTCTGCATCTTCGGCCATTCGGGTTGGATGTCCAAGGGTGGAGCGGGAATGGCGACCGTCGAAATTCGCGGTGTGAAAAAGGCCTACGGGACGACTCAGGTCATCCACGGCGTCGATGTGATTATCCGCGACGGCGAGTTCGTGGTGTTGGTGGGGCCTTCGGGCTGCGGCAAGTCCACCTTGCTGCGCATGATCGCCGGCCTTGAGAACATTTCCGGCGGCGCGATCCTGATCAATGAGAAGGTCGTGAACGATGTGCCTCCCAAGGAGCGCGACATCGCGATGGTGTTCCAGAACTATGCGCTCTATCCGCATATGACGGTCGGCGCCAACATGGGCTTTTCGCTGAAACTGCGGAACGCGCCGAAGTCCGAAATCGACAGCCGCGTCCAGAAGGCCGCTGGGATATTGGGGCTGTCCCACCTGCTGGACCGGTTCCCGCGCCAGCTTTCCGGCGGACAGCGTCAGCGCGTCGCCATGGGCCGGGCCATCGTGCGCGATCCGCAGGTGTTTCTGTTCGACGAGCCGCTCTCGAACCTCGATGCGAAGCTGCGCGTTCAGATGCGCACCGAAATCAAGGAGCTGCACCAGCGCCTGAAAACCACGACGGTCTATGTCACCCATGACCAGATCGAGGCCATGACCATGGCCGACAAGATCGTGGTCATGCACGACGGCGTGGTGGAGCAGATCGGCGCGCCGCTCGATCTGTATGATCGCCCGGCCAATCAGTTCGTCGCGGGCTTCATCGGCTCCCCGGCCATGAATTTCATCAAGGGCCGCATCGCCGAGCAGGGGCGCACTTTCCTTTGCGACGGCGGCGCTGAACTGTCGCTGGACGGCGTCCCCGGCGGAAAGGGGGGGCAAAAGGCGGTCTACGGCCTGCGACCCGAACATATCCGCATCACGCCGGAAGGAGCCGCCGCGCAGGTGATCGTGGTTGAGCCCACGGGGTCTGAAATCCTCGTGGTCGCGCGCCTCGGCGGCGCGGAGGGGCAAGAGATTTCCTGCCTGTTTCGCGAACGGCTCTCCATCAACCCCGGGGAGGTGATCCATATCGCGCCCCAACCGGGCATGTCCCATCTGTTCGACGAGGCGAGCGGCGCCCGCCTGGTCGACTGAAGACCCCGACAAGACCGCGCCGGGCATCGGACGCGGCGGGGATGACACAATGAACGACAACAGATCGTTTGGGAGGAACGCCATGACCATTTCGAGACGCGATCTTCTGGCGGCGGGTGCCGGGCTTGCGGGTGCGGCCGCGCTTCCGGGATTGGCCGGCAGTGCCTTCGCCCAAGGGGCGGCGATGCCGGACTTCAAGCCCGAGCCGGGCGCGAGCCTGCGCGTGCTGCGCTGGTCGCCCTTCGTGAAGGGCGAAGAGGAAGCCTGGCTCGCCAACACCAAGAAATTCACCGAGGCCACCGGCATCGAGGTGCGCATCGACAAGGAAAGTTGGGAAGATATCCGTCCCAAGGCCGCGGTTGCCGCCAATGTGGGCTCCGGCCCCGACATCGTGTGGGTCTGGTTCGACGATGCCCAGCAATATCCCGACAAGCTGCTGGACGTGACCCCGCTCGCCACCGCCCTTGGTGCCAAATATGGCGGCTGGTACGAGGCCCCCGCGCTTTATGCCAAGAAGGACGGCAAGTTCATCGCCCTTCCCCTCGCCACCATCGGCAATGCGGTCGTCTATCGCGACAGCTGGGTGAAAGAGGCGGGGTTCAATGAATTCCCGAAGGACACCAAGGCCCTGCTGGAACTCGGCAAGGCGCTGAAGGCCAAGGGACATCCCATGGGCTTCACGCTCGGTCACGGCGTCGGCGACGGCAACAATTTCTGCCACTGGGTCCTGTGGAGCCATGGCGGGAAGATGGTGGACGACAACGGCAAGGTCGTCATCAACAGCCCCGAGACTGTCGCTGCGCTGCGCTATATGCGCGAGCTTTATCCGACATTCATTCCGGGCACCGAGAGCTGGCTCGACGTCAACAACAACCGTGCCTTCCTCGCCGGCGAAATCTCCGTCACTGCCAATGGCGTGTCTGTCTATTACGGCGCGAAGAACGACCCCAAGCTCGCCGACATGGCGGCCGACATGCGTTCCACCAACTTCCCCATCGGTCCGGTGGGCAAGGAGGCGGAACTGCACCAGACGACGTCCGCCTGCATCTTCAAATATACCAAGTTCCCCCAGGCGGCTCAGGCCTACATGGCCTTCATGTTCGATGCGCCGCAGATGAATGCCTGGATCAAGGGCGCGAGCGCCTATTGCTGCCAGACGCTCAAGGCCTTCGCCTCCAACCCGGTCTGGACCGACAACCCGATCCACAAGCCCTATTCCCGGGCTTCCGAGACCTTGCGCCCGAACGGCTATTCCGGCCCGCTCGGCCCGCAATCGGCCGCGGCCATGGCGGACTGGATCGTCGTGGACATGGTGGCCGAGGCTGCCACCGGCCAGCGGACGCCGGAAGAGGCCGCGCGCCGCGCCGAACTGCGGGCCAACCGCATTTATCGCGGCTGAACCCGCAGGCCGCCCCGCCTGTCAGGGCGGGCGGGGCGGCGTTTTTTCGATGATGCGTGACAGTCCCGTGCGAGGGACGCGCCCGCGCGGCGGGCGGCAGGGAGATCATGGGTAATGGCGGACGCTTCTGCACGGGCCGGAACAAGCCGCAGCTGGTGGGCGGGGATCGGACAGGGGCGCCATGTGCTCGGCCTGCTGTTCCTGCTGCCTGCGGCCGTGTTTCTGGTTCTCTTCCTGACCTATCCGCTCGGGCTCGGCGTCTGGCTCGGCTTCACCGACACCCGCATCGGCCGCGAAGGCGTGTTCGTCGGCCTGGAGAATTACGAGCTATTATGGATCGACAGCGTCTTCTGGCTGTCCGTCTTCAATACGCTCCTCTACACGATCGGCGCATCGATCCTGAAATTCGCCCTGGGCCTTTGGCTGGCTCTGCTCTTGAACGAGCATCTGCCCTTCAAGTCCTTCTTCCGGGCGGTCGTCCTTCTGCCGTGGGTGGTGCCGACGGTGCTATCCGCCATCGCCTTCTGGTGGATCTTTGACGCGCAGTTCTCGATCATTTCCTGGGCGCTCATCAAGCTCGGGCTGATCGACCACAACATCAACTTCCTGGGCGACACCACCAATGCCCGCATGTCGGTAATCGCCGCCAATGTCTGGCGCGGCATCCCCTTCGTGGCCATCTCGCTGCTGGCGGGTCTGCAAACCATTCCCCAATCCCTGCACGAGGCCGCCACGCTGGACGGGGCCACTTCCTGGCAGAGGTTCCGTTACATCACGTTGCCGATGCTCTCGCCGATCATCGCCGTGGTCATGACCTTCTCGGTGCTCTTCACCTTCACCGACTTCCAGCTCATCTATGTGCTCACCCGCGGCGGGCCGCTCAACGCAACCCACCTCATGGCGACCCTCTCCTTCCAGCGCGCCATTCCAGGCGGGCAGCTGGGCGAGGGCGCGGCCATTGCGGTGGCCATGATCCCCTTCCTGCTGGCGGCGATCCTCTTCAGCTATTTCGGCCTTCAGCGGCGTAAATGGCAGCAGGGCGGGGGCGACTGATGACCCCGCGCTTTCGCCCTTCCGCCCGCGCGCTTGCCCAGAGCCTCATCCAGTCCGGACACCCCACCTCATGAGCGATCAGAGCCTCACCGACAATTCCACCGGCATGAGCTATCTCGACAGCCTGCCGCGGCGGCTGGTCACCGTCTTCCTGCCTTTGCTGGTGTTCGTCTTCGTGCTGCTGTTTCCGTTCTACTGGATGGCGATCACTGCCGTTAAGCCGAACTTCCAGCTGACCGATTACGCAAACTATTCGCCGCTCTGGGTGGTGGAGCCGACGCTTGAGCACATCAAGTATCTCTTGTTCGAGACCTCCTATCCGGGCTGGCTCTGGAACACGATGCTGGTGGCCTTCTGCGCCACATTCATCTCTCTGGTGGCGTCCGTCTTCGCGGCCTATGCCATCGAGCGCCTGCGCTTCCATGGCTCGCGCTGGGTGGGGCTCGGCATCTTCCTCGCCTATCTGGTGCCGCCGTCCATCCTGTTCATCCCGCTGGCGCTCATGGTGTTCAAGCTCGGCATCTATGACACCAAGCTGGCGCTGATCCTCACCTATCCGACCTTTCTCGTGCCCTTCTCCACTTGGCTGCTGATGGGCTATTTCCGCTCCATTCCCTACGAGCTGGAGGAGTGCGCCCTGGTGGATGGCGCCTCGCGCTGGCAGATCCTCACCAAGGTTTTGCTCCCGCTCTCGGTGCCGGGGCTGATCTCGGCGGGCATCTTCTCCTTCACCCTGTCTTGGAACGAATTCATCTACGCCCTCACCTTCATCCAATCGTCCGAGAACAAGACGGTGCCGGTGGGCGTGCTGACCGAATTGGTGCGATCCGACGTCTATGAATGGGGGGCGCTAATGGCCGGCGCGCTGATCGGCTCGCTGCCGGTCGTCATCCTCTATTCCTTCTTCGTGGACTATTACGTCTCGTCCATGACCGGCGCGGTGAAGGAATAGCCGCGCCGCCGTCTCCCCTCCAAAGACGCACTTGCAGTTCGCTAAGGCCTCTGGCACCTCAAGGGCGAATGCGGGTCTGGGGGTTGGTATGGTCGAGAAACTCGTCGAGCAGGTACTGTTCCGCAGCCGCTGGCTGATGGCGCCCTTCTATGTCGGGCTCATCGTCGCGCTGCTGGTACTCCTGTTCAAGTTCGGGCACGAGCTTCTGCATTTCGTGAGCCATGCCGTCTCGGCCAGCGAGAGCGACGTCATCCTGGGCGTGCTGACGCTGGTGGACCTCACCTTCACCGGCAATCTCGTGCTGATCGTGATCTTCTCGGGCTACGAGAATTTCGTGTCCAAGATCGACGCTGGCAGCCATCCCGACTGGCCGGACTGGATGACAAAGGTGGATTTTTCCGGCCTGAAGCAGAAGCTTCTGGCCTCCATCGTCGCCATCTCCGCGATCGCGCTGCTCAAGGCCTTCATGAACATGAATCCGAGCACGGACACGACCATGATCATGTGGCTGGTGATCATTCACATGGTGTTTGTGATTTCGAGCCTGATCCTGGCCTGGTCGGACCGCATCGGCGGGTCCAGCGCGCATTGAGCGGCCGGAGCGGGCGGTCAGCTCTCCGCCGCGTCCGGCCCGCTCTCGCGCACCTCGACCTCGTCCGGCAAGATCACCACGATGCGGCGTGCGGCAAGGTCCACGGTCGGCACAATGGCCTTGGTGAAGGGCACAAGCTGGCTCTTGCCTCCGCCTTCAGGAGCGTATTCCAGGATATCCCCGGCGCCGAAATCGAACATGGCCGTCACCGTGCCGAGCCGGACGCCGGAGGCATCCTCCACCGCAAGGCCGATGAGGTCGGCGTGATAGAAGGTGTCCTCGTCCTCGGCGGGCGGCAGGTCGGCGCGCGCCACATAGAGGTCGGTATTGGTGAGGGCTTCCGCCGCGGTGCGGTCGTCCACGCCCTTGAGGCGGGCGACAAAATGGTCCTTGGCGGCCCGTAGCGTGCTGATGTGGAAGGCCTTCCGACCAGAGGCATCGGTGAGCGCATAGTCAAGCAGCGCACCCGGGTCGTCGCCGAAGGCGAACAGGCGCACCTCGCCGCGAACGCCGTGTGGCGCGCCGATGCGGGCGATGAGGACGCGGTCGGTCATGATGGGCTCGGTTCTGTTTCGGGTCGGCTCACCTGCCGTCCGATCCGGAGCAACCCGCAGGATTGGATCAGGCTGAGGGCAGGCGCGATGCGCAAGAAGGGCGCGGGGCTAATCTGTTGCGCCGAAAGGAGGCGTTCGGCCGCAGGAGGCGCAGGGCAACGCCCTGCCGCTGCGGCCGAAGGCAAAGCGCGGCCCATATGGACCGCGCTCGTCTTCACTCGGCGGAAGCGGTTTCCTCGGCGGCAGCCGCAGCCTTGGAGGCCTTCTCGGCGGCGCGCTCCTGGGCCTTCTTGCCGGGCTCGGCCTTCTTCGGGTTGTTGCGGGCTTCGCGCTTCAGCAGGCCCTGGGCATCGAGGAAACGGGCGACGCGGTCGGTGGGCTGGGCGCCTTTCGCGAGCCATTCCTTGGCCTTCTCGACGTCAAGGGTGAAGCGGTTCTCGGCGTCCTTGGGCAGGAGCGGGTTGAAGGTGCCGATCTTCTCGATGAAGCGGCCATCGCGGGGCGAGCGGGCGTCGGCGACCACGATGCGGTAATAGGGGCGCTTCTTGGCGCCGCCGCGGGCGAGGCGGATCTTCAGGGACATGGGACTTTTCCTTTCAAGGTCTTGTTCGGTTCAGTGTCGTGTGCCGGGCGCGCCCGGCGGGGTCATGGGGCCGCGAGAGGCGACCGTCATTTCTTCTTTGGCCCGCCAAGGCCGGGCAGGCCCCTGGGCAGGCCCCCGAGGCCGGGAAGGCCGCCGGGGAAGGTGGGGGGCAATCCTTTGCCGAGGCCGGGCATGGTGGGCGGCAGCCCGCCGCCCGCGCCCGGAAGGCCGCCGGGCATCTTGTCCGCCATGTCCTGAATCTGTTCGGGAGAGGGCATGCCGCCGCCCATGCCGAACATGTTGGCGAGTCCGGCGAGCGGCCCGCGCTTGCCGGCGGCGCCGCCCATGGCCTTCATCATGTCCGCCATCTGGCGGTGCATCTTCAGGAGGCGGTTGATCTCTTCCACCTTGGTGCCGGAGCCCGCCGCCACGCGCCGCTTGCGGGACGCATCGAGAACCTTGGGGTTCTTGCGCTCCTGGCGGGTCATGGAATTGATGATGGCCACCTGCCGCTTGAACACCTTGTTGTCGATGTTGGCGGCGGCGATCTGGTTCTTCATCTTGGCGACGCCGGGCAGCAGGCCCATCAGGCCGTTCATGCCGCCGAGCTTCTCCATCTGGTGGAGCTGGTCGCGCAGATCCTCAAGATCGAACGCGCCCTTGCGCATCTTCTCCGCGGTGGCCTTGGCCTTCTCAATGTCGATATTCTCGACGGCCTTTTCCACCAGCGCGACCACGTCGCCCATGCCGAGTATGCGGCCGGCGACGCGCTTGGGATCGAAATCCTCCAGCGCATCCATCTTTTCGCCGGTGCCCATGAGCTTGATGGGCTTGCCGGTGACGGCGCGCATGGAGAGGGCGGCGCCGCCGCGCCCGTCGCCGTCGGCGCGGGTCAGCACGATGCCGGTAAGGCCGACGCGGCCATCGAAGGCTTTGGCGGTATTGACCGCGTCCTGGCCGGTGAGGCTGTCCGCCACCAGCAGCACTTCATGCGGCTGGGTCGCGGCCTTCACCTCGGCCACCTCGGCCATCAAGGCTTCGTCCAGCGTGACGCGGCCGGCGGTGTCCAGCATCACCACGTCGTAATTGCCGAAGCGCGCGGCTTCCATGGCGCGACGGGCAATCTGCACCGCGCTCTGGCCCGGCACGATGGGCAATGTCGCGACGCCCACCTGGCCGCCCAAAGTGGCCAACTGCTCCATGGCCGCCGGGCGGCGGGTGTCGAGCGAGGCCATCAGCACGCGCCGCTTGCCCTTCTCGGTCAGGCGCTTGGCGATCTTGGCGGTGGACGTGGTCTTGCCCGAGCCCTGGAGGCCGACCATGAGGATCGGCACGGGAGCGGGGGCGTTCAGATCAATGGGGTCCGCGTCCGAGCCGAGCATGGAGACCAGCTCGTCATGGACGATCTTCACCACCATCTGGCCGGGGGTGACGGACTTCACCACCTCGACGCCCACGGCGCGCTCGCGCACCTTGTCCGTGAAGCCGCGCACCACGTCGAGGGCGACGTCCGCCTCGATCAGGGCGCGCCGCACTTCGCGCATGGCTTCCCCGACATCGGCCTCGCTGAGCGCGCCGCGCCGCTTGAGCTTATCGAGTATGCCGCCAAGGCGGTCGGAAAGGCTGTCGAACATGGGTCCGTCCGGTAGTCTCCGGCGGAGCCGGAGGGGTTTCGCGAGGAGGCGCCCAACGCCGAACGCGCCCGAGGGCGCATCGCGCTGTCGGGCGGTGGCCTCCGGGATCGGGTCCCGGGCGGCTGGATCGGCGTGGCCGTCCTCTTGAAGCGCGTGCTATTAGCACCGCAAAGCCGGCGAGACAATGGCGTGCCTGCCGCGCGTCCCCTCACAGCGCGACGCTGGTCGTTCCCTTCATGAGGATCGGGCCGGTGGGGCGGCCGATGGGCGAGCCGCCCCGCGGCTCCAGGGTGATCTCGAACAATTGGTTCGGCCCCGTGCGGGGCAGGCTCTTCAAGTCGAGGGGGATGCGGCGCGCCTCGCTGGAAAGGCCGATGGAGACCGGGCCGCGCGCGGGGTCCTGCAGGGTCCACACCTCCAGAACCCGCCCGTCTGGCACGGCGATGGGGCGCAGGGGAAGGAGGTCCGCCGTGCCGTCCGCATAAGCGTTTACAACCGCGGCCGGCTCGCCCTGCGGTCCCAGGAGCACCGCGACCATGTAGGGCTGAGGCGCCCGCCCTCCGGAACCCAGCACAAGACCAATCGCGAGAAGAAGACTCGCCGTCGCACTTGCCAACCCCGCCATGCGCCAGAAGCCGAGACTGTCCCAGAGGCCCGCCACGAGGGCGCCGATCCCCTGTGGCTGACGTGGTGGCGGAGCGGTCGGGGCCGCGCCCAGGCTTTCGCGCGGTTCCGTCCGGGTCGTCGGTTGTATCGCGAGGTCAGCGACGGGCTGGTCCAACGTCTGCTCGATGCGCGCGAGGAGTGCGGGACCGGCGGCGCCCTCGGGGGCGGTGATGTCCAGCTCGGCGAAACGGGCGCGCCAGTGTTCGACCAGGGCCGCGAAAGCCGGGTCTTGCCGCGCCCAGTCCGCGGTGTCTGCCTCGTCGGGCGCATCCAGCAGCCCGAGCACGAATTCCGCAGCGCGCATGTCCTGTTCGTCGCGGGAGAGGCTGGAGATCGGGTCGCGCGGGCTCATGCGAGGCACTCCCGCAGCGAGAGAAGCGAGCGGCGCACCCAGGACTTCATGGTGCCGAGCGGCACCCCAAACCGGCCCGCGAGTTCGCCGTGGGTCAAGCCGTTCACATAGGCGAGAAGCAAAGCCGCGCGGCGCGGGGCGTCGAGCCGTTCCAGGCAGACGCGCAGGCGGCCGGATTCCGACAGGCGGAGCATGGCGGCCTCGGGACTCTCCTCCGGGGCTTCGAGCCCCAGCGGCTCCAGATCGTCCACAAGCTCGGTGCGTGTTTCTCCGCGCAGGATGTTGAGCGCGCGATGACGGACGATCGCATAGATCCAGGTCCGCGCTCCGCCCCGCGCGGGGTCGAAAGAAGCAGCCTGCCGCCAGATCTGGACGAAGCTGTCATGGACGGCCTCTTCCGCGAGCGCGTCACGCCTCAGAATGCGGCGGGCAACACCGATCATGCGCGCGGCCTCGCTGGCATAGAGGCCATGAAGCGCCGCGCGATCTCCCTTTGCACAAGCGCGCAGGGCCGCGTCGCAGTCAAATTCGGTTTCCTTGCGCGCGGCCGCCGTCATCTGCTTCTCCTGTTGGGGAAGGTACATGCCAGCCTGCCCGTTGGATGCACCTGCACAGCGCCGGGCGCGAAATTTTTTTCGCGTCCTCTGCATCCCTGCTCGTCCCTGCCGTGTAGCCCCGATACCGGCGGCGCTGCCGGTCGACATTCAGGGAGACACCCCATGCTGAAGCGTACCCTTCTCGCCTCGCTGCTCGCCACCACCGGCATCGTGCTCGCTTCGGGCGCAGGCGCGCAGACCCTCGCGGCCCTGACCGGCGACAATACGATCGTCATCGTGGACGCAGCGGCCAAGTCCGCCGGCAAGAGCTGGCAGGTCTCCGGCATTTCCGGAAGGGTGCAGGGCATCGACGTGCGGCCGGCCGACGGCATGCTCTATGGCGTGATCGACGACGGCTCCATCGTGACCATCGACACGGCGACCGGAAAAGCCACTGTGAAGGCGAAGCTGGAGAGCACCTTGCCGTCCCGTGTCACCGCGACCGTAGACTTCAACCCCGTGGCCGATCGCCTGCGCCTGATCGGCTCCGACGGCACCAATCTGCGGGTCAATGTGGACGACGGAAAGGTCATCCGCGACGGAAACCTTGCCTTCGCCGGCAGCGATTCCATGAAGGAGATGAAGCCGAATGTCGTGGCCGGCGCCTATACCAATTCCGTGAAGGGGGCGAAGGAGACCGCGCTGTTCGACGTCGATGCCTCCGGCACACTGGTCAAGCAGGCGCCGCCCAATGACGGGATCCTCAATACGATCGGTAAGCTCGGCGTGCCCCAGAAAATGGTGGCCTTCGACATTCTTTCGGACGGCGCGGGCGCCAATACGGCTTGGATGATCGCCGGCGAAACGCTCTACACGGTGGACCTCGCCTCCGGCGCGGCGACCGCGCAGGGCAAGATTTCGGGCCTTCCGGGACAGGTCCGGGACATGGCGATCCTGCCCGCCAAGCCCATGTGAGGCCCGCCCGCGCTCAAGGCGCGGGATCAAACGGCCCAAAGACCATGTCCGGGGCGCTGGTATTGTGGCGGGACGGCGTAAGCCGCCCCGCCCAAACCTCAAGGGCGGCCCCGCCCGGGAACTCCATGAGAGGCGTTTCCCGCCATCCCGCCGCTTCGGGCGGCTTCCAGGCCACCGCCGCGGCGTCGTTGTTGAAGGCGGTCACATACATGGAGCGCAAGGCAGCGAAGGGCGTTCCGGAAATAACTTGCGAAAGGGTGATGTCCAGGTCTTGGCGATCGCGGTCGATGGTCGCCACCCGCATGCGCGCCGATCCCCCGGCAGTGAAGCCAAGGGTGAAGGTCGCCTGCGCCGGATCGAACGACACCTCCTTCAGGCGCACGATGGGCCGTCCGTCCACCTCGACGGGACCGACCAGGAAGGACGAGCCATAGGCCGCTTCCGGCATATGGGCCGGGGGGAGGGGGCGCGCGCGCCAATAGCCGTCAGGCGGGTAGAAGACGAGGGATTCATAGCGCCCGCGTGGTGTGGTCGTGAAGAGTTGCACCATGTGCAGCCCTTCGAAGGTGCGTCCCGCAACACGCACCGGCACTACGGGTGCCCGCCAGAACGAGGCAAAAGTGAAGCCGACGAGGCGGTATTTCTGATCTGAATAAAGAATGCGCGTCCGCGGCTTTGCCGGCACGGCAGGGTCGCCGGTCATATCGCACTGCGTCCAGTCTGGCGCGGTCCGGTCCGCATTCAAAGTGCCGATATAAGCGGGATGCCGCGCCTCGATGCGAAACCGCCGCACATCGGCGGAGAGGAAGGACAGCGCCACATTGTCCTTCTCCGCACACAGAACCGGGACGCTCTCATTGCGCACCTCCACGGCCAGCGGCGCGGCAAAGGCCGGTGCGGCGAAGGCAAGAAGTGCTGCGAGGGAAACGGGGAGGCGCATGACGGCACTATCCTCGACATGAAAAAGCCGGCCGGGATGGACCCGGCCGGCATGGTTACGGCTGCCTGCGCAGATCAGATGCCACCAAGGCAGACATATTTTACGACCAGATAGTCGTCGCAGCCATATTTCGAGCCTTCCTTGCCGAAGCCGCTTTCCTTCACGCCGCCGAAGGGTGCGACCTCGGTGGTGATGACGCCGGCATTGACGCCGACCTGCCCGTATTCGAGCCCTTCCGCCACCCGGAAGGCGCGGCCGAGATCCTTGGTGAAGAAATAGCAGGCAAGGCCATATTCGGTGGCATTGGCGAGGCGGATGGCCTCTTCCTCGGTCTCAAACTTGAAGACCGGCGCCATGGGGCCGAAGATTTCCTCGCGGGCAAATTCCATGTCGGGGGTCGCACCCGCGATCACGGTGGGCTCGAAGAAGGTGCCGCCGAGCGCATGGCGGTGACCGCCCGTGACCACCTTGCCGCCCTTGTCCAGCGCGTCCTTGAGCAGCCGCTCCACCTTTGCGACCGCCTTTTCCTCGATCAGCGGACCCTGGACGACGCCCTCTTCCAGGCCGTTGCCCACCTTCATCGCCTTGGAGGCGGCAGCGAATTTTTCCACGAAGGCGTCATAGATGCCCGCCTGCACATAGAAGCGGTTGGCGCACACGCAGGTCTGGCCGGCATTGCGGTATTTGGAGGCGATGGCTCCCTCCACAGCCTTGTCCAGATCGGCATCGTCGAACACCAGGAACGGCGCGTTGCCGCCGAGTTCGAACGAGACCTTCTTCACCGTGTCCGCGCACTGCTTCATGAGCAGCTTGCCGACGGCAGTGGAGCCCGTGAAAGTGAGCTTCTTCACCAGCGGGTTGGAGGTCATCTCCGCGCCGATGGATTTCGCATCGCCCGTGACGATGTTGATCACACCCGCCGGGATCCCCGCCATCTCGGCCAGTACCCCCCAGGCGAGACCCGAATAGGGGGTAAGTTCGGACGGCTTGCAGACCACGGTGCAGCCCGCCGCCAGCGCCGCGCCGATCTTGCGCGAGAGCATGGAGGAGGGGAAGTTCCACGGCGTGATGGCCGCGACCACGCCCACCGGCTCCTTGGTGACCAGGATCCGCCGGTCCGGCCAGGGGGAGGGGATGGTCTCGCCATAGAGGCGCCGCGCCTCCTCGGCGAACCAGCGCACATAAGCCGCCGAGGCGCCGATCTCGCCCTTGGCTTCCGCCAGCGGCTTGCCTTGTTCGGTGGTGAGGATACGGCCAAGCTCTTCCTGGTTCGCGAGAAGCAGGTCCGCGAGCTTGTGGAGCAGGGTCGAGCGCTCGGCGGCCGTCTTGGCCCGCCAGGCACGGAAAGCAGCGGCGGCGGCCTCGATGGCGCGGCGGGTTTCCGCACCGCCGGCGTCAGGGACCGTGCCGATGAGTTCGCCATTGGCGGGATTGGCTACGGTGATCGTGCTACCGGAATCGGCATCGATCCAGGCGCCGCCGACAAGCATTTTCTCGCGCATCAGCGCGAATTCAGAAGCATCGCCGGGGATCGGGGAGTGGACAGTCATGACTTCTCCGCAGATAGGCCGCCGGCTGAGCCGGGGCGTGCGTGGGGACGGCTCCTGGCATCATGCCAGAGGCCGCGTGATCGATCGGCTTGTCAATCAACGGGAGCCAAAAGATCGGGAAATGAGGTTTCAAACGACTGACAAATAAGATCTTTTTCCGAAGACGGCTGGCGTTCGACCTAAGGGTGGCAAACAGACCGATCAGATCCGTCTGATTGAACGGGGTGGGCGACTCCGTTTGCCATCAGTGGTCGAAACCCTCTTCCCCGTCGGATTAGGGGGACATCAGATCGGAACCTGCTCTAGCGCACGCATGTGATCGAGTGAAAGGGAACAATCTGTTCCTTGTGGTTCTCCCCTCCCGAGACGTGGCACCGCAGGTAGTCCCGCCCGACGGACATGGGCGCATAGCCGGTAATCGTACCGCCGCCGACAACCTGGATGATAATGGCCTGGCCGTCTTTCGCCCCCACGATGTCGAGCACGGCTTGCCGGAAATCGTCGTCCTTCATCTGGCAGCGCATGAGACTTCTCCCTGCTGGCATTTCCTCGCGGCGGGCCACTTCCGGCTCTCGAACGAGGCCCATTATATCGCGGTTCGCCCGCGAAAGGCATGCTTGCCGCGCACCGGTCGCCCGCGAGGCCTGTGCGCAGTGTCAGGCCGGGGCGATGGCGTGGAAGAAGGTGCCGGTCACAAGACCCCGCCGGCTTCCCTCCGGTCCGAGTGCCGTGCCTTGGGCATCCGACAGATCGGCGAGCGGCGCGTCCTCGCCCCGCGTCGAAATGGTGGCGTAGTGAAATTCATGGCCCCTGACCCGCGCGCCGGCTGGGCCGAGCGGTGAGGGCGCGAGCAGCCGCGCCTCGCGATATCCCAGAGTCATCTTGCGGCGGGCAAAGCTGGTTTCCAGCGCCAGGAGGCCCGCCATGGCGTGGGATGCCCCCGCGCCATCCACCAGAACCGAACCCAGCGCCATATAGCCCCCGCATTCGCCGTGGACGGGGCGCGTCTGCGCGAACATACGCAGCGCGGACTTGAACCGCGCGGCCGCAGCGAGGCGCCCGGCATGGAGCTCCGGATAGCCGCCCGGCAGCCAGCACGCGTCGCAGTCGTCCGGGGGGCCTTCATCGGCGAGCGGCGAGAAGGGCACGATCTCCGCCCCCGCATCGCGCCAGGCCGCCAGAAGGTGGCCATAGAGGAAGGAAAAAGCCTCATCCCGCGCGAGCGCCACGCGCTGGCCGGGCGGGGGCAGATGTTGCGCGTGTCCAGAGGGCGGCACTGCTTCATCCGCGAGCGCGAGGATGGCATCGAGGTCAAGATGACGCTCGGCCATATCCGCGAGGGCGGCAAGGCGCGCCTGAAGGTCGCCGTGCTCGCCCGCCTGGACCAGTCCGAGATGCCGTTCGGGGAGGCTCAGGGTGTCGGATCTGGGAATGGCCCCGACCACGGGGAGGCCGAGAGGCGCCATGGCCTCCCGGATCAGCCGCTCATGGCGCGCGCTGCCGATGCGGTTGAGAATAAGGCCGGCGATGCGCACGCCGGGATCGTGAAGCTGGAAGCCACGGGCGATGGCCGCTGCCGACTGGGATTGGCCCGAGACATCCAGCACCAGCAGCACCGGGAGCCGCAGACGCGCGGCCACGTCCGCCCCTGCGCCCGAGCGTCCGGACGCTGCCGGCACGCCGTCGAACAGGCCCATGGCGCCTTCCACCACCAGGACGTCGCCGCGCACTGCCTCGGCTGCGAGGGCACCCAGTAGGTCGGGCGGCATGGCCCAGCTGTCCAGATTGAAGCCCGCCTGGCCGGTCGCCGCAGCATGGAAGGCGGGATCGATGTAATCCGGGCCGGATTTCGCAGACCGCACGTCCAGCCCCCGCCGGCGAAGGGCCGCGAGGAGCCCCAGCGTCACCGTTGTCTTGCCTGAGCCCGACCGGGGGGCGGCGATCATAAGGGCGCGTGTCATAGGAGGTGCTTACGCGCCCGCGCCGCGCACGGCTAGAGCCTGTGCGAACAGCTTGGAGTGCGTGCGCAGGTCTTGCGAGCGCAGAGGGAGGGGTGACCGCCCGGGACGTCTGTGAGATTGGCGCACGGGCGGGCGCCCGGCTGCGCACCTGCTATAGAGAGGGGCATGAGTGATGCGGAAGCCCAAGACCCTGTCCCGGACCGCCCATTGCGGCGCGGATGGACCACCGGCACCTGCGCGGCGGGCGCCGCCAAATCGGCCTTCGCCGCGCTCGTGACGGGCCGCTTTCTTGACCCGGTGGAGGTTCAGCTTCCGGGGGGCGAGCGGCCGGCCTTCGCACTCGCCACCAGCAGGCACGAGGCGGAGGCGGCGCAGGCGGGGATCATCAAGGATGCCGGAGATGATCCCGACGTGACCCACGGTGCGCTGATCTTCGCGCGGGTCCGCCGAGGCCCGGTGGGCAGCGGCGTGCGCTTCCTCGCCGGCCCTGGCGTGGGCACGGTGACGCGGCCGGGTCTGCCTTTGCCGCCCGGGGAGCCCGCCATCAATCCCGTGCCGCGCCGCATGATCGCGCACGGCATTGCGGAGGTTGCGGAGCAGGCGGGTGTGCCGGGTGACGCCATTGTGGAGATCGGGATCGAGGACGGGGCGGCGCTCGCGCTGAAGACGCTGAATCCCCGCCTCGGCATTGTCGGGGGGCTTTCGGTGCTGGGGACCACGGGCATCGTCATTCCCTTTTCCTGCGCGGCCTGGATCCATTCCATTCACCGCGGCATCGACGTGGCGCGTGCCATGGGGCTCATACATGTGGCGGGTGCCACCGGCGCTGCATCCGAGGCGGCGGTCCAGCAGCTTCACGGCCTGCCGGAAACCGCGCTGATCGACATGGGCGATTTCGTGGGGGGAATGCTGAAGTATCTCGCCGCCCACCCCGTGCCTCGCATCACCGTAGCCGGCGGCGTCGCTAAGATGACCAAACTCGCGCAAGGCCGGCTCGACCTTCACTCCAAACGCGGCGCGGCCGACCTTGAATCCCTCGCGATGCTGGCCCGCAGCGCCGGTGCATCCCCCAAGCTTGTCGCGGACGTGACGCGCGCGAACACGGTCGCGCACGCTTTTTCGCTCTGCGAGGCTGAAGGACTCCCCCTCGGCGACAGCGTCGCCCAGGGGAGCTGGCGAACGGCCGCGCAGGTGATTGCGGGACGCGGCATGGAATTGGAAGTGGCGGTGTTCGATCGCGAAGGCAAACTGATGGGCCGCGCGCCCTTTGCGCGGGCCTGAGGGCGACCGTGCCGCGGCGAGACCTGTGGGGGCGCGGCAGATTACCCGTGCTCCGCCTTTCCCGGTCCGCCACGGAACCGGCGGACATATTCAGCGTCATACAATGCGCTCTCCCGAAAATCTCTCGCGCCAAGTGCGGGACCGACCAGGATGAGCGCCATGCGCGCCAGCGGCTCGTCCCGCATCTGAGCCTCTATGCCGCCGAGCGTGCCGCGCACGATGCGCTCGTCCGGCCAGGTGGCGCGCGCCACCACCGCCACGGGACATGCCGGGCCGTAAAACGGCAGGAGGTCCGCCACCACCCGGTCCAGGGCATGAATGGCGAGGTGAATGGCGAGGGTGGTGCCCGTGGCTGCGAAGGCGGGCAGCGTCTCGCGCGGCGGCATGTCCGAAGCGCGGCCAGAGATGCGTGTCAGAACCAGGCTCTGCGCCACTTCCGGCACGGTCAGTTCCTGGCCCAGCACCGCTGCGGCGGCGGCGAAGGCCGGGACGCCCGGCGTCAGGGTGTAGGGGATGGCATGCCGCTCCAGCCGCCGGATCTGTTCAGCGACGGCGCTGTAGACCGACAGGTCGCCGGAATGCAGCCGCGCCACGTCCAGCCCCTGGGCATGGAATTCGACGAAGGCGGCTTCGATGCGATCAAGATCGAGAGGGGCCGTGTCTATGATCCGGGCGCCGGGCGGGCAATGAACGAGAAGTTCCGGGGCAACGGTCGCCCCGGCATAAAGGCAGACCGGACAGCGGGCCAGAAGATCGCGTCCGCGCACCGTGATGAGGTCGGCCGCGCCCGGCCCGGCCCCGATGAAATGGACCGTCATGGCAGCCCCGCTTCGGCGAGCGCGCACGTCACGCTGCCAAGGGCCAGGCGCGGGCCGAGCAGACGCGGCGAGGCCCCGGCGGCAGCAAGGGCGGCCGTCTCTGCGGCGGACGGCACGCGCAGCAGCGCCACCACCCTTTCGGAGTGCGTCTGCACCTGTCCCGCCACGGCCTCCAGCCGGCTTTGGGGCACAAGAATGAGCGGTAGCCCCAGGGCCGCGGCGGCAGCCGCGATGCCCGCTTCGCCCCCCTTGATGGCGGGAGTGGCGATGGCACCGAGCAGCGCGCGTGTCAGGTCCGCGCGCGCAAGCGCGGCATCGATGGCCGCGCACACGTCCTCGCGCGTGACGCCGCGCTTGCTGCCGACCCCCGCGACGATCATGGCGCTTGGCCTTCGCTTTTCGTCCAGACCCACTGGGTGACGGGCATGGCCGGCCGCCAGCCCGTCATGCCCTTCACCGGGACGGCACGGGACAGCGCGATACGCACCAGATCGCCGCCGAGCCGAGCATGGAGCGCCAACAGGGCGGCTTCAGTCTCCAGCGTGACGGCATTGGCCACAAGGCGCCCGCCGGGGCGCAGGTCGAAGATGGCCGCATCGAGCACGCCCTCCTCGCTGGCGCCCCCGCCGACGAAGATGGCGTCCGGGCGCGGCAGTCCGCTCAGCGCCGCCGGCGCCGTGCCTTCCACGATCCGCAATTGAGGCACGCCGAATGCCAGCGCGTTGCGCGCAATGCGCGCTGCCCGCCCGCTGTCCTGCTCGATGGCGATGGCACTGAGGGAGGGATCGCAGAGCAGCCATTCGATGGCCACGGAACCGGCGCCCGCGCCGATATCCCACAGGCACTTCCCTTTGACGGGGGCGAGCGCGGAGAGGGTGACCGCGCGGATTTCGCGCTTGGTGATCTGGCCGTCATGCTCGAACAGATCGTCCGGCAGCCCTCGCCCCAGATGCAAGACGGCACCCGAACCATCGACCTCAAGCGCCACGAGATTCAGCGGGTCCACGGGAGCAAGCGAAAAGGCGTTGGCGCGGGTCGTGCGGATACGCTCGCGCGGGCCGCCCAGCGCCTCCAGGACGGTCATTTCGGACGCGCCAAAGCCGAGATCGGTCACGAGCCGCGCCAGCGCGGCAGGGCCTTCCGCGTCAGAGGTGAGGACGAGAAGGCGGGCACCCGGATGGAGATGGGGCCGGATGCGGGCGATCTCCCGACCATGCAGGGACACGCACGCAACGTCCTGAAGCGCCCAGCCCAGCCGGGCCGCCGCGAGGCTGAAGGCGGAGGGAGCTGGGATAACGACCATGTGTTCCGGCGGAACATGGCGGGCAAGGGTCGCACCCACCCCATGGCAAAACGGATCGCCAGAGGCCAGCACGCAGACGCGGCGCCCGCGCGCGGCAAGCACGGCCTCTATCCCCAAGGAAAAAGGGCTCGGCCAGGCATGGGCTTCGCCCTTGATGAGATGGCCCGCCAAAGCGAGGTGGCGGGCCCCCCCGAATACCAGTTCGGAGGACCGGACGAGGTGGACTGCGGCGGGCGAAAGGCCGTCCGCGCCGTCCTCGCCGATCCCGACGATGGACAGCCACGCCTCCGCCGGGGCAGTGTCGGCGGCTCTCGTCGCCGGTTCGCTCATGCCCGCTCTCCCTTCATCCTCTTCCCGCCGCTTCAAGATACTCCTGTTGGGCGGGACGGCGGATGGCCGTCGCCTCGCGGAAGATCTCGGGCGGCGCGACGGCTTTGAGGTGTTGCTTTCGCTCGCCGGCCGCACGCAGAACCCCGCGCCCCAGCCTGTTCCCGTACGTGTGGGCGGCTTCGGCGGGGTCGAGGGACTTGCGCGATTTCTGGAAGAGGCGGGCTTCGATGGGGTGGTGGATGCCACCCATCCCTATGCCGCGCGGATCTCGCGCAATGCAGCGGAGGCCTGCGCGCGCGCCAAGCGACCGTTGCTCGCTTTTCGCCGTCCCCCGTGGCAGCCGCAGCCGGGCGACCTGTGGCGCGATGTCGACGATATGGCGCAGGCGGTGACGGCGCTCGGCCCTGCGCCCCGCCGGGTGTTCCTGGCCCTCGGTCGCAACGAGGTCCGCGCGTTCGAGGCGGCGCCCCAGCATCATTACCTGATCCGCAGCGTGGATCCGGTCGTGCCGCGCCTCAGCGTGCCGAATGCCACCTATCTGGTGGCGCGCGGCCCGTTCGATGGGGATGACGAGCGGCATTTGCTGGCGGCGCACGGCATTGAAACCATCGTCGCAAAGAATTCCGGCGGGCCGGCCACCTACGGCAAGATGGCTGCGGCGCGCACGCTCGGCATCGAGGTGCTGCTCCTGCGTCGCCCGCCGGTGCCCGATGTGGCCGCGGTGGAGAATATAGAAGCCGCCCTGGCTTGGCTTGAGGCGCGCCGTCATGAGGCGGTCCGGGGGGAATAGACGAGGGGCGGCAGACCCTCGCGCGGGACGAGCCGTGTCGCGGGTGAGCCGACGATGACGCAGGTGGCCATGTCGGCGCGTGCGGCATCCGCCTGCGCAAGGCTGGCGAGCGTGATGCGCTCGTCGGCGCGGCCCGCCGCGCGGCCGAAAATCACCGGCGTCGTACCTGGAAGCAGGCCCCGGAGCAGGTCGAATGCCGCGCCCAGCTGCCAGGGCCGCGCCCGGCTGACGGGATTGTAGAGGGCGATGACGAAGCCGGCCTCCGCCACGGCGCGCAAGCGGCGTTCCACCAGCGACCAGGGCTTCAGATTGTCCGAAAGATTGACGGCACAGAAATCATGCCCCAGCGGCGCACCCACCCGTGCGGCCACGGCCAGCATCGCCGTGACGCCGGGGATCACTTGGACGTCCAGCCGGCGCCAGGCCGGAGCGCCGTGCTCGATCGCCTCGCAGACGGCCGCCGCCATGGCGAAGACTCCGGGATCGCCCCCCGAGACCAGCGCCACCCGCGCGCCCTGGGCCGCACGCTCCAGCGCAGCCTCCGCTCGGGCGCGCTCCTCGCGGTTGTCGGAGGCAAAGCGCATCTGGCCCGGGCGCTCCGGCACCCGCGCGAGATAGGGGCCGTAGCCATAGATTTCATCGCACCCGGCGAGGGCCGCGTCGGCCTCGGGCGTCATCTGCGCCGGGGCGCCGGGGCCGAGGCCGACGACGCACAGCCGCCCGCTCACGGCGCATGCTCCCAGCCCGGAACAAGCACGATGGAAAAATAGGGAGCGGGGCTGTCCGCGCGCGCCGCCAGCGGCATGCCGGTGCAGTCGGCCATGGTGCCGCGCTCCACGTAATGGGCGCGCTCCAGGCGGCCGGCGGCGGCGAGCGCACGACGGATCTTCGGCAGGTTTCGGCCGACCTTCATGATGATTGCCGCATCCGCCTCGCGCAGGCGGCGGGCCAGTTCGTCCTCGCCCAGCGTGCCGGGCAGAACCATCAGCACGTCATCGCCTTGCGCGATGGGCAGGCCGGCCATGGACCAGCATCCCGACATGCCCGTGACGCCCGCAATCACCTCGGTTGGAAAGCGGGGGGCGAGGCGCACATGCAGATGCATGTAGGAGCCGTAGAAAAGCGGGTCACCCTCGCTGAGGATGGCCACGGTACGCCCCGCCTCCAATTCGCGCGCCACGTCGACCGCCGACGCTTCGTAGAAGTCGGCGAGCGCCGTCTGATAGGCGGGATCGTGGCGGTGGATTTCCGTCGTCACGGGATAGAGCAGCGGCAGTTCGCGCACCCCGTCCGTGAAATGCACCCCCGCAATGGTTCGGGCGTGGCTGGCGTTGCCCGCTTTCGCAAAATAGGCGACCACGTCGGCGGCGCGGATGGCCTTCACCGCCTTGTAGGTGATGAGGTCGGGATCGCCGGGGCCGACGCCGACGCCAATCAGACGCCCGCTCATAGGCCCGGCCTCGCAAGCGCATTCAAGGCGGCAGCCGTGATGGCGCTGCCGCCGAGGCGACCCCGAACGATGGCGAAGGGGATGCCGAAGGACGTTTCGGCGAGCGCGTCCTTGGATTCCGCCGCACCGACGAATCCGACAGGCATGCCGAGTATGGCGGCGGGTCGCGGTGCACCCGAAGCCAGCATTTCCAACAGATGGAACAGGGCCGTGGGCGCGTTGCCGATGGCGACCACCGCGCCGTCGAGGTGTGGGCGCCACAGCTCAAGGGCGGCGGCCGAGCGCGTCGTCCCCATCTGCGCGGCAAGGGCAGGCACATCCGCCGCGCGCAAGGTGCAGATTACCTCGTTATCTGAGGGCAAACGGGCGCGCGTGACGCCATGGGCCACCATCTGCGCATCGCACAGGATGGGCGCTCCGGCCTGGAGCGCCGCCCGCGCGGCACCGACGAACCCCGGAGCGAACACGAAGTGCCCTGCGGCCTCGACGAGGCCGCAGGCATGGATCATGCGGACCGCGACATCCGCCTCGTCGGGGGAAAAGCGCGCGAGGTCTGCTTCGGAGCGGATGATGGCAAAGGACTGCTCATAGATCGCCGTGCCGTCGCGGACATAATCAAAGGTGGTGTCCATCTGTGCGACGCTCATCCTTCGCAGGGCTCCATCATTGCCGCCAGACGCTCGAGCGCGGCCGCACCTGTCCCGCCCTTTTGCGCGAGGGCCGGAGCAAGGGCCAGAAACTGAGGAAGACGGGACACGGGAAAGACTGCCTGCGGCGTGGAACCTGCCGTGCCGTGTCGCACGAGCGCAAGCGCGCTGTCCATGCCCTCCCTCTGTATCCCCACCAGGGTCAGCGTCGCGGGTGCCGGATGCGCGCAGCCCTTGGAGCACCCAGAGAGATGTATCTCGGCGGTGCCGTCGAGCAAGGGCGCAAGCGCGCGCGCCACCTCGCCCGCCACCGCCCTCGACGTCAGGAGACCCGAGGCACAGCGCGGAGCGCCGGGGCAGGCGGCTACGAACAGGCGCGGATCGCGGGGGTCAACGATGAAGCCGAGCGCCCCCGCCGCCGCGCGAAACGGTTCGACCTGGTCCGCCGCGAGCCCGGTAGCGAGCAGCAGCCGGGCGGGGGCGGGCCGCATGTCCAGAACGCCATGCGCGCGCGCCGTGTCAGCGAGCGCGATCATGGCCCCGCTGTCCGTCGAGCCGAACGCCAAAGCCAAAGGCAGGGCGAACGTGCCGTTACGCAGCGCGAGGGCCTGCCCGGCCGCCGCCGGGCGCCCGCCGGAAGTGGTCACGGCAGCGCGCGGGGCATCTTTCAGAAGGTCGGTCATGCGCGCATCTGGTCCCCAATTGGCAATCCGGCCCAGATGGTCCACCACGCGCGCGGCGGCTTCCTCCTCTGTGGCGTCGCCGTCGAGGACGGCCGTTTGCCCGTCGCTCGCCAATTCAAAACCCCACCTTCCGTCAGCGCGGGCGAGGAGGCGGATATCCGCCTTCAATGTATCCAGGGTCACGGCGCCGCCGCCGTCGATCACCACCGAAACCTTGGGGCCGAGGCGGCCATGTAGCCCCGCGTCAGAAACGCCCTCAAGTATCGCCCGCGCCAGCGCCCGACCGTCCCGGCGCTCGCTGGCATCCATCCCCGAAAGAGGGGAGAGGGCAATGGACAGACCCTCTCGCGCGGAGATTCCCAATGCCGTCACGGTCTCGACCAGGGTCGGCAGTGTGGCCCGCGACAGCCCGCGCATCTGCAGGCTGCCGCGCGCGGTCACCTCCAGAATGCCGTTGCCGCATAGCTGCGCGGCGCGGGCGAGGCCGGCCAAGGCGGTCAGATCGAGGGCGCCGCTCTCGGGCACCAGCCGCACCAAGAGGCCATCGCCAGTCTGCATCGGCGCGCTCAGCGCCGGGCAGGCGCCCCGGCGGCGCGGCGGAACGGGCGCGGGGGCGCTCATTGTGCTGCCTCCGCCCGCAAGGCGGCGAGGTCGCCGTCCACGTCGTTCCGCCGGGGATGCCACAGGCCCCGGCGGCGGGCGTCCTCGAACCGCCGGGCCATGGCGCGCGCGGCAGCGCCGTTCTCCCGCAGGAGAAAGTCCAGAACCTCGGGATCGCCAAGATAGGCGGCATGGAGGCGATCCAGAAGATCGCCGGATACGGCGTGCGTCGTCTCCGCGAAGCCCACGAGCCTGTCCACGGTCTCGGCCAGCTCGGCCGCGCCGCGCGGACCGTGGCGCATCTGCCCGGCGATGAACCGGCGCGAGACGCGGCCGTGGACGAGCCGCGCCAGGGCCTCCGGCAATCGGCGCGCACGCGGTGCGTGGGGGTTCGATGTGTCCAGGACGACAAGATCGGCGGCTTTGCCGAGGCTGGCCGCCGCCGCCGCGAACCCGCCGATGAAGGCGACATCGGCGCTGCCCTCCAATAGGTCGCGGCCGGGATCGTCCGCCATGTGCAGCAGGGCGTCGGCGCTCGCCACCCTTTGCCGGAAGGCGCTGCTTGGCCGCGCTTCGCCCTCCGCTCCGCCAAAGGCAAAGGATGAGGCGTCCAGATAGGCACGGCCAAGATCCTCGCGCTCCGTGAAGGCGCCCGAGGTGAGCTGGTCCTCGATCCCGGCCCCATAGGTGCCGGGCGCGGAGCCGAAAATGCGCGCCGGGTCTTCGCCCGCCGCGACGCTCGCCGCCAGAGGGTTGTCGTCCGCCTCATCCTCGCGCGCCGCGACGGCCCGTGCAGCGGCGTCGATGAGGGCGATCTGGGCCGGAAAGATATCCCTGAACAGCCCCGAGACGCGCCATGTCACGTCCACACGCGGCCGCCCGATGGCGGCGGGCGGCAGGACTTCCACGCCCGTCACCCGCCCGCTGCCGGCATCCCAGAGCGGACGGCAACCCATGAGCCGAAGGCCCTGAGCGATCTCCTCGCCCCCGGTGCGCAGCGTCGCGCTGCCCCACAGGTCGATGACCACCGCGCGCGGATAATCGCCATGCTCCTGCAAATGGGAGCGGATGACCTCATCGGCCGCAATCCCGCCGAGGTCGCAGGCCGTGGGGGTCGGCAGGTTTCGTGGATCGGCGGTAAAGAGATTGCGCCCTGTCGGGATCACGTCGCGCCGTCCACGGGCGGGCGCGCCGGCGGGGCCGGCGGCCACATGGCGGGCGTCCAATGCGGTCAGAAGGGCAGCTCGCTCGGCCGCGCCGCAGACATTGCAGTCGGGATCGGAGGATGAGGCGCCGAACACATGCTGTCCGTCCTTCACCCCGAGATCCTTCAGGTCGCACAGCCAGGCGTCGATGCGCTTGAGGGCCTCGTCGGCATCCGTGGCCGCGTCTACCCCCGCATGTCGGGCAAGGTCGCTCTCACGGGCCGTGTCAACAATGAGGCGGGCGAGGCGCTCCCGGCGCCTGGGGTCGAGCCCGTCCGCCGCCGCATATTCATCCACCAGCCGCTCCAGGCGCGCCTCGGACTCGGAGAGGCCGGCGGCCACAAGCGGCGGCGGCAGATGGCCGAGCGTGATGCCCGCGATGCGCCGCTTGGCCTGGGCGGCCTCGCCCGGATTGCTGACGATGAAAGGGTAAATCACCGGTAGCGCGCCCAGAACCGTTTGGGGGAAGCAAGCCGGCGTGAGGGCGGCGGCCTTGCCCGGCAGCCATTCCAGCGTGCCGTGGGCCCCCAGATGCACGAGCGCGTCGAACTGCTCCTGGAGCCAGAAGCCGAAGGCCAGCAGGCCGTGGCGCGGCGGGAGGACGGGATCGTGATAGTCCGCTCGTCGATCCGGGGAGCGTCCGCGATCCGGCGCGAGGGCGAGCACGGCATGACCATAGGAGGCGCTGCGCACCCAAAAGGCGCCGTCGCGCAGCTCGGGGTCTGCCTCTGGCGCGCCCCAGGCCGCGCTCACAGCCGTACGCACCGCCTCCGGCAGGCCCGCGAAGCGCATGGCATAATCGGCAAGTGACAGGCCGGCATTTTCGCCGAGCGCATCCATGAGCGATCGCGCATCGGCCGGCGGCTCGGCAATGGTGTATCCTTCGCCGCCCAGCGTTCCCAGCAGTATGCGGGCGCTTTCGGGAACATCCAGGCCCACCGCATAGCCTGTGCGGCCCGGCTGGCCGGGATAGTCCGGCAAGACGATGGCCAGGCGCCGGGCGGCGCGTGGCGTCTCGCGCAGCCGCGCCAAACGGACCGCGCGCTCCGCAACATGGGCGATGGCCTCCGGCTCGGGCCGGTTGCGAGCCGCTGCAAAGACCAGCGCCTCATCCCGTGCATCGGGATCCTTGAAGGAGAGCGCGCCGGCCAGAACCCGGCCATCCAGTTCGGGTAGCACCACGTGCATGGCAAGGTCCGAGGCGGCGAGGCCGCGCGGGCTACGCGCCCAGGCGTCGCGCTGCGTGGTCGCGGGAATGGCCTGGAGCAAGATCGGCCCGCCCGGCGGGAAGAGGTCCATGGCGTCGCCAGCCGAGAAGGCCGTTGTCGTGATCACCACGTGGGGCTGTTCCCGGGCGAGCGCATCACGCACGACTTCCTGCGCCGCCGGGTCCTTGAGCGAGGAGACGAAGACCGGTCGCGGTGCAAGGCCACGCTCAGCCAGAGCAGCACAAAGCACATCAATGGGAGCGGTATCGCCGGCGAGCCACAGGGAGCGATAAAACAGCACCAGAACGCGGGGGGTATCGCCGGGCGAAGGAGGCTGCGCCAGGGGCGCCGCGGCCGGTATCGGGCGCGGTGGTGGCACAGCTCGCACGGTCCCGTCGGCGCGGGCGGCGGCGAGGGTGAGAACGGCGCCCATATTGTCCGGCCCCCCCTGGCGGAAATAGCCGAGCCAGGTCTCCCATTCCGCGCGCGGGAGCGTGGAAAGCTCCGCAAGGCGCCGGTCGTCCTGGTCCTCACCAGGCAGCAAGGCGAGCACGATGCCGCGCGCCCGCGCGAGCGCGGAGAGTCGCTCGCATCCGTAGCGCCACCAATCGAGACCACCGAGGACGCGCACCAGAATGACCCGCGCCTGATGGGCCGTGCGGTCCAGCCACAGGTCCACGGACATGGGGTGGCGCAGGTCCTTCAATCGCGCGAGTCGCAGGTCCGGAAGCTGGCCCTGATTGCCTTTCCAGGCTGCGGCCAGCGCGAGGAGATCGCTGTCCGTGAAAGAGGCGGCGAGCAGCGGCGCCGGAGGCTGGCGCAGATCGATCGGCTCCGCCAGGTCCTCTATGGTTGCCGTTGTGCTCGCCAGCAGATGCATTCAGGCGCGTCCCCTCGATCAGGCGGCGGCTGTCAGGGCCAGCAGCGTGTCTTCCACGGCGGCCCGGTCGAACCCTTTAAGGCCGATCACCACCAGCGCGCCGCGGCGCGCCTCCTGCGGCCCCCAGGGCCGATCGAACTGGTGAGAGACCCGCGTGCCGACCCCCTGAACCAGGAGCCGCATGGGCTTGCCGCGCACGTTTGCAAAGCCCTTCACGCGCAGCACGCCCGCATAAGCCGCCGCGCGCTCAACCCGCGCCGTCAGCTCTGCGGGATCCGCCACCTCCGGCACGTGCACCACGAAGCTGTCGAAATCATCGTGGTCATGGTCCAATTCATCGTCGTGATGGGTCTTGCGGCCCTCGATCTCGTCCTCTGTGCCCACGCCGAGGCCAAGCAGAACAGCCGGATCCACCTTTCCACCCGTGGCGCGCACCACCGAGACGGCGCGCGGCAGGACCTGCGCGACCCGCGCCGCCGCAATCTCCGCACCCGCCGGATCCAGAAGATCGGACTTGGCGATCACGACCAGATCGGCACACGCGATCTGGTCCTCGAACACCTCCTCCACCGGATCGTCATGGTCCAGCGTCTCGTCCGCCGCGCGCTGGGCCGCCAGCGCGTCCATGTCGTCTGCGACACGGCCTTGGGCGAGGGCTGGGCCGTCGACAACCGCCACCACGCCGTCCACCGTCACGCGGCTCTTGATGGCGGGCCAATGGAAGGCCTGGACCAATGGCTTGGGCAAAGCGAGACCGGAGGTCTCGATGAGGATGTGGTCGACACCCGGGCGCGCCAAAATGGCGTCCAGCGCGGGCACGAAGTCGTCGGCCACGGTGCAGCACAAGCATCCGTTGGAGAGTTCGACGATATTCTCCTCCGGGCAGCTTTCGATGCCGCAGCCTTTCAGGATTTCCCCGTCGATTCCCACATCGCCGAACTCATTCACGATCACGGCCAGCTTGCGACCGCCCGCATTCTCCAGGACATGGCGGATCAGGGTCGTCTTTCCCGCCCCGAGGAAACCGGTGACGATGGTGCAGGGCACACGGGCAAGGCGCGTCATGGATTGTCCTCTGAAATGGAAAGGGGAGGCACGCGGGCGATCATGCCGCGCTTGAGGCAGTCGGGCCGGCCGCGCCAGGGCATCAGGCCGTCCGGGGAGGTGGAGAAGAGCGTCGCGCCCGCCAGCAGATCGGAGCCGCTGTCGAGCGTCAGGTCGCCAAACACATAGGTCCAGCCGTCCGTGCGAACCATGGCGGCGGACAGGCCGCGCTTGCAGTTGGAGAGGCAGCGCACGCCGCGCACCGAAATGTCCGAACCGCGCGGAAGGCGGGTGGTTGTGGCTAACAGGGCCTCGCCCCCGGGCTGCGCCTCTTTGTCTTCAGCGGCGAGACGACAGGTGCGGCAGACGAACAGAGTCACCGCCGGTGTGCCGGGCTCGCACGACAATGAGTCCACGGAGGAGAGTGCGTCGGCAGACGGCTCCACGCGCATACTTCCAGGGTGCCGGCCGCGCGGAAAAAGCCGCGCCGTCCGCATTGCCAGGGCACCCCGCCCGGCGCGCGGTTGATTCGAAGGCAGGTCTCCTGGCTCGCGGGTCGTCGTCTCGCACCGCCTTCCCGGTCTCCCTCTCGGGCGAACCAGTGGCGTTCCGGTCGAGACTCACCGCCGACAGTTGCGGGGGCAGCTGCGGCTTTGGTGCGCCTGCCAAGACAGGCGCCCGCACCGCATTCCCTTTTCATCCCCCGGCAAGCCGGGGAAAACCTTCGATCTTTGCCACTAAAGGAGCGTGCGGGAGCGAAGTCAATCATCCGCTCGCCGCAGCGCGGGAATGTCCCGGATCTCCGCGCGCGGGGCTTCGGCCCCAAACGACAGCGCCCCCGCTTTGGGCGGGGGCGCGACGGACCATTGGGGTGCCGTGTCGAAGGCGGATGTCAGCCGCCGAACAGCTTGCGCTGCCACCACCCGCTGCGCGGCTTCTGAGCGGGAGTGTTGCTCTCGCTCGTGGTCGCCGGCTGCGACATCTCAGCAGTCTCTTGGGCAGGCACATTCTCGGGGGCCGACGCCACCACAGGCGCGGCCTCAACCGGCTCGGATGCCGGCGCCGGCATGTCCGCATCGGCCACCGGAACCGATGCCGTCTCTTCCCCGCTGGCCGCAACCGGGGAGGAAGAGATCACCGGCGCTTTCTCGCGGACGGTCGAACGGCGACGCGCTGGTTTTTCGGCCGCCGGGGCGGTGTCCGGCTCTGCCGCAGGCGATGGTGCCTCGGCCGGCACGGAGTCCTGGGGCACAGGCATTTGGGTTGCGACAGCCTGTGTCCGGGGCGTGGGAGCATCGAAGCCTGCAGCCTCGGCGGAAGCAGCGGTCGCCAATGGCGGCTCGGCCGTATCCACTGTTAATGAGCCTTCGTCGGGAGCCTCCGCCGGGGACTGGGCCCCGGCCTCATTCTCCTGCGCCACCTCGCCGGCAACGGCGCCCTCGCCCTCGTCGCCCTCAATCGGCCCCTCTTCGCCAGAGCCCTCTTCACCCTCGCGGCGGTTGCGGCGTCCGCCCCGGCGACCGCGCCGCCGGCGGCGGCGCTCACTGTCGCCATTGCGGGCTTCGGCGCGCTCTTCGTCTTCCGAGTCCTCGCCCTCGCCCTCGCCCTCGGCGGA
>JBFMAV010000017.1:0-71183 GCA_040755535.1 Pseudomonadota bacterium | reverse complement strand
TGGGCGCTCGACTTGCATGTGTTAGGCCTGCCGCCAGCGTTCGCTCTGAGCCAGGATCAAACTCTCAAGTTGAATGAGTTTGATTTGGCTAGTCTTACGAACTTCTCATCATTGACGAGGTCGAACCGTCCGCATCATTCACATGATGGCGAAACAATTCTTAAGTTACGTAGACCGCCGAAGTCATTCTCGACACAACATCAGGCCCGAAAGCCGTCCGCCGTGTCCGCAAGGACTCCGCCGTCCACGTTTCTCTTTCTTCATATCAACCTGTCAAACAGCACGAGAGCCGAAACCCTCACCCTACCCTAAGGCAGGAAACGACAACCCTCCCGGCGCCTGAGCCGGCTTGTCACAACATCAAAGTCGTGAGAGAGCGTCGGAGACGCGCCATCCGCCGCTCGTTTCGTCGGCGGCGACAGCGCGTCGTTGATGAGCGGTTTATAGGACCGCCCCCCTTTTCATGTCAACACCCATCTTTCAAGAAATCGAGACAAGGGCGTCACACTCTGTGGATAGGCGCACCGCGACTCAAGCATCCACGCGGGTTCAGGCAGGATCTTGGCTGTGTACAAATCCAGCCGGGAGCCGCGCTGACGTCCCCACGATCAGCTCGCCGCGCAGCAGAACCAGCTCATCCGCTCGGTTCACGCCGCGCATCCGCTCCTCCAAAAGATCGTACGCGCGCCCCAGCATGGCATCCAAGGGCTGGGCGACCGTTGTCAGGCGATAGGGTGCGCGTACGGCCGGGGCCGCGCCATCCATGCCGACGACCGACAGATCCTCGGGCACGCGCAGCCCATGCTCGCGCACCGCATCCATCACGCCCATGGCGAGAAGATCGCTCGCGCACATGACGCCGTCGGGCCGCGTGTCGGCCGGCATGGCGGCGATCTGCGCCCCCGCCGCATAGCCCATGGCATGGGTGTTCGCGCCGCCGAGGATGATGGGCGTGGCCAGCCCTTCCGCCTCCACGCGCGCCGCAAAGGCCTCGGTGCGCTCCCGGCTCGTGGACGTGACGAGACCGCCGCGCACCACCGCAAGCCGGCGATGACCGGCGCGCACCAGGAGGTCGGCCAGCAAGGTGCCGCCCGCGCGGTTGTCGCAGGAGACGGCACTGCCATGCTCCCACGCCACGCGGTTCACCATCACCAGCGGCACGCCATCCGCCCGGCAGATGGCCGCCACCCGGGACGGCAGTTCGGCCGAGGTGATGAGGCAGCCATCCACGCGATATTGGAGAAGCGATTCCGCAGTCGCTTGCTCGATCGGCCCTGCCCCCGCATGCACCAGCAGCAGACGCCAGCCCCGCTCCGCGGCGAGGGTCACGGCTTTTTGGAGCAGCGCGGCATAAAGCGGGTTCTCGACCGGGCCGATCACCAGGCCGATGAGACCGCTGCGTCCGCCCACCAGAGAGCGTGCCAGCACATTGGGCGTATAGCCCACCTCGCTGGCGAGCGCCGCGATCCGGGCGCGTACCTCGGCGGAGATGCGCGGATCCCCGCGCAGCGCCCGCGACACGGTTGAAGCGGCGACACCTGCCCGGCGCGCCAGGGACGCCACCGTCCACCGTTCGCCCGTCTCGCCGCCCCCGGATGATTTGTCAGCCATTCTCCTGCTTTAGCCCCCGGAATGGCGCGATGCAAGGCGTGCGCAAACGTTGTCGCGGCTGGGCAGCATGAAGCGCCATCTTTACCTTGAAAAAATTCATGCTATCGATTGCGCAAACGTGCCGCGTGAAGCACGTCTCTGCGCCTGCGCTTCAGCGGGCGAAGAAGGATGGAGCGCGGACGGGAGGACAACATGGATCTGGTTCCGCCGGCGATCGCGCCGGCCCTGACGATTACAGAGAAGATCATCGCCGCCCATGCGACCGAGGGTCAGGCGCGCGCGGGTGACATCGTCACGGTGCGGCCCGATGTGGTGCTGCTGAACGACGTCTCCGGCCCTCTGGCCTTTGAGCAGTTCGAGGCCATGGGCGCGCAGCGTCCGTTCGATCCCGCCCGGATCGTCCTGGTCGCCGACCATTTCGCGCCCGCCCCGGACATCACGGCGGCCGGCGCCATTGCCATGACACGCAGATTCGCGCAGCGCCACGCCATCCCGCACTTCTACGAGCCGGGTCGAGGCGGCATCGAACACACGCTGCTCGCCGAACTCGGCCTTGTCGGGCATGGCGGCATCGTGTTCGGCGCCGACAGCCATACCTGCACGGCGGGCGCCTTCAACGCGCTCGGCATCGGCTTCGGCTCCACCGACCTTGCCGGCGCCCTCGCGCTCGGCCGGCTGTGGATGCGGGTGCCGGACAGCATTCGCGTGACGCTCTCCGGTGTCCCCGGTGCCTTCGTCACGGGCAAGGACGTGATCCTGGAGCTCATCCGCCGCATCGGTTCGGATGGCGCGGCCGACGCGTCGCTGGAATTCGGCGGGCCGGGGCTTTCCGCCCTCTCCATGGATGCGCGCATGGCCATCGCCAACATGGCGGTGGAGGCCGGCGCGGATACGTGCGTGTTCGAAGGCGACGCGCTGTCGCGCGATGACATGGCCCGGCGCGGCGCGCCCGAGGCCGGCGCGGTCTTGCCGGACCCCGGCGCGCGCTATCGACAGACCCTGTCCATCGACCTCTCCGCCCTCACGCCCATGGTGGCGCGCCCGCCCTCCCCGGCAGACGGCGTGCCGGTGGGCGCCTTGCGCGGACAGAAGGTGGACCAGGTCTATGTGGGCAATTGCGCCAATGGCACGCTGACGGATCTGCGCCAGGTGGCGAGCCTGCTCAAAGGGCGCAAGATCGCCCCCGTCGTCCGCATGGTCGTGGTGCCGGCGACCCAAAAGATCTGGCGCACGGCGCTCGCGGAGGGGCTGCTGGATATCATCGCGGAAGCGGGCGCGGCCATTTCCACGCCCACCTGCGGCGCCTGCTTCGGCGGGCATATGGGCATTCTCGCCGCCGGCGAGACCGCCATCGCCACCACCAATCGCAATTATCGCGGGCGCATGGGCCATCCCGACAGCCGGGTGTTCCTCGCGAGCGCCTATGTCGCGGCGGCCGCCGCGCTCGCGGGCGAAATCATCCCGCCCGAGGATGTGGCGGCGATCCGGGAGGATGCGGCATGAGCCTCATATTCGAAGGACGGGTCCATCGCTTCGGCGATGAGGTGAATACCGACGTCATCCTGCCCGGGCGCTATCTCACCCTGCGCACGCCGCAGGAATTGGGGCGCCATTGCCTTGAGGGGCTCGATCCCGGCTTCGTCGAGCGGGTGCGGCCGGGCGACATTCTCGCGGTCGGACGCAATTTCGGCTGCGGCTCGTCCCGCGAACATGCCGTCATCGCGCTGAAGGCGGCGGGTGTTTCGGCCATCGTCGCGCACAGCGCGGCGCGCATCTTCTTCCGCAACGCCGTCAATCTCGGCCTGCCGGTCCTGCTGTGCCCCGAGGCGGCGGAAGCGCTGGAAGAAGGGCAGGACGCGCGCATCGCCCTCGACACGATGGAGATCGCTCAAGGCTCCCGCCTGTGGCATGCGCCGCCGCTGGGAGACGAAGTGCGGGCCATCCTCGCCGCCGGCGGCCTCGTGCCGCGCGTGCGACAGGCGCTCGGCGCCTGAGCCCATCAACGGTTTTTAGAAAGGAGCCACAATGGCCAATCCGTCCCTCCGGGCCGCGCTCGCGGCGAAAGAGTTTGTCGTCGCGCCCGGCATTTTCGACATGATCTCCGCCCGCATCGCCGACCGAATGGGCTTCAAGGCCCTCTACGCCACCGGCTACGGCACCGTCGCGTCCCATCTCGGCATTCCCGACGCGGGTGTCGCGACCTTCACCGACATGGTCGGCCGCATGGCGCGCTTTGCGCAGGGCAGCACGACGCCGGTGATCGCCGATGCCGATACCGGTTATGGCGGGCTGCTCAATGTGCGCCACACCGTCATGGGCTACGAGGCCGGCGGGGTCACCGCGATCCAGCTTGAAGACCAGGAAGTGCCCAAGAAGTGCGGCCACACGCCGGGCCGCCGCGTCATCTCCGCGCGCGACATGGCGCTGAAGATCGAGGTGGCGGCGGAGGCCCGGCGCAGCGAGGATTTCCTCATCATCGCCCGCACCGATGCGCGCACCTCCCTCGGCCTCGACGAGGCCATCCGGCGCGGCCAGCTCTATCGCAAGGCCGGCGCGGACATCGTCTTCATCGAGAGCCCCGAGAGCGCGGAAGAAATGAAGCGCATCGGCGGGGAGATCGACGCCCCGCTGCTCGCCAACAATGTGGACGGCGGCGGGCGCACCCCCATCCTCCCGGCCGAGACGCTGGCCTCCTACGGCTATTCCATCGCCATCTACCCGGCGGTGGGCTTCCTCACCATGGCGGCGGCGCTGGAGCGCTCCTATGCGCACCTTCTGGCGAAGGGCGACACCACCGCCTTGCCGGCGGACGTCATCTACGACTTCGGCAAGATGAACGAGCTCATGGGCTTTCCCGAAGTGTGGGACTTCGACCGCCGCTGGGCGCGGCCGGAGGGCGACGACACCGCGGCCTGACCGCGCGGGCCGCGGCGCCCGCGCCGCGGCCTCCCATCCTTTCCAAGAACAGAATCCCGGAGGACCCCAATGACCAGCAAGCTGACGAAAATCGAGATGACTCGGCGCGGCTTTACCGGCCTTCTGGCCAGCCTTGCCGCCGCGCCCGCCCTCGCGGCCGAATCCGGCGCCGAATGGCCGGTGCGTCCGGTGCGCATGATCGTGCCCTTCGGCCCCGGCGGCGCGGTGGATACGCTGATCCGCGCGGTGGGCCAGCGCTTCCCGGAATTCGCCAATGGCCAGCCCCTGGTGGTGGAAAACCGCTCCGGCGCCGGCGGCATGGTGGCGGGAAGTTTCGTCGCCAACCAGGCCCCCGACGGCTACACCCTCATCGCCGCGGATATCGGCGCGAACGTGATCGGCAAGGAGCTGAATCCCAAGGCCACCTTCGACCCCATGACGGCCTTCACGCCGATCATCCAGTTGGTGAACCTGAACGCCGTGATGCTTGAAAACCCCAGCGTCACGCAGAAGACGGTGCCCGAAATCATCGCCGCGGCGAAGGCCAATCCCGGCGGCTTCATTTATTCCTCGGCGGGCATCGGCAATGGCAGCCACCTCTTCATGGCGCTGTTCGAGCGCGATGCCGGCATCCGCATGGTCCATGTGCCCTATCGCAGCGGCGCCGAGACGGTGATGGGCGTGGTGCGCAATGACGCGCAATTCTGCTTCCCCACACTCGCCTCCGCCCTGCCCATGATCCGCGCGGGCCAGGTGCGGCCGGTGGCCCTCGGCTCCGGCCCCTCGCCCATCCTGCCCGACACCCCGCTGATGCGGGACTTCCTTCCGGGCTTCGAGGCGGCGGTCTGGTATGGCGTCGCCGCGCCGGCCGGCATGAACGGCCCGCTGGCGGACCGCATCAATTCCGTCTTCGACAAGATCGTCGCCCTGCCGGAGATCAAGAAGATGGTGGAAGAGATCCAGGGCGGTGTGGTGGTCGGCGGCTCGCGCCAGGCCTTCGCCGCCTTCCTGAAGCGGGAATATGACCGCTGGACGCCGGTGATCCGCGACGGCGGCATCCGCACGGAGTGAGGATCCTCGGGCGCCCTCGCGGCGCCCCGCACCCGATCAGGCGAGGCCCGCGCGGGCCTCGTCATATTCCCGCGCGAGCCGGGCAATGAAGTCGGCCGCCGGCTGCACCTCATGGACCGCCCCAATCCCCTGCCCCGCCCCCCAGATGTCCTTCCAGGGCTTGACCCGGTTGGATCCGAAATTCATCGCGGAAGGATCGGAGGCCGGCAGATTGTCCGGATCGAGCCCCGCCGCCCGGATCGAGGGCTTCAAATAATTGCCGAGAACGCCGGTGAAGAGGTTCGTATAGACGATATCCTCCGCTCCGCTTTCGACGATGGATTGCTTGTGCCCTTCGGAGGCATTGGCCTCCTGCGTGGCGATGAAGGCCGAGCCCATATAGGCAAAGTCCGCCCCGAGCGCCTGCGCCGCCAGAATGGCGCGCCCGTTCGCGATCGCCCCGGACAGGGCCAGAGGCCCGTCGAAGAAGCTGCGGATCTCCTGCACCAGCGCGAAGGGGGAGAGCGTGCCCGCATGCCCGCCCGCGCCGGCCGCGACCGCCACCAGCCCGTCCGCGCCCTTCTCCAGCGCCTTTCGGGCGAAGGTGGGGTTGATCACGTCATGGAAGGTGAGGCCGCCATAGGAATGCACCGCCGCATTCACCTCCGGCCGCGCGCCGAGGGAGGTGATGACAAGCGGCACCTTCCATTTCACGCACAATTCGAGGTCATGATCGAGCCGGTCGTTGGAGCGGTGGACGATCTGGTTCACCGCGAACGGCGCGGAGGGCGCCTCGGGATGAGCGCGGTCATGGGCCGCCAGTTCCTCTGTGATGCGCGCCAGCCACTCGTCCAATTGGGCGGCGGGGCGGGCATTCAAGGCGGGGAAGGAACCGACGATGCCGGCCTTGCACTGGGCGATCACCAGATCCGGATTGGAAATGATGAACAGCGGCGAAGCGATCACCGGCAGACGCAGCCGCGCACGCAGGCCTTTCGCCAGCGCGCGCGGGCTGGCCGCTTTGGGATCGGCGGTGACGGACTGGGACATGGCACTTCCCTCGACGAAGACGGGCCGTATCTGAATAGCGCGGCCCGATGAAGCGATATGCGTCCGCTGGCCGCGCCCTCAGGCGGCGCTGACGAGGCCACCCGCCGCCGCGACCCGGCGCTGATGATAGGCGGTGTCGCCGAACATCAGTTCGATCATGGCGAGGCGACGGAAATGATGCGCGCCGATATATTCCATGGTCATTCCGATGCCGCCATGCAGTTGAACGGCGGTCTGGCCGACAAGGCGCGCGGACTTGTTGATCTGGACCTTCGCGGCGGAGAGCGCGGTGCGGCGCTCGCCCTCGTCCGTCGCCTCCAGCATCATGCCGGCATAGAGCGCCATGGAGCGGGCCTGCTCCAGCGCCACGAACATGTCCACGGCCTTGTGCTGAAGGGCCTGGAAGGAGCCGATGGCGACGCCGAACTGCTTGCGGGTCTTCAGATAGTCCACGGTCAACCCATGGAGCGCCTCCATCAGGCCCACCGCCTCGGCGCACACCGCCGCGATGGCGCCCTCGGTGACGCGCTCCACCACGCCAAGCCCTTCGCCCAGCGGACCGAGCACCGCGTCAGCCGGCACGAACACGTCCGCCAGGGCGACATCCCCGGCGCGTCCGCCATCCTGCGTCGGATAGGCGGAGACCGTGACGCCGGGCGCATCCGCCGGCACCAGGAACAATGAGATCCCCGCCGCATCGCGGCGATTGCCCGAGGTGCGCGCGCTCACCACGAGTGTTTTGGCGGCGTCGGCATTGAGGACCACGCTCTTGCGGCCATCCAGGCGGAAGCCGCCCTCCACCGCGCGGGCGGTGGTGGCGACGTCGTTGAGATCGTAGCGGGCCTGCGCCTCGGCATGGGCGAAGGCGAGGCGGGTCGAGCCGTCCATCAGGCCGGGCAGGAGCGCCGCCTTCTGGTCCGCGCTGCCGGCCAGCCGCAGCGCCCCGCCGCCCAGCACGATGCTGGCGAGATAGGGCTCGGGCGCCATGGCGCGGCCGAGCGCCTCCATTACCACCAGGGTTTCCACGGAACCGCCGCCGAAGCCGCCATCGGCCTCGGAAAAGGGCAGGCCGAGCAGGCCGAGCTCGGCGAGTTCCGCCCAGCCGGCCTCCGGAAAGCCGAGCGGCGCGGCGCGCGCGGCGGCGAGGTGCTCCAGCGTTCCGTAGGTGTCGGCCGCCCAGCGGGTGACGCTGTCTTTGAGGAGCGACTGTTCGTCGGAGAGATCGAAATCCATGGTCTGTCGCTCCTCAAAGCCCGAGGATCGCCTTGGCGATCACATTGTGCTGGATCTCGTTCGACCCGCCATAGATCGAGACCTTGCGCATGTTGAAATAGGTGGGCGCGGCGGTGTCCGCCCAGGCGAACAGGCTTTCCATGTCGTTGTGCCCGGCCTCTTCGCGCGCGGCGGGCAGCGCGTTGGGGCCGGCGAGTTCGAGCAGAAGCTCGGTGGTCGCCTGCTGAAGCTCGGACCCCTTGATCTTGAGGATGGAGGAGGCCGGGTCGGGCTTGGTGGGATCGCGCGTCGCCTGCGCGGCGACCACGCGCATCTGCGTGATTTCCAAGGCTTTCAACTCGATTTCCACGCTTGCGAGGCGGGAGCGGAAATCGAGGTCGTCCCACATGCTCCCCTCCCCCGCCGGGGTGGTCTGGGCGAGGCGCTTGATGCGCGCGATGCGCTCCTTCGACATGCCGATGCGGGCGATGCCGGTGCGCTCGTTGGCGAGGAGGAACTTCGCGTAATCCCACCCTTTGTTCTCTTCTCCCACGAGATTTTCCAGGGGAACTTCGACGTTATCCAGGAACACCTCGTTCACCTCGTGCCGGCCATCGATGGTGATGATGGGCCGCACCGTGACGCCGGGGGATTTCATGTCGATGAGCAGGAAGGAGATGCCCTGCTGCTTCTTCGCCTCCATGTCGGTGCGCGCGAGGCAGAACATCCAGTCGGCATATTGGCCGAGCGTGGTCCAGGCCTTCTGCCCGTTCACCACATAATGGTCGCCCTGGCGCACGGCGCGGGTCTTGAGGGAGGCGAGGTCGGAGCCGGCGCCGGGCTCGGAGAAGCCCTGGCACCACCAGTCCTCCAGGCTCTTGATGCGCGGCAGGAAGCGCGCCTTCTGGGCGTCGTTTCCGAAGGTGGCGATCACCGGGCCGACCATGAAGCAGTTGAACTGGAGCGGCAGCGGCACCGCCGCCTGCATCAATTCCTCCATGAAGATGTAGCGCTGCACGGTGGTCCAGGGCTGGCCGCCATGCTCCAGCGGCCAGTGGGGCACGGCCCAGCCCTTGTCGTTCAGGATGCGCTGGGAGGTGACGTAATCCTCCCGCGCCAGCTTGCGGCCTTCGGAAACCTTGGCGCGGATCTCGGCGGGGATCTCCGTGCGGAAGAAGGTGCGCACCTCCTCGCGGAAGGCGATCTCTTCGGGGGTGAAGCGCAGGTCCATCAGTTCGATCCCGGAATGATTTCGATCAGGCCGGCGGCGCCCATGCCGCCGGCGATGCACATGGTGACAACCGCATAGCGCACGCCGCGCCGCCGCCCTTCCAGCACCGCGTGGCCGACGAGGCGCGCGCCGCTCATGCCGAAGGGATGGCCGACGGAAATGGCCCCGCCATTCACATTCACAAGGTCCGGGTCGAGGCCCAGCGTGTCGCGGCAATAGAGCGACTGGGAGGCGAAGGCCTCGTTCAGTTCCCACAGCCCGATGTCGGAGACCTTCAGCCCGTTGCGCGCCAGAAGGCGCGGCACCGCATGAACCGGGCCGATGCCCATCTCGTCCGGCTCGCAGCCGGCGGTGGCATAGCCACGGAAGATGGCGAGCGGGGCGAGGGAGCGCCGCGCCGCCTCGGCATCCGACATGAGCACCGTGGCGGACGCGCCATCGGACAATTGGCTGGCATTTCCGGCGGTGACGAAATGGCCCTCGCCCCGCACCGGCTTCAGGGCCATGAGGCCATCGAGCGTGGTGTCGGGCCGGTTGCCCTCGTCCTTGGAGAGGGTGACGCGCTCCTTGCGCGTCTCGCCCGTGGCCTTGTCGGTGACGAGCTTTTCCACCGTGATGGGGACAATCTCGTCATCGAACAGGCCCGCCGCCTGGGCGCGGGCGGTGCGCTGCTGGCTCGCGAGGGAGAAGCGGTCCTGCGCCTCGCGCGAAATGCCGTAGCGCTGGGCCACCGTGTCCCCGGTCTCGATCATGGTGACATAGATGTCCGGCTTGTTCGCCGTCAGCCAGTCATTGCGGAACAGCTCACGATTGATGGGCTGGACGAGGGAGATGGATTCCACCCCGCCCGCCACCGCCACCGGCACGCCGTCCATGACGATGCGGCGGGCCGCGCCCGCGACGGCTTCCAGGCCCGACGCGCAGAAGCGGCTCACGGTCGCGCCCGAAGCGGTCACCGGGATACCGGCCACCAGCGAGGCATGGCGGGCCACATTGCCCCCCGTCGCGCCTTCCGGATAGCCGCAGCCGAGGATCACCTCCTCGACGGCTTCCGGTTCCACGCCGCCGCGCGCCAGCGCGTGACGGATGGCATGGGCGGCCATGTCGGCGCCCTTGGTGATGTTGAGCGCGCCGCGCTGCGCCTTGCCGATGGGCGTGCGGGCGGTGGAGACGATGACGGCTTCGGCCATGACAAGTCCTCGAATGGGGTCAGCGGGGGGCACCGGCAGGCGGCGGAGCGGCTTGGGCGGCCTGCGCCGTCACTTCTTCCATCAGCACCTTGGGCAGAAGCTTGCCCACGGGGCTGCGGGGGAGCGCGTCCCGGATTTCCAGGGCGCGGGGCATTTCATGGCGGCCGAGCCGGTCCGCGAGGAAGGCGGTGAGATCATCCAGGGAAAAGGGCTCGGTGCCGGCCTTCAGCTTCACGAAGGCCTTGGCAGACTGGCCGCGATAGGCGTCGGGCACGCCGATCACGATCACCTCCTCCACGGCGGGATGCTCGTAAATGGCATTCTCCACCGCCGCCGGATAGACGTTGAACCCGGACGAGATGATCATGTTCTTGCGGCGGTCCACCAGCTCGAACAGGCCCTGAGCATCCATTCGGCCCATGTCGCCGGTGAGGAACCAGCCGTCGCGGAACACGCTCGCCGTGCCGGAATCATCGCCAAGATAGCCGGCGAAGACGTTCGGCCCCTTGATGGCGATCTCGCCCACCTCGCCCACGGGCACTTCGCGGCCGGCATCGTCCATGTCCACGATGCGCAGGGCGAGGCCGGGCAGCGGCACGCCGATGAGGCCCGGCCGGCGCGGCACGCGCTGGGGCACGCGCGAACCGGCGGGGGCCGTCTCCGTCATGCCCCAGCCATTGTTGAGCTGGTTGCCCACCAAAGCCTCGATCTGCGCCTGCACTTCGAAGGGCAGCGGCGCACCGCCCGAGACGCAGGATTTGAGCGAAGAGAAGTCCACGCCCGCGACACCGGGCCGATTCAGCAGCGCAACCCACATGGTGGGCACACCGGAAAACTGGCTCGCCTTCAGCCTCTCCACGTCCTGGATGAGGGTTTCCACGTCGAAACGCTGGCGCAGCAGGATTTCGTTGCCGTCGCGGATATGGCGCAGGAGGACGGTGGTGAGTGCGTAGATGTGGAACAGCGGCAGGACCGCCACCACCCGCTCCTCACCGGCGACCAGCGGCCGGCCGCCATCGCGCCACAGCCGATACATGCTCACCGCCGCCGTGAGATTGGCGTGGCTGAGCATGGCGGCCTTGGGCAGGCCCGTCGTGCCGCCGGTGAACTGGAGCACCGCGATATCGTCGGGCGCGGGTCGCTGCGCCTCAAGCGGCGCATCGGAGAACAGGTCGCCGAGACGGCGCACGCCGGGTCGCGCGGGAATGGGAAGCGGAGCGGTCTCGCCCACGCCCCAGCGGGCATCGTCCCCGACGATCACCTCGTCCACCACGCCCGCCTCAAGCGGCTCCAGCGCGCTCGGCAGGAAGCCCGGCAGATTGGTGGTGATGATCCGGCGCGCGCCGGTGGCCTTGAGCTTGTGCAGGATCTCGCGCCGCGCATCCAGGGCGCTGATATGCACGACCCGGGCGCCAAGCCGCGTCAAGGCGAAGAAGGCGAGCGGGTGATAGGGGGTGTTGGGCAGCAGCAGGGCGACATTGTCTCCGCGCGCGACGCCCGCGCGCGCAAGACCGCTGGCAAGCCGCTCCACACCAGCCGCGAGCGCGCGATAGGAAAGCTTGGCGCCCCGGAAGTCGAGGGCGGGTTTATCGCCCCGCGCCGCGACGCCCGCCGCCAGGAGGTCGGGCAAGGTGCCGATCTCCAGCGGCGCGTCCCAGTCGCACACATCAGGAAAATGCCGCTGCCAGAGCGGCCGGTCGGCGGGACGCATCACGCCCGCTCCACGCTCGCAAAGCTGCCGCCGCTGTCTGCGAGGCGCTTCAGAAGCGGCGCGGGCCTCAGGCTCTCGTCGCCGGTCTCGGCGGCGAAGGCTTCGAGCGCCGCCACGATCTTGGCGAGCCCTTCGCCCTCGGCCCAGTGCATGGGGCCACCGGTGAAGGCCGGCCAGTTATAGCCGTTCACCCAGACCACATCGATGTCGCTGGCGCGGGCCGCGATGCCCTCTTCCAGGATCTTCGCGCCTTCGTTCACCATGGGATACATGAGGCGGGCGATGATCTCGTCCGCCGTGAAGCTGCGCCGCGAGATGCCGCGCTCGGCCGACAGCGCGGCGATGAGAGCTTCCACGTCGCCGTCCCGCTCGCCTTTGCGCGCGCCTTCCGGATACAGATAGAAGCCCCGACCGGTCTTCTGCCCGAACCGGCCCTGCTCGCACAGCGCATCGCCCACCGGTGCCTTCACGCCGGAGACCTTGCGCGCCCGCCAGCCGATATCGAGGCCCGCCAGATCCAGCATGGCGAACGGCCCCATGCGGAAGCCGAAGGCGGTCACTGCCGCGTCCACCTCGTGCGGCAAGGCGCCGGCCAGAAGAACGCGCTCGCCGGCCTGGCTGCGCTTGGCGAGCATGCGGTTGCCGACGAAGCCGTAGCAGACGCCGACCACCACCGGCAGCTTGCCGAGGCGCCGGCCGAGATCCAGGCTGGTCACCAGCACGTCGGGCGCGGTGGCCGCGCCGCGCACCACTTCCAGCAGCCGCATGACATTGGCGGGGCTGAAGAAATGCAGGCCCACCACGTCCTGCGGGCGGGACGTGGTCGCGGCGATGGCGTCGACGTCGAGATAGGAGGTGTTGGTGGCAAGGATCGCGCCCGGCTTCGCCACCTTGTCGAGGGTGCCGAAAATCTCCGCCTTCACGCCCATGTCCTCGAACGCGGCTTCCACGATGATGTCGGCATCGCCGGCGGCCTCAAGGCCCACCGCGCCGGAGATGAAGGAGAGGTGGCGCTCCATGGCCTCGGCCGAGAGCGAGCCGCGCTTTACAGAGGTCTGGTAATTGGCCCGGATGCGGGCGAGCCCGGCCGTGATGGCCTCTTCTTTCACTTCGATGAGGGTCACGGGAATACCCGCCTGGGCAAAGCACATGGCAATGCCTCCGCCCATGGTGCCGGCGCCGATGATCGCGGCCTTCGCGATGGCGCGCGCCTTCACCTCCTTGCCGACGCCCGGAATGCGGGCGGCGGCGCGTTCGGCGAAGAAGAGATGGCGCGCGGCCTTGGAGCGGGGATCGTCGATCAGCGCCTTGAAGCGCGCGCGCTCCAGCGCCAGCGCCTCGTCAAAGGGCAGATCGAGCGCGGCGCGCACCGCATCGACCAGCGCGACCACATTGGGCATGCCGGGAGACTTCTTGAGGGCCTCAGCCGCCGCCGCTTCGAAAGCTGCGCGATCTTCCGACGTGAAGCGGTCCGCGCGGTCGCGCACCTTGGGCGGGGCGCCCGCTTCCGCGAGCGCCAGGGCATGGGCCTTGGCGGCGGCGATGAGATCGCCCTGCGCGAGCGCATCGGCAAGACCGAGGGCAACGGCCTCGCCCGCATCCACCGGCTCGCCGGACAGCATCATGGGGAAGGCCGCAGCGGCGCCGAGAATGCGCGGCAGGCGCTGGGTGCCGCCCGCGCCGGGAATGAGGCCGAGCTTGATTTCCGGCAGGCCGAGGCGCGCGCCGGGTGCGACCACCCGCCCGTGGCAGGCCAAAGCCAGTTCCAGTCCGCCGCCCAGCGCCACGCCGTTCACGGCCGCGACGATGGGCTTGGCGCAGGCTTCGATGGCGGCGAGAAGGTCCGGCAAGGCGGGCGGCGCGGCGGGCTTGCCGAATTCGGAAATGTCGGCGCCGGCGACGAAGGTCTTGCCCTCGCCGGTGATGACGATGGCCCGGACGGCGGGATCGGCGGAAAGGGTCTGGATCGCCTCAAGCAGGCCGGCGCGCACGGCGGCGGACAGGGCGTTGACCGGGGGATTCGCAATGGTGACCAGCGCCACAGCCCCATTGGCGGACGCCTCCGCAGCCGGATCCACCGCGATGCGCACGACACTCATGACGCCTCCCATAATTCTGCATTGCGGAATTGAAAACCGCATATTTCGTTTTGGTGCTCTGTGATGTGTGGATTGTCAATACATCTTGATGCGTGCGCTTGATGGAAGCCGATGTTGACGTTCCATCCAGCGGAATTAACTCCAGCAAAATTGACACGAGCGGGCGGGCCGTGGCAATGAACCGAGCAACCGCTCGCCGAGACAGCGGCGGGACAGACACGGGACCAACCGTGCGGGGAGGAAAAGCGGCCTGTGCCGACCCGACTGCGAACGTGCAGCCGGCGCACCGGTGTCCTGCCCCCCGCGTGCAGACCGACACCCAAGGGAGGATGTCCATGATCAGAAATCCGTTCGCGCCCGCCGGACGCGCGCTTGCGCTGGCTGCCAGCCTGTCCCTCGCGGCGGCGCCTGCCGCCTTCGCCCAGGACGCCACCGAGATCACCATCGGCGCCCACATGCCCCAGACCGGCACGCTCGCGCGCTCCGGCCAAGCCTTCACCGAGGGCATGCAGGTGGCGCTGAAGATGTGCAACGCCGCCTCGCCCAAGTTCAAGGTGAAGATCAACGTGATCGACGACGAGAGCACGCCGGCCAAGGCGGTCTCGGCGGTCGAAAAGCTCGCCTCCGACGGAGCGGTGGCGATCATCGGCGGCTATGGCTCGAACATCGTAGGTCCGGCCTCCGACGCCTCCGACAAGCTGGGCAAGGTCTATATCACCGCCGGCGCGGTGAGCGACGAACTGACAGCGCGCGGGCTGAAGACCTTCTTCCGCATCAACAACAATGCCGGCTATGAGCGCGGCATCGCCACCCTGATCTCGGACCTGAAGCCAAAGTCGGTCTCCATCCTCGCTTCCACCAAGGAAGCGCCGACCCTGCTCGCCGAAGGGCTGGAGAAGGACCTCAAGGCCAAGGGCATCGAGGTCACCATCCACAAATTCGACCCGGCCATCACCGACTTCAAGCCGATCATCAACAAGGTGAAGCTCCAGGACAAGCCGGACATCATCATGATGTCGGCCTATGAGAACGACTATGTCGGCATCCTGCGCGCCGCCAAGGTGCTGAAGCCGCAGGTGAAGCTGATGGTCGGCGCGTGGTCGCTGGCGACCCCCAAGATGTACACCGAATTCCCGGACCTCATGAACAATGTGGTCGGCACCTCCTTCCTGCCCTTCCCTGTCGAAGTGAAGGACGCCGAGGGCCAGAAGTTCGCGGAACTCTACAAGCAGGCCTACAACAAGGAGATCGAGTATCTCTCGACGCTCGGCTTCGTGGAGACCATCGTCCTATGCGAGGCGGTGGTGCGCGCGGCGGAGGCCGGCACCCTCTCCAAGGGCGGGCTTGCCGCCGAGATGCGCAAGACCGACCGCCAGACCATGCTCGGCCGCATCCAGTTCAACGACGTGGGCGACAATCCCAACTTCTCGCTCTCCATGGGCCAGCACCGCGACGGCAAGATCGTCCTGGTCTCACCCAAGGCCAACGCCACCGGCGACATCGTCTATCCCGGCCTTCCCTGGTGATGCGCGCGGCGCGGCCTTCAGGGCCGCGCCCGCTTTCCTCCTGCGGCTCTCCTGCGGCGCACGGTTCCCTTCCGAGGTGACATGACCGATCTCATCCTCCAGGCGCTGTTCTCCGGCGTCCTCATCGGCAGCGTCTATGCGCTGGTGGCGCTGGGCCTCGCCCTCGCCTTCGGCGCCATGCGCATCATCAACCTCGCCCACGGCGAACTGGTGCTGCTCGCCGCCTATATGGCCTATCTGGTGGAATCGCGCACCGGGCTCGACCCCTATGCGGCCATTCCGCTCGCTCTGGTGGTGGTGGTGGGCCTCTCCTATGTGCTGTTCCAACTCGTGGATCGCATCCGCGAGCATCGCGAGCTGAATTCGCTCATCCTCACCTTCGCGGTGGGCATCATCCTCACCAACGCCATCCTGCTGGTGTTCGCGAGCGACGTGCGCAGCACCTCCTCGCCCTTCCTCCAGGACGCCCTCTCCATCGGCCCGGTCTATGGCATGAACGGCGAGATCATCGCCTTCTGCGTCTCGCTGGTGCTGATGGGGATGCTGTGGTGGTGGCTGAAGAAGAGCTGGTACGGGCGCGCCGTGCGGGCGGTCTCCTCCAACCGCAATGCGGCGACGCTCATGGGCATCAATCCGCGCCGCATCGAGACCGTCTCCTTCCTGGTGGCGGGCGCGCTCGCGAGCTTCGCGGGCATCGCGCTCTACACCATGAGCGTGATCCAGCCCTCGGTCGGCCATGCGCTCACCGTGAAGGCGTTCATCGTCACCGTGCTCGCGGGTGTGGGCTCCATTCCCGGCGTGTTCCTCGGCGCGATCCTGCTCGGCGTCACCGAGGCGCTGACCGTGACGCTCGCCTCCTCCGCCTTGCAGGAACTCGCCGGCATGGTGCTGTTCCTGCTCGTCCTCTTCTTCCTGCCGAACGGCCTGTTCGGCGCGCGCGCCCGGCGCGGGTGAGGAGATCCCCATGTCCGCGATACAATCATCCTCCCCGCTGCGCACCTTCGTCCTGATTGGCGGGCTGGTGGTGCTCGGCCTCGTCCCGCTGTTTGCCGGGGCCGGCAATTACATGCTGGGCCTGCTGATCTCGGCCCTGATCCTGTCGGGCCTTGCTTTGTCCTGGGCGCTGCTGGGCAATCTTGGCGGCATGGTCTCGTTCGGCCATGCGGCCTTTTTCGGGGTCGGCTCCTATGCCTCGGCGCTGTTCGCGGCCAAGCTCGGCGTGCCGGTGCTCGCCGCGATCCCGCTCGCCGGGCTGATCGCGGCGGCGAGCGCGCTCGCCATGCTGCCGGCGCTGCGCCTGTCGGGGCCATATTTCGCCCTCGCCATCCTCGCTTATTCCCAGATCTTCCGCATTCTCGCCACCGAGGCCACCTGGCTCACCGGCGGCGCGGCGGGGCTCCAGCGCTATCCCGGCCTTCCCACCGTGTTCGGCATCAATCTCGCCGACCGGGCGGGCGCCTATGCGCTCGTGCTGCTGGTGGTGGCGCTGGTGGCCATCGCCTATGTGCTGATCCGGCGCAGCCATGTGGGCACCGCGCTGCGCGCCATCGCCGAGAGCGAGGACGCGACCCGCGTGGTGGGCGTGAACAGCTTCGTCCTGAAGACCTGGATGCTGCTGCTTTCCGCCTTCATCGCCGGCGTATTCGGCGCGCTCAACGCGCACATCATCGGCTTCCTGGAGCCGGACTATGCCTTTTCCGGCATCTGGAGCGTCATGCCCATCATCGCGGCGGTGTTCGGCGGCTACCGCACCGTGCTCGGCCCGGTGTTCGGGGCGATCGTGATCTATCTGTTCGACCAATTGGTGGCCAAAAGCCTCATTCCGGTCGGCCACCAGATCCTGCTCGGCATCCTGCTGGCCGCCATGGTTCTGATCGCGCCCAACGGCATGTCGGAACTGGTGGGCCGTCTCTTCCGTCGCTCGGGAGGGCGCCATGCTGCGGCTTGAGGATGTGTCGGTCCGCTTCGGCGGCCTGGTCGCCCTGTCGGGCATCAGCTTCTCGATCCAGAAGGGCGAGATCCTCGGCCTCGTCGGCCCCAATGGGGCGGGCAAGACCACCTTGTTCAACTGCATTTCGGGCCTGGTGCGGGCGCGCGGGCGCATCGCCTTCGAGGAGCGCGAGATCACCGCGCTTCCGCTGCACAAGCGGGCGCGGGCGGGCATCGGGCGCACCTTCCAGATCCCCCAGCCCATGCACCATCTGACCGTGCGCGAGAATCTGACCGTCGCGCAGGTGTTCGGCGCGGGACGCAGCGATCCCGCGCGCATCACGGAAATCCTCGACGTGATGGAATTGTCCGGCAAGGCGGACGCGGACGCGGCAAGCGCCCTCGCGCTTCAGGAATTGAAGCGCCTGGAAATCGCCAAGGCGCTCGCCACCGAGCCCAAGCTCCTGCTGCTCGACGAAGTGCTGGCGGGCCTCGAAAGCCAGGCCAAGCGCGCCTTCATGCTGAAGTTGCGCGAGCTGCACACCTTGTTCGGCCTGACCATCGTCATCGTCGAGCATGACATCGAGACCATCTCCAATCTGTGCAGCCGCGCCGTGGTGCTGAATTTCGGCCAGCTCATCGCCGACGGCACGCCCGAGGCGGTGTTCCGCGATCCGCAGGTGATGAAGAGCTATACGGGGGCCGCCGATGCTTGAGACCCGCCATCTGCGCGCCGGATATGGCGCCATCACCGTGCTGTGGGATCTCTCGGTGAAATTCCGCGAGGGCGCGCTCACCGCCATCGTCGGCCCGAACGGCGCGGGCAAGACGACCCTGCTGCGCGCGCTCACCGGCCTCGTGCCCCATGAGGGCGAGATCCTGCTGGCGGGCGTTCCAATCGAGGGCAAGACCTGGGACCTCGCGGGCGACGGGCTCGTCATGGTGCCCGAAGGGCGCCTCGTGTTCCGCGACATGAGCGTGGAGGAAAATCTCTGCCTCGGCGCCTATCCCAAGCGGTGCCGCGCGCGCCTGTCCACCAATCTGGAGCGCATGTACACCCTGTTCCCGCGCCTGAAGGAACGCCGCCACCAATTGGCCGGCTCCCTCTCCGGCGGCGAGGCGCAGATGGTGGCCATGGGGCGCGGGCTGATGGCCGAGCCCCGCATCCTGCTGATCGACGAGCCCTCCCTCGGCCTCGCGCCGGTGATGGTCAAAGAGGTGTTCGAGATCATCCGCCGCCTCAAGGCGGAGGGCACCACCATCGTCCTCGTCGAGCAGAACACCTCCATCGCCCTTTCGGTGGCGGACGAGGTGCATCTGATGCGCTCGGGCAAGGTGATCTTCTCGCAGGCGGCGGGCGAGGTGAATCTCGACAAGCTGCACGATCTCTATTTTGCCCGCGAGGGCGACGCCGCCTGAAGGGCGGAGGGGGCAGGACCGTCATGTCTGAGAGCGTCATTCGCGACACGCCCGAGCCGGGCATCCGGAGCATCACCATTTCCCGCCCGGACAAGCGCAACGCGCTGGACCGCGCCACCTATCGCGCGCTCGGCGACGCCCTGATGGACGCCGCGCAGGATGAGGGTGTGCGGGTGGTGGTGCTGACCGGGGCGGGCGGCTGCTTCACCGCCGGCAACGACCTTGCGGACTTCCAGGACACGACGCCCACCGGCGAGCCCAGCGCCGGGCTCACCTTTCTGAAGGTCCTCTCCGGCTTCGAAAAGCCCCTCATCGCGGCCATCGAAGGGTTCGCGGTGGGCATCGGCACCACCATGCTGCTGCATTGCGACCTCGCCTATGCGGGCGCGGGCGCGCGCTTCCGCCTGCCCTTCGTCAATCTCGGCCTCTGCCCGGAGGGCGCCTCCTCCTTCCTCTTGCCGCGCATTGCCGGCACCAAGGCGGCGGCGGAATTGCTCCTGCTGGGCGAGCCCTTCGGGCCGCAGATCGCGCTGGATGCCGGCCTCATCAACGCGGTGGCACCGGGAGGCGGGGCGCTCGCGCACGCGCTCGAAAAGGCCCGTGCCTTGGCCAAGCTTCCGCCGGTCTCGCTTGCCACCACCAAGCGCCTGATGCGCGCGCATCTGCAGGATCAGATCGCCCGCGCGCTTGAGCTTGAGGCGGAAAACTTCCACGCTCTGCGGCGCGGACCGGAAGCGCAGGCGGCGTTCGCCGCCTTCTTCCGCAAATGAGACCGGGACCCAGAATGCGCGCCACCACCCCCGACCCGTCCGAGCTTGAAGGGGACGGCAAGGAAGACCGCCATTTCGTCACTGCGCTGGCGCGCGGCCTCGATGTGCTGGCCGCCTTCCGCAAGGGCGAGACATTCCTCGCCAATCACGAGATCGCGGACCGCTGCCGCCTCCCGCGCTCCACGGTGTCGCGCCTGACCTATACGCTCACCAAGCTCGGCTACCTGCATTTCGTGGAAGAGGTGGGCAAGTATCGCCTCGGCACCCAGCTCATGGCGCTCTCCTCCATCGCGCTCGGCGGCCTCTCCGTGCGGCAGATCGCGCGCCCCGCCATGCGCGAACTGGCGGTGTTCTCGGACGCGACCGTGGGCCTGGGCGTGCGCGACCGCTTGTCCATGCGCTATGCGGAATGTTTGCGCGGCCCGGCCGCCATCGCGCTCAATATCGATGTGGGCTCGCGCATGTCGATGACGCGCAGTTCCATGGGCCGGGCCTATATCGCCACCCTCATGCCCGCCGAGCGGGCGGCGTTGCTGGATGAGTTGCGCCTGCTCGACCCGCTCGCCTGGCCCAAGCTGCGCGAGGGCATCGAGAAGGGCATCGAGGACCACGCGACGCTCGGCTGCTGCTGCTCGTTCGGCGAATGGCAGGAGAATGTGAGCGCCATCGCGGTGGGGTTCCGCCCCGGCGGCGGGCTTGATCCCCTGGTGATCAATTGCGGAGCGCCCACCGTCATCACCAGTCCCAAATTCCTGCTCGACGAGGTGCGTCCGCGCCTCATAGAGCTGGTGCGCCGTCTCGACGGCGTGATGGGCGCGTGACGCCGGCCCGGCGAGAGGTTCCGATCTGATGACCGACCAGAATGCAGACGACCTTCCCCTCGCGGGGGTGCGGGTGCTCGATCTCTCGCGCATCCTCGCCGGCCCCTGGTGCGCGCAGGTGCTGGGCGATCTCGGCGCCGACGTGACCAAGGTGGAGCACCCGGTGCGCGGCGACGACACCCGCGACTGGGGCCTGCGCACCGGCGCCAGCAACACGTCCTATTTCGACAGCGTGAACCGCAACAAATCCTCCGTGGGAATCGACCTCTCCACGCCGGAGGGCCTCGCGCGGGTGCGCGACATGGTCCGTGCGAGCGATGTGGTGGTCCACAATTTCAAGACCGGCGGCGCCGAGAAACTGGGCCTCGGCTATGAGGATCTGAAGCGGGAGAATCCGCGCCTGATCTATTGCTCCATCACCGGCTATGCCTCCAACGGCGCGGAGGCGAAGCGCCCCGGCTACGACCTGCTGGTGCAGGGCGAGGCGGGGCTGATGGCCATCAATGGCGAGGCCGAGCGCCCGCCGCTGAAATTCGGCGTCGCGGTGGTGGATCTCTTCACCGGGCAATATGCGGCGCAGGCCATCCTCGCGGCCCTGTTCAAACGCGAGCGCACCGGCAAGGGGAGCCTGCTGGAACTCGCTCTGTTCGATTGCGGGCTGACGGTGACGTCCTATTACGGGCTGGAAGCTCTGGTGCAGGGCGGCGACCCGCCGCGCTTCGGAAACGCCCATCCCTCCATCGTGCCCTATGGCGTGTTCGAGGCAGCGGACGGGCCGCTGGTCATCACCGTGGGCAACAATGCGCAGTTCCGACGCTTCTGCGAGACAGTCATCGGCCGGCCCGATCTTCCCGATGACCCGCGCTTCGCCACCAATCTGGAACGCTCGCGCAATCGCGCCGCGCTTCTGCCGATCCTGAAGGAGGCGCTTTCCCGCCGCACCCGCGCGGACCTGCTCGCGGCCTTGCGCGCGGAGGGCATTCCCTCCGGCGAAGTGCTCGGGCTCCACGAGGCGCTCACCTCTCCGCGGGCCCGCGAGGCGCAGATGGTGGTGGAGCGGGTGGACGCCGATGGCGCCGCCCGCCATGTGCTCGCCCCGCCCTACCGCATCGACGGCCGCCGCCTCCCGGTGCGCGCCCTGCCGCCCAAGCTGCCGGGCTGAGAGGCTACGCGGGGCGTCCCGTGCGGCTCTGCGACTGCGCCGGCCCCCTCCCCACCCCTCCCCCGCAAGCGGGAGAGGGAGCCCGTCGCGCGGGCGGGGCGAGGCGGCGCGCGATCTTAAAGCGGTGCCGTGTTCAAACCCCTTCCGCGATCCGCGCGCGCCAGAAGGCGGGGCCGCTGGTGTGGACCGACTCGCCCTGCGCGGTCACCGCCACGGTGACGGGCATGTCCTCCACCTCGAATTCATAGATGGCCTCCATGCCGAGATCGGCGAAGGCCACGACGCGGGCCGCCTTCACCGCCTTGGAGACGAGATAGGCTGCCCCGCCCACCGCGATGAGATAGGCCGCCTTGTGGCGCGCAATGGCCTCCACCGCCGCCGGGCCGCGTTCGGCCTTGCCCACCATGGCGAGGAGCCCGGTTGAGAGGATGTCGTCCGTATAGCGGTCCATGCGGGTGGAGGTGGTCGGCCCCGCCGGCCCCACCGCCTCGCCGCGCACCGGGTCCACCGGGCCCACGTAATAGATGACGCGCCCCGCGAGATCGACGGGCAGCGCCTCGCCCCGCTTCAGCATGTCGGACATGCGCTGGTGCGCGGCATCGCGCCCCGTGAGCATGCGCCCGCTGAGGCGCAGCTTTTCACCCGGGCGCCAGGAGGCCACCTCTTCGCGCGTCAGCCGGTCGAGATCGACACGGCGCGCATCCCCATCCGCCGCGTCGCGCACGATCTGCGGCCAGGCGGACAAATCCGGGGGATCGAGCCGCACCGCCCCGGAGCCATCGAGGACAATGGAGGCGTGACGGTTGGCGGCGCATTGGGGAATGAGGGCGACCGGCTTTGAGGCCGCATGGGTGGGATAGGTGGCGATCTTCACGTCCACCACCGTCGTCAGGCCGCCAAGGCCCTGCGCGCCGATGCCCAGGGCATTGATGCGCTCGTAAAGGGAGATGCGCATCTCCTCCAGCTGGCTCTGCGGGCCGCGGGCGAGGAGATCCGTCATGTCGATCTCCTCCAGCAGCGCCTCTTTCGCGATCAGCATGGCCTTTTCGGCCGAGCCGCCGATGCCAAGGCCGATGACGCCCGGCGGGCACCAGCCGGCGCCCAGTTCCGGCACGGTCTTCAGCACCCAATCCTCCACGCTCGCGCCGGGATCGAGGGTGACGAACTTGGCCTTGTTCTCCGAGCCGCCGCCCTTCGCCGCCACGGTGATCTTGAGCGTGCGGCCGGGCACGAGGCGGGTATGGACCACGGCCGGCGCATTGTCCTTGGTGTTGCGGCGCGCGAACAACGGATCGCCCACCATGGAGGCGCGCAGCGGATTGTCCTGGTGCAGATAGGCCCGGCGCACCGCCTCGTGGATCAGGTCGTCAAAGCCGACCTCGCCCGTGACGCGCACCTCCATGCCGATCTCGGCGAACACCACGACGAGGCCGGTATCCTGGCAGATGGGCCGGCGCCCCAGCGCCGCCATGCGCGAATTCAGCAGGATCTGCGCGATGGCGTCGCGCGCGGCGGGCGATTGCTCGCGCTCATAGGCGCGCGCGAGATGGGCGATGTAATCGGCGGGATGGAAATAGGAGATGTATTGCAGCGCGTCGGCGACGCTCGCGATCACGTCTTCCGCGGCGATGATGACGGCCGGGCGCATATGTCCTGTCCTCATTGGTCCGCCCCTGCGGGGCGAAGGGGAGCGGCGCGGGGCCGCTCCCGGTTGGCGCTACATTTCCATGACCATGGGCGCGGGGAAATAGCGGAAGCCCTGCCCCTGCGCGGCCACATGGCCGAAGCCCGGCCAGGCGAAATGATAGGCAATAATGGGAATGCGGTTGGCCGCCAGCATGGAGAGCAGCCGCACGCGCGTCTGGGCGGACTGTTTGGGGTCCGTGTCATAGGCGAATTCGGTCAGCGGATTTTCCAGCAGCAGCACGGGATGGTGAGCGAGGTCGCCGATATAACAGAGCGACTTGCCCCCGGACGTGATCATGAAGACGGTGTGGCCCACCGAATGGCCCGGCGCCGCGATGGCCTGGACGCCCGGCAAAAATTCCTGCCCATCCTTCACGAACACCATGCGGTCGCGGTTGGGGACGAGATTCTTGCGTGCCTGGTCGAGGAAGGTCTTGAGGTTCGGGCCGACCGTCTTCTCGTCGGTCCAATAGTCATAGTCCGCCTGGCTGATATAGAATTGGGCGTTGGGGAAGTTGCGCGTGCCGTCATCGGCCATGCAGCCCCCGCAATGGTCGATATGGGCGTGGCTCATGATGACCGCGTCCACGTCCTTCGGGTCGATGCCTGCCTGCTTCATGGACTGAAGCATCTTGCCGGTGGTGGGGCCGAACAGCTTGGACGAGCCCATGCCCGTGTCGAACACCATCAGCTTGTCGCCGGTATTCACCACCAGCACATTCTGCTCCAGCACCGCATTGGAGAGGGGCAGGAAATTGTCGGTGAGCTGCTTGTCCATCTGGGCGGCGGTGAGGCCCGTGAAGCTCGCATGGGGGTCGCCGAGCGGCAGGGTGCCGTCCGACACCACCGTGATCTCGGCATCGCCGAACTTGAAGCGGTAATAATAGGGCGCCGGCTGGTTCACGAAGGGCGCCTTGGCGAGCGCCCCGCCCGTGCCGGCGGCCAGCCCGCCGAGCGCCAGCGCGCCACCGAGCAAGGCGTGGCGGCGGGTCAGCAATACCTTCTGATCGTTCATTTCATCCTCCCTGACCATTATTCGGGACGACGTGACCGATCTGTCGGCGTGAGACGAGACAGGCGGCCCGCTCCCCTTTGCCGGGCGCCCTCTTGGCGCCGTCTTGATGCCGACCGGGCGAACACCGCCCGGCCGGTCGTGTCGCACTCAGATGGTGCGTCCGCCGTCCACTTCCAGGATGACGCCGGTGATGAACTCGGCCTCGTCAGAGGACAGATAGAGGCAGGCATTGGCCACGTCCTTGGGCTCGGAGAGACGGCCGAGCGGGATGGTGGCGATGAAGCGCGTGCGGTTCTCGGGCGTGTCGGGCACGCCCATGAAGCTCTCCAGAAGCCCCGTCGCCCCCATGACCGGCGCGACGCCGTTGACGCGGATCTTCTGCGGCGCCAGTTCCACGGCCAGCGAGCGGGTGGCGAGATTCACCGCGCCCTTGGTGGCGTTGTACCAGGTGAGGCCGGGACGCGGGCGGATGCCGGCGGTGGAGCCCACATTCACCACCACGCCGCCGCCCTGGGCGGTCATGATCGGCACCACGGTGTGGATCATGTGATAGATGGACTTCACATTGATCGCATAGGCCTTGTCGAACTCCTCCTCGGTGACTTCGAGCAGGGGCTTGTTGCGGTGGGTCCAGCCGGCATTGTTGACGACGATGTCCAGCTTGCCGCCCTGATGGATGGCAGCGGCGACGCAGGCTTCCACATCCGCGCGGCTGGTGACGTCGCCGCGCACCGCCAAGGCGGCGGGACCGATCTCGCCCGCCACCGTCTTGGCACCCTCAAGGTTCAAATCCATGAGGGTGACCGTGGCGCCCTCGCGGGCGAAGACGCGGGCGATCTCGGCGCCGAAGCCCGAGGCGGCGCCCGTGACGAGCGCGGATTTACCGGAAAGACGCATGGGGGACCGTTTCCTCAATCGTGCTTGATGATCATGGTCTTGAGGGTCGAGAACTCGTACAGCGCCTCGAACCCCTTCTCGCGGCCGTGGCCGGACTTCTTCATGCCGCCGAACGGCAGCTCGATGCCCCCGCCCGCGCCATAGGCGTTCACGTAAACCTGGCCGGCCTTGACCTTGCGGGCGACGCGTATGGCGCGCGAGGTGTTGGTGGACCAGATGCCCGCCATGAGACCGAACTCGGTGCCGTTGGCGATGCGGATCGCGTCCGCCTCATCGTCGAACGGCAGAACGGAGAGGACCGGGCCAAACACTTCCTGGGTGGCGAGGATATGGTCGCGCGGCACGGGACCGAACACGCGCGGCGTCACATAGAAGCCGCCGTCCGGCACGCCCTCGGCCACCGCGCCTTCCGCCACCACGCCGACGCCATCCTGCGCCGCCTTGGCGAAGAAGCTTTCCACGCGCTCCTTCTGCTTGGCATTGATAACCGGGCCAAGGTCCAGGTCCATCTCCGGGGAACCGGCACGGAGCGTCGCGAACTTGGCATTGAGGCGGGCCACCACCTCGTCATAGACGCTGCGCTCCACCAGCAGGCGCGAGCCCGCCGAGCAGGTCTGGCCGGCATTCTGCACCACCGTATTGGCGATTACGGGAATGGCAGCGTCGAGGTCCGCGTCCGCGAACACCACGTGGGGGGACTTGCCGCCCAGTTCCAGCGTGCAGCCGATATGGTTGCGGGCCGCCGCCATCTGGATCAGCGTGCCCACTTCCGGCGAGCCGGTGAAGGCGATGAAATCGATGTCGGGATGGCCGGAGAGGGCCGCGCCCGCCTCCTCGCCGAGGCCCGGCACGATATTGATGGCGCCTTCGGGAAAGCCCGCCTCGACAGCGAGTTCCGCCAGCCGCAGGGGCGTGAGGCAGGCATCCTCGGCCGGCTTCACCACCGTGGCATTGCCCACCGCCAGCGCCGGGCCGATGGTGCGGCCGAACATCTGGGCGGGATAGTTCCAAGGAATGATGTGCGCGGTCACGCCATGGGGCACGCGCTCGGTGGGCACGAAATAGCCGTTGAGGAACGGGATGGTCTCGCCGTGCAGCTTGTCGGCCGCGCCGCCATAGAATTCGAAATAGCGGGCAGTCGCCACCATGTCGGCGCGGGCCTGCTTCAGCGGCTTGCCGGTGTCGCGGGCTTCGAGCTGGGCCAACTCCTCCGCATGGTCGGCGATGATCTGCGCGAACTTGGAGAGGATGCGGCCGCGCTCGGTCGCGGACAGGCGGCTCCAGGCCCCGTCCTCCGCCGCGTGGCGCGCGGCTTTGACGGCGGCATCCACGTCAGCGGCGGTGCCGGCGGCGATCTGCGCGAACACGCGGCCCTCGGCGGGGGCGTAGACATCCAGCACCCGGCCCGAGGCGGCGGGGCGCCAGGCATTGTTGATGAAGACGCCCTTGGCGGGGGCGATGGGAGCGTGCGGGTGCGGAGCGTGCTGGTTCATGCGGCCAATCCTTCGTTGCGCACGTCCTGGGCGATCTCGCCACGCTCGATGGTGATGGTCCGCTCGGCGAAGCTGCGCAGGAGGTGGGGGTTCGATTCCGTGATGATGAGCGCGAGGCTCGGGTCGGTGTCGCGCAGGCGCCGCAGCGCCTCGGCGTAGCGGTTGGCGAGCACCGGGGCGAGGCCCTGGAACGGCTCGTCGAGGAGAACGAGGCGGGTGGCGAGCATCAAGGCCCGCCCAAGCGCCACCATCTTGCCCTGCCCGCCGGAGACGGAGCCGGCCGGGCGCTTCGCCATCTCCTTCAGTTCGGGAAGGATGTCATAGACGCGATCGAGGCGCCGCTGGGTCTCCGCAGCCGAGAGCTTCGCCACCTGGGCGGGCAGGAGGATGTTCTCCTCCACGCCGAAGCGGGAAAACAGGCGGCGATCCTCCGGGGCATAGCCGATGCCGAGCCCCGGCCGCAGATGGGCGGCGACGCCGGCAAGGTCATGCCCGTCGAAGGTGATGCGCCCGCCATTGCGGGTGAAGCCCATGATGGTGCGCAGCGTCGTGGTCTTTCCGGCGCCGTTGCGGCCGACGAAGGCCACCGCCTCGCCCTCCTTCAGCGCGAAGGACACGCCGCGCAGCACCGGCACGGTGCCGAAAGAGACGGTGACGTGATCGAGGATGAGCATGTTCACACTCCGATCACGGTGCGGATGACCTCGGGGTCTTCCAGCACCTCGGACGGGGGACCGAGCCGCTGGATCTTGCCCGCGCTCCACACCGCCACGCGGCCGGCATAGCGCTGGACCATGTCCATGTCGTGCTCGACGAACACCGAGGCCACCTTGGCCTTGGCGAGGGCGGAGACGAGGATTTCCATGACCTCGAACTTGTCCGCGCTGGCGACGCCCGAGGTGGGCTCGTCCATCAGAAGAAGCTTGGGCTTCAAGGCGAGGGCGACCGCGATGTCCACCAGCTTGCGGTGGCCCTCGGGCAGGTCGCCCGCCCGCTTGTCCCGGTGCCCGGCGCAGCCCACCAGATCGAGCAGATCGATCATCTCGTCGCGCTCGGCGATGCGGCCGAGCGGCTGGAGCAGGTTGAAGCGGCGCTGGCGCGAGGCGGCGGCCAGCAGCATGTTCTCCAGCACCGTATGGTCGGAGAAGAGCTGCGGGATCTGGAACGCCCGGGCGATGCCGAGCCGCGTGATGTCGCGCGGCGGCTGTGCGGTGATCTCCTTGCCCTCGAACCGCACCGTGCCCGCCTTGGGCCGCAGATAGCCGGTGCAGATGTTGAGGAAGGTGGTCTTGCCCGCGCCGTTCGGCCCGATGATGGCGAGGTTTTCCCCGCCGCGCACATCAAGGTCGATGCCATTGGCGGCGACCACGCCGCCGAAGCGGATTTCCAGGCCCCGGGCCTCCAGCAGGATGGGATGGCTGACCGTGCTCATCGCGCGCCCTCCGCGGAGAGAGAGCCAGCCTCGGCCTTGCGCCGCCGGCTGGCCAGGCTTTCCACCAGGCCGACGATGCCGGCCGGGGCCTTGAGGATAATGACCAGCAGGACGAAGCCGAGGATCATTTGCCAGCTGTCCGCCACGAAGGCCGCCGCATAGGTGCGCACCGCCTCATAGACGAAGGTGCCCGTGAGCGCCCCCGCCACATGGCCGGCGCCGCCGAGGATGGCGATGAACACGAACTCCGCCGAGCGCGTCCAATAGGAATATTCCGGCGTCGCGATGCCCTGGATGATGCCGAGGCACGCCCCGCCAATGCCGCACAGCACGGCGGAGATGACATAGCCCACCAGCATCACGAAGCGAGCGGACAGGCCGATATATTCCAGCCGCGTCTCGTTGGTCTTGATGGCTTTGAGCGCCTGGCCGAGCGGGCTGCGCAGATAGCGCCACACCAGATAAGCGGCCAGGAAGGCCAGCGCGAAGGTCGTGTAATAAAGGACCAGATCGAACTGGGCACGGTCAAACGCGATGCCGAATGCCGTGGGCCGGCGGATGCGCAGCCCGTCCGAGCCGCCGGTGAGGTGGAAGAACTTTTCCAGGATGGCGTAGAGCACCATGGAGAAGGCAAGGTTCAGCATGCCAAAGAAGATGTAGCGGTAGCGCACCACGAACAGGCCGACCGCGAGGCCGAGCACGGCAGAGGAGATGGCACCCGCGAGGATCAGCAGCGCCAGATCCCCACCCCCGAGGCTGCGCCCGAGAAAGGCGACCATATAGGCGCCGGTGGCGAAGAACATGCCGTGGCCGAACGAGACCTGCCCCGCCTGGAGCAGGAGCAGGAGGCCCAGCACGGCGACGCTCTTTGCAAACACGATGGCGAGGAAGGTGAGCGAGGAGGCCGCGAAGAACGGCACCGCCGCCAGCGCGGCGATGAGCACCGCGAGAAGGATTGCGCGCAGGGCCATGATCAGATCTTCCGCAGCTGGGGCGCGCCGAACAGGCCGCTCGGACGGAAGATCAGCACCCCGACCATGAGGATATAGGGCACGAGAACCTCGAATTCGGGAGCAAGATAGACCGCGAGCGAACGGCCGAGCCCGATCATCAGCGCGGCCACGGCGGCGCCCTCGATCTGGCCGAGCCCGGCGGTGGCCGCGACGGCGAAGGACAGGACGATCATTTCCGCGCCCATGCCGGGCATGATCGAGGTGGTGGGCGCGGCGAGCGCGCCGCCCAGCGCCGCCAGCGTCGCGCCGGCGATGAAGGTGACGAAATAGACCTTCTGGGCATCGATGCCGATGGCGCTCGCGGCCTCCCGGTCCTCGGTGACGGCCAGAATCTGCGCGCCCGCCGCCGTGTGGCGCAGGAAGTAGCGCAGGCCGAGCAGCACGATCACCGCCAGCGCGGGGAGGAACAGCGTCTGATAGGCGGTGTAGCTGATGCCGAACAGGGACACGTTGCCGAGCAATTGCAGCGGCTCGGACATGAAGTAAGGCTGCACGCCCCAGATCAGGCGCTGCACATTCTCCAGGATCATGAAGATGGCGAAGGTGACCAGGATCTGGAGCACCTGCTCCTTGTCATAGATGCGCTGGAGCAGCAGCTTTTCCATGAGCCCGCCGAGCACCGCGCCGATCACGATGGCCGCCACGAACAGGGCCGGGAAGGTGAGCCAGGGATTGAAGCCCGCCTTGGTGAGCCAGATGCCGGCGCTCACCGCGCTATAGGCGCCCAGCGCATAGAAGCTGCCGTGGGCGATGTTCAGCACGCCCAGCACGCCGAAGATGAACGTCAGTCCCACGGCCACGAGAAAGACCAGGGAGGCATAGGCCACGCCGTCGCAGACGGCCAGCACGATGGTATCAAAGGACATGATGTACCTTCCGAAGCGGGCGCGGCGAGGAGGCCGCGCCCGATAAGTCCGCAGGTCGAAGCGTCAGTCGGCGTGCTTGAAGGTATCGACCTTGATGTTGAGGATGTCGGGCTTCAGCGTGGCGATCCAGGCGTCCGACTTCTGGCCCACCGGCGGCATGATCTGCGACGCAGGGAAGATCATCATGTTGTCCAGCACGTCGAAATTATATTTCGGGGTGCGGATGGTGGTGCCGACCAATTGGTCCTCGACGCCCTGGCCGTCCGTGCGGATCTCGACGGGGCGGCCGAGCGCCTGGAACTTCAGGCCCGGCATCGCCTTGGCCACCTGATCATGGGTCGGCCACTTGCCGCCATTGGCCGCCACCGCCTTGGCATAGACCGCTTCGAGGGCGGAGAAGGCCTGCGCCATGTGGAAGACGGGATAGATGGGATAGGCGCCGGTCTTCTTCTTGAAGGCGTCCATGAAGGCGCGGAACTTGGCGTCGCCGATGCGCTCGGGATGCAGGAAGTAATGGTCGCCGCGTCCGCCCACGATCACGCCCTCGGGCAGATCGTTACCGAGCCGCTCCAGGGAGGATTCCGCCAGCGGCAGGACGAATTGCGAGGACTTGAACAGACCGCGCTGATTGGCCTGGCGCACGAAGGTATCGAGGTCGCCGCCCCAGGAGGTAGAGAGGATGACGTCGGGTTTCAGCGCGAGCAGGCGCGAAACTTCGGTGGAGAAATCCGCCGCGCCGAACTTGGGGAAGAACTCCGCCACCACCTTCACGTCGGGCTTCAGCACCTTGAGCGCCTGCGAGAAGATGGCCCAGCTGTCCCGGCCCCAGGCATAGTCCTGGTTGACCACCGCGATGGTCTTGAAGTCCGGCTTCACCTTCAGCAGGTACAGAAGCGGCGCCATCACTTCGGGCGTCGCATTGGCCTGGGTGCGGAACACGTAATTGTATTTGTCGTCCTCAAGGATGCGCTGGGTGCCGCAATCCCACATAAAGTTGACGACCTTCAGATCCTCCGCGAGCGGGGCGATCTTGTTGCATACGCCGGACGAGATGGAGGCGAACATCACGTCCACCTTCTGGTCCTGAACGAGGCGGCGATATTCGGTCATCAGCGTCTCGATGCCGGCGCCTTCGTCCACGAAGTAGAGCTTCACCGGCACGCCCTGCACGCCGCCGCGCGCATTGATCTCGGACGCGAACATCTCGGCGGCATCGCGCGCAGGTATACCGAATACTGACGCCGCACCCGAAGCGTAAGTCGTGATTCCGATGCGCAGTTCCGCAGGCTTTTCCTGCGCCAATGCTGGAAACAGTCCAAGCAGCGACAGACCCGCTGCCGCTGCCAAGCGACGAAGCATCATCGGATTTCCTCCCAATTCGGTCGCGCGACCGCGATTCTTTCTTCCCCGGTGGGGAATGGGAGCATCTTGGTTTCCTGGCCCTCTATCTCAAAAGACTATTTTAGCTTGGATGCCATAGCGAAAAATTCTATCGCACTGCAGCATCCAACTCCGCCGGGTCGCTCTCTTGGCCCGGCGCGAGGCGCGCCGGCCAGACCCCGTCCCGCACCAGGCGCACCAGCATGATGTGCGCGAGCTTCTCGATCGCCTGGACGGCATTGGAGAGCGGCCGCGAGGACGGCCGCACCAGGAACAGGTCGCGCGAGAGCACCGGCTTGCCCATGGGCCATTCGCGCAGCAGCCCCTGCTCCACCTCGGGCCGGATCGCCGCCCCGGGCAAGATCGAATAGCCGAGCCCACCGGCCACCAGCAGCTTGATCTGGCCATAGGTGTCGATGTCGATCACCGTATTGAGATAGGCGCTTTCCGCCAGCGCGCGTTCCTCGATGAGGTCGCGCAGGCCATGGCCGAGGCTCGGCAGGATGAGGGTGAGGTTGGCCGCATCGGAAAAGGAGACAGCCCCCTCCGCCGGGTGGGGCTGGTCCATGGGATCGGCGGGACCGAGCAGGCACAGATCCTCCGACAGCACGTGGCGCGCCTCCAGGGTGCGGTCGGAGACCGAGCGGTAGAGGATGCCGAGGTCGATCTTGCCCTCGCGCAGCCAGTCGCGCACGAAGCCGCTCATGGCCTCCGCGACGCGCAGCTTGATCTTGGGATAGCGCCGGCGCGCCTCGCTCAGCAGCGGCACGCACAGCATCTGGCTGACCGTGCCGGGCATGCCGAAGCGCACTTCACCCTCGGGCTCCACCTGCCCGCGCCGCACCGCCTCGCGCGCCACTTCCATCTGGCCCAGCATCAGGCGGGCATGGCGCACCAGGGTCTCCCCCGCCTCGGTGGCGCGCACGCCCTGGGGGCTGCGGAACAGGAGTTCGACGCCAAGATCGATCTCCATGTTGCGCACATGCTGGCTGAGCGCGGGCTGAGCCACGCGCAGGCGATAGGCCGCCTTGGAGAAGGACCCCTCCTCCACGATGGTCACGAAATAGCGAAGCTGCCTCAAGTCCATGTAACGGACGCACCCTCCCGCGAGCCGCCGCCCCCAGCCTGCAGCGAGGGCAACGCACTAGAGGTTTCGTCTATACGCCCGCAAAGGCAGAGAGGGCAAAACCTATAAGCTGGCCCCGCGCGCCAGGCTGAGTGCGACATGGGGCTGGACGAGGCGGACCTGCCCGTCTTCCGGCGTGCCCCACCGCGCCATCAGGTCCGCCACCTGCCGCGCGGCGGCGCGCGCAGCTTGCGCGCGGGCAGGATCGACCGCCACCACCTTGGCGAGGAAGGCGTCCACGTCCGCGAAGCGCCGCACATCGTTGAAGGCGAACCGCTCCACCACCCGCAGCGTGCCGTCCTGCTGCGCCGTCTCAAGGGCCGCGAGTGCCGCCGCGCGGATCTCGGTCTCATCTTCCACCGGCCGCATGGCCTCGAAGAAGGGACCCTGGGCCAAGGGCTCGATCACAATGACCGGCCCACGCGCGACGCGCAGCGCCTCGGTGAGCGCGGCACCCATCAGCGGCACCGGCACATGATGCAGCGAATTGACGAACATGGCCGCGTCGAACGAATCGCTCTCGAACGGCAAGGCTTCGCCTCCCCCCGCCTCGAACCGCGCCTGCGGGACAGCGGCCCGGGCAGTGGCGAGGGCCTCAAGGCCGGGATCGACACCCGTGACCTGCGCGCCCTCCGCCACCAATTCCCGCGCGAGTGCCCCGCCCCCACATCCAATATCGAGCACAGAGCGCCCGGCCAGCGGGCTCAGCCAGCGCCGCAGCACGCCGAGGGGCGTGTCTTCCGGCCGATGATCCTCGCCCATAGCGCCCTCCTGTCTCAGGCCGTGTGCGCGCGATGCCCGGCGAATTCTGCCCGCACTGCGTCCGTCTGCGCCCCCAGCGCCGGCACCGGGCCGAAACTCGGCAGCGTCGCGTTCACCAAAGCGCCGGGCGCGAGGCATTGCACCGACCCGCTCGGCGTGTCGACCGTCACGTAACGGTTCTGCGGGTGGCGGGCCACATCGTCCATGGTGCTCACCCGGCCATAGGCGATGCGCGCCTGTTCGAGCCGCGCCACCATGGCGTCGCGGTCATGGGCGCCGAAGACCCCATTGATGAGCTGGTCGAGCTCGGCGCGGTGCGCCACCCGCGCCGTGTTGCTGACAAAGCGGGGATCGACCGCGATGCCCGCATCGCCCAGCACATCGGCGCAGAAATTTGCCCATTCGCGCTCGTTCTGGATGGAGAAGAGAACCGCCTTTCCATCCACGCAATCATAAGCGCCATAGGGCGCGATGGTGGGATGGTTGAGCCCGGCGCGGTCCGGCACCTTTCCGCCATAGGCGAACTGGAGATAGGGCACATTCATCCAGTCCGAGAGCGCGTGATAGAGGGAGACGGAAATGTGCCGCCCCTCGCCGGTCCGCGCGCGGCCGATGAGCGCCTGGAGCACCGCCTGGAAGGCGGTCATGCCGGCGGCGATGTCGCAGACCGAGACGCCGACGCGCGCGAGCCCCTGTTCGTTGCCGGTGATGGAGGAGAGCCCGCTCTCGGCCTGGACCAGAAGGTCATAGGCCTTGAGATCGCGATAGGGGCCTTCATCGCCATAGCCGGAAATGGAGCAGGTGATGAGGCGCGGATTGAGGCGCCGCAAGGCATCGGGAGCGAAGCCGAGCCGGTCGATGACGCCGGGCGCGAGATTCTGGATGAAGACGTCGGCCCGCTCCAGCATGGCGGCGAGCAGGGCCGCGTCCGCCGGCTCCTTCAGATCGAGGCAGACCGATTCCTTGCCCCGGTTCAGCCAGACGAAATAGGCGCTCTCGCCATGCACCAGGGAATCATAGTTGCGCGCGAAATCGCCGTCCGGCCGCTCCACCTTGATGACACGCGCGCCCGCATCGGCGAGCCGGCCCGAAACATAGGGCGCGGCCACCGCCTGCTCGACCGAAACCACGAACAGGCCTTCGAGATCATGTTGCATCTGGGCGGCGTCCCCTGAAACTTGATTGAAACGACCGTGCCGCACACCCGGCGGATGCGCCCCGGCCGCGAAAGATGCGGTTCGCGAGCAAGGTCGCCGTGCGCTGCTCAGAATACAAATATAAGTGCGGCCTAGCTGGCATATGGGAATGTTATGACGCTCGGGGGATGGCGCCATAACTCCGCGCTCTAGGATGCCAGCGCAAATCCCTATTTCTGCTTTGGCTCCCGGCCTGCGAGTGTGCGTCTCCCTGTCTTCCGGCGAAGACGGGCGCTGGCGTGCGGGCCAACGCTCGCGCGGGAGCCGGCGCAGCGATGTCTTTGGGATGAGGTCAAGAATGAGCGACGAAACGGTCACGCTGGCCGCCTATGCGGCGGGGCTGCGGCTTGAGCATATCCCGGCCGACGTGGTGCAGCGGGCGGAACGCCTCATTCTCGATTTCGCGGGCAATGTGGCGCGTGGCGGCGCCGAGGCCGAATCCTCGCCCTCCATCCGCGCGCTCGTGGCGCGGGCCGGCATCGACGCAGGCGGCCCCTGCACCGTCATCGGCGATACACAGCGGCACGCCCCCGCCGCCGCCGCCCTGCTGAACGGCGCCTTCGGCCATTCCCTCGATTTCGACGACACCCATGCCGCGAGTTCGCTTCATCCGAGCGCGCCCGTCGTGTCCGCCGCCTTTGCCGCCGCGCAAATGGTGGGAGCCTCCGGCGCGGACCTGGTGGCGGCGATCATCGCGGGCAATGAAATCTGCTGCCGTCTTGGCCTCGCGCTTGACCCGACCAAGCATTACGGGCGCGGCTTTCACCCCACCGCGACCGCCGGCACCTTCGGCGCCGCCGCCGCCGCAGGCCGCGTGCTGGGCCTTGATGCGCCGACCATCGCCGCGGCCTTCGGCGTGGCCGGCAGCCAGGCCGCCGGCTCGCTCCAATTCCTGGTGAACGGCGCTTGGAACAAGCGCTATCAGGTGGGCGCGGCGGCCATGAACGGGCTGATGGCGGCTTTGCTCGCCGCCGAGGGTTTCAAGGGCGCGGCGGAACCCATCGAAGGCAACCACGGCTTCTTGAAAGGCTATTCGGACGATGCCGACCCGGCTGTCGCGGTGCGCGACCTTGGCCGGGTCTATGAGACCATGAAGATCGGCCTCAAGCCCTATCCCTCCTGCCGCTATACCCATGCGGCGCTGGACGGCATCATCGCGATCCGGGCGCAGCACGGGCTGACCGGCGCCGATATCGAGCGGGTGGACATCGGCCTGCATCCCAACGGCATCACGCTCACCGGGGCGCCGCTTGCGGAAAAGCGCCGCGCGCGCAGCGTGGTGGCGGGGCAATTCTCCATGCCCTTCACGGCCGCCGTTGCGCTCGACCAGGGCAGCTTCGGCTGGGACGATTATCGCCGGCTCGGAAACCCGGCGCTGGACGCGCTGGCCGACCGGGTGGAGGTCGCCGCCGATCCGCGCCTGGAAGGGCGCTCACACCCGTTCGGCGCATTCCTGCGGCTTGTCACCTCCAAGGGCGTGTTCGAGGCGGAGATCCCCGATCCCTCCGGCGAACCGGAGACCTTCCCCTCGGATGCGGCCCTCATGGGCAAGTTCATGACGCTCGCGGCTCCCGTACTCGGCGCGGACGAAGCGCAGCGGCTCGGCGCGGCCCTCCTCGCGCTGGCCTCGGCGCCTGCCCTTCCCTTCGCCTGAGCGGCGTTCTTTTCCAAATAATCACAAGACCCAAGGACCATCTGGACATGCAGACCATCGGGAGCGACCAGTTCCAGGACATCCGCGATGCCGTGCGCGCGCTGTGCGCGGAGTATCCGGCCGAATATCACCGCAAGGTGGACGAAGAGCGCGCCTATCCCGAGGCCTTTGTGGACGCCTTGACCAAGGCGGGCTGGATGGCTGCCCTCATCCCCGAGGAATATGGCGGCTCCGGGCTTGGCCTTGCCGAGGCCTCGGTCATCATGGAGGAAATCAACCGGGCCGGCGGCAATTCCGGCGCCTGCCATGGCCAGATGTACAATATGAACACGCTGGTCCGGCATGGCTCGGAGGAGCAGCGCCGCTTCTATCTGCCCAAGATTGCCGCCGGCGAGCTGCGCCTCCAGTCCATGGGCGTCACCGAGCCCACCACCGGAACCGACACCACCAAGATCAAGACCACGGCGGTGCGGAAGGGCGACCGCTACGTCATCAACGGACAGAAGGTGTGGATCTCGCGCGTCCAGCATTCCGACCTGATGATCCTGCTGGCCCGTACGACGCCGCTCGACCAGGTGAAGAAGAAGTCGGAAGGCCTCTCCATCTTCATCGTGGACATCAAGGAGGCCATGAAGAACGGGATGAACGTGCGGCCCATCCTGAACATGGTGAACCACGAGACCAACGAGCTGTTCTTCGACAATCTGGAAATTCCCGCCGAGAACCTCATCGGCGAGGAGGGACAGGGCTTCAAATATATCCTCACCGGCCTCAATGCCGAGCGCGTGCTGATCGCGGCGGAATGCATCGGGGACGGCTATTGGTTCGTGGATAAAGTCACGGCCTATGCCAAGGAGCGCACCGTGTTCGGCCGCCCCATCGGCCAGAACCAGGGCGTCCAATTTCCCATCGCAGAAGCCTTCATCGAGGTGGAGGCCGCGAACCTGATGCGGTTCGAGGCCTGCCGCCTGTTCGATGCGGGATTGCCCTGCGGGACGCAGGCCAACATGTCCAAATATCTCGCGGCCAAGGCCTCCTGGGAGGCGGCGAATGCCTGCCTGCAATTCCATGGCGGCTTCGGCTTCGCCTGCGAATATGACGTGGAGCGCAAGTTCCGCGAGACCCGCCTCTATCAGGTGGCCCCCATCTCCACCAATCTCATCCTGAGCTATGTGGCCGAGCATGTGCTCGGCCTGCCGCGCTCGTTCTGACCGGGAGGGAGCCATGGGCGAGAGCGGGACGCTCGATATCGACCATCTGCGCGGCTGGATCGGCCGGGAGGACAGCGCGAGCGAGGTGCTGACCGCCGAAAAGGTACGCCAGTTCCGCGCAACCTTCGACGAGGCGCCGGGCGATCCGGCGCGAGGATCGCCCGCGCCGCGCATGATCCATTGGTGCCTCGCCCAGCCGGTGGCGCTGACCGGCGGCCTCGGGCCGGACGGGCATCCCGCGCGGGGCGGCTTCCTGCCGCCCGTGCCGCTGCCGCGCCGCATGTGGGCGGGCGGGCAGATCGACTTCTTCGACGAAATCGGCGTCGGCGACACCGTGACCCGCCTCTCGCGCATCGAGCGGGTAGAGGTGAAGGAAGGGCGCACCGGCACCCTCTGCTTCGTCACTGTCCACCATCACGTCTCGGCGGAGGGCCGGGCGGTTCTCACGGAGCGACAGGACATCGTCTATCGCGGCCTCGATGCCGCCGCGCCCAAGGGCGAGCCGGAGCCCGCGCCGGCGGGTGAGAGCATGCGCGAGGTCGATGCCTCCGCCCCGCTCCTGTTTCGCTATTCGGCCCTCACCTTCAATGGTCATCGCATTCATTACGACCATCCTTACGTGACCAAGGTGGAGGGCTATCCGGGCCTCATCGTCCACGGTCCGCTCCAGGCGACGCTGCTGCTGCGCCACGGCGCGCAGATGAAAGGCGCGGACCCCGCCCGCTTCTCCTTCCGGGGGCTCTCGCCGCTGTTCGACAATGCCCCCGTGCTGCTGCATGGCAGCCCGGATAGCGCGGGGGTGAAGCTGTGGACGCAGCGGCCCGGCGGGCCGTTCGCCATGACGGCGGAGGCGAACTGGTGAGCGCGCTCGATTTCATCGTCCCCCTCTTCGTCCCCGCCAACCGACCCGAGCGGTTCGAGAAGGCCGCCGCCGCCGCGCCGGACGCGGTGATCCTGGATCTTGAGGATGCGGTCGCCCCCGACGGGAAAGAGTCGGCCCGTGCCGCGCTGCGCACCGACTTCACACGCCTGCCGGTCCTGGTGCGCGCGAACGCGGCGGGAACGCCGTGGCACGGCGAAGATCTTGCCGCCGTCGCCCGGCTGCGGCCTTCCGCCCTGCTCCTGCCAAAGGCGGAACGGCCGGAGACGCTGGACGCGGTTGCCGCCGTCCTTGGTCCGGACATCCCGATCATAGCCCTCATCGAGAGCGCGCTCGGCCTTGCGCAGGCGCGGGCGCTGGCGGCCCATCCGGCGGTGCGGCGGCTGGCCTTCGGCTCGGTGGATTTCTGCGCCGATCTCGGCTGTGCCCATATCCGCGACGCGCTGCTCGCGGCCCGGAGCGAACTCGTGCTCGCCTCACGCCTCGCCGGCATCGCGGCGCCCATCGACGGCGTGACGACCCGCATCGATGATTCTTCGGAGGCCACCGAGGATGCACGCTATGCGTGCGATCTGGGCTTTTCGGGAAAGCTCGCCATCCATCCGCGCCAGATCGCGCCCATTCGCGACGGCTTCCGGCCGAGCGCGGAAGATGTCGCCTGGGCCGAACGGGTGTTGGCCAGCGGCGAGGGCGCGGCGGCGGTGGACGGGGCCATGGTGGACGAGCCGGTGCGCATCCGTGCCCGCGCCATCCTGGCGGCGCGCGGCTGAACGGGCGAAAAGCCCTTCGGGACGACACTGACGCTGGGGCAGCAAGCCTTGCTGCGCCCGCACGCCTCCCCGGCGCGGGCATGCCTGGACGCGGGCGGGAAAAACGCTACTTTCTCGCCCGCCGCGCGGAGCGTCCGGTCCGCAGGCAGGACCCGCATTGGCGGGGTGGCGCTTGCGCCCCTCGCCCACACCGCCCAAGGACGTCGGTATCGTGCTTCACAGCCAGACCCCCATGCCGCAGCTTTCGCTCGCCAAGGACAAGATCCGGGTGCTGCTCCTCGAAGGCGTCAATGACAGCGCCGTCGAGCTGATGACAGCGGCGGGCTACACCAATCTCACGCGCCTGCCCAAGGCCCTCGACGGCGAGGCGCTGAAGGAAGCCGTGCGCGGCGTTCATATTCTCGGCATCCGCTCGCGCACCCACATCACTCAGGACATTCTGGAAGCGGCGGACCGGCTCATTGCCATCGGGTGCTTCAGCGTGGGCACCAACCAGGTGGAACTCGACCCCTGCCGCGCCCACGGCATCCCGGTGTTCAACGCGCCCTTCTCCAACACCCGCAGCGTCGCGGAACTGGTGATCGGCGAGATCGTGATGCTGCTGCGCCGCGTCATTACGCGCTCCAACGCAGCCCACGAAGGCAAGTGGGACAAGTCCGCCGCCAACAGCCACGAGGTGCGCGGCAAGACCCTCGGCATCGTGGGCTATGGCAATATCGGCTCCCAGCTCTCCTATCTGGCGGAGGCGATGGGCATGCGGGTGCTCTATTATGATCACACCGACAAGCTGCGGCACGGCAATACCGAGGCCACCGGCTCGCTGCACGACCTGCTCGCCCAGAGCGACGTGGTCACGCTGCATGTCCCCGAGACGCCCTCCACCCAGAACATGATGGGCCGGGCCGAGTTCGAGGCCATGAAGGACGGCGCCTATTTCATCAACAATGCCCGCGGGACGGTGGTCGATCTCGACGCTCTGGCCGATGTGCTGAAGTCGGGCAAGCTGCGCGGCGCGGCGGTGGACGTGTTCCCGGTGGAGCCCGGCTCCAATGCGGAGCGTTTCGTCACCCCGCTCCAGGGGCTCGACAACGTCATCCTCACCCCGCATATTGGCGGTTCCACCGAGGAGGCGCAGGAGCGGATCGGCGCGGAAGTCGCGCGCAAGCTGGTGGATTACAGCGACAACGGCTCCACAATGGGCGCGGTGAACTTCCCGCAGGTCCAGTTGCCGGCCCGCCCGCTTGGCACCCGCTTCATCCAGGTCCAGCGCAATGTGCCGGGCATGCTGGGGCGCCTCAACGAGGTGCTGGCGCGCCATGCGGTGAACATCGCCGCGCAATATTACGAGACCTATGCGGATGTCGGTTATGTGGTGCTGGACGCCGATGCCTCGGCGGCGGACACCCAGGCCGTGCTCTCCGACATCCGCGCGCTGGACGGCACGATCCGCGCCCGGCTGCTTTACGAATACAAGCTCTGATCTCCAGGCGCGGCGGTCCCGCCGCGCCTGCCCTCCCAGAGCATGCGCCGATCGGCCTGCACCGCAGGCTCATCGGATCACGCATTCTCTATCAATAGTTTAGAGACTGTTTCACCGATCAGCTTGATTCAACCTGATCGGGTGAGGCTTTAGCGCAGGATGGCGCCATGGACCTGTTCGACCGCCTGAAAGCTTCGGCCCCGCAGGCGTGGCACAGCTATGTGGGCCACGCCTTCGTGCGCCAGATGGGTGACGGCACGCTGAGCGAGGCGGCGTTCCGCGCCTATCTCGTCCAGGATTATCTGTTTCTCATCCAGTTCGCCCGCGCCTATGGCCTCGCGGCCTATAAGAGCCGGACCTTCGAGGATATTTGCGCGGCGCAGGACGGGCTCGCCGCCATCCTCAAGGAAACCGAACTGCATGTGCGGCTGTGCGCCCGCTGGGGCCTGTCGCGCGCCGACATTTCCGCGGCGCACGAACATCAGGCCACGGTCGCCTATACCCGCTTCGTGCTGGATTGCGGCGCGGCGGGCGACCTGCTCGACCTGCACGTGGCCCTCGCGCCCTGCGTGGTGGGCTATGCCGAAATCGGGCAGGCGCTGGCAGCCACCATCGGCGATCTTACATCCCACCCCTATCGCGACTGGATCGGGGAATATGCCGGCGAGGGGTATCAGGACGTGGCGCGCGCCGCGCGGAGCCATCTCGATGCCCTCGCCGCCCGGGCCATGACGGAGGCCCGCTTCCGCGACCTGTCCGATCTGTTCGCCGCAGCCTCGCGCCTGGAGGCCGACTTCTGGCAGATGGGCCTCGATCTCGCGCGCTGACCCTACGCCCGCCCGGCCGCATCCCCCGCCGGGGGATGGAGCGAGAGGCAGGGCACGAGGCCGTCCGGGATGGGAATGCTCGCCGCATGGGTGCGCCGATGCGCCAGGAGCTTCGGCAGCACGTGGGTGTGCGGCCCTTCGGGGCTTTGTCCGTCCGGCGGCGGGATCGGTTGAAACACCTCGATTCGCCCCAGCGCCGACATGAAGACGCGATGCGGCCCGTGCGCGATCAAGGGACCGAAAAGGTCGGCCGCCTCAAACAACGCACGCCCCTGCGCGGCGCGCAGCGCGACGATGAGATCGGGCGCGTTGGTGCGAACGCAGGCCTCCACCGCCTCAAGGCCGATGCCGAGATCGAAGAGAAGGTGATCGCGCTCGCGCGGGCGCAGCGCGTCCCGGTCGTGGCCCAGCTCGGTGATGACGGCGCGGCCGGCGCGGGCCGCCTCGCGCTCAGGCAGGCAGCAGGCGATGGCGCGCACGCGCCGCGCCTCGTGGCGCGAGGGCATGCGGTAATCCACCAGGATCGCCGCAGGATGGGCGCGCAGGCGCAGGCCGCCGCGATCGGTCACCAGATCCAGCGCGCCCTCCGTCTCGCTGAGATGGGCCGGCTCGTCGGTCCCCCGCATGAATTCCGCGATGCCGCCGAAGACGCCGAGGCTCCAGCCATTGCGTGGATCGTGGGCGGCGGCCTTCAGCCGCTCGAAAGCGGGCATGTCACGCCTCATGAGATGTTTGCGTTTCGGGCGGCGACGGGCATCTGCGCCAGGGCAGGATGAAGGGCTCGCCATGGCGCTGCCCGGTTTCCACGCTCACGCCATAGGCGCGCCGCACCCGCGCGGGAGCGAGCACATGAGCGGGCTCCCCCTCGGCAAGGGACTGCCCGTTCGCCATCAGCAGCAGGCGGTCGCAGAAGCGCGCGGCGAGGGTGAGGTCATGCAGCACCGCGACCACCGCCACTGCGCCCCGCGCCGTCGCCCGCAGAACCTCCATGACCTGAAGCTGGTGGTAGGGGTCGAGGGACGCCACGGGCTCGTCCACCAGAAGGATCGGCGCTTCCACCGCGAGGGCGCGCGCGAGGAGAACGCGCGCCCGCTCGCCGCCCGAGAGCGCGCCGGTTGTCCGCCCGCGCAGATGCAGGATGTCCGCCGCCCCCATCGCCCGCTGCACCGCCGCGTCCACGATGCTTTCGCCGTGGGGAAGCCGCCCCAGCGCCACCACCTCCTCGACCCGCAACGGCCAATGGATGCGCCCGCTCTGGGCCAGATAGGACACGGTGCGCCCAAGCCGTTGCGCGCCGAAATCCGATGCCGGTTGGCCATCTAAGAGGACCGTCCCCTCGGCCACGGGGTCGAGCTCGCACAATGCCCGCAGCAGGCTGGTTTTTCCCGCGCCATTGGGCCCGATCAGCCCCAGCATCTCGCCAGGGCGCGCGACGAGCGAGAGGTCCCGCACCACGTCGGCGCCGCCGCGCCGAACCGTCAATTGGCGTGCCTCCAGGATCATGGGATGCGCCTCCTCATTCGCCGTCGAGCCGCAGGCGGCGCAGCAGCACGAGGAAGACCGGCGCACCGATCAATGCCGTTACCACGCCGAGCTTCAGTTCCGGCCGGGTGGGGATGAGTCGCACCAGGATATCGGCCCCGAGCGTCAGCGCGGCCCCGGCGAGCCCGCTCACCACCAGGAGACGGCCGGGCCGGTGGCCGATCAGCGGACGCAGCAGATGGGGCACGACGAGACCGACAAAGCCGATGGCACCTGCCACCGCGACGCTCGCGCCAACGCATGCGGCCGCGCCGCCCACCACCAGCAGGCGCGTGCGGCGGAGCGAGAAGCCGAGGCTCTGCGCGGTGTCCTCTCCGAGCGTGAGCGCATCCATGGCCCGGCCTGTCGCGAGCACCAGCACCCAGCCGATCGCCATGAAGGGAAGCGCAAGGCCCACATGCTGGAGGCTGCGCTCGGAGAGCGACCCCATCAGCCAGAACACCACTTCCAAAGCGGCATAGGGGCTCGGGGCCAGATTGAGCGCGAGAGCGGTCAGCGCCCCCGCCAGGCTGTTGAGGGCGACGCCGGCCAAGATCAAGGTCGCCGTGCTGGCCCCTCGCCGGGCGAGCATGAGAAGCAGGGCGGTGGAGAGACCGGCGCCCACCAGCCCGCCGAGCGGCAGAGCGAGGGCGAAGACCGAGGACCAGCCGAAATAAAACGCGAGCACCGCCCCCAAAGCCGCCGCGCCGGAGACGCCGACGACGCCAGGGTCGGCGAGAGGATTGCGCATGAGGCCCTGAAGCGCCGCGCCCGTAAGGCCGAGGCTGAACCCCACCGCCGCGCCCAGCACCGCGCGTGGAATGCGAAGGTCCGCGAGCACGAGGGCTTCCAGGGTCGGGCGGCCGGCGAGAAGGTCGCCGATGGCGGCCGCAAGGTCGAACGGGACCGGGCCGAGGGCGACCGAAACCGCCATGAGCGCGAGCGTGAGGAGCGCGAGCAGGAGGGAGAGGCGCATCATGGCGCGACCCGTCGGCGGGCCGCCGCAAGCCGCTGCGCGGCCTCGGCCAGTTGCGGCCCGGCGCAGGCCCAGAGGCGCGGCGGCAGCGAAACCAGCCGCCCCTGCGCCGCATAGGGGGCGAGCGCGGGGTGACGCAGCAATTCGTCCGCCAAAGACGGGGGGGCATCCTCCGCGCCATTGATGATGACGAGATCGGGCTTCGCCGCGACGATCTCCTCAAGGCTCAGTTGACCGAGCCGGTCCGGCGAAAGGCGGGCGGCGAGATTGTCCAGGCCCGCGCGCGTCAGGATTTCGTCCGCGAGCGACCCGCGCCCGGCGGTAAATCCATTTGGCCGCAGGACGAGGGCAGTGGGCGCAGGATGGGTGGCCGAGGGCAAGGTCTCGAAAGCCTGCTTCATGTCCGCAATCATCCGCGCTCCGCGCTCGGGCACGCCCAGGCGCGCGGCGACGGCTTCAATCTGGGCATAGACTTCGCCCAGGCTCTCGGGAACCGTGAGTTCCATCACCGGCACGTTGAGGCGGCGCAGCATGGCCGTGGTGGTCCGGGTGGTGAAGGCGCCGGCAAGGACGAGGTCCGGCTTCTCCGCCGCCACCTCCTCGGCAAGCCCGCGATTGACGGGCACCGTCCGCGCAAGGTCCGCCACCGTGGAGCCGCGCGGGTCGCGCGCAAGCCAAGTGACCGACGCGACGTCCGAGCGGTCCGCGAGGCGCAGAAGCAGTTCGTCGCCACATAGATTGAGCGAGGCCACCCGCACCCCGGCCTGCGCGGGTGCGCCGACGGCGGCCCAAAGGCCGCCCCCGAGGGCGAGGCACAGAAAAAGGGTGCGGGTCGCGCCCATCTCAATAGGTGAACTTGACGCCGCCATAGGCGCCGAAGCCCGGCGCCAGGAAGCCGTTGGGGTTTTCGTAGGTTTGATCGAACAGGTTATCGATCCGCGCGAACAGAGTGGCGTTCGGCGTCCAGGCATAATTGGCCGCGAGGTTCACCACCACATAGCCGGGCTGGTCGATATAATCGCTGGTCAGCCGGACGATGTCCCACCAGGCCGACGCATAGATGAGCGTCGCGGACAGGTTGAGTTGGTCCGTCGCCGCCCAATCCGCCGTGACACTCACCTTGTTGTTGGGCCGCCGCAGCGGCGCGCAGGTGCCGGGCGTGAGTGGCGCGCAGGCGGCGCCGAAGGACGTGCCGGGCGGCATATAGCCCACGACATAGGTGTAGGTGTAATCCGCCCGAAGCTTCAGGCGCTCCGTGACCTGCAGCGCGAGGAAGGTTTCCGCACCCTGCGTGGTGGCGCTGGAAATATTGACGTTCTGGTACGTCACCGGGTCGTAGCTGATGAGATTGGTGATGTCGTTGTGGAAATAGGTGGCGCCGAACGTCACCTTGCCGCCGAACGCCTGCTGCTCGAAGCCGATATCGTAGCCCGTGCTCTCTTCCGGCTGGAGGTCCGCGTTGCCGTAGAGCGGCGCATAGAGCTGGTAGAGCGTCGGCGCCTTGAAACCGGTGCCGTAGCTGCCTTTAAGCGTTGTTCCGGTCTCCGGAATGAGGAAGCCGGGGGCGATGCGATAGGTGGTGTGGTCGCCGAAATCGTCGTCGCTGTCATAGCGGATATTGGCGGCGCCGAAGATGCGGTCGCCAAGCTTGGTCTGCCATTCGCCATAGGCGCCGGTGTCGCCGGTGTTTGCATCCAGGCTGGAATATTGGGTGGTCGATGTCATCGCTTCGTTGCGGCGCTCCACGCCGGCAAGGAGCGTCTGGCCGGGCGCGAGCTCGTAGGCGCTGCGCAGATAATAAACCTGCCGGTCGCCCTCATAGGTGCCGTTGACCGACGTGTTCGGCCCGCTCGTGGGGTTGGAGGTGTTCATGGAACTGACGCCGAATGTGGTGGCCAGCGCGCCGTCCAAGGCCGTCCAGACGCCCTCGCCCTTGGTGAAGAACATGCGGGCGAAGCTGGTGGAGCGTTCGGGCGCGGGAATCCCCGCATACAGCGGCGGGGGATAGATGTCCGGCGTGAAGGACAATTGGCTGTCGATGTAGCGAGCGACGAAATTGAGCGCGAGGTCGTCGCTCATCTGAAGGTCGAGGCGGGTCGAATAGGTCCAGTTGTCATAGGCGTTGGGATTGGTGGGATAGCCGGGCGGCACCAGGGATTGCGGCGTGACCGGAATGTCCGTGGAGGAAAAATGGGTGAGGTTGAAGGAATAGGACAGGCGGTCGGTTGAGCCGCTCACCGCAGCGGCCTGGTTGAAGGTGCCGAGCGCGCCACCCTCTGCAAAGGCGAAGACTTTCGGCGGGCCCTCGCCCTTTTTGGTGGTAATGGAGATGACGCCGCCGATGGCGTCGGACCCGTAAAGACCACTCTGCGGCCCGCGCAGCACCTCCACCCGCGCAAGATCGGTGGCGAGCAACTGGCCGAAATCGAAGGCGCCGTTGGGGCTGGAGGGATTGCCCGCATCGATGCCGTCGATCAGCACCTTCACATGATTGGAATTGGTGCCGCGGATGAAGACCGAGGTCTGGCCGCCCGGCCCGCCGGTCTGCACCACATTCAACCCCGGCAGAGCCTGAAGCACCTGGGGGACGGTGCGCAGTTGACGCCGATCGATCTCCTCGGCGGTGACGACGCTGACCGATGACGCGACCTGGCTCGCCGGCGTCGGAATGCCGGTGGCGCTCACAACAATGTCGGGAAGCTCGGTGGCGGCGGGGGACTGGCCGAAGGCGCAGGCGGGCGAAAGAAGGAAAAAGCTTGCGGCGAGACAATGCGAGCCGCGCCCCCCGGAGGGGGCGGCGAAGAAGGACAGCGAAAACATATCGGCCTCGACGGCACGAGTGGTCCGTCACCGCGAACGAGGCCCCTGCGGCCGAAAGGCCGCCTGGAAAACCACCATCAGGACACCCCGCCCGACGTGCTCGCGCGTGACCACGGCTGACGGCAGGTCTCCTGGCTCGCGGGTCGCCGTCCAGATCGTCGCCTTCCCAGGCCGAGGCCCAGTGGCTGATGACGAAGGACTCGCCGCTTACAGTTGCGGGGGCAGCCGCGGCTTCCGGCCTCAAGCGAGGCCACCGCGTTCCCTTTTGATCCCGGTGAGGGGAACCGTCGAAGAGAACCTATGCGCGCGACGCGGTCCGCGTCAATCGCCGCCATCCCATCGGAGGAGACCGGCCCCGGCGACCATCGCATTGCGGCATCCGGTCCGAAAATGCCTCGGCAGGCGGAGTTAATATCGCTAAGCTGACGCATGCGGGCGAATTGCGCCGGCGGTTTTTCACTTTATTCGGGTGCTCCTTCGTGACCAGCCCTGCCCTTGCGGCTCCATTCATCCCCTCGATCGGCCCTCTGCCCCCTGCCATTGCGGCCACTTTCGGAGAGGGCGCGCTCCTGGCCCTCATGAGCCAAAGCGGGTTTCTCGAAGCCATGCACGCCTCGGCGGCGCATTCAGTGCTCAGTTACGAGGGTAATTGGCTGCGCAATCGTTTGCTCAACGATCGTGGACGCTATCTCACCGCCGTCCTTATCCTCGACCTGCACTTCAACGAGTCGCACGGCCGGGGGATTACGGGCGCGCGTCTGCGGCGGGAAGTAACCGCTTATGACGTGTGTAGCCGTGGCCGGGCAACGGCCTTCCTGGAGGCCCTGCAGTTCGGCGGATACCTTGAAGTCCGGCCCACTGCGAATCGTCGCGAACGCCGGCTTGCTCCCACCGCTTTGTTCACGGACAGCCATATCATTCGTTGGAACGGCATGTTCGCCGCCATGGCCCATATGGACCCGGAACGCGCGGCGCGTGCGGCGGCCCTGCCGGCCAGCCTGTTGTTTGGTCCTTGCGCGGCCTATTTCGCAGAAACCATCCGCAAAGGCGTGCGCGCTTTCGATCTCGCGCCCATTCTGTTCGATTATGCAGAGCGCGACGCCGGCCTTGTCACGCTGTTTTCCCTCCTCAGCCACCCCGAGGCCGACGACCCGCTGTCTATCTCGCAAATGGCGCGGCGCTTTTCCATCTCCCGCGCCCACGCCATGGGGCTGATGCGCCGCGCCCAGCAGGACGGTTTCGCGGTTCCGATCACCGGGGGCTATCGCGCCGGACCGGCCTTGCAGACCGCCATGGCGCGGTTCTTCGCCGTCGTTTTCCTGATCTTCTTCCGCGCGCTTGAGGCGTGCGAAGAGGCACGCCCGTCGCAGCTCGGTTGAACGCCGCATCACCTTGACGATTGCATTTCCAATGCCGTTCCGCTCAGTCGCCCGGAGCGCGCGGCTGAGCTGTCTCGCCCTCAGATTGTTTCTCGCTGTGCGAGAAACATAATATCGCTTGCCGATAAAGTCGATGGACAGGCGCGGTTCCCCCGCTATCTTGCGGGCAATAAAAATGTGAGGAACCGCTCGGGATGAACGTCACCTCCCTGGCAGAGAAGGCGCCGCCGGATGCTGCGCGCTCCTCTCTCTCCAAGGCGCTCGGCCTGCTCACGGTCATCGCGGAGCGGGGACGCAACGGGATGACCCTCAGCTCCGCCGCCAAGCGTGCCGGGCTGCATGTCGCCACGGCCCACCGCCTGATGGCGATGCTGGTGGAAGAGGATTTCCTCAGCTTCGACCCCTACACGAAGCTCTATTATCTCGGGATCATGCCCTATGAGATCGTCGCCCGCGCCGGCAGCGATCTTGAGTTCCTCACCTTGCGCAAGCGCGTGCGGCCGGTGCTGGAAAGTGTCCAGGCCCAGGTGGGCTGCATCGCGACCCTCTCCGTCCTGTCGCGCGGCGAAGCCTTGTGCGTGGACGTTGTGGAAGGCGCCTCGGACATTCTCCTCAACACGCTGAAGGTCGGCTCGCGCCGGCCGCTGGGCGCCGGGGCCGCGAGCCTCGCCCTGCTGTGCGCCCACAGCGCCGAGGAGCGCGACGCCATCATCCGCCGCGAGGGCGAACGCTACCGCAAGTACGGCACGCTGACCTCGGACGTGGTGCGCGCCGGATGCGCCGATTTCGAGACCACTGGTTATGCCTTCAACGCCCATATCATCCCGGACATCGCGGCGGTGGGCATTCCCCTCTTCACCGAGACTGGAACGCTGGTCTGCGCCGTCTCGCTCACCAACACCATTTCCCGACTGAACCCCGAGCGACGGCGGGATGTCGCGCTCGTTCTCCTCGCGGCCGTTCGCGCGGCCGGTTTTACAGCCACGGACATTCCCTGATGTATCCCATCGATCTGTTCTACCGTCAGGCAGCGCGCAGCCCGGAGCGCATCGCGGTCGAGTTCGGCGACGAGCGCGTTTCCTATGGGGACCTGCTGGCCCGCGCATCCGCCATTGCCAGCGGCCTTCAGGCGCTCGACCCCACGCCGGGTTCGCGCGTCGGCATCTGCTGCCTGAACCATATGGAGCACATCGCCTGCTGGCTGGCGGTTCTGACGGCCGGCAAGGTGTGGGTGCCGCTCTATCCCAAGAACAAGGCGACCGAGATCGGCGAGAGCGTCGCCTTCACCGAGGCGAGCATCGTCATCGCCGACGCCAAGGCCCGCCATCTGGTGGAGGGCGCCGGGGCTCGGATCATCATCGCCGACCCCGAGGGCGGCGCGGACACGACGGGGGGCCTCGCCCGTGCCCACTGGGGCTCGGCGCCGCGCTTCCATTCGCTGGCGCTGGACGCCACGCAGGCCATCAAGTTCACCGGCGGCTCCACCGGCAAGCCCAAGGGCGTGATGCAGCCCTACCGGGCCTGGAACACCAACATCATCACGCAGATTCTGGCCTGGGGTCTGCGCGAGGGCGACCGGCTGATGGCGAGCGCGCCCATCACCCACGGCACTTCCACCTATCTGCTGCCCACCTTCGCCACCGGCGGCACGCTGATCCTAAAGGACCAGCCGCGCCCCGAGGAGGTGCTGCGCACCCTCGCCGAGGACCGCATCTCCACCACCTTCCTGCCGCCCACCGTCATCTACATGATGATGCAGTTGCCGGAGGCACGCCGCGCGAATTTCGACCATCTGCGCAACCTGGTTTATGGCGCAGGCCCCATGCGGCCCGACGCCATCGCCGAGGCGCAGTCCGTGTTCGGCCCGCGCATCGCTTCCACCTATGGCCAGACCGAGGCGCCGCAGATCGCCACCATGATCTCGGCGCAGGAATTGGCCGACCCGGACAAGCGCGCCTCGGTCGGTCGGGAAACCATCCTCACCCGTGTCGCGGTGATGGACGAGGCGGGCACGGTGCTGCCCCAAGGCGAGTTGGGCGAGATTGTCATTCGCGGCGACCTGCTGATGACCGGCTACTGGCGCCAGCCGGAGAAGACCGCCGAGACCATCATCGACGGCTGGCTGCACACCGGCGACCTCGGCCAGTTCGATGCCGACGGCTTCCTTTACCTGAAGGGCCGTTCGAAGGACCTCATCATCACGGGCGGGTTCAATGTCTATCCGGTGGACGTGGAGCCCGTGATCGCCGAGCACGCGGCGGTGGCGGACTGCGCCGTATTCGGCGTGCCGGACGACAAGTGGGGCGAGTCGGTTCACGCCGCCATTCAGCTGCGCGAGGGCATGACCGCGGACACCGAGGAAATCATCCGCTTCGTCAAGGACAAGCTGGGCTCGGTGAAGGCGCCGAAATCGATTGCCGTCTACGACCGCCTGCCCCGCAACAATTACGGAAAGCTCCAGAAGCAGGCGCTGGTGGAAGACCACATCGCCCGCGAAAACGCCAACGAGGAGAAGGTGCGCTCATGACGTCCGGCCCCACCCAGAAGACGCCGACGACGGCGCTCAGCCACCACACCACCGAGGCGATCTATTATCGCGAGCGCAGCCTCGTGGATGACATCCTGAAGCCGGGCACCCAGCCCGACTTCGTGCGCGAGGCGATGATCCATATTCTCGGCCGCGAGATCGGCGACGGCGAATTGCGGGTCATGAACGCCATCCTGATCACCATGATGGAGCACGGCTTCACGCCCAGCGCCATCTCCACGCGCTCCATCTATATGAGCGCGCCGGAGAACCTCCAGGGTGCCGTGGCGGCGGGCCTGCTCGCCGTCGGAAGCCAGTTCGTTGGCACCGTGGAGAACAATGCGCGCCTGCTCGCCCGCATCGTCGCCGCACCGGCGGAAAGCCGCCGCGCGCTCGCCGAGGAGATCGTCGACGACCACCGGGCCCGCAAGGCCCATATGCCGGGCTTCGGCCACCATCTGCATCGGCCCGACGATCCGCGGGCGCTGCGCCTGCTGGAGATCGGCGCCGAGAACGGGCTCGACGGGGACTATGTGAAGGCGTTGCGCCTGTTCGCCGAAGTGGTGGACGAGAAGGCGCGTCGCCACATCACCATCAACGCCACCGGTGCCGTCGCCGCCCTGCTGGGCGAGATGCGCATTCCTGTGGACCTGATGCGCGGCTTTTCCGTGCTCGGCCGCACCGCCGGGCTCATCGCCCACATCGCGGAAGAGCGCGAGCGCCCCAGCGCGCGCTTCATCTGGGATCTGGTGGACAACACCATTCCCTATGAGGCGTGAGACATGGCTGACTTCGCACTGGTCACGGGCGGCAGCCGCAATATCGGAGCCGCCATCGCCCGCCGCCTCACCAAAGACGGGCTGAAGGTCCTCGTGCTCGACGTGGTCGAGCCCGAGCACGACGCCCTCGACGCCTATTTCAAGGTCGATTTCCGCGACCTTGAGGCGACCCGCGCTGTGCTGGCGCAGGCGGTGGAGGGGCGGCGCGTGACGCGGCTCGTCAACAATGCGGGTATCGTAAATCCGGCGAGCTTGGAAGAGACGACGCCCGAGAGCCTGGATCAGGTCTCGGCCATCAATCTCAAGGCGCCGATCCTGTGCGCGCAGGCCGTCCTGCCCTCCATGAAGGCGGCGGGGCTTGGACGCATCGTCAACATTTCCAGCCGGGCCGCGCTCGGCAAGGAATTGCGCAGCGCCTATGCCGCCACCAAGGCGGGCCTGCTGGGCATGACGCGCACCTGGGCGCTGGAACTGGGGCAATACGGCATCACGGTGAATGCCGTCGGCCCCGGCCCCATCCGCACCAGCCTGTTCGAGGCGGTGAACCCGCCCGATTCACCCCGCACCAAGGCGATCGTGGAAAAGATCCCGGTGCGCCGCATGGGCACCAGCGAGGACGTCGCGGAGGCCGTGGGCTTCTTCGCGTCCGAAGGCGCGGGCTTCGTCACCGGCCAGGTCCTCTATGTGTGCGGGGGCATGACCATCGGCGCCGCCTGAGGCGCGCCCCAACGCAGCTTCAATCAAGTCGATCCTAGGGAGGGAAACAGATGTTCCATTACGTCAAATACGCCATGGCGGCCATTCTCGGCGCCAGCCTCGCAGGGCCCGCCGCCGCCGCTGAGCCGGAGCCCGGTTGGCCGACGCGCGCGCTCTCCATCATCGTGCCTTATTCGGCCGGTGGCGCGACGGACATTCTCGCGCGCAAGATCGCCGAGGGCCTGACCCACGAATTGGGGAAGCCGGTCATCGTGGAAAACCGCGCCGGCGCGGGCGGCATCCTCGGCACCACCGTCGCGGCCAATGCCAAGCCGGACGGCTATACCCTGTTCTTCGGCCAGGTTTCCTCCCACGGCATCGCCCCGAACCTGAGCCTCGCGGCCAAGTACGACCCGGTGAAGGACTTCGAGCCCATCGTGTGGATCGACTCCATCCCGAACATCCTGGTGGTGCGCAAGGACCTGCCGGTCAATTCGGTGGATGAACTGATCGCCTACGCCAAGGCCAATCCGGACAAGCTCAATTTCGCGTCGTCCGGCATTGGCTCCTCGACCCATTTGTCGGGCGAGATGTTCAAGGCCCAGACCGGCGTTCAGATGACCCACATTCCCTACCCCGGCAGCTCGGGCGCGCTGATGTCGGTGGTCTCCGGGCAGACCGACCTCATGTTCGATAACATGCCCTCGGCCTATCCCCAGGTAACCAACGGCCGCGTCAAGGCGCTCGCCGTCACCACCCAGAAGCGATCCCCCCTCGCGCCCGATGTGCCGACCATCGCGGAATCCACCAAGTCCGCGGACCTGTCCAAGTTTGAAGCCACCGCCTGGTTCGGCCTGTTCGCTCCCGCCGGCACGCCCAAACCCATCATCCAGCGCATCAACGCTGCGGTGAACGACATGCTCAAGAAGCCGGAAATGGTGAAGTTCATCGGCGACGGCGGCGGCATCATCGAGGGCGGCACCCCCGAGGATCTCGCCAAGCACGTAAATGGCGAACTCTCCAAGTGGAAGACCGTCATCGAAGAGGCGAAGCTTCCCAAGGAGTGAGGGCGCGCGAGAGGCGCGGGCGATGCGCGCCGCGCCTCTCTCCTGCTGCGCCGTCCCCTCGGGCGGCGCGAGACGCAAATGAAGTCAGGACAAGGCATGGGTGAGCTTCAGGATCGTGTGGCCGTCGTTCTCGGCGGCGGCTCCATCGGGCCCGGCTGGGGCATCGGCAAGGCGGTGAGCGTCGCCTTTGCGCGCCAAGGCGCCCATGTGGTGGTCGCCGATCGGGATCTTGGGGCGGCTCAGGAAACCGTCGACCTCATCGTGGCCGATGGCGGCACCGGAACGGCGGTCGCCGTCGATGTCGCGGACGATGCCGCCCTCTCCGCCTGTCTCGACGCGGTGATCACGGATCGCGGGCGGGTGGATATCCTCTATTTCAACGTCGGTATCGGCAAGGCCGGCCCCTCCGTCGATACGTCGGCGGCTGACTGGCGGCGGATCAGCGACGCCAACCTCACCGCGCTCCACGTGGCGGCGACGAGAGTTTTGCCCGCCATGCGCGCGCAGGGGAGCGGCGTGATCCTGGCCACCTCGTCCATCGCCGGCCTGCGGGAAGTGGGCTATCCCCACCTTGCCTATGGCGCCACGAAGGCGGCTCTCATCCATTATCTGCGACTGCTGGCGGTGGAGAACGCTCCCTACGGCATCCGCGCCAACACTGTGGTCCCGGGGCTGATCGATACGCCCCGCATCGAGAAGACGGTGGCAGGCTCTTACGGCGGGGCGGGCCTGGAGGCCATGAAGGCCGCGCGCGCGGCGCAATGTCCGCTCGGCCGCATGGGGACAGCGTTCGACGTGGCGGAAGCTGCTCTCTTCCTCGCCTCCGACCGGGCGGCCTATGTCACCGGCACCGAGTTGCTGGTGGACGGCGGCCTTGCCGCCACCACGCGGCGCCCGGAAACGGCGTGACCCCGGCCGGCACCTGCGGCGCGCGCGCCGGAGGTGCCCGGAAACCGAGCGTGGCCGAAGCGCCGTCGTCTTGGACCCAAGCTCGCCCCCGCCGGCTCTAAGCATTTGCCGATGCTTTTGAAAAACCGGGTTAACCTTAACCGCCAATTAACCGCACTCGCGCACGGTCAGCGTCATGACCGCCGCGAATCCATCCGTTTCCGCGTCCCGTGCCCTTCTGCGGTTGCGCCGGTGGGCCGGCGCGTCGGTGCTCGCCCTCGCGGTCGCGATCGGCGCTCCGGCATCGGCCAGCGCCCAGCCGGATGCGAGCGGGCCGGCCTGGTCCTTGGCCGACCAGGCGTACAAGGCCTTCGCGGCGGGCGATTATGCCGAGGCCGCGGACAAGGTGCGCTCCGCCCTGGCGCTGGCGCCCGACGTGGTGCGCTGGCGCCTGTTGCAGATCGATGTGCTGATCGCCGCCGGCCGGCTTGAAGAGGCGCAGGCCGCGGTCCAGCAAGCCCGGGCATTGGGCATCACCGACCCGAGACTCGACGAACGGGCCTCCGAAATCGCGGACCGGCTGAAGCCGCCCCCTCCCCCTCCACCGGTCCAGGCAACTCCGGCACAGCCGGAACCTGAACCGGCGCCTCCCCCGGCCGCCGGTCCCGCGCCGCTCGCGGCTCCTGAGCCCGCGCCAGCACCTGCCCCAGCGCCGCCGACCTCGACCCCGTCGCGCTCATCAGCGCCAGCTCCACGCACCGATGCACCCCAGCCGAGCCCGTCGGCACCGCCTGCGGTTCAAACGCCTTCGGAAACGGCCTATGCGGCGGCGGACAAGGCTTACAAGGCCTATGCCGCGAAAAACTTCGGCCTTGCAGTGGCCGCGGCCCGCGCCGCCGTGGCGGCGGCCCCCCAAGACGAAGCCTATCGCCTGCTGCTGGTTACCGCCCTGTCGGCGGCGGGACGGACCGCCGATGCCGTCCAGGCGGCCAGCGAGGCGCTGAAAGAGGTTCCGCGCAAGGCACAGCTTCTGATGCAGCGGGCCTATGCCTATCAGAAGCTGGGGCGCCCCGCCCTGGCGGCACAGGATTTCGCGGCGGCGTTGAAGGATGGCGACCTGCCCGCTTCCGAGAAGCGCAATGCGCGGCTGTCCCTCGCAGACGCCGAACTCGCCTCCAAGCGCCCCCAGCGGGCGCTGGATGCCCTTGCGCCATTGCGGGGCGAGCTGAGCTATGACGTTGCCGCACGCCGCGCTTTCGCGCTTCAGGCCTTGGAGCGACAAGAGGAGGCGCTAGCGGCCTTCGATCTCGGCTCTGCCACCGCGCCCTCGGCGACCGACCGCGCCACAATGGAACGGGGCGCCATCGGCGCGCTCGTGGCGCTGAAGCGCAAGGACGAGGCCCATAAGCGGTTCCTGGCCGACCTCGCCGCCGGCACCTTCGCCTCGTTTCCCCCGCTGGATGTGGCGTATCTCGCCAATCAGGTGGGGGCGGACCAGGAGGCCCTGCGCTATTTCGACACCGCCAAGGCCTTTGGCGAACTGCGCGGGCCGTCCCTGCTGGACGCGGCCTATGTGGCCAAGCGCGAGGCGGCAAACGACCAGGCCATCGCCTATTTCAAGGATGCCCTCGACGCCCATCGCGCGGGAACCTTGCCGCTTCCCCCGCAGACCGAATTCGGCATCAAGCGGGAAGTCGCGGACATGGAGCGCAGCTGGGGCGTCTATTCCTCGCTGAGCTATGGCGCGGTGGGGGTGATGCCGAGCACCGCCCTCGCCCCGCCCCCCGGCGTAGGCAGCGCGGTCCAGGCGGGGCTGGAACTTTACTGGCGTCCGCCGGTGATCGGCTATCGCAACGGCGCCCTGGTGGAATTGTTCTTCCGCGCCTTCGAAACGCTGTATGACGAAAGCGGTGGAGCCACCGGCTGGAATACCGTGCAAGGCAGTTTCGGCGCGCGCTGGAAGCCGCTCAGCGACCAGAATCTCGTCTTCGAGATCAGCCATCTTTTCCCCATCGGCGAATTCGCCCGCACCGACTGGCTGTTCCGCATCGCCTATTCGGCCGGCGAGGGGTCGGACCTGCGGGTGGACGTGCCCGAATGGGTCTATTGGCAGGTCTATGGGGAAGGCGACTACTTCGCGGTCAATCCCGAGACCATCGGCAATTTTGAAGCGCGGCTCGGGCGGTCCTACCGCCTTGACGCGATCAGCGATCGCATCGTCTTCACGCCCTTCCTGGCCGTTGGCGGGGCGTATGATTCCGTTCTCGCCACGCCCGGCGCGCTCGGCGCGGGGCCGGGCGCGAACCTGCGCTTCTGGTTTCGGGAGGGGGTCTATGAGGCGCCCCAGTCCTATGTGGACCTGACGTTCCAATACCGCTTTCGCCTCGCCGGCGATGAACGCGCGCAGGGCATTTTCGCCAGTGCCTTCCTCTCCTATTGAGACAGGATCATCGCCCGCTCATACGCGGCCCGCAGATGCGCCGCGCCAGGCGCGGGACCTGTCATATAAGGGTGGAGCGCGAAGGCGATCAGGCGGTCGGCCCCGCTCGCGGCCGCCAACTCCAGTTGCGCGGCGATGCGCGTGAAGCGCGCCGCGTCCGCGACAAAGGCCCCGGGTTCGAGCGGGTCGTTCGCCTTCTGGTCGAACACTTCCACCACCACGTCGAAGGGCCGCCCGCGCGCCCGAAGATGGGCGAAGACCGGCGCCAGCAGCCGGTAATTGTCGAGACCGAACACCCCGACTCCATCCTGAACCAGAAGGCGCAGATCGAGCATGGCCGGCAGGGCCTGCCAGAGGTCAAGCAGGGACCGGCTGGGATCATTGCGGCTGTGAAAGCAGGAGATCGACAGGGGCTGCGACCCGCTCGCCGCCTTCAAACGCTGAAGGAAGAACGCGAGTGCCGCGACATCTTGCGTGCGCACCCAGCTGGCCTGATCGATCTCATAGGGAATGTACCAGCCCGCGAAGGCCGGATGGCCAGCAAACGGCGCGGCCGCCATGAAAGCCTCGCATGCGTGCGCCGCCGCCTCCAGAAGCGCGAGCCGGCCGCGCGATGCCCGTTCTTCGAGGACATGCCAATAGTCCGCCTCATAGGGCAGCCCGACCTCCAGGCGGCATCCGGCCGCAAGCACGAAATCCATCAGCCGAATGATCAGATCCGCATCGAGGGCATAGTCGGTGCCGTGCCGCGTCCATTGCAGCACCAGATGGCGGCAACCCAGCTGGCGCGCATCCGCAACCCGCTCGGCCCATTGCGTACCGGACAGGGCAAGGTCATCCCGCCACGGCTGCACAAACGATCCGTCCAGGGGGCGTGCGAGCCGCCAGGGATCGCGGGAGGAGCCGGCCAGCATCGCCAGAAGCCCGGCGGCCAGCCCACCAAGGGCGGCGCGCCGCCCCAGGCGCGTCGCTTGGTGACCTTGCGGCAAGCGTGCGGTGGTGTCAGGAACCGGGCGAGAGGGCATCGTCATGCAGGTGCGGGGGACCATTGTGGGCGCAAGGGTCCCTCGACCGGACAGGCGACGGAAGGTGGAGGGAGAAAGTCCATGCGCGTTCTGTCTGTGTTCGGCACCCGACCCGAAGCGATCAAGATGGCGCCCCTGGTGAAGGCCATCGACGAGGAGGCGGGCCTGACCTCGATCGTCTGCGTGACCGGCCAGCATAGGGCCATGCTGGACCAAGTGCTCTCCCTGTTTCACATCGTCCCCGATTACGACCTTGATGTGATGATGCCCGACCAGACCCTCAACGGGCTGGTGAGCCGGGTGATCAGTGCGCTCGATCCGGTTCTGGAAGCGGCACGGCCGGATCGCGTTCTAGTGCATGGCGACACGTCAACGGCTCTTGCTGCCGCTTTGTGCGCCTTTCACCGCCGCATTCCTGTGGGCCATGTGGAGGCGGGCCTTCGCACCTATGACCTCGCACAGCCTTGGCCCGAGGAGATGAACCGGCAGGTGGCGGACCGCGCTGTGCAGCCTGCTGTTCGCCCCGACCCCGGTTGCGGCTGAAAATCTGCGTTGCGAGCGCCTTGCCGGACGCATTCTGGTCACCGGCAACACGGTCATCGATGCACTGTTCCTGGCACTTCGACGGATCGATACCGATCCGTCCCTCGGCGGTGCGCTGGAAGACAGGTTCCGATTCTTGGACCCGGCGCGGCGCCTGATCCTGGTGACGGGCCACAGGCGCGAGAATTTCGGCGCAGGCTTCATCTCCATCTGCGAGGCATTGGCCCGCGTCGCGGAGCGGCCGGATGTCGAAATCGTCTATCCGGTCCACCTCAATCCCAATGTGCGCGAGCCCGTGCATCAGTTGCTGGGTGGCAAGCCCAACGTGCATCTCATCGCGCCTCTGGATTATCTGCCCTTCGTCTATCTCATGCGGCGCTGCCACTTGGTTCTCACCGATTCCGGCGGGGTCCAGGAGGAGGCGCCTTCCCTCGCCAAGCCGGTCCTGGTGATGCGTGATGTCACCGAGCGCCCCGAGGCCGTCGCGGCCGGGACGGTCGAATTGGTGGGCACGCATGCGGAGCGCATCGTGAATGCGGTGTTCGCCTTGCTGGACGATCCCCTCCGTCACCAGCGCTTCGCCAGACGGTCGAATCCCTACGGCGACGGACAGGCTTGCGCGCGCATCGTCGCAGCGCTCGCGGGGCGCGAAATTCACCCATTCGAACCGCTCGCCGCTCCCTTGTATCCTTGACAGTCGGACGCGGACAGGGTTCAGCACTTGCCCAGTGCTGAACCATTCCGGTGAGGTTTGGTGCCCCTGCGGTCGCAAGGCTGCGTGCGTGGGCGTGTGAGACAGGAAGTGAATCCACGGATGACCAAGTTCGCCACCTTCACCGGGACCCTCGCTTCGCTCGCGGTGCTGGGGCTCGCGTGCACCTTCGGCTGTCCCGCGCGCGCGCAGGGAACGGCCCCATCCGCAGTGGTCGCGCAGCCGGCGGCCCAGTCCATCGCCGGCACCCTGAGGGCGTTGTCCGATGGTACGGTTTCCGTCACCGTGTCCCTATCCGACCTGGGCATCGACCAGCCCATTAGCCTGTCGGGCACCGATGCCCGGCGCACTTTGTTCCTGCCGGTTCCCGCCGGCATTCCGATCAAGGACGCCGTGATCGCCCTCCAGGCGCGCTATCTGCGGGGTGACGGCGGACGCACGTCTTTCGTCATCTCCGTGGACGGCACGCCGATGAGCGCCGCCTCGCCGACCGACGCCGAGGGCCAGGCATCTGCGAATTTTCGAATTTCGGATGCGCCCCGCGCGTCCGGCTTCGTTCAGCTCGGCATCGCCTGGGCCTCGATGGTCGCCAATCAATTGTGCTCTGACGACCGCTCCATCGGCAATGTGCTCAAAGTCCTGCCCACCACGCGGCTGACCTACAGCTATGATCGCAATGCGGTGCAGGACCTGGCTACGGCATGGACCGCCCTGCCCCCTCTCAGCCGGGTCCTGGTCGCTCCCGGCGCCCTGTCGTCCCAGAGCTATGATACGGCCTGGCGCCTCGGCACGGTGCTGGAGCGCGCCGGCAAGCGCGTCGCATTCGTCGGCCTGCCGCAGGTCGGCAGCGAGGTGGACCTTGCGGGGTTGCGGATTCCCGCCGCTCTCAGGAGCCTGCCGGCTTTCGCGGCGCTGGCGTCCGGCGGTCGTCACGTGATCGCCAATGACGCGGAAATCGGCGCGCTGCTGATGTTCGCAGGGCAAGGTCCCATTGGCGCGGACATGGTTGTCAGCGATCCCGCTCTGCGCACGGCGCTCTCCTCTGCCGCCAATGCCCTGCGCGCCCAGATCGCGGGCGGCGGCGCCGAAGCTCTGTCCGCATTCGAAGCGTGGCGCGCTTCCAGCTTCACCGCGGAGAGCGACCTCCAGGGCCGCAACCTGCGCATCGCCATGCTTGGCGGGCGATCGGTGATCGTCGTGGACGCCGGGGCGGGCGCGCCAGCGGCCGGTGCCCTCTCCGAGGCGTGGCGCCGGACGCTCCAGGTGGCCTCCGTCAAGGTGGAGGCCGCGCGGATCGGTGAAATGGACAGCCTGCGCTCCATTCCTTTGTCGCGCCTTGGCGGCGTTCCCGGCAGCTTCGACGTGCTGGTGCGGGGCGAATGGTCCGCCACGTTCGACCTCGGGAAGGCCGTATCGGGCGGCGGCCTCCCATCGCGCCTTGATCTCGATCTGTCGGCCGCGCCCGGCGCCGGCTCCTCTCCCCCGGTCGTTTCCGTGTTCATGAACGATTATCTGCTGGGGGCGCGGACGCTCGATGCCAGCGGTGGGCCTGAAACGCTGTCCGTCCCTGTTCCCCTCTATGCCATCGCGCCGGTCAACGTTCTCAAGGTTTCGTTCCAGCGCCAGCCCATGGGAGATCGCTGCCGGGAGACGCCGCAGGCGTTCCCGGTCGCCGTTCTGCCCTCAAGCCGGCTGGTGGCCGACACGGAGGCCAAATCCACGGACTTTGTGGGCGTCATCGCGCGCCTGGCGGGACCGGTGGATCTCATCGTGCCGGCGGCGTATACGCAGCGTCCGTCGGACAGCCTGCCGCGCCTCGTCTCCCTGGTGGGTGCGACCGGCGTTTCACCCGAGCGCGCGCGCCTGGTGGTCGCCCAGCCGAGCGGGGCGGTCACGCCCGACGCCAATTTCCTCGCCTTCGATGTGCCCGTGGACGGCGCCCTGCAGAAGGTGCGGGTGGAAGGAGATCGTTTGATCCTGACGGGCCATGACGGGGAAACCCTGCTCGACATGACCGGCCTCGATGATCTCGCCGTCATTCAATCCGTGGCCGCCGGGGCGAAGGTCGGCCTCCAATACCATACACTCGGGTCCGGCCCGGGCACCGCCACCGCCTTCCAGCTCGGCACAGGCGACGTGGCCGTCATCGCCGCGACCGGCACCGTCGCCCAGATCAGCAGCCGCAGCGCCATCGCCGCAGTCGCGGATCGACCGATGGATTACGTGTTCATGGCCTGGCAGGCGCGCGGTACATGGGGTCCGATCGCCGTGGTCGTCGCGATTGTGCTGTTCATCCTGCTGCTGTTGCGCGCGCGGGCCGCACGCCGGCGCCACCAGTCGGGTCATTCCTGACCATGCGCAATATGGTTGCCGGGCGGAGACGCAGCGCGGACGTCCCGCCATGCTGAACGCGGTGCTGCTGTATCCCGCTGCTTATTATTACACCGCGCTCGAATGGACGGCGGCCGTTGTCGCCGTCCTCATCATGCTATCCAGCCTCGATGACCTGTTCATCGACGGCTATTATTGGACGCGCGAGATCATCCGCGCGCTCACCATTAAGCGTGCGCCCTCCTACACGCCGCTGAGCCAGCAGACGCTGCGCGAGCATCCCGAAAAGCCCATCGCCATCATGGTCCCGGCCTGGATGGAGGCCAATGTCATCGCGATGATGCTCGACACCATGGTCGGCGCACTGGAGTACCGCAACTACAGGATATTCGTCGGCACCTATCCCAACGACCGCGCCACCATCGAGGAAGTGGAGCGCATGAAACGGCGCTTCAAGCAGCTCCAGCGCGTCGAGGTCCCCCATGATGGCCCCACCTGCAAGGCTGACTGCCTCAACTGGGTGGTGCAGGCCATCTTCCTGTACGAGCAGCAGCACGACATGGAGTTCTCCGGCGTCGTCTTGCACGACTGCGAGGATGTGATCCACCCGCTGGAACTTCACCTGTTCAACTATCTCGTGCACCGCAAGGAACTGGTGCAGATCCCGGTCATGTCACTGGAGCGCAACTGGTTCGAACTCGTGGCCGGCACCTATATGGACGAGTTCGCGGAATGGCATTCCAAGGATCTTCCGGTCCGTGAAAGCCTGTCCGGCATGGTGCCGTCCGCCGGGGTGGGAACCTGTTTCTCGCGCACCGCGCTGCTCGCCCTGTGCGAGGAGACGAACAATCAACCCTTCAACACCGACAGCCTGACCGAGGATTATGACATCGGCCTGCGCCTGACGCGCAAAGGGATGAAGTCGATCTTCGTGCGCTTCCCCGTCCAGTATCGCGTGGTGCGCAAGCATTGGTTTTCCGCCCACGACACGCAGGCCACCATCACCATGCCCATGTGCGTGCGCGAATTCTTTCCCGACACGTTCCGCGCCGCGTATCGCCAGAAGGCGCGCTGGACCCTGGGCATCGCGCTCCAGAGCTGGGTCCAATTGGGCTGGCCGGGGTCCTGGGCCACCAAATATCTGCTGTTCCGGGACCGCAAATCCATCGTCACGTCCCTGGTTTCGATCTTCGCGTATTTCGTCCTGCTGAACTTCCTCGGCTTCTTCCTCGCGGCCGAGCTGGGCTATGGGAAAGAGCGGTTTCCCCCGCTGTTTTCCAACAACCCCTTCATGTCCTTCGTGCTGTTCTTCAATTTCATCGCGCTCTCGCTGCGCGTGGTGCAGCGGGTGTATTTCGTGGGCCTTGTCTATGGCTGGCAGCAGGGGCTGCTGGCGCTGCCTCGGATGGTGGTGGCCAATGCCGTGAACTTCATGGCGGCCGCGCGGGCCTGGAAGCTGTTCATCGGTTCGCTGCTGTTCGGGACGCGTGTCACCTGGGACAAGACCACCCACGCCTTCCCCACAACTCACCAACTGGCGAAGACGCGCACCCGCATCGGGGAATTGCTGCGCTCCTGGCAGGCGGTGGACGAGGCCAAGCTCGATCAGGCGCTGGATGATCAGCCGCGGACCCAGATGCCCCTCGGACGGCTCCTGGTTTCGCGCGGCTGGCTGGACGACGACACCTTGGCGGAAGCCCTGGCGGCGCAGGAAGACATGCCGCGCGTTTTTCTCTCGGCGGAGAAAGTACGGGAGCATGGCGGGGGCTTGCCCTTGGCGCTCAGCGTCCGGCATCGCTGCGTGGCCCTCGGCACCGATCCCACCGGCAGGCTGCGCATCGCCGTCGGCGGCCCGCTCGCGCCCGACGCCGTGGCCGAGCTTACCCAGGCGCTTGGCGCCTCTCCCGTCCTGTGCATCGCCCGCGAGAGCGAAATCGCGGCCGCGCTGCGCATGCTGACCGGCGGCAGCGAGACATTCGGAACCGGTGCCGTCCCGCCGCTGCTGGGGGATGTCCTGATCGAGCAGGGACTGGTGACACGCCAAGCCTTCGACGCGGCCATGAGCGATTATCATCCGGAACGCGATGGCAGGATCGGCGAGCATCTCCTACATCGCGGCGTGGTGACGGCCGAGGCCCTGCATGCGGGCCTGGAGCGCCAGCGCGCCCTGACGGCCGCCTGATACCACCTCCCTGAACCGGAGGGCGAAAGGTCAGCTCCGTGCCAGCGGGGATCTTGTATCCTCTTGACGATACGCCACAATCACGCGCGGCAACACAACGCTTCATACCGCATGGATTCCCGAAAGTGTCCTTGACGGGAGCGGACGTTGGATACAAGCCGCAATGCGGATGGAATGAGGCGGCAACGGCTGAGGGGTCCAGCCGCAAGGCGCTGGGGTTCGGGAAAGCCTACGCGCGTGGCTAAAGGGATGGGGCGAAACATGGTCGGCATCTTGAAGCATGGCTCAGCTCTGGTCGGGACGCAGCCCCAAGCTGTGCCATCTGGCGACCGGACCGCACGCCTCGCCGGTCTTCTTCTGGCCTCCGTCGCCGGTCTCGCCTTCGCCTGCCCGGCCTTCGCCCAAAGCACGGCCCCGTCCATCGGGTCCACAGCCATTGCCAAGAACGTCCAGACCGGGAGCAACGGCGGCAGCGGCCAGGACGAGGTGAATTGCATATACCGCCCCTATAGCGGCGCATCCGGCGGAACGGCGAACACCTCCTATATCGATTTCACCACCGGCCTCAGTTCCGGCGGGACCTATGGCGAAACCATGATCCTCGCCACGGCAACCGGCGGGTCTGGCGGCAACGGCGGCGCGGGCGCCGATTGCTTCGGCGGATATCCCGGCGGTTCGGGCGGCGAAGGCGGTTACGTCCAGGTGCAGACCAATACCCAGAGCGGCACTTACACCTTCACCTATACGGGCATCGTGGCCATCTCCCAGGGCGGCCGGGGCGGCGATGGCGGTAGTACATCCTCAGCAAGCTACCAGGGCGGCGGCGGCGGCGCGGGCGGTGCCGGCAACGAAGTGCTCGTGTTTAACTATGTCGCGCTGAATACGACCGGCTCTGCCTCCTACGGTATCTGGGGCCAAAGCGTCGGCGGCCAAGGTGGCAACGGCGGCAATGAAGACAGTCCGCTCAGCAGCGGCAACGGCGGCGCGGCCGGCCCGGGCGGAACTGGCGGCGAGGTGGAGGTCTTCAACTTCGCTCCGATCACCTCCCAGGTCACGGCCATCTTCGCCCAGAGCATCGGCGGCAATGGCGGCGGCGGCGGCAGCGCGGACGGCTGGTTCGGCGGCGTCAGCGGCGGCGGCGGATATGGCGGCGACAGTGGCCAAGTCTGGGTCATGAACGGCGACAATGCCAACGCGACGCTCACCACCAGCGATCCCGGCGCCTACGGCATCTACGCCCAGTCGGTGGGCGGCGGCGGCGGCAATGCCGGCGTTTCCGCCGGTCTGATCGCGCTCGGCGGCTCGGGCGGGCCGGCCGGATACGGGCAGACGGTGGAGGTCCTCAACTATTCCACAATCACCACCACGGGCGGCTCCGCCGCCGCCATCTTCGCCCAGTCCCTCGGTGGCGCCGGCGGGTCGGGCGGCATGGCCTTTTCCGGCGCGCCGGGCCTTGCCGTGGCGCTCGGCGGCTCCGGCGGTGACGGTGGCAACGGCAACCAGGTGGCGGTGATCAATTACGGAGACCTGTGCACCGGCGCCTGCAACGGCTCGGGAACGCCAAACTCTGCGGGTGGGTCCTACGGGATTCTCGCCCAATCCATCGGCGGCGGCGGCGGCGCGGGCGGATTCGGCCTGTCGGGATCCGCGTCCCTGGTCGCCGGCGTCTCGCTCGCCATTGGCGGCACCGGTGGTAACGGTGGCGGCGGCTCCAGCATCTTTGTCGGCAACACCGGCAACATCACCACGTCGGAAATCAACTCTGCCGGCATCCTGGCGCAGGCCATCGGTGGCGGCGGCGGTGCAGGCGGCGGAAGCGTGGCGTTCGACCTCACGGACGGCGTCTCGGCCTCCATCGCCCATGGCGGCAAGGGCGGAAACGGCGGCGGCACCAGCCCGGTGGGCGTCAATTGCAACACCTATTCCGGCAATTCGGGAAATAACGGCGCCTGCACCACCATCACCTTCACCGGCTGGCAGACCATTTCCGGGCCGGCTGGAACCGCCCTGGTCTCCACTTCGGGCGACAGTTCGCCTGGCATCGTCGCGCAGTCCATCGGAGGCGGCGGCGGCGCGGGTGGCTATTCGGTGTCCTTGTCTGCATCCACCGCCGGAAGCTTTGCAATGTCCGTCGGCGGATCGGGCGGCGGCGGCGGCGATGGAAGCGACGTCTATGTGGGAACCAATGGCGCGAGCATCACCACGCAGGGTGACGATTCGGCCGGCCTCGTCGGCCAGTCCCTCGGCGGCGGCGGCGGCTTCGGCGGCGCCTCCATCTCGGGCACCATCAGCACCGGGTCCGCGCTCGGCATCGGCGTGGGCGGGACCGGTGGCAGCGGAGGCAATTCGACCTCGGTGATCGCCGACAATTCCGGCGGCGTCATCACCACCTATGGTGAGCGCTCCCACGGCATCGTCGCGCAGGCCATTGGTGGGGGCGGCGGCACGGGCGGCAATACCATCTCGGTCAATGCCGGCTCGGTCTCCGCCAGCCTCGCCGTCGGCGGGACGGGCGGAGACGGCGGCTCAGGCGGCTTGGTCTGGGTCTATAATCAGAACAGTTCGGTCAACGGCGCCTACGGTACCGCCAACATAACGGTGAACGGGCCGGCCTCCAGCGCGATCATTGCCCAATCCATCGGCGGAGGCGGCGGCAACGGCGGACTCAGCATCAATGCCGATCTCGCGATCTCCGCCTCAGCCGAACTCAGCGTCGGCGGCGCAGGAGGTAGCGGCAACAGCGCGAATGCGGTCGTGGTCCAGAACTACGGGGCGCTGACCTCAAATTACGGGGGCGCCCCGGTGCTGTTGGCTCAATCCATCGGCGGCGGCGGCGGAAACGGGGGATTCGTCGGCGCCGGCAACCTGTCGGGCGACACGGGCTTCGGCATCGCTGTCGGCGGCGGCGGAGGAGCGGGATCGAGTGGCAGCAACGTCACGGTGACCAGCTATGGCGCCATCACCGGCGCCGCCGGTTCCTTTGGCAACCAGCCGCGAGGCAATACGCCGGGCATCCTGGCCCAATCCATCGGCGGCGGGGGCGGAAATGGCGGCTTCGCCATCAGCGGGGATTTCGCGGGCTCGGCATCCGGCAGCCTCAATATTGGCGGTCCGGGCGGCAGCGGAGGCTCGGCGGGTTCGGTGAGCATCACCATCACGGCGCCGGTCCAGATGAACGGCCCCTTCTCGCCCGGCGTGGTCGCCCAGAGCATTGCGGGCCAGGGCGGCAATGGCGGCTTTGCTGTCGCGGGGGGCCTCAGCGAGGGGCTGTCGGCCGGCGTCGATCTGGGTGGGTCTGGCGGCAGCGGCAGCCGTTCCTCCAACGTCACCATCCAGACACTGGACGTCAGTTCCGCCGGATACAATCAGTCCCCCGGCATTCTCGCACAGTCCATCGGCGGGAACGGCGGCAATGGCGGGTGGGATTTCGCGGGCGCAATCGGCTCGGGCGCGAGCGCACCCGTCAGCATAGGCGGGAGCGGCGGGGCCGGGGGAGAGTCCTACGGTTTGGTGCAGGTAACGGCGAGCGGCGACACCTCCACCAACGGTCTCTTCTCCCCCGGTATCATCGCGCAATCCATCGGCGGGGGCGGCGGCAATGGCGGCTTCACCGCCTCGGCGGCGGGCTCCGTCGCGGTCGCGTCCGCTGTCACAATTGGCGGCGGCGGTGGATCGGGCGGCTTTTCCTGGGACCTCAACGTCACCTCGTCCGGCGACGTGACCACCAGCGGCGACCAGTCCATCGGCATTCTCGTCCAATCTGTCGGCGGCGCTGGCGGAAACGGCGGGTTCGCCATCGCCGGCTCCGGCTCCACGGGCGGGGGCGATGCGAAAATCTCGGTGGGCGGCGCGGGCGCCAGCGGCGGCGGCGGCGGCGCCGGGCAGAATTCCGGGAACATCAGCGTCAACGCGGCCAATATCACCACGTCGGGCGTCGGCTCCATCGGCGTCCTGGCCCAGACCATCGGCGGGTCCGGCGGAAATGGCGGGTCGAGCCGGTCCTTCAGCCTGTCCGGCACGAGTTCGCAGACCGAAGGCTATGCCGCCTCCGTGGCCATTGGTGGGGATGGCGCCTCGGGAGGCGATGCGGCAGGCGTCACCATCACGCAGACCGGCAATGTCCTCACCGGCGCGAACGGCCTCGGCTCGGACCAGGCGGCGGGTCTTGTTGCGCAATCCATCGGCGGGTCGGGCGGCAATGGCGGCTCGGCGGATGCCAACGCCATCTCCTCCACCGCGTCGGTCTCGGTGGCCCTGGGCGGGGGCGGCGCGAATGCCGGGACCGGCGATTCGGCCACGCTGTATGTGAACAACAATCTCACGACGGGATCGGTCACGACCTACGGCCAGCATGCCTCCGCGCTGATCGCGCAATCCATCGGCGGCGGTGGCGGCAATGGCGGCTGGACCCAGTCCACGGCATCGAGCAACGATTATGCGGCCGGTATCGCCATCGGCGGATATGGCGGCGGTGGTGGTGGCAGCACTGGAGCCGTGACAGTCAATTCGGGGGGCACGATCACCACCTACGGCAACCTCTCCTACGGCATCCTCGCTCAGTCCGTCGGCGGGGGCGGCGGCAATGGCGGGGCGGCATCGAGCACCACCAATGCGGCTCAGGGAGAGGAACTGCAAGGCGGCGTCACCTCCGTCGCCGGAGCCGGCGCGGGCCAGACCGCGAGCAATCTCAGTTCCGCCGTGTCAGGGGCCTCCGGCTCCAGCCCGCAAAACGGCAGCAGCAATGCCGCCAATGGGATCGCCGCGTCCGTGACCATTGGCGGCTTCGCCGGACAGGGCGGCGCCGGATCGACGGTGAACGTCACGAGCAGTTCCACCGTCATGACGGCTGGAGACCAGTCCGCCGCCATCTTCGCCCAGTCCGTGGGCGGGGGCGGCGGCAGCGGCGGATCAAGCAGCACCAATGCCAGCGGCAGTTCCTATGCAGCCTCCTTCAGCCTCGGCGGCGGCGGCGGTGCGGGCGGCGGCGGCGGCAATGTCTCGGTGGGATCCACCGGCTCCATCCAGACCACGGGCCTCCAGGCCGCGGGCATCTTCGCCCAGTCGGTGGGTGGCGGCGGCGGCTTGGGCGGGTCCTCCTCCAGCACCGCCTCAAGCGGCGGGCAGGCCGCGGTCAGCATGAGCCTTGGCGGCAGCGGCGGGAATGGCGGAGGCGGCGGGACGGTCACCGTCAATTCGGGGAGTGCCTCCACCTTCATCAACACTGTTGGCCCAAATGCGGCGGGCATTTTTGCGCAATCGGTGGGCGGCGGCGGCGGCAATGGCGGCTCCAGCAGCGCGGCCTCCAGCGCGCCCGGCTCCTCCAGTTCCGGCGGCACCTCGTCCAGCGCCACGGGCAGCCTGTCCGGCTCGGCAAGCGGCTCCAACACCGCCTCGGCGGCCGGGCAGAACGGCGGCAAGCCCGGCGCGCAATCGGGAACCGAGGGCGGCTATTCGCTGGCCATGAGCCTCGGTGGCAGCGGCGGGCTTTCCGGCGACGGAAATACCGTCCAGGTCACGAATACCTATGGGATCTTCACGGGATTCAATCTCGCAAGTCCAGGCGCCCTCCCCGTGTCCGCGGATCAATCGCCGGCCATCTTCGCCCAATCGGTGGGCGGCGGCGGCGGCAATGGCGGGGCGAGCACCACCAACAGTTCCGCCGGCCAATACAGCGGCTCCCTGGCGCTCGGCGGCAATGGCACCGCCGGTGGCGCGGGTGGAAGTGTCACCGTCACCACGATCGGCACATTGCAGACGACGGGCGCCAATTCCTCCGCCGTCTTCGCCCAGTCGGTGGGCAATGGTGGCGGCAATGGCGGGTCTTCGTCGAGCACCTCGTCGTCGAACGGGGCTCTCTCCCTCGCGCTCGGCCTCGGCGGCAGCGGTTCGGGCGGCGGGGCCGGCGGAACGGTGACCGTGATGGTAAACGCGCCGGCAACGATCCAAGGCTATTCGGGCATCAGCACCCAGGGCACCTATTCCTATGGCGTGTTTGCCCAGTCTGTGGGCGGAGGCGGCGGCAATGGCGGAGCGGTGTCGACCAGTTCCACCGGCAGCAGCGGATCGTCCGGGGGCAGCACCTCCACCAGTGCCCAGGGCGCGAATACCAGTTCCTCCGCCTCCGATGCGGCCGCGGTCGCGCTGGGGCTCGGCGGCACCGGTGGCGGCGGCGGCGCGGGCGGCACGGTCTGGGTATCGGTCGCCGCGCCGATCCTGACGAGCGGCGTGCAGTCCATCGCCGTCCTCGGCCAATCTGTGGGCGGCGGCGGCGGCACCGGCGGGGCCAGCACATCCAATGCCAGCAACGGCACCTTTGCGCTCGCCCTCGGCCTCGGCGGGGCCGGCGGGTCGGGCGGCGGAGGGGGGCAGGTCTCAGTGGGTTCGACGAGCGCCATCCAGACCACTGGCGCCCATGCGTCCGGGCTGGTCGCTCAGTCTATCGGCGGCGGTGGCGGGATCGGTGGCGCCTCGACGGGGGGCGCCAGTGGCGGCGGCGACGTCAATGCCTCCCTTGCCCTGGGCGGATCGGGCGGATCGGGCGGCGCGGGCGGCGACGTGACGGTCACCTTCGATGCGCCAGGGCAGGGAACCACCCTCACCACCAAGGGCGTCAATGCTTATGGCCTGGTTGCCCAATCCGTGGGCGGCGGCGGCGGCATGGGGGGCGCCAGCAGCGGCAACAGCAGCGGTTCGGGCGACGTGACGGTCTCCTTCGCCTTGGGAGGAACCGGCGGCAGTGGCGGCGCAGGCGGCAATGTCACCGTCAACACGGACAATGCACAGACAACGACTTCCGGGGCGGGCGCCGTCGGCGTGCTGGTCCAGTCGGTGGGCGGCGGCGGTGGTGCGGGCGGCAGCAGCCAGGTCATGGCATCGGCCGCGAACAGTTCGGGCAGCGCCAGCTACGCCGGCGGCCTCTCGCTCGGGGGAACCGGGAGCGGCGGCGGCGGCGGCGGAACAGTGAATCTCCAGAATTGGATGGCGACCACGACGACCGCCGCCTTTGCCCCGGCCGTGCTCGCCCAGTCCATCGCGGGCGGTGGCGGGCTCGCCTCTGGATCGGCCAATATCAGCGGAAATGCCGCCACCAGCAGCGTCACGCTGTCACTGGGAGGCTCCAACGGTCTCGGCGGCACAGCCGGTCAGGTGACGGTGGACAATTACGGCCCGGTCGCGACGTCCGGGGCGGACTCCCACGGCATTGTGGCCCAGTCCATCGCCGGCGGCGGCGGGCTCGGCGGCGTCCTCATGAATGGCGACGGTTCCACGGGCCTCTCGACCCAGCACAGCACCACCCTAGGCGCCACGGGCACAGGGAGCGGAAACGGGGCCGCCGTGACTGTGCTGGCCGGCAATGACGTCACGACCGCCGGCGACAAGGCGCTCGGACTGGTGGCCCAATCGATCGGCGGCGGCGGCGGCTTCGTGGGGCTTCCGACGGTCAATCAGAGCAGCACCACATTTAGCGGCACGGTCACTCTTGGAGGGGCGGCCGGCGGCAGCGGCTCCACCGTGTCGGCATCCGCCATCAACGGCTGGACCATTTCCACATCTGAGGGCTTCTCCCATGCCATCGTCGCCCAGTCCATCGGCGGGGGCGGCGGCATCACGACCATGCCGGGCGACACGCTCATTCTGGGCGGCAGTGCGGGCGGCTCCGGCGGGACTGTCACCGTCACCACGTCGAGCAAGGTGGTCACCACGGGTTCCGCCGCAATCGGCATCGTTGCCCAGTCCATCGGCGGGGGCGGCGGGCTCGGCCATGCCACCTCGAACGTGTCCTTTGCGGGGACGTCTGGGGATGGCGGCAGCGTGACGGTGAATGTGAATGCTTCGCTCGCCACGTCGGGCACCAATGCGGTGGGTGTGCTGGCGCAGTCCATCGGCGGGGGCGGCGGCGTTGCGGTGACCA
>JBFMAV010000016.1:0-71371 GCA_040755535.1 Pseudomonadota bacterium | reverse complement strand
TATCCACGCCCTTCATCCCCAGCCCGCCCGTCGCAACAAAACGACGGACCATGAGCCAAGAGGAGGGTCAAAATTACACGCCGATCCCCCTCACAACGGGGTCAATCTTCCATGCCGAAACACAAACTGGGTGGCACTTTCCAGCGTGCGCGCGCGGGTGCGGGAGCGGAAATCCTCGGTTTTCAGCTTGAGGGTAATGGTCCGCCCGGCGATCTCCTTGCGCCGTAGACGGCCGCTGATTTCCTCCGCGAGCCCATAGAGTGTCTGTTCCAGCGGGCGCAGATCCCGCACATCCGTATCGAATGTGGTCTCCGCAGAGACGCTTTTGGCTTCCCGCTCGGGACGAACGGGGCGGTTATCAATGCCGCGCGCCAGATTCCAAAGTCGCATGCCCTCGGCACCGAATAGGCGCGCAAGGTCCGATTGCCCCACAGCCTGGAGATCGGCGATGCGTCGAAATCCTTCCTTGGCCAGCCGCGCGCCGAAGGCGGGACCGACCCCCCAGATGAAGGTGACGGGCCGGTCGGCCAGAAAGCCAGCCGCTTCATCTTGGCCAAGGACGGAGAAGCCGCGCGGCTTGTCCAGCTCCGACGCCGTCTTGGCCAGGAATTTGTTGGCCGCCAAGCCAACTGAGACGGTGATGCCGATGTCCCGCTCGACCTCGGCGGCGAAACGGGCGAGACAGCGGCCCGCCGAGAGGCCGTGCAGGCGCTGCGTCCCGGACAGGTCGAGAAACGCCTCGTCGATGGAGAGCGGTTCCACAAGCGGTGTCAGCGCCTGCATCTTCGCCCGCACCAGCCGGCCGACCTCGGCATATTTGCGCATGTTGGGCTTGATCACGACCGCTTCCGGGCACAAGGCACGGGCCTTGAACATGGGCATGGCGGAACGCACGCCCTTGATGCGCGCAATGTAGCAGGCGGTCGAAACGACGCCGCGCACGCCACCCCCGATGATCACCGGCCGGTCACGTAGGCTCGGATCGTCCCGCTTTTCGATGGTTGCGTAGAAGGCGTCGCAATCCACATGGGCGATGGTCAGCGCATCGGCCAGCCCATGGCGCACCAGGCGCGGGCTGCCGCACGCGGTGCAGCGCGGTCCCTCTCCCGCATCCGCGAGGCAATCGCGGCAGAAGCCGGGAAGGGCGTCCGCGTGCGCCATCTCAATCGCGTGCGCGCGCTGGCGCATCCGGGTCAAAGGGCGGCTCCAGAACATAGAGCGCATGAACCACGTCCTGAGGACGCAGGTTCGCGTCCGCCACAAAGGCCAGGAGTAGCGTCTCGTCCGACATCAGATAGTTCAGGACGGCGGCGCCAAAGGCGGGCTCATGGGCGCGCGTGCGCAACTCGCCGGGTCCAAGGCCGCTCTGGGCCAGGAATCCACCGATCCGCTCCATGTCCTGCGCGAGAAAGGTGAGGGCCTTCACCGCGACGGCACCGGCCGCCTCGCGCGCGCGGGCCTGGGAGGGGACTTTTTCTTGGATGGGCATTTGCGCTTCCGCAAGGAATTGTCAGTAGTGAGCGAAGATGCATCATGTCCGATCCGCGCGCGATTGCGAAGCGTCGGCGGACGGCGGGGAACACAATATGCCCAAGACGGTGATGATTGTTGAGGACAACGAACTCAACATGAAGCTCTTCCACGATCTTCTGGAAGCGCATGGCTACCGCACGGTGGAGACCCGCAACGGCATCGAGGCCATGGCGCTGGCGCGCGAGCACATGCCGGACCTGATCCTGATGGACATTCAATTGCCCGAGGTCTCCGGCCTGGAGGTGACGAAGTGGCTGAAGGCGGATCCTGACCTCAAGGCAATCCCAGTGGTCGCGGTGACGGCCTTCGCCATGAAGGGGGATGAGGAGCGCATCCGGGCGGGAGGGTGCGAGGCCTATCTTTCCAAGCCAATCTCGGTCGCCAAATTCCTGGCGACCGTACGGGAATATGCCGGCTCGTGATTCTCGTGAATTGATTTCGGCCCGCATTTCGGTACCCTTAAGGGCATCGGGGAAGAGAGCCCTCGACGCGCCGGAACAGGCGCTCGGGCTCGTCATAACCCTACGGGGTGCTCAGGTCCGCCGCATCTCCTGGGTCCGTGGGGTTCGGCCGGCGGTTGGACGCATTCGGGAGGCCTCCCCGCGCGTTCGCCGCCGGCCACCCGCTCCCCTCGCACCCGCCTGCGGCGGTGCCGCCCGTCGGATCCTGCGCTGGCCATGCTTGGCTCTTTGCTCCTATAAGCGCGGGAAAGCACGCGGTGCGCGATACCCCGCATCCAATCCGTTGCTCGCGCCGTATCCGCGAGCACGTGATTGTGCGGATGTGCGCGAGAGGAAGCTGAGACCATGACAGGAACGGTGAAATCCAGTGCGGGGCTCGACGTTCGCCGGCGGCGCATTCTGTTCCGCGCCTGGCATCGCGGGACGCGGGAGATGGACCTGCTCATGGGGCGGTTCGCCGATGCCATGATCGAGGAACTGACCGAGGAGGAGGTCGAGGAATTCGAAGTCCTCATCGAGGTGCAGGACCCGGACCTGTTCGCCTGGATCAATGGGTCCAGCGACGTCCCGACCGACATGGACACGCCCTTGTTCCGCAAGTTCAAGGCGTGGCACCTGTCCGGCGTTGGCGTGCCCGAATAGCGGTGGGCGGGGTTTCCGTCTCCGTCGGCTGACAGGCCGTTCCTTGATCTGAACCGGATATATGTGTCGTGAAGCGTCCCCGCCTTGTTGCCGCCGATCTGGGCCCTGGTCGCCCGCTGACCTTGTCCCGAGTCCCCGACGGCCTGGAAGGCCTGGTGGTGGCGGATGTCGCGCGCACCATTTCCGCCACCAAAGACGCCCCGTGGCCGAGCCTCGCCGTCATCTGCCGCGACGGCCAGCGACTGGCGGCCCTGGAACGAGGGCTGGCCTTCTTTGCGCCGGACCTTGAAGTGCACGCCTTCCCGTCCTGGGATTGCCTGCCTTACGACCGTGCGTCACCCAATGGCGCCATCACCGCCCAGCGCATGACGACGCTTGCGCGCCTTGCTCGTGTGAAAGGCGGCGCCGCCAGCGTCCTGCTGACCACTGTCAATGCTTCTGTGCAGCGTGTGCCCGCCAAGGCCCTGGTGGCCGCCCAATCCCTGTCCGCCGCGCCGGGCAATGCCATCGCCCTCGACGGGGTAGTGGAATGGGCCGAGCGTAACGGCTATCTGCGCACGCCCACCGTTCGCGACACGGGCGAATATGCCGTGCGCGGCGGGCTGATCGATCTTTTTCCGCCCGGCCTGCCCCAGCCGATCCGCCTGGATTTCTTCGGCGACACGCTGGAGAGCATCCGCTCCTTCGATCCGGAAACCCAGCGGACCTCCGGCCAACTTCGGGCCCTCGACCTCGTGCCCATGGCGGAGTTCCAGCTCACCAGCGACACCATGCGCAAGTTCCGCATGGCCTATCTCGCCGAGTTCGGCGCCAACACCAAGGGCGACACGCTCTACGAGGCGGTGAGCGAGGGGCGCCGGCATCCGGGCATGGAGCATTGGCTTCCCCTGTTCCACGAGGGCCTGGATACGCTGTTCGACTATCTGGACGGCACGCCCCTGGTGGTTGATCCGCTGACCGACGAGGCGGCGGGCGAGCGCATCGCGCAGATCAAGGACTATTACGACGCCCGCAAGGAGGCTCTGGCCCAGGCGGGCACACAGCCGGGCTCAGGCTCGGTCTATAAGCCGCTCCCGCCGACCCGCCTGTATCTCTCCGGCACGGAGTGGAGCGAGCGCGTGAAGGCGGCATCGCTGGTACGTATCAGCCCCTTCGCCCTGCCCGAGGGCGGTCTGGGCAAGATGCTGGATCTGGGGGGCATCCAGGGGCGATCCTTCGCGGCCGAGCGCGCGGACCCCGAGGCCAATGTCTTCGATGCGGCCATCGCCCATATCCGGGCGCTCCAGAAATCCAAGAAGGTGCTGGTCGCCGCCTGGAGCGAGGGCTCGCGCGAGCGCCTGTCCACGGTCCTCGCCGATCATGGCCTGAAAGACACGACCGCTATTTCGCGCTTCCAGCTTCTGGATGCTCTGCCAAAGTCCCAAGTGGCCCTCGCTGTTTATGGGATCGAGTCCGGCTTCGAGACCGACGACTTCGCCATCATCGGGGAGCAGGACATCCTGGGCGACCGCCTGGTGCGGCCCAAACGCAAGGCGCGCCGCCCGCAGGACGTGATCTCAGAGCTCACCGCGCTCACCGCGGGCGACCTTGTTGTCCATGTCGACCACGGCATCGGCCGCTTCATTGGCCTCAAGGCCATTGAGGCCATGGGCGCGCCCCATGATTGTCTCGAAATCCATTATGCCGGCGGCGACAAGCTTTTCCTGCCGGTGGAAAACCTGGAGCTTCTGACCCGATATGGGTCGGAGGAGACGGAAGCGCAGCTGGATAAGCTGGGCGGCACCGGCTGGCAGACCCGCAAGGCGCGCATGAAGAAGCGCATCCGCGAGATGGCGGGTGAGCTCATCAAGATCGCCGCCGCGCGCCAGCTCAGCGAGGCGCCGCGCCTCGTGCCGACGGCCGGCCTCTACGACGAATTCCGCGCGCGCTTTCCCTATGAGGAGACCGAGGACCAGGAAGCCGCCATCGAGGCCGTGCTGGACGACCTTTCGGCGGGCCGGCCGATGGACCGGCTGGTCTGCGGCGACGTGGGATTCGGCAAGACCGAGGTGGCGCTGCGCGCGGCTTTTGCTGTCGCGCTCTCGGGCAAGCAGGTGGCCGTGGTGGTGCCCACCACGCTCCTGGCCCGCCAGCATTTCAAGACCTTCTCGGAGCGGTTCCGCGGCCTTCCGGTCAATGTTGCCCAGGCCTCGCGGCTGGTGACGGGCAAGGACCTGTCGGCGGTGAAGGCGGGCCTCCAGGACGGCAGCATCGACATTGTCGTGGGCACCCATGCGCTGCTCGGCAAGGGCATCCATTTCAAGGATCTCGGCCTCGTCATCGTGGACGAGGAGCAGCATTTCGGTGTCGCCCATAAGGAGCGCCTGAAGGCGCTGCGGTCCGAGGTCCATGTGCTGACCCTGACCGCGACGCCCATTCCGCGGACCCTGCAACTGGCCATGACGGGCGTGCGAGAACTTTCGCTCATCGCCACGCCGCCGGTGGATCGCCTCGCGGTGCGCACCTTCATCACGCCGTTCGATCCGCTGATCGTGCGCGAGGCGCTGCTGCGTGAACGCTATCGTGGCGGCCAGAGCTTCTATGTGGTGCCGCGCATCGACGATCTCGCCGAGGTGCGGGAGTTCCTGGAAAAGAATGTGCCAGAGGTGAAAGTGGCGGTGGCGCACGGGCAGATGAGCGCCTCCACTTTGGAAGACATCATGTCCGCCTTCTATGACGGCCAATATGATGTGCTTCTCTCCACCACCATTGTGGAAAGCGGGCTGGACGTGCCCAACGCCAATACGCTGATCATCCATCGGGCCGATATGTTCGGCCTTGCTCAGCTTTATCAGTTGCGCGGTCGCGTGGGGCGCGCCAAGGCGCGGGCCTATGCCATCTTCACCGTGCCGGCCGCCAAGCCCATCACGGCCCAGGCTGAGCGGCGGCTCAAAGTGCTGCAGTCACTGGAAACGCTGGGTGCGGGCTTCCAACTGGCGAGCCACGACCTCGACATTCGCGGCGCCGGCAATCTTTTGGGAGACGAGCAGTCCGGTCATATCAAGGAAGTGGGCTACGAACTCTACCAGGAGATGCTTCAGGAGGCGATCGCCAACCTCAAGGCCGGTATCACGGACATCGCCCAGGACAAGTGGTCGCCCAATATCACCATCGGCATGCCCGTGCTGATCCCGGAAGACTATGTGCAGGATCTTCATGTCCGCCTCGCCCTCTACCGGCGCCTCGCCGACATTGACGAGGACCAGGCGCTGGATGCGTTCGGCGCGGAGATCGTGGATCGGTTCGGCGCCGCCCCGCCGGAAGTGGACCACCTGCTGCGTCTCGCCCAGATCAAGGCGCTTGCCCGCAAGGCCAATATCGAGAAGGTCGATGCCGGGCCGAAGGGCGTGGTCCTGACTTTCCGGGACAACCAGTTCGCGGATCCATCAGGCTTGGTTGCCATGATCAACGCAGAGGGACCGCAGGCGAAGGTTCGCCCGGATTTCAAGGTGGTGTTCCTGCGCGATTGGCCCAATGCGGAAGCGCGGCTCAAGGGTACGCAGTCAGTGCTGAAGAAATTGGCGACGCTGGCCGAAAGAAAGAAGGTCCTGGCCTGAATTCGGGCACGCGTTGCTGTCATTGGCGCGTGCAATTCAGCCGGAGCGCGCGCACACTCGGTTGCAACTTTAGCGCCCGTTCCGATCAGGATGAGTCAACCTGATCGGAACGGGCTCTCGGGTGCAGTCCGGGGGGGCTCATGTTCGATCCTACAACCATGATCGGCTTTCACACGTGGCTCAGCCTCGTTGCCATCGCCGTCGGCGCCGTGGTTCTTAAGGGGGTACTGGACGGACGGCCGGGCGCGCTCGCGACCAACCTGTTTCTGGCGACTGCGGTCCTCACCAGCGCAACGGGCTATCTCATTCCCGCGCCCCGTCTCCTTCCGTCTCACATCGTCGGGGTAGTGGCCCTGGTGGTGCTCGCCATCGCCCTTTACGGGCGCCATGCGCGGCATCTTTTGGGAGCGTGGGCCTCCATCTACGCCGCATGTCTCGTCATCAGCGAATATCTCCTCATTTTTGTGGCCGTGGCGCAGGTCTTCCAGAAGGTCCCCGGCGCGCGTGCCCTCGCGCCAACAGGGAGCGTGCCGCCATTCGCGATAGCCGAAGGGATTTTGCTCGCGGCCTTCGTGGCCATCGGCTGGCTGGCGGTTCGCAATGTCCGGCGGGGGCGCGTCGCCCTCGCATGACACGGTCCGAGCGGGCTCACGGCGATCGCCACCAGGTCTCGGGCAGAGTACCGTAGAGCGACAGAGCGGCGGGGCGCTGGATATGCTGCCAGCGCGCGAGCCATTGACCCGGCGCATGAAAGAGCGGAACGCCGTAGGCACCCGAGATCAGGATTCGGTCGATGGCGCGCGCCGCGGTTTGCAGATCGGTGCGCGTATCGGCTCCGGCCAGGGCCTGGATGGCGGCATCGGCCGCCGCGTCGCGCATGCCCATATAGTTGCGTGTGCCGGGACTGAGCGCGGCTTCGGAGCCGAAATAGAAGGCCTGTTCATTTCCGGGCGACAGGGATTGGACCCAGGTGAATGGCACCATGTCGAAATCATAGGACGCGCGCCTCGCGTCGAACTGGACGCCATCGACCATCCGGATATTGGCCTGAATGCCGGCGCGGGCCAGTTGGCTGGCGAAGGCGAGGCACAAGCGTTCCTGTTCCCGCGTGGTCACCATGATGTCGAACTGGAAGGCCGTGCCCTGCGCATTCACCAGCCGGCCGCGGTCGAGATGCCATCCCGCCTCGGACAGCAGGGCGAGCGCGCGCCGCAACTGGCCCCGGTCCCGTCCGCTGCCATCGGCCTCGGGAGATGAAAAGGTGCCCTCCATAACCTCCGGCGGGACCGGAAGCGTTGAGCGATCGAGCAGGACGCGTTCCTGCGCGTTGGCCGGGCGCCCGAGTGAGGAGAGATCGGAGCCGTCGAAGAAGCCCGTGGTCCGGGCATAGAGGCCGTGGAACAGGTTGCGGTTGATCCAGGGAAAATCGAACAATTCAATCAGCGCCCGACGCACCCGCACGTCGCTGAACAGGGCACGGCGTGTGTTGAACACCAAGGCGTAGTGGGGTCTCGGCAGGGCGGTGGGGATGGTCTCCTTGATCACCGCGCCGTCTCGCACGGCAGCGAAATCATAGCCCGTTTCCCAGCGGCTCGGATCGGTCTCGAAGCGAGCATCCACCAAGCCGCGCTTGAAGGCTTCGAATTCCGTGTTGCCGTCGCGGAAATAGTCGAACTGCAATTCATCGAAATTGTAGATCCCGCGCGTGACCGGGAGGCCGGCCGCCCAATAACCGGGATTGCGGGCAAGGGTGACGCTTGTCCCGGCTTGGACCTGCGCCACCACATATGGTCCCGAACCGATCGGCGCTTTCAGGCTCGTTTCGTCGAAGGTCTGCGCATCGGTGGCATGCCGGGGCAAGACCGGCATCAGGCCCATGATCAAGGGCAATTCACGGTCGGGTTCCGCGAAGTCGAACCGCACCCGGCGCGCGTCCACGGCCTCGGCGCGCGTGACCTTGCCATAATAGAGCCGGTAGTTGGGTCGTCCCTTTTCCTTCAGGAGGGACCAGGAGAACAGCACGTCCTTTACCGTCACCGCTGTCCCATCTGAAAAGCGGGCAGCGGGGTTGAGGGTGAAGACAACGTGGCTGCGCGCCTCGTCGGTGGAGATATCCGACGCAAGCAAGCCATACAGAGTGAAAGGCTCGTCATAGCTTCGGGTCATGAGAGATTCGAACACCGTTCCGCGCAGGAACGGCGTTGAGGACCCGCGAACGATGAACGGGTTGAGACTGTCGAACGTGCCGGCGAGGGAGAGGGTCAACCGTCCCCCCTTGGGCGCGTTTGGGTCGACATAGGGAAGATGGGGAAAGTCAGCGGGCAGGGCCGGCGCGCCATGCATCGCAATGGCGGGGGCCGCGAAAAGCGGCGATGACACGAGCAACGCGGCGCAACCCAGAAGAATCGCGACGGCATGAGAAGGGCGAGTGGCGAGAACACGGGCGATCGACATCATCATCCTTCCGCTTCGTCCACGCTGTCTCGCCGGCGCCGCAATTTCAAGCGATTCACGGGCTCAGTTGCGGGGAAGGCGTCGTCACCGTCTTGCCTTATTTGACACGGAAACAGCCGGCGCTAAGACGTGATCAGGCTCGCCTTCCGCGTTTTCTTGCCCGGCTGGGCGCATCGCATCACGGGGATTGTTCCGGAAATGACCAAAGCCACCCTCCTGCGCCGCACGAGCGGTATGGCCGCTATCGTGGTGGCCCTGGGTTTCGCCGGCGGCGCGCTCGCGCAGCAGCCGGCACCCGCCAAGCCCGCCGCGCCCGCGAAGCCCGCCCAGGCTGCTCCGGCGCAGGCGCAGCAGCCCGCGCAACAACAGCCGCAGGCTCAGGGTGCCTCTGCCGCCTCTGTAGCGGTTCCGGGAATCAGCACGCCCTGGACCAAGGTGTGCGGCAACGACCAGGCGGCCGGCAAGCAGATCTGCATGACCACCCAGGACTTCACGGCCGAGACCGGGCAGCCCCTCGCGTCCGCCGGCATCCGCGAGGTGAAGGACGATCCGAATAAGAAGTTCATTGTCTCGGTCCCGGTGGGCATGCTCATTCAGCCCGGCACCCGCGTCATCCTCGACCAGCAGCCTCCGCTGGCGCTCAAGTATGAAATCTGCTTCCCCAACGGCTGCTTCGCCAGCATGGATGTGAACGCGGACTTCGTGAACAAGCTGAAGAAGACGCAGACCATCACCATCCAGGCCCTCCAGATGGGTGGCCGGACGCTCAATTTCCAGCTGCCGGGCAAGGACTTCGCCAAGGCCTATGACGGCGCGCCGTCGGACCCGAACGCGGTCGCGGCCGAGCGGCAGAAGATGGCCGAGGAACTTCAAAAGCTGGCGCAGAAGAAGGCCGAGGAACGCGCTGCCGCTGGCGGTCAGCCCGCACCCACCGCGGCTCCGGCCGCTCCCGCTGCGGCTCCGGCCAAGCCGTGATCTGAAACAGACCCCACAGAAAAGGGCCGGCAGCTTTCCAGCTGCCGGCCTTTTTTTATCGTTCTTAACTTTTTCCGGCATGTTCCCCTGATGGGGCCCAAACTCACAGCTTGAACGGGACGACCTTCTGGGTCTGAACGCCCAGCCCCTCGATGCCGAGGCGCATGACGTCGCCGGCCTTGAGATACCGTGGCGGCTTCATTCCAAGTCCCACGCCGGGTGGCGTCCCCGTGGTGATGATGTCGCCAGGGTCCAGCACCATGAACTGGCTGATGTAGGACACGAGGTGCGCCACGCCGAAGATCATGGTCTTGGTGGACCCGTTCTGCACCTTCTCGCCATTCACTTCCAGCCACATGGCGAGGTTCGACGTGTCAGGCATCTCATCGGCGGTCAGCAGATAGGGACCGATGGGACCGAAGGTCTCGTTGCCCTTGCCCTTGGTCCATTGGCCGCCGCGCTCGATCTGGAAATTGCGCTCCGAGACGTCGTTGCAGATGGCATAGCCGGCCACGTGCTTCAGCGCGTCCGCCTCGTCAACGTAGCGCGCGCGCGCGCCGATGACGATCAGCAGTTCCACTTCCCAGTCGAGCTTGGTGGAGCCGCGCGGGACCATCACGTCGTCGTTCGGCCCGACCACGCAATTGGGCGCCTTGTTGAACAGGACTGGCTCGGCAGGAATCGGGTTGTTGGTCTCCGCGGCGTGGTCCGCGAAATTCAGGCCCACCGCGATGAAGTTTCCCGGCCGCGCAACGCACGACCCCAGGCGCACGCCTTCAGGAACCAGGGGGAGGGACGCGGGGTCTACCGCGCGAATCCGATCAAGCCCCGACGGCGTGAGAACATCCCCTCCAATGTCGGACACAATGCCGGATAAAGCGCGAATCTGGCCGTTTGAATCGATTAAGCCGGGTTGTTCCCGGCCACTCTCGCCGTATCGGACGAGTTTCATGCGGATCTCCCTGGGTGTCCGTGAAGCGGGCACGGCTGCGCCCGGCGGCAAGCTCGCGCGCGGCGGCGGTAAGGTCAATGGCGGCGGGCCGCGAATTGAAGGGGAAGTCGGCGAATCGTTTGAGAAGGCATCGACTTGACGCAGATGAGATATGCCTCTTTTGCATGAGGCGCTCGGGAAACGGGTGGATTTCCCCTAGGTCACTGCGCCACCTGTGCAACAGGCCGGCCCCGCCTTTGGACACAAACTTCGGCTAAGTGCCGCCGAACGCGAGTTAATCAGCCGAGCCTACTTTGGTAGGGTTTGACCTTAACTGTCAGAATTCCAGGGGGTTCGGTCAATAGCCTGTCATTTCGCAGGCGCGTCATAAAAGGGATACACGACTCCGGCTAATTCCGACACAATGCTCCCGCTAAGCATTGCTTCGAGAAGGGATGGCACGTGAGCGAGACCCCTGAGCACAAACACTTCCGCTCCCTGTTCATCTCGGACGTGCATCTCGGGACGAAAGGGTCCCAGGCCGACCTGCTGCTGGACTTCCTGAAATATCACGACTCCGACACGTTGTTCCTGGTCGGGGACATCGTGGACGGGTGGCGTCTGCGCTCCTCCTGGTTCTGGCCGCAGCAGCATAATGACGTGGTGCAGAAGCTGCTCCGCAAAGGGCGCAAGGGCACCAAGATCGTGTATCTGCCCGGCAATCATGACGAATTCCTGCGCGACTATTACGGCACGCATTTCGGCGGGATCGAGGTCGTCGAGACGCACATTCATGAAGCCGCCGACGGTAAGAAGTATCTCGTCATCCATGGCGACGTCTTCGACGTGGTGGTGCGCCACGCCAAGTGGCTCGCCTTCCTGGGCGACGGCGCCTACACGCTTGCGCTCGGCATCAACACCTATGTCAACTTGGTGCGCCGCAAGCTCGGCCTCACCTATTGGTCCCTCAGCCAATGGGCGAAGCTCAAGGTCAAGAATGCGGTCAATTATATCGGCAAGTTCGAAGAGGCGGTGGCCGACGAGGCTAAGCGCCATGGCGTGGACGGGGTCATTTGCGGCCACATCCACCACGCCATGATGCACGATCAGTTCGGCGTGCGGTACATCAATTGCGGCGACTGGGTGGAGAGCTGCACCGCCGTCGCCGAGCATCATGACGGGCGCATGGAAATCATTTGCTGGACGCGGCGCCAGCCTATGCTATCGCTGGCCCCACCTGATGTGGAGACCGCACGCGCGGCAGCTTGATGCGCATTCTCGTGGCCACCGACGCGTGGCATCCTCAGATCAACGGGGTCGTGCGCTCGCTTGAGCATACGGCGCGGGAAGCCGCAAATCTCGGCGCGCAGATGGAATTCCTGACCCCCCAGGAGTTCCGCACCGTGCCGCTTCCCTCATACCAGGAAATCCGGCTCTCCCTGGCGACGCCCCGCATGATCATGCGGCGGATCGAATCCATGCAGCCAGACTTCGTCCATGTGGCGACGGAGGGACCCATCGGCATGCTGGTGCGCCGCGCCTGCATCGCCTCCAAGCGCACGTTCACCACGTCCTATCACACCAAGTTTCCCGAATATCTCTCCGCCCGCGCCCCCGTGCCGGAGCGGCTGACCTATGCCTGGCTGCGCAGCTTCCATAATGCCGGCGGCGGCGTGATGGTCTCCACCGCGACCCTGGAACGTGAGCTGGAACAGCGCGGCTTCAAGCGTCTCATGCGCTGGTCGCGCGGGGTGGATGCGGACCTCTTCAAGCCCCGCCCGGAGGTCGATCTCGGCCTGCCGCACCCCATTTTTCTTTATGTGGGCCGCGTGGCGGTCGAGAAGAACATCGAGGCTTTCCTGTCCCTGGATTTGCCGGGCTCGAAGGTGGTCGTGGGCGGTGGCCCAGCCCTCGCGAGCTTGAAAGAGAAGTTTCCGGAAACCCGCTTCTATGGCCCGAAAGAGGGCGAGGCGCTGGCGGAAATCTATTCGGGCAGCGACGTGTTTGTCTTTCCGAGCCGAACCGACACCTTCGGCATCGTGCTTCTGGAGGCGCTCGCCAGCGGACTGCCGGTGGCGGCCTATCCCGTCACCGGCCCCAAGGATGTGCTGGGCGAGGCGACGGAGCCGGTCGGCGTCCTCGACGAGGATCTGCGCTCCGCCTGCCTGCACGCGCTCGAACTTTCCCCTGAGGCGGCGCGCAATTTCGCCATGCGTTACACATGGCGCGAATGCGCCCGACAGTTCCTGGACAATGTGCTGATCGCCCATGATTTCGGCCCCGTCGCCCGGCGGTTTCGCCTCCTGCGCAGGACTCGGTTAGCCTCGCTCGCATGACTGAGCCCGTCCTGCCCCCGACCGCCGGCGACATCCATGCCGCCGCTGCCCGCTTGAAGGGCATCGCCGTGCGCACTCCACTGATCTCGTCGCCGATCCTGGACGAGGTCACCGGCGCGCGCGTGTTTCTGAAACCGGAAACGCTCCAGCGCACCGGCTCCTTCAAATTTCGCGGGGCTTATAATCGACTGGTGCAGATACCCGAAGCGCAGCGCGCGGCCGGTGTGGTCGCCTGCTCCTCCGGGAACCATGCTCAGGGCGTCGCAGCCGCGGCCCGCATGCTCGGCATGCCCGCCGTGATCGTCATGCCAAGCGATGCGCCCGCCCTCAAGCTGCGGCGCACCCGTGAGCTGGGCGCCGAGGTGGTCGAATATGACCGCGTGCGCGAAGATCGCGATGCCATTGCGCACGCCATCGCGGCGAAGCGCGGGGCCATCTTCGTGCCGCCCTTTGACGATCCCCACATCATGGCGGGGCAAGGCACGGTGGGCCTGGAAATCGCCGAGGACCTCGCAGCGCTTGGTCTCGCGCCCGATATCGTCAGCGCCAATGTCTCCGGCGGCGGCCTGATCTCGGGCATCGCCCTTGCGGTGAAGGAGCGCTTTCCGGCTGCGCGGATCGTCGCGGCGGAGCCGGCCGGCTTCGATGATCATGCGCGTTCCTTCCGCTCCGGCGTCCGGGAACGCAATCCGGCTGCCTCGGGTTCGTTTTGCGACGCTTTGCTCGCCCCCATGCCCGGCGCGCTCACGTTTCAGGTGTCGCAGGTGCTGGTGGGCGAGGGCGCGCAGGCGACCGACGCAGAGGTCTCCGCGGCGGTGAGCTTCGCTTTCCAGGAGTTGAAGCTCGTGATTGAGCCGGGCGGGGCCGTGGCCCTTGCCGCTTTGCTGAATGGCCGCCTGGCTGCCCGGGACAAGACGGTGGCCATCGTTCTGTCAGGCGGCAATGTCGATCCAGAGACCTTCGCGGCCTGCATCCGGGCCTGAAGCCGTTTAAAGCCAGCGACGACACGCACCGAACGGTCCGCGCCATGAACGCTCCTCTTGCCGGGGCACGCCCTGTAAAGCTGGCGCTCGGCTCGGCCTATGGAACTTTGTTTTTCTCGCTGGGCATCTACATGCCCTTCTTTCCGCTTTGGCTGGCCGAGCGGGGACTGACCCCGCAAGAGATCGGTGCCGCGATCGCGGTCCCGCTCTTCACGCGCCTCGCCGCTACACCCTTGCTCGGCCTGCTGTCGGACCGCCTGGGGCGTCCCAAAGCCGTGCTGGTCACGCTCGCGCTCGTCACCTGCGTCCTCATGGCGGGCCTCTCCTTGTGTCGGTCGGCGCTTGCGATCTATGTCGTGCTGGGCTGCGCAGCCTTGGCTTGGAATCCCAGCTTCGCGCTGCTCGATGCCTATGCGTCGCGCCAAGCCCGGGCGGGCCGTGTGGATTACGGCCGCAGTCGTCTGTGGGGCTCGGCGACGTTCATTGCCGCCAATCTGGCTGGCGGCGTGCTGATTTCCGAAATCGGCTCCTCCATCGTGGTCGGCCTCATGGTGGCGGGGCAGGTGAGCTTCTGCCTCGCCCTGCTCGCTTTGCCGGAAATGCCGCGTGCGGCCTCGCAGATGGCGGGACACCTCGCTCTGCCGCGCGCGCGCACCTTGCTCGTGCTCGGCGTTCTCGCCGCCGCTCTCATTCAGGCGAGCCACGCGACCCTCTATGCCTTCGCCTCCGTTCATTGGGCGGAGAACGGGCTGTCGCTGAGCCTGGTTGGTGCGCTCTGGGCGCTCGGCGTCATCTCGGAGATCGCGGTGTTTCGCTTCGGGACCCGCATCCTGCGCCGGATCGGGCCGCTGGCGCTGCTGACCTGCGGCGGTGGCGCCGCCGTGATGCGGTTCGGCATTCTCGCCTTCGATCCCTCGCTGTGGCTGCTTCCGCCGCTGCAGATTCTCCACGGACTCACCTTTGGAGCCACCTATCTCGGGCTCGTGGATCTGGTGGCGCGGCTGACCCCCGAACATCGTGCGGGCACGGCGCAATCCATCGCGGGCTGGACCGTCAGCCTCGCCATGTCCCTCGCGAGCTTCGCGGCTGGCCAGCTCTGGGTCGCCTATGGCCACTGGGCCTTTCTCGCATCAGCAGCGCTGGCAGCCGCGGGCGCGGCGTTGTCGCTGATCGCCGTCGCGCTTCAGCCCCACAAAACGGGGTCGGGGGGGAACAGACGCGCACCGTCATAACGCAGCCCCGGCATCCGATCCCGTGCGAGGAGCAAGGGGCCGTCGAGGTCCACGACTTCGGCCCCTTGCGCCACCAGGACCGCCGGAGCCATGGCGAGCGACGTCGCCAGCATGCAGCCAACCATCACCGAGAAACCCAGACGGCGGGCTTCGTCCCTCATGGCGAGGGCCTCCGTGAGACCGCCGGTCTTGTCGAGCTTGATATTCACCGCATCGTACTTCCCCACCAGAGCGGCAAGGCTCGCTCGGTCATGGACGCTTTCGTCGGCGCAGACGGACAGGGGGCGGGAAATCTCCCGCAGCAGGTCGTCGTCGCAAGCCGGCAAGGGCTGTTCCACCAGTTCGACGCCGACGGCGGCGCAGGCCGCGAGATGTGCCTCAAGGTCGGCGGGCGCCCAGCCTTCATTGGCGTCCACGATCAGCCGCGCTTGCGGCACCGCCGCGCGGATCGCGGCAAGCCGCTCCTGGTCCTGTGCGCCGCCGCCAAGCTTGAGTTTCAGCAGGGGGCGGCGGGCCGCCTGTGCCGCCGCGGCCATGGCCTGCGGCGTGTCGAGGCTGAGCGTGAATGCGGTGTCCAGCGGGGCGAGGGCGGGAAGCCCGGCGCGGACATGAGCGGGGATGCCGGTCTCCTTTGCCTCCAGGTCCCAGAGCGCACAATCCACGGCGTTGCGTGCTGCGCCGGGCTTCATGCGGCTCTGGAGCGCCGCGCGGTCGAGGCCCGATTCCACCGCGCCGGACAGGGCATCGATGTCCGCCAACACCTGCTCCGGTGTTTCGCCATAGCGCGCATAGGGCACGCATTCCCCGCGTCCAGTTGCCTTGCCGCGGGTGAGGGCAACGGCCACCACCACCGCTTCGGTCTTCGACCCGCGGGCGATGGTGAAGGTGCCTGAAATGGGAAAGCGCTCGATGCGCACGTCGAGGGAGGTCATTTGTTTAAGATATGATAGATAGGGAGGAATCGTCGCGATTGCCGCTGCGGTCGAGGTCAATTTTCCACCCTCGACGCCATGCTGCACCGCGAGTATGACCATCGCGTGCATTGCGCTCAAGCCGTGCACAGGCCGACGGGGACCTTTTCGTGGCGCCTGCCTCGCTTCTCGATGTCAGACGTGACGGCGATGAGCTGAAGGCCATCGGCGCGGGGGTGTGGACCTCCGAGAACGCCGATACGCTCGAACATCTGGTTGCCGACGCGGCCCGTTCGCCCGGGCAGAGCCGCTCCGCTCAGATCGACCTCAGCAAGGTCGAGCGGATGGACACGTTCGGCGCGCTGCTTCTCGAGCGACTGCGGCGTGCTTGGACCCAGGAGGGGATCGAGCCGCGCATCGTTGGGCTTAAGCGGCGCTATAGCGTGCTCATCCAGGAAATGAGCCGCACCGGGCTTGAGCCTCACCCGACGCCGCGCCGCCACGAGGCGGCTGTGGAACGGCTCGGCCACAACATGGTGAACATTTTTGAGGACGCGACACGCCTCCTCAATTTCGTGGGCGCCACGGTCGCGGCCTTCCTGCGCATGCTGGCGCGGCCCCGCACATTCCGCTTCACCTCCATGGTGAACCAGATCGATCGCGTCGGTCTGCGGGCCGTGCCCATCATCATTCTCATCACATTCCTGATCGGCTGCATCCTGGCCCAGCAGGGCATCTTCCATTTCCGCCGGTTCGGCGCGGACATCTATGTGGTCGACATGGTCGGCGTGCTGGTCCTGCGCGAGCTTGGCGTGCTGATCGTCTCGATCATGATCGCGGGTCGATCCGGCAGCGCCTATACGGCCGAGCTCGGGTCCATGCGGATGCGCGAGGAAGTCGATGCATTGCGCGTGATGGGCTTCGATCCGGTCGAAATCCTGGTCATCCCGCGCCTGTTCGCGCTGCTCATCGCGCTTCCGCTTCTCACCTTCATCGGCTCCATGTCGGCGCTGTTCGGCGGGGGGTTGGTGTCGTGGCTCTATGGCGGCATTCAGCCCGGTGTGTTTCTGGATCGGCTGAAGGATGCAATCTCGATCGATCATTTCCTGGTCGGCATGATCAAGGCGCCCTTCATGGCCGCTGTCATCGGCATTGTCGCCTGCATGGAGGGCCTGCGGGTCGGCGGCAGCGCGGAATCTCTCGGTGCTCACACCACTGCGTCGGTGGTGAAGGCGATCTTTCTCGTCATCGTGATGGACGGCCTCTTCGCCATGTTCTTCGCGGCCATCGATATGTGAGGCCGGCATGGACGCGATCGCAGGACAGGACGATACCGAAGCGGAAGACCAGCGGGATGTGCTCATCTCCGTCCGCGACCTTGTGGTCGGGTTTGGGGACCGGACGATTCTGGATCATCTCAACCTCAACATCTACCGCGGCGAGATCCTGGGATTCGTGGGTACCTCAGGTGGCGGTAAATCCGTGCTGACGCGCACCATCCTGGGGCTCGTTCCCAAGCAGTCGGGAACGGTGGAGGTCTTCGGTCAGGACCTCGATACGCTGAACGAAAGCCAGCGGTCGGCCGTGGAGCGGCGGTGGGGGGTGCTGTTTCAGCAGGGCGCGCTGTTTTCCTCTCTCACGGTCAAGCAGAACATCCAGTTTCCGTTGCGGGAAAATCTGAAGCTGTCTCAGTCCCTCATGGACGACATCGCCTATGCCAAGATCGAAATGGTCGGGCTGAAATGTGATGCGGGCGAGAAGCTGCCATCGGAACTGTCGGGCGGAATGATCAAACGGGCGGCACTGGCACGCGCCTTGGCGCTCGATCCGGACATTCTCTTTCTGGACGAACCCACCTCGGGCCTCGATCCGATCGGCGCCGGCGACTTCGACGAACTGATCCGGACCCTTCAGCAGACTTTGGGACTGACGGTTTTCATGGTAACGCACGACTTGGACAGTCTGCACACGGTCTGCGACCGAATCGCGGCGCTCGCCGACGGTAAGGTGATCGCGCAGGGCACGATCGAGACGATGATGGAATCACACCATCCTTGGCTCCGCGCCTATTTCCACGGAACCCGCGCCCGCGCGGTCCGTTCCGAACGTTGAAGCTAGGAAAGGCGCATGGAGACACGGGCCAATTACACCATAATCGGCGCCTTCACTCTCCTGGTGCTGGCGAGCGCGTTCGGCTTCGTCTACTGGTTCATGCGACCGCTGACATCCGAGAACCGCAAGGCCTATGAGATCGTCTATTCCGGGACCGTGAGCGGTCTGCGGCAAGGCAACAGCGTCACGTTCAATGGCATTCCGGTAGGCCAGGTGGCCAGTCTCGGCCTGCGTCCGGACGAGCCAGACGAAGTTCTCGTGCGCGTGGATGTTGACGCCAACGTCCCGGTTCTTTCGGACGTTCAGGCCGGTCTTGAATCCCAAGGGCTCACCGGCATCGTGATCGTCTCGCTGCGCGGCGGCGAGCCCGGGGCCAAGCCGCTTCCGCTTGGACCCAATGGGATTCCGCGCATCGAGGCGCAAGGCGGAACGGGCATGGCGGGGCTGATTTCCACCGTGCAAGACGTGGCGCGGCGCGTGAATGGCATCCTGGACGCCATCGACCCCGATCAGGTGAAGCAGATCGTCGCCAATGTGAATTCCTTCTCCCAGGCGCTGTCGGATCATTCCGAGGATCTCGGAAGCCTGATCAAGCGGTCCAACGACATTGCCGGCCAGTTGCAGGATCTGGCGACAAAAGCGGATTCCGTCGTGGCCGACCTCAAGAAGGCATCGAGCGATCCTAATGGCTTGCTCAATCAGGCCACGGAAGCCGCCACATCGGTTCGCCGGCTGGCCGACAATATCGATTCCCGCACCGCGGATTTGTCCGATCAACTCAAGCAGTTCACGGGACCCGGTCTGCGCCAGTTCGAGGCGCTGGCTGTGGACGGTCGCCGGACCTTGTCGGACATCGACCGCACCTTGCGGAATTTCGAGCGCAATCCGCGCCAGTTCATTTTCGGCGGCAACTCCGTGCCGGATTACAGGCGGTAAGCAATCATGAGTCGTGAGCGGATGGGTGCGCTGGTGCGCCGCTTTCCCCGTGTGACCAGCTTCGCTCCGAGTGCAGCCGTTTTGGGCGCTCTGTTGCTTGCCTCATGTGGGTCTACGCCCACGCCCACCTTCGACCTGTCCGCGCCCGCATCCTTTGCGGCCGCCGGCGGGGGTGCGGGGCAGCTTGTGGTCGTGATGCCCACAGCCTTGGCGGCACTGGACACGGAGCGCATCCTGGTCGAGCCCGCTCCCGGCCAGATCACCTATCTGCCGGAAGCCCAATGGAGCGACCGACTGCCCGCGCTGCTGCAAGCCAGATCCATCCAGGCGTTTGAGAATGGCAGCAAGCTGCGCCGGGTGGCGCGCCCGGGTGACGGCATCCAGCCGGACTACCAGTTGAACCTCGACATCCGCACTTTCGGCGTGAAAGTTTCCGCCGGGGCGCCCGAGGCCGTTGTCGAATTGTCCGCGAAGGTGATCGGCGTGACCGCCGGCAAGATTTTGGCCGCCCGCGTATTCAGTGCCCGCGTCCCGGTTTCGAACATGAATGGGGCGGGCGTGACGGCGGCGCTGGACGCCGCCTCCAACAAGGTGCTCACGGACGTCGTCATCTGGGCCTCCGCACGGTTCTGACATAGGAGCCTGGCGGGGCGTGCGGCGGCGCCATCGGCCGACCTGTCCGGTGTTCGTCCGAAGACCGACTGCGATCATGTGCTTGAGTCGTCAAAAAAGGCCCTGCCGCTTTCGAGCGGCAGGGCCTTTTTCATTCTCTGACCCGCCGCGCCTGATGGGCGGCAGTTCGCCGGCTCAGTCGAAGTGTCCCGCCGCGTGGGCGAGCATGGTGTAGACCTTGCCCGTATCAGAGGTGAGGTAGGTCTTCGTCAGAACGTTGCCGCGATCGTCCGCGCCCACCTGCTCCAGCAGCCGGTCGAACTCGGCGATGTAACGGTCCACTGTCTCGCGGAATTCGGTGTCGCTACGATACTTGCGCCGCAATTCCTCGAACGTCTGCTGGCCCTGCATTGTATAGAGCCGGCGCGTGAACACGTTGCGCTCCCCGCGCTTATACCGCTCCCACAACTCGACCGCGACCTGATGATCCATCATCCGGGCAATGTCCATGGACAGCGAATCCAGGGATTCAATCGTGTGGCGCGGCGGCCTGGCGCGTGTCTGCTCTGGACGGCGCGCGGGCTCGGGGGCAGGGGCGGCAGGCGGCGTGTCGACCAGGTCGCCGGAGGCACGGGCCAGCAACTCGGAGAGCCACGACTCGCGATTTCCTTCGACCTCACGGTCGTTGCGAACCTGCGTGCGCTCCGCAGCCGGACGCTCCTGGGGTTGGGGGCGATCTTGTGAGGCTTCGGCCCGTCGCGGCGGAAGGGGCGACATGCGCCGCGGCGGCTCGCTCTGTGCCGGCGGTTGGGTCGGTGCCTCGGCGCGGGGTCGTACGGGCAAGGGGCGCTCGGATATGGGGCGCTCGGGTACGGTGCGCTCCTGCTGGCGTTCGGGTGCACGGTCCATGGGCCGTTCAGCGGCGCGATCCACCGGCCGTTCGGGCGCCGGAGGCGCCACCCGGTCAACTGGCGCAGCCCGCTCGGCTGGCGCAGGACGCTCCATAGCGGCGGGTCGTGACGGCTCCCGCGTCACCACCCGTGCGGGAGCGGAAGAGACATCCACCATCTGACCCTGGCGGGCGACGATCTCGTTCAGCTCCGCCAGCGCCTTGATCTGCTCTGCGACCGCCCTCCGCATGGAGGCGGCGCTCGCCTCGGTCTCGGCCGGCAGTTCCAGAATGCCCTTCTTCATCTCCTCCCGCGCGAGTTCGATGGAGCGCTGGACATCGCCGGCGGCGCCTTTGAACTGGCGGGAGACTTCGGTGAAGCGCCGGCCGGTTTCCTCGAACAGGCGGTTCACCTCCCCGAGGGCTTCCTGATAGGTGCCGCGCAGCAGCTCAGCGACCCGCTCGCGCTCGACGGAGGAGGCGCTGCGCACCTGCTCGAACTGCGCTTCCAGCGCCTGTGTCGAGTTTTCCGCCGAATTGACGACCGTGTTGGCGATGTCCTGGGCGCGCTTTTGGGCGGCGAACAGGCTCTGTTCCAGCATGGCCTGGAAGCTGGAGAGACGCCCCTCCAGATCCTGAGCTTGACGGGAAAGCTCGGCGCCGAGGTCATCAATGGCGGCCTTGCGCTGGGAAAGCAGCGCCTCGACCTCGGCATTGGTGTTGCCGAAGGCCTGTGAGCTTTCCAGGACCGCGCGGGCCTGCGCTTCGAACCGGTGCGTGAGCGAGCCGATCTCGGAGAGGGCGCCCTCGCTGAGGGCGCGCAGATTCTCCACCTCGATCCCAAGCTGGCCCACCGTGCCGGCCGCCGCGCTGTTGAGGGCGCGGGCATTGGTTTCCAGCGCATTCACCTGGTCGGAGAAGCCGGTTTCGAAGTGGCTGAGGGCGGCCACGACACTGTTCATGGCCTGTTTGAAAGCTCCGTCCGCCTCGCCCATGCGCTGGATCACGGCCTCCACATCGGTTTTCACCGAGGCGTTGGCGGCGGCGATCTCCGAGGCGGTGCGGGCGCCCGCATCCTGAAGGGCTACGAGGAACTGAGTGTTCTTGCTGTCGATGACGTCGGTGAGTTCCTGCAGACGCTCCGACAGGGTCAGCGAGATGGCATCTGCCTGTCCAGAGAGGGTCTGCCCAACATTCTGGGCCAGGCCGGACAGGGTGATTTCCACCTGGGCCGCATCCTGGCGCAGGCGGGAGGAGACCGCCTCGACCTTGCCGATGAGGTTCTGGGTCACCGCCGTACCGCGCACTTCCAGCGCCGCCGACACGCCCTCCAGGCGATTGGAGACGAGATCCTCGATGCGGGAGACCTTGTGGTCGATCTGGTCCGCAACCTCTTGGGCGCGGTTGGCGAGGATGTCCCCCACATAATCGGTGCGCTCGGTGAGGAGCGAACCCACATCCTGCGCCCGCAGCGAGAGGGATTCGCCGAGCATCTGGGCCCGCTCGGCGAGCATATCGCCCACGGCCTGCGCCTGCTGGCCGACGCTCGCGCCGAACTGGTCGGCCCGTTCGTTCAGGATGGCGCTGATGGAGTCGGCGCGCTGGGAAAGGGTGGTCTCGAAGCGGTCAGACTGCGCCGTTAGCAGGTTGGCAATCGTATCGGTGCGCTCCGCGAACAGGGAGTCGAGGCTTGCCAGGGCTTGGTCGAGACTGCTGCCCGCCACCTGCATGCCCTCGGTGATGGACTGCGCGATTTGGCCGGCACGCGTGTCGAGGGTGGCGGTGATGCTGCGGGTGCGGGCCATGAACAGGGCGTCCATGTTGGACGCCGCGCGCTCCAGGCTGGCGGTCGCCGTCTCGGCGCTTGCGGAGATGGACTGAGCCAACTGGCTGGAGCGCGTGTCGAGTGTCTCTTCGATGCCCCGCGCGTGGTCCGCCAAAAGGGTCTCAAGGCTGCTCGTCGCCAGAGCGAGGTTGGAGCTGACCTGTTCCGCGCCGCTCGTGATGGATTGGGCAAGCTGGGCAGAGCGCGCATCGATCGTGGCCGCGAGGCTCTCTGCGCGGTCGTTGAAGAAGCCGTCGACGGTCGCGAGCGCCTGGTCGAGATTCTCTCCGGTCACCTGAACGCCGTTTGCTACCGCGCGGGCGAGTTGGTCCGCCCGCTGTCCGAGGGTATCGGCCAGACGTTGGGTCCGCGCCTCGATATTCTGCTCCGCCTGGGTGAGCCGGGTGTCGATGGCGCCCGTGAAGGCATCGGTTGTGGTGTCGATCCGCTGATCAAGGCCGGCGAGGGTCGCCTGCAGGCTCTCATTGAGCACGTTGATTTGGAGCGACAGGCCGTCGACAAGAGCCGGCGCGTGCTCGCGCAGGCTGGCATCGAGGGTTTCCACGCCCTGCTTGACCGCCTGGGCCATGAGCTGGGTGTCGTTGCCGATGCGATCGGCAAGCTTTGCACCGCGAACCGTAAGGGTCTCTTCCAGCGCGCGCAGCCGCGCGCTGAGCACGTTCTGCAGGTCCTCGCCCTTGGCGCTGATAGAGGCCAGCAGGCCATCGGCCGTCTGGGCGAAACCATCCGATATGCTTGCGCCGCTTTCACCAATGGCGTGCGCGACATCGAGGCCCAGCGCGCTCAGGCGCTCGGTCACGTCGGCGCCGGCCGAAGTCATGGCCTCGGCAATCTCGTCGCCCTTCTGGGTGAGCGACGCCGTGACGTCCTGTCCGCTGCGCGCCAGCGCGTCCGTGAGGCGATCGCCGGTTTCGGCGAGCTTCTGCTGAAGCTCTTCGCCGTGGATAGTCACCGCATCATGGATGCGATTGCCGGCCACTTCGATCCGCTCCGCGAGGTCGCCGCCATGCGCGGCAAGTGTCTCACCGACCCGCGTGCCGGTTTCTTCGATCTGCCGAACGAGGTCGCTGCCGCGGTCCGTGAAGTCCGCCACCATGCCCTCGCCGGTCGCCCGGAAGGCGTCGGTGATTTCGTTGGCGCGCGCGGCGATCTCATCCGAGAAGCGGGCTCCGTTGGTGTCCAGTGCCTCCAGAACGGCGTTGCGGTTCAGATCGGCGCTGGTTGCCACCTCCTGGCTCCAGCGGGAGATCAGAACGGCGACTTCGGTGGAGGAGGAGAGCAGGCTGGCGCTCAGCTCGTCCGTCCGCGTCTTCATGGTGGTGGCAAGGGTGTCGGAGGCGGTGACGAGTTTGGTCTCGAGCGTGCCGCCGATGGTCTCGAGACGATCGATCAGGTCGTTGCTGCGGGCAGCGAGCGCCTCCGCCACCTGATCGCCCGCGACCGTGAGCGCGTCCGTCAGCTCCGTGCCGCGCTGCGCCATCATGTCGTTCACGCGGTCGAGGGCCGTTGTAACGCCCTCCTGAACGCGATCCGCCACATCGCGCACCTCGGTCGAGAGCATGGTCTCCGCATCAAGAATGCCGTCGCGCAGCCGCTCGGTGTGGGAGAGAATGTTCTCACGCTCCGCCTGGAGCTCCTCGATCAGGTGGCGGATGCGGATTTCATTGTCCTCATAGGCGCGCTCAAGGATGGACACCTCGTTGCGCACGACGCTTTCCAGCTCCGCAGCGCGGGCAATGGCACGGTCGAGGCCCTCGCCCATGGCCGCCACCTCGCGGCGCACCGCCTGGCCCACGGTCACGACAGCATCGGTACCCAGGGATTCGGGCTGGGCGAGGCGCAGCGCCACCTCCGTCATGGAGCGGCCGATGAGCTGCAGATCGCGCGAGCGCCGCACCATGGCGGCGAGGGCGAAGAAGGCGAGGGGAGGAATGATCAGGCCGCCGAAAATGGCGAGCAGGGCCGGAGAAGCGAACAGCGCATCCAGTCCGGTGAGGCCGGCGAAGGCGGCCTTCTGGGTCGCCAGCGCATAGGGGGCGCCGAAGCCGATCCAGAGAATGGCGAAGCCGGCGGCCCACCAGAAGGGCGCCGCGGAGGATCGCCGCTGGAGTTGGCTCAGCAACTGGCCGACCGTCTGCCGGTCGTCATTGGCCGCCCGCCGGTCCGCCACCTCGACCCGGGCCCGCCGCAGGCGCGGCTCCCGCGTCGGCGCGGCTGTGGGTCGATCCTCAGACGGGGAAGGCGAGTCCGGATTATCCATCTGGAGCGACAGGGCCTCCTGGATGGCCGACAGAGCCGCCTCGGTCGGATCCTGGATCTTGCGCGGTTGCTTCATGTTCGCCTCGTCGCCCGGCGCGGACGGACCGCGCGGATTTCCATCATGTGGTCTGAAACTGCGCTGCCGGACTACGGACGCATTCCGGCAAGAGTTTATTTACCTTGCCGCATCCTACCTTTGAGCCGGACCTCAAAGAACCCGCCCTGGCGCAAGTTGTGAAGATATCGTTAACGCGTGCAGGGGTGGAGCATCTCGTCTAGTTCGCGAGAAGCCGATATATGGGCGCTCCAATCACAGGGCAGTCTTCGCTCATGCCTCGCATTACCTTCGTCTCCTTCGACGGCACCGCCCACACCGTTGACGCTCCGGTTGGAGCCACGGCCATGGAAGCCGCCGTCAAAAACCGCATCTCGGGCATCGATGCCGAATGCGGGGGCGCCTGTGCCTGCGCGACTTGCCACGTCTATGTGGATGAAGCGTGGCAAGCGGCGGTCGGCGAGCCCGCCCCCATGGAAGAGGACATGCTGGACTACGCCTTCGATGTTCGGCCCTCGTCCCGCCTGTCTTGCCAGATCCGTTTGACGCCGGCCATGGACGGATTGGTGCTGCGGCTTCCCGAACGGCAGGGCTGACCAGATGGTCATGGTTCCTTTACCCGGACGGACACAATATTGCCCGGGGGACGAGGATAGATCATGGCCCGCATCACCGTTTCGGTTGAAAGATATCCCGTCGTGCCGTCCACCGACCTGCGCTCCCCGACCGTCCTCGTTTTCGATTCCGGCCTCGGCGGCCTCTCGGTCTTTCGGGAAGTCGCCCGTGTGCGGCCGGACGCGCGCTTTGTCTATGCCGCGGACAGCGCGGCCTTTCCTTACGGGGCTTGGTCGGAGGCATCCCTGGTGGAGCGGGTTGATCAGGTCATGGAGGACCTGATCGCGGCTTACCGGCCGGATCTGGTGGTGATCGCCTGCAATACGGCGTCCACACTTGCCCTTCCGGTGCTCAGGGCGCGGCACGCCATTCCCTTTGTCGGTACCGTGCCCGCGATCAAGCCGGCGTGCGCGACATCCGTCTCAAAACGCATCAGCGTCCTTGCGACGCCGGGGACCGTCCGGCGCGACTATACCGCATCGCTGGTCCGCGACTTCGCTCAGACCTGCGAAGTTGCACTGGTGCCGAGCGAGAAGCTGGCGGGTCTTGCGGAATCCATCCTCACCGGCGATCCGGTGGACGATGCCGATATCCGCGCGGAAATTGCGCCCTGCTTTGTGCGCGACGGCTCTTCGCGGACCGATACGGTGGTGCTCGCCTGCACCCATTATCCTCTCATCCTCGATCATCTGAAGCGGCTCGCGCCCTGGCCCGTGTCCTGGGTCGATCCGGCCCCGGCCATCGCGCGGCGGGTGGCGTCGCTTCTGGGGCCGGCCACGCGGGCGGGGAGCCCTAAGCCCGTTCTGCTTGCCGCCACAGGGCAGGCTCTCGATTCTGCGCTCGTCGGCGCGGTGCTGGAACGGCCCGTGGAGCGCTCCGATATTCTTCCCGAGCGCACGCGGATTGCCTCCTGATGGGCAGTCTCCAGCTTGATCCCGCGCGACGGGCGTTTCTTGCCGGCCTTGCCGGAGCGGGGGCTTGCGCATTGCTCGGCGGCCCCACCTTTGCCCAGAGCAGCACGCTGTCTTTCCCGGCCTGGGTCGCGAAGTTCAAGTCGCGGGCGAGCGATCGCGGCATCCGGGACGATGTGTATGCATCGGTCATGCGCCAAGTGGTGCCGGATACCTCCGTCTATGCCGCCGATCAGGCGCAGCCGGAATTCCAGGAGGAGGTCTGGCAATATCTTAATCGCCGCGTCTCCGATTGGCGCATCGCAACCGGCCAGCAGAAGGCGGCGCAATATGCGGCGCTGTTCGAGCGCATCGAAGCGACCTTCGGCGTCGATCGCCGCATCATGCTCGGCTATTGGGGCATGGAATCGGCCTTCGGCGAGGTGGTCGAGAACCCAAGACATATGAAGCCGGTCTTCAATTCCCTCTCGGCCTTGGCCTGGGGCGAGCCGCGCCGGCGCAAATATTGGGAGACCGAACTTCTCAATGCCCTGGTCATCGTCCAGCGCGGCTGGGGCACGCCAGTTGAGATGGTTGGCTCATGGGCGGGCGCCATGGGCCATACGCAATGGATGCCGGAAGTCTGGCTGAATATGGGCGTGGACTTCGATGGCAATGGCCGCATTTCGCCGTTCGGCCGGCCCGACGATGCCTTGGCCGGCACCGCCAATTACATTCTAAAGCGCGGCAAGTATCGGCGCGGCGAGCCCTGGGGCTTCGAGGCGCGCCTGCCAGAAGGCTTCGACACGAAGCTTGCCGATGCCCGCACCTGGCGCGCGCTCTCGGCTTGGAGCGCGCAGGGTGTCACAACGGTCGAGGGCGGCTCGCTCGCCGGTTATGACGCCGAAGCCCGCCTGTGGCTTCCGGGCGGCCCCGGTGGTCCAGCCTTGCTTCTGCTGCCGAATTTTTACGCCGTCCGCTCCTACAATCCCTCCAACAGTTACGCGCTCGCTGTCTGCCATCTCGGCGATCGCATCATGGGGGAGGGGCCTTTCGTGACCCCTTGGCCGGGCGGTGAGCGGGCGTTGACCCTTGCCGAAATCCAGGAAATCCAGGTGCGGCTCACCCGCGCGGGGTTCGATACCATGGGCACCGACGGGCGCGTGGGGCAAGGGACCATGCGTGCCGTGCGTGCCTTCCAGCAGCAAGCCGGCCTCCAGCCAGCCGACGGCTATCCCGGCCTGAAGGTGCTGACGGCGCTGCGGGGACGCTGACGCGGCGCCATAGGTGGGACACTTTTCTCAGCGAACGATGTCGGCCATGAAATTCGCGTAGAGTCGCGCGGCGGAGGCGCTGAGGCTCGGCATATGGCTGGCTGCCGCGGCCTCGAAGGCCGCCTGTCCGCCCGGTCCCGTCACGCTCTCCAGCGCTTCCCGATATTCGGGGATCTCGCCCCAGTCTCGAACCGTATGGTCGAGCACTTCCACATGATACTGGATGCCCACGGCCCGCTGCCCCACCTGCAGCGCCTGGATGGGGCAGAGTCCGCTAGACGCCAGGACGGTGCCGCCGGGAGGGGCCTCCAGCACGGCGGCTCCATGCCATTGCAGAACCGGGAAGGTCGGATCAGCTCCCTTAAAGAGAGAATGGCCAATTCCCGCTTTCGTGAGAGTGATGTCGCATATGCCAACTTCCGGCTCGGCCATCCGCCCGACGCGGCCGCCCATGGCCTCCGCCAGCAATTGATGTCCGAGGCAGATACCGAGGAATGGCCGTCCGGCCGTCACCCAGTCGCGAATAAAGGCCTTCTCTTCGACCAGCCAGGGATGGATTTGCTCTTCCCACACATCCATGGGGCCGCCCAGCACCATGAGTACGTCATAGGGGTCGGGCGCAGGGATGCGCGCGCCCTCGTCCAGCGCAACGGTATCGAACGGGATCTCGTCGGCCCGCAGGAAGTCGGCGAGGCGCCCGGGATGTTCGGAGGCTGCATGCTGGAAGACGAGAAAGCGCATGGAAACAGCTCCTGAAGAGGACCGGTGTGGCGCGGTCGCTTTCGGCTCACCTGAACAACCGAACGCCCGGTGAGTCGCGGACGATGCATGATAATAAGGTTGCACGAGCTCTGCTTTGTCCGGTCTGAATTGACATCGCCATGCCGGGCGATTAAGAGGCGCTCTTCGCTGGCCGGGAGACCGGGCGGCGGAATACGTATTTGGTATGTGCACCCGTGACCTTTCCGGCAGCGCGCCGGCGGGTCTGTCAGTGGGTCTGGGGATGAAATGCCCCAAAGCCACAGAGGAGGGGCGCGATCCAAGCCGGAAAAACGTGAAAACCAGGATCAGCGTTACATGAGCAAGCGCATCGCGGCGAAGCACAAAATCGACCGCCGCATGGGTGAGAATATCTGGGGCCGCCCGAAGAGCCCCGTCAATCGCCGCGAATATGGCCCCGGCCAGCACGGCCAGCGCCGCAAGGGCAAGCTCTCCGACTTCGGCGTGCAGCTGCGCGCCAAGCAGAAGCTGAAGGGCTATTATGGCTCCATCGGCGAGAAGCAGTTCCACGCCATCTATGTGGAAGCCTCCCGCCAGAAGGGCGACACCGGCGCCAATCTCATTGGTCTGCTGGAGTGCCGCCTGGACGCGATCGTGTATCGCGCCAAGTTCGTCCCCACCATCTTCGCCGCCCGCCAGTTCGTGAGCCATGGCCACGTGAAGGTGAACGGCCGCCGCGTGAACATTCCCTCTTACCGGGTGAAGGTCGGCGACGTGGTCGAGGTGAAGGACGCCTCCAAGCAGATGGCCCTCGTTCTCGAGGCCCAGCAGCTCGCTGAGCGCGATGTGCCCGATTACATCGAGCTGGACGCGAACAAGCTGGCTGCGACCTTCGTGCGCATTCCCGAGCTGAACGAAGTGCCCTATCCTGTCCAGATGGAACCGAACCTCGTGGTCGAGTTCTATTCGCGCTGATTTTCCGCGCCGGACAAATATGCGAAAGGCCGCCCTTCGGGGCGGCCTTTTGTTTTCAGAGTGTTTGAGCAACTACATGTCCCAATCCACCTGCTCCACGCCGGGTTGCGTGCACAGGGCTTGGACAAGCGGCGGCGGTACGCCGGGACGTGCGGAGCACCACAGATTGAAGCGATAGTGGCGTCGACCGCTCGCCGTTTCATGGCGTACGGTCATGCGGCGAATCCGGGCTTCGCTGCCCGATATGATCTGGCGAAGGTCTTCCTCGCTCGGGCCGTCGCGTCCCAGGGTGACCACGAGCGACGCCTGCCGCCACTGGACGAGCCAGTATTCCGCCCTCTTCAGCCCCCAGAGCGTGAACAGCGCGAGGGCGAGCGCGCAGCCGCCCAACTCCAACTGACCAAGCCCGAAGCAAAGCCCCATCATGGTGACGAACCATAAGGTGGCCGCCGTCGTCACACCGCGCACGAGGCCGTCTGCACGGCGTACGATCGCTCCGGCACCGATGAAACCCATTCCAGTCAGGATGCCGAGCGGCAGGCGCAGGACATCCATGCGCGAGAAATCCTGCGCCTGCCACCCCTCGGTGGCGAGCAGCAAATTGGCGCTGACGGCGGACAGGCAGGCGGCGATGCCAACCAGGATGGTTGTCCGCAATCCTGCCGCTCGCTCCTGCCACTCGCGATCCAGGCCGATCAGCGTGCAGGCAAAGAAGCAGCAGGCCAGTCGCAGGCCGATGTCGGTCCAATCCGGATCGAGGGGCACGGGCGAATCCTCCGAGCGAAAAGCCTAGGCTTCAAGGCGCGAAGGACCAACACCCCCAAGTCGAGAAGGGTCCGAGGCTGGCCGGCAGTATGCGAGGAGGGCTTAGGGGGCCCCGGCCGAGGAAAGGCTCTGGCGCGGGGCGCAAGAGCTACCAGCCCCACACGCCCCAGGCGCCATAATAGCCGGGCACGGGGCCAGGCGGATTTACGAACACGCGCGCAGGCGGATTGTAATACGTGGGGGGAGGCGGGACGACGACCGCCGCCGGCTGCACTTCAGGCACCACCACCGGCACGCCAGGTACGCCCATCGGCACCCCGACGGGGACGCCGACCGGCACCGCAGGAACCACGAGAGGCCCGGACACGTAAGGCGCAGGCCCATTGAAGCCGAGATAGGCGGCGGAAACGAAAGCCGGTCCCGGCCAGCCGATGGCGCACCAGGCCGGGGTGCAGCTCAGCACCTCGATATTGGTTCCGGCCCGCAGCGTGCCCATGGCGCGGAAATTCGTGCCCGGCCCGGCACGCACGTTGAGGTCGCGCAACACGACCGCGGATGCCGCCAGCGCAGGCATTCCGGAAAGCACCACGACGGCGCCCGCCACCAACCATCCCCATGACCGTTTCATTGCTGACCGCTCCGAGACTGACGCGCGCGACTCCGGCCTGCGCCGCGCAAGTCTAATCCAGGCTAACTTGCCTCGGACTTGCGCCGCGCGGCCGGCACGTATCGATCACCCGGCGCTGCGTACCGCCTGCACCGCCTGGGCCAGGAACTCGTCCATGTTCCGGCGGATCTGGTGATCCGAAACATCCACGCCCTTGGCATCGAAGTCGCCCCGCAGCTTGCGGAACACGTCCTCGTCGCCATGCTCTTCAAGGTCGGCGACAACAACTTCCTTGGCATAGGCCTGGGCATCCTCTTCGGACAGCCCGAGCTTCTCCGCGGCCCAAAGGCCGAGCAGCTTGTTGCGCCGCGCCAGTGCTTTGAAGCGGATTTCTTCGTCCAGCGCATACGCCTTTTCAAAGCCATCCTCGCGCTTGTCGAAGGTGGTCATGGGCTGCCCTCATAATGACGTTTTTGTGACCCATGGAAGGTGTCATGCGCCACCCTCCCGCTCAGCGCCCTTGAATATAGGGGAGGTTCCCTTAGATCAACGGAAAGGGTGTCGCCCTCCGCCCGGCGCGGGGGGCGCGCACGACACCGCGTTGTATCCGGCTCGCCGATGGGCTAGTGTCCGACTGGGTGTAGCGTGCGGCGCAGCAACGGCGCATCGATGCACCTCGCCGAGGAGCGTGATTTAAACGGAGCCTTGGCAAACCCATGGATTTCCTCAATCGACGGTATACCCCCATGAGCCGCCGCCGCCGAATCTATGAAGGCAAGGCGAAGGTCCTGTATGAAGGCCCGGAGCCGGGCACCCTCATCCAGCACTTCAAGGATGACGCCACAGCCTTCAACAACAAGAAACATGACGTCATCGACGGCAAAGGGGTGCTGAACAACCGGATCTCGGAATACATCTTCTCGCGGCTGAACGAGATCGGCGTGCCGACTCACTTCATCCGCCGGCTCAACATGCGCGAGCAATTGATCCGCGAAGTGGAGATCATTCCCCTCGAGATCGTGGTGCGCAATGTCGCAGCCGGATCGCTGTCCACGCGCTTGGGAATTGACGAGGGCACGGCTCTGCCGCGCTCGATCATCGAATTCTATTACAAGAACGACGCGCTGAACGATCCGCTGGTCTCCGAGGAGCATGTGACCGCCTTCGGTTGGGCGACGACCCAGGAAATCGACGACATCATTGCGCTCGCAATCCGCGTGAACGACTTCCTGTCCGGCCTGTTCCTGGGCGTGGGCATCCGTCTGGTCGACTTCAAGATGGAGTGTGGCCGGCTGTGGGAGAACGACATGATGCGGATCGTGGTGGCTGACGAGATCAGCCCCGATTCGTGCCGTCTCTGGGACATCAAGTCCGCCGACAAGCTGGACAAGGATCGATTCCGCCGCGACATGGGCGGCCTCGTGGAGGCCTATTCCGAGGTGGCGCGCCGGCTCGGCATTCTCTCCGAGAACGAGCCGACCCAAAGCAAGGGGCCGCTCCTCGTTAAGTGAGCGAACATCTTGATCCAAACCTGATCGGGGGGCATAAGGCCCCCCGCTTCCGTTACGAGTGGTGCTCATGAAAGCGCGTGTGATCGTCACGCTGAAATCCGCAGTTCTGGACCCCCAGGGCAAGGCCATCGAGGGCGCGTTGCGCTCCCTCGGCGTCGCCGGTGTCCAGAGCGTGCGCCAGGGCAAGGTGTTCGACGTCGAATTGTCCGGCAACGACAAGGCGTCTGCGGAAACGGTGTTGAAAGAGGCCTGCGACAAGCTTCTCGCCAACACGGTCATCGAGACCTACCGGGTCGAGTTCGCAGAATGAAATCCGCCGTCATCGTCTTTCCGGGCACCAATCGCGAGCGCGACATTCAGCGCGCTTTGTCGCTCGTGGCCCATTCGAAGGTGGTTCCGGTCTGGCATTCCGACACCAGCCTGCCGGATCGCACGGACCTCGTCGTCCTGGCGGGTGGCTTCTCCTACGGCGATTATCTGCGCTGCGGTGCCATCGCCGCCCGCGCCCGTATCATGGACGCCGTGCGCGCCCACGCCGAACGTGGCGGCCTGGTGCTGGGCATCTGCAACGGATTCCAGATTCTGTGCGAGGCCGGATTGCTGCCCGGAGTTCTGGTGCGCAATGCCAAGCTCCGCTTTGTCTGCCGCGAAGTGAATCTGCGCGTCGAGCGTGCGGATACGCCCTTCACCCGGGCGTATCGCAAGGGCGAGCTATTGCGCATTCCCGTCGCGCACGGGGAAGGCAATTACACCGCCGACGAGGACACGATCCGCGAGCTGGAAAGCGAAGGCCGCGTGGCCTTCCGCTATGCCCGCAGCGACGGGGAGATTGACGAGACAGACGGCCCCAACGGCGCCATCAACGGCATTGCCGGCATCTATTCCGAGAAGCACACCGTGCTCGGCATGATGCCGCACCCTGAAAACTATATCGAACCGGAAATCGGCCCGACCGATGGCCGCGGCCTGTTCGAGAGCCTCGCGGGCGCCCTGCGGGCGGCCTGAGAGGGGCGGACGGGGCGTGCCGCCCTTGTCGGGCCCTGGAACCGAAGACCATATTTAACCGGGCAGTCTTGTCCGAGGCAGAGGATCGAGGCGGATGGCGGGCCAGAGGCCACGCCGGCGCCGGATGGGATCGGACGCACGTGAATCATATTCCGAACACTCCCGCAATCACGCCCGAGCTTGTGGCCGAACACGGTCTTAAGCCGGACGAGTATCAGCGTTTCGTGGAACTGATCGGCCGCGAGCCGACGGTCACGGAGCTGGGCATCGTCTCGGCCATGTGGAACGAGCATTGCTCCTATAAGTCCTCGAAAGTGTGGCTGCGCACCCTGCCGACCAGCGGGTCGCGGGTCATCCAAGGCCCCGGCGAGAATGCCGGCGTGGTGGATCTGGGGGACGGCCTTGCTGCGGTCTTCAAGATGGAAAGCCACAACCATCCCTCCTTCATTGAGCCCTATCAGGGCGCGGCGACGGGCGTCGGCGGCATTTTGCGCGACGTTTTCACCATGGGCGCGCGCCCGGTCGCGGCGCTCAATGCGCTGCGGTTCGGCGAATGCCATCATCCGCGCACGCGCCATCTGGTGGCGGGCGTGGTCGCGGGCATTGGTGGCTACGGCAATTCCTTCGGCGTGCCCACCGTCGGTGGCTCGGTGGGTTTCCATCGTCGCTATAACGGCAACATCCTCGTCAATGCCATGGCCGTCGGCCTCGCGCGCACCGACGAGATTTTCTATGCGGCGGCGAGCGGCGTCGGTCGCGCCATCGTCTATCTCGGCTCCAAGACCGGCCGCGACGGCATCCATGGCGCGACCATGGCGTCCGCTGAATTCGGCGAGGGAGCGGAGGAGAAGCGCCCCACCGTCCAGGTCGGAGACCCCTTCGCCGAGAAGCTGCTGCTGGAAGCGTGCCTGGAAATCATGAAGGCGGGCTGCGTCGTGTCCATCCAGGACATGGGCGCCGCGGGCCTAACCTGTTCTGCAGTCGAGATGGGCGCCAAGGGCGACCTCGGCATCGAATTGGATCTTGACGCCGTGCCGTGCCGCGAGATCGGCATGACGGCTTATGAGATGATGCTTTCGGAAAGCCAGGAGCGCATGCTCATGGTGCTGGCGCCCGGCAAGGAAGCCGAGGCGGAGGCGATCTTCCACAAATGGGGCCTGGACTTCGCCATTATCGGACGGACCACCGACACGCTGCGCTTCGTTGTGAAGCACAAAGGCGTGGTTGAGGCGGACCTGCCCATCAAGGAATTGGGCGACGAGGCGCCGGAATATTATCGCCCGTTCGTGGAGAACGAGCCCCGTAAGGTGCTGAAGCCGGCCGATGTGCCCGATACGGTGTCGGTGGCCGACGCGCTGGACAAGCTCATCATGTCGCCAGACCTGTGCTCCAAGCGCTGGATCTGGGAACAATATGACCATCTGATCCAGGGCAATACGGTCCAGAAGCCGGGCGGCGACGCCGCCGTGGTGCGCATCGAGGATGGCCCGAAGGCGCTGGCGATGACCACGGACGTCACGCCGCGTTATTGCGAGGCGGATCCGTTCGAAGGCGGCAAGCAGGCGGTCGCCGAAGCCTGGCGCAATCTGACCGCCGTGGGCGCGATGCCGATCGCGGTCACCGACAACCTGAATTTCGGCAATCCCGAACGCCCGGAAATCATGGGGCAGTTCGTCGGCTGCGTGAAGGGCATCGGCGCGGCCTGCGAGGCGCTGGAATTCCCCGTCGTGTCAGGCAATGTCAGCCTCTACAATGAGACCAACGGCAAGGCGATCCTGCCGACCCCGACCATTGGCGGCGTGGGTCTGGTGGAAAATCTCCACAAGAGCATGACGCTCGGCTTCAAGGGCGCGGGCGAAGCCATCTATGTGGTGGGCAAGACCGAGGGCTGGCTCGGTGCCTCGGCCTATCTCCAGACCGTGTGCGACAAGGAAGAGGGCGCTCCGCCGCCGGTGGATCTCGTGGCCGAGAAGCGCAACGGCGACTTCGTGCGCGGCCTGATCCTGAACGAGGTGGTGACGGCGGTCCATGACGTCTCGGACGGCGGCATTCTGGTCGCGATCGCCGAAATGGCCATGGCGGGCGAAATTGGCGCGTCCCTGGACAAGCCGGCCCATATTCCGGCTCACGCCTTCTGGTTCGGCGAAGACCAGGCGCGCTACATCATCGTCGCCGCGCCCGGGGAGGGGCCTGATATCGTGCGCCGCGCCGAGGCGGCCGGCGTGCCGCTGCTCAAGCTTGGCAAGACCGGCGGCGACCGCATCCAGATTCCCGGCGAGCGCTCCATTTCGGTGGAGGGCTTGCGCGATCGTAATGAGACGTGGCTTCCCATTTACATGGGCGCCAGTTCCTGAGGGCATGAAGTCATGGCAATGGCTGCGGAAGAGATCGAGCGTCTGATCAAGCAGGCGCTGCCGGACGCGCAGGTCACCATCGAGGACCTCGCCGGCGATGGCGACCATTATGCCGCGATCATCGTGTCGGAGGCGTTCCGGGGAAAGAGCCGGGTGCAGCAGCATCAGCTCGTCTATGCCGCCCTCCAGGGGAATATGGGCGGCGTGCTGCATGCCTTGGCCCTGAAGACCTCGGCGCCGGCCTGAGATTTAGCCGCGGTGACGCGGCTAAGTGCATGAGATGATTGATATTTCAGCAGCGCCAGCATTGACTTGACCTGGGCTTGAATGGACCTTCAAGGTGATCAACACCGGAGGTCCGCGATGCTCCGCTTCGCCGTTTCGCTTTTTGCGGCCGTTGCACTTGTGCCGTCTGTCGCCCTGGCGCAATCCCCTAACGGGGTGAAGACGCTGTCCCCGCCGGGCGCCATCAAGCCGACCGGAACCTGGGGCCTCGGCACGCGCGCGGGTGATTTCATCTTTGTCGCCGGCATGCGCGGCATCGACCCCGCGACCAACACGCTGGTCGCGGGCGACGAGGCGCGCATACGCCAAGCCTTCCTGAACATGAAGGCGATTGCCGAATCGGAGGGCGCCACGCTTCAGGACGCCGTGCGGCTCGTCGTCTATGTCACCGACATGTACCGCTTCCGGCCGATCGCCAATAAGGTCCAGGAGGAATTGTGGGGCAAGGGCCCGTATCCTCCACGCACCATCATCGAGGTGGACCGGCTGAACCAGGACGACATCCTGGAAGTGGAGGGCACCTTCTACGCACCCGTCAAGAAGTGACGTCCCGCCATCTTGAACCTGTGCGCTTTTCCACCCGAAAGCCGCGCAGATGACGATCAACGATTTGCGGACGAACGTTATGCAGCCCGCCCAGAACGGCTTCGTCGCGCCGATTTTTTTACCAGAAGCGCCGCGTTTCTCGGCGCTTCTTCGTTTTTCGGCCCGTCCGTGCTACCCGCGCTGACAAGCGAGGGCGGGGCCATGATGCAGCGTACGCAGTCTGACGACCTCTTGACGCGACCGGCCGCCTGGGGCGTTGCGGGCGGCGCCAGCATTGTGCTGGTGGCCATTGGCTATCTGTTCCTGGATCAGCCCCTCAGCCGCTTCGCCCATACTGTCATCGGGCGGCACGACATGGTCCGCGCCTTCCAGACCTATCCGCAATATCTGTCCCAGCTATCCGTGGTGCTGATTGTGGTCCTGGGGCTCGTGCGCGTGTTCCGGGGAGCACTGGGACGGCTGTCGCTCACAGCGTTTGCGGCGGGGCTGTCCCTTGTCTGTGCGTCGACCATCGGAAATCACCTGAAATATGTCTTCGGCCGGACCTGGCCAGAGACCTTCGTCCAGAACAACCCGTCCTTCATTCAAGACGGGGTTTATGGGTTCTTCTCGTTCCATGGCGGGGAAGGATGGGCCTCCTTTCCCTCAGGCCATACGCTCGCGGCGGTGTCCTTCCTGACGGTGCCGGCCATCGCTTATCCGAGGGCACGCGTGGCGTGCGGCCTTCTCGTGCTGTTGGAAGCACTCGCTTTGTGGGCGCAGAATTATCACTTCTTCTCGGACATCGTGGCGGGGGCCTGCCTCGGCGGGGCGGTTGCGCTGGTGACCGCGCGGCTCATGGGCCTCGATGGCCGAAAGCTCGGGTGATCAGAGGTCGCCGGAGGGGGCGCAATATTTCGTCGCACACATCTTGCGCCCGGGGCGACGGCGACCGATGTTTCACCCCTGATGGCGCCGCCACTCGAACGTTTGGATTGAAGTCATGAGCATTCGCGAATTCATCGACCGCGAGGTCAAGGGCAACGACGTGGTGGTGTTCATGAAGGGCACGCCGCAATTCCCAATGTGCGGCTTCTCCGGCCAGGTGGTCCAGATTCTCGACCATATCGGCGTGCCGTTCAAAGGCATCAATGTCCTGGAATCCGACGAGCTGCGTCAGGGCATCAAGGACTTTGCGAATTGGCCGACCATTCCGCAGATCTTCGTTAAGGGCGAGTTCCTCGGCGGCTGCGATATCGTCCGCGAGATGTTCCAGGCCGGTGAGCTCATTCCCCTGTTCGAGGAAAAGGGCATCGCCATCCGCGACCGCGCCATCGGCTGATCGCGCGAACAGCTCCCGAAATAAAAACCCCGGCCGGAAGGCCGGGGTTTTTGCGTTTCAGGCGTGGCCGAAGACGCGCTTGAAGATCGTGTCGGCGTGCTTCAGGTGATAACCGAGGTCGAACTTCTCGTTGATGTCGTCTTCCGACAGATATTGGCGCACGTCGGGATCGTTCAGCAGGAAGGTGCGGAAGTCACCTTCACCGCGCCAGACCCTCATGGCGTTGCGCTGGACCAGCCGATAGGAGTCTTCGCGGCTCGCGCCCTTCTGCGTCAGGGCTAGCAGGACGCGCTGCGAGTGGATGAGACCGCCCAGCTTGTCCATGTTCTTCTGCATGTTGTCGGCATGCACCACCAGCTTGTCCACGACACCTGCGAGACGCATCAAAGCGAAGTCCAGCGTCACGGTCGCATCCGGGCCGATCATGCGCTCCACCGAGGAGTGGGAAATGTCGCGCTCGTGCCAGAGCGCCACATTCTCCATGGCGGGCAGCGCGTAGGCGCGCACCATGCGGGCGAGGCCCGTGAGGTTTTCCGTGAGCACGGGATTGCGTTTGTGGGGCATGGCAGAGGAGCCCTTCTGGGCCTCCGAAAAATACTCTTCCGCTTCCAGCACCTCGGTGCGCTGGAGATGGCGGATTTCCGTGGCAAGACGTTCCACCGACGAGGCGACCACGCCGAGGGTGGCGAAGAACATGGCATGACGGTCGCGCGGGATCACCTGGGTCGAGACGGTCTCCACCTCAAGCCCCATCTTTTCGGCCACATAGGCCTCAACGCGCGGGTCCACATGGGCAAAGGTGCCGACCGCGCCGGAAATGGCGCAGGTGGCGACCTCGGCGCGGGCCGCGACCAGACGCGCGCGGGAGCGCTGGAACTCGGCGTGGGCGATGGCGAGCTTGATGCCGAACGTGGTCGGCTCGGCATGAATGCCGTGGGAGCGGCCCACGGTGGGCGTCAGCTTGTGTTCGAAGGCGCGCCGCTCCAGCACGGTGAGAAGCTGGTCCACGTCCGCGATGAGCAGGTCCGCCGCGCGGGTGAGCTGAACGGCAAGACACGTATCCAGCACGTCGGACGAGGTCATGCCCTGATGGACGAAGCGCGCCTCCGGCCCGACGATTTCGGACAGATGGGTGAGGAAGGCGATGACATCGTGCTTCACTTCCCGCTCGATGGCGTCGATGCGCTCCACGTCGAACTGCGCGTCCCGGCCCTTCTCCCAGATGCGGGCGGCGGCCTCCTTGGGGACGATGCCGAGGTCCGCCATCGCTTCGGCGGCATGAGCCTCAATCTCGAACCAGATGCGAAAGCGGGCTTCCGGGGTCCAGATGGAGGCCATTTCAGGCCGGCTGTAACGGGGGATCATGGCTTGGCTCGCTTGGAGAGTATCGGACTCGCGCAGGGGGCCGTCCTCGGATCCGCCGTTTGCAGGCTGAGCGTTGGAAAGCCCCTCGACGTTCCATGAAGGGCGGCTTCATCCGATCAGCATGCAAGGCATGCCGACCGGCGGCTCCTCTAGCAGATCGCCAGTCCCTCCGGTAGCGCGCCGGGCTCATTTCGGGTCTGCGCGCAGCAAGAGGCGGGATGCCAAGGGGCGCAGCAAGTAAGGCAGGAGGTAGATGGGAAACTGGGCGAGAGCGACATAGAGCCAGGTGGTGTCGGGAAGCAGCCCCCCGGCCGCAGCGACCATGAGCCCGAAATTGCGATTGCCCGCCGCATAGGCGAGCATGAGATCCTGCCCCCCCTTTACACGCCGGAAAAGCAGCAGCGTCAGGCCGAGCGCGCACAGGGAGACGCTCGCCGAGAGGCCCGCGAGACCGAGGACGAAGGAAGGATCCGCCAACAGCCATGGCGTGACGCCATCCATGAACGCCACAGCAAGAACCAACAGCAGCACGGCGTTGACGCCGTTCAACTGGTCATTCCAGCGCACAAGACGCGCGGGGCCACACAGATGCCGGAGTGCGACGCCGGCACCGGCGCAGCCGCCGAGGATTACGGCCAGCCGGCCGGCAAGGGCGAACCCATCAAGGGCGAGCGCGCCATCAGTGAAGTGCGAGACGAAGAGGGGAGCGGTGAAGGGGAGCACGCACAGCGACAGCAGCATGACCGCGAGGCTGAGGGCCGCATCTATGCCCAGCAGTGCCGCGAATGCAGGGGTGGACATAATCGGCGGAGCAGCGGCCTGCATGATCAGAGCGAGCATCAGGCCATTGTCAGCCGGGGGCAGCACCCGGCTCACCAGAAAGCCGAAGCCTGCCGGCAGGATCGCCATGATCCAGATAAGGGACAGCGCCAGAAGTCCGGTATGCCGTCCGCCCCTGAGGCGCCGCAGGTCGGTGCGCATGAAAGACATGGCCAGCAGGCACAAAATGCATGGCACCAGCAGCGGCTTGGCCACGCTCGCAAGCCCGGGCAACGCCAGACCGACGAAAATGCTTGCGGCTACTGCTTTTGTGCCCTGTCGTCCGAGGGCGGCGAGTGCCTGGGAAAGGAACGAAATCAACGGTATGCTGCCCATGGGAGAGGGGCCATCCTGAGCCGGGCGGTCTGAGCGGGCAAGCCACTCTGGCAATCCATCGGAAGGGGGGATATGAGCGGCATTAATTTCGCTGTCTTCTGGCTTTAGGCTGCGGGGAGATACGGCGTTTCCCTCTTGGCGCGGATCCCCCTTGGCGCGGGCGCCCATTCGGAGCGACACGGTGCAGTATATTTCGACACGTGGCGAGGCGCCGCCTCTGCCGTTCTCCGAAGCCCTGCTGACGGGACTGGCGCGCGACGGCGGGCTATATGTTCCGGAGGATTGGCCGACCCTGTCTCACGCGCAGATCGCCGACCTTTCGGGCAAGCCCTACGCGGAAGTCGCACGTCGCGTCATTTCGCCCTTTGTCGGCGACTCGATCCCGCCGGCCGCACTCGACCTGATGATTTCCGATGCCTATGGGTGCTTCCGCCACGCGGCGACAACGCCCACCGTGCAGCTCGCGCCGAACACGTTCGTCCTTGAACTCTTCCATGGCCCGACCCTGGCCTTCAAGGACGTCGCCATGCAGCTTCTGGCGCGATTGATGGACCATGTCCTCTCTAATCGCGGTGCCCGCGCGACCCTGGTCGGCGCCACATCCGGCGACACCGGCAGCGCGGCCATCGAGGCGTTTCGCCACTCCGATGCGGTCGATGTCTTCATCCTCTATCCCCACAACCGGGTCTCTGAGGTGCAGCGGCGCCAGATGACCACGGTCGGCGGTCAGAATGTCCACGCCATCGCCGTGGAGGGCACATTCGACGATTGCCAGGCCCATGTGAAGGCGATGTTCAACGACCACTTGTTTCGCGACCGCATGGCGCTCGCGGGCGTGAATTCCATCAATTGGGCGCGGATCGTCGCGCAGGTGGTCTATTATTTCTATGCGGCCGTGGCCCTGGGTGCCCCGCATCGGGAGGTCTCCTTTGTCGTCCCGACCGGCAATTTCGGCGACATTTTCGCCGGGTGGGTGGCCAAGCAAATGGGCCTGCCGGTCCGCGATCTGACCATCGCCACCAATGTCAACGACATCCTGGCCCGGACCGTGGAGAGCGGGCGCTACGAGGTGCGAGGCGTCCACGCCACGACTTCTCCCTCCATGGACATTCAGGTGTCGTCCAATTTCGAGCGGCTGCTGTTCGAGGCGCTCGACCGCGATTCCGAAATCGTGCGGCGACTCATGGCCTCGCTGGCCCAGTCCGGGAGCTTCACCATTCCCCGCGACGCTCTGGCGGCCATTGTGGGTGAGTTTTCGGCCGGTCGGGCCGATGAACCGGAAACCGCCGCCACCATTGCGCGCACCTATCGTGAAAGCGGTTATGTGCTCGATCCCCACACGGCGGTCGCCCTCGCCGTGGCGGCAAAGGTGGAGCACCCCCGCTCGGTCCCGCAGGTGATCCTATCCACCGCCCATCCCGCAAAATTCCCGGATGCGGTGGAAGCTGCGACCGGGAAGCGCCCCGGCCTGCCGGCCCATATGGCGGATCTGATGACTCGCAAGGAAAGGTTCACTGTGTTGCCGAACGATCTGGCGGCCCTTCAGTCCTTCATCTCCGCGCGCGCCCGCGCGGCCGCAGGGGCCACTGCGTGAGCGTCCGCCAGACCCGTCTTGAAAACGGAATCACCGTCGTCAGCGATGCCATGGCGCATCTCGGGACGGTCTCGCTGGGCATTTGGGTGGGAGCAGGGGCCCGGGACGAGCAAGACAGCGAACATGGCATCTCCCATCTGCTCGAACATATGGCGTTCAAGGGGACGCGCCGGCGTTCCGCCCGGCGCATCGCGGAAGAGATCGAGCAAGTGGGCGGCGACATCAATGCCGCCACATCCGTCGAACAGACCTCCTACAATGTCCGCGTTCTGGGCGAGGACATGACGCTCGGCCTCGATATTCTGGCGGACATCCTCACGGAGCCGGCGTTCGCGCCAGAGGAACTGCAGCGCGAAAAAAATGTCATCGTCCAGGAAATCGGCGCCGTCATGGACACGCCGGACGACCTGGTCTTTGACCTGTTTCAGGAAGCGGCTTTTCCCGGCCAGAGCGTGGGCCGCTCCATTCTCGGCACCCCGGACACGGTGCGGGGATTCGATCGATCCCGCCTCGCGTCCTACCTTGCCCGCACCTATCGCGGTCCGCGCATGGTGGTCGCGGCGGCCGGCGCCGTGGAACACGACCGCCTGGTGGAAGAAGCACGGGCGCGCCTCAGCGGGCTGTCTGGCGTGGACAAGGAGCCGCCCCCGCCCGCCCGCTTTGAAGGCGGTATTTCCTTGACGCCCCGTGACCTGGAGCAGGTCCATGTCGTGTTGGGGCTTGAAGGCCGCTCCTATCACGACCCGGGCTATCACGCGCTCCAGGTCCTCGCCAACGTGCTCGGCGGGGGGATGTCGTCCCGCCTGTTCCAGGAGGTTCGGGAGGAGCGAGGGCTCTGCTATTCCATCTATGCCTTCCATTGGCCCTACGCAGACGCGGGCGTGTTCGGCGTGTATGCGGGAACCGATGACGCGGACGTGGGCGAGCTGACGAATGTCGTGATCGACCAGTTGGAGGCGGTCTCGCAGGACGTCGCCGAGATAGAGGTGGCACGAGCGAAGGCGCAGATGAAGGTCGGGCTGCTGGCGGCGCTGGAGAGCTCGGGTGCACGCGCGGAACAGCTGGCGCGGCAAATTCTCGGTTTCGAGCGCATCATCCCTGTGGAAGAAATTGTTGCAAAGGTGGAAGCCGTCGATGTGACAGCGGTGCGCGCGGCGGCCCGCGACCTTTTGGCCGGTGGACGCCCCGTGCTCTCCGCCATTGGGCCGGGCAGGGGACTTGAACCGGCTGCCCGTGTGGTGGAACGTTTAAAAGTGTAGCGAGCCGGGTGGGGAGCCCGTCTCCGAGCCGCGTCATGAGCAAGCGCATGTGGCCGCTGTCGTCGATTCTCTCGCCTGACGTTTTGCCCGTGATTGCGGGCGAGCGTGTCTATCTGCGTGTCCCGCAATTGGGAGATTTTGCGCAATGGCGGGATCTAAGGGAGACAAGCCGCGCCTTCCTCACGCCGTGGGAACCCGTCTGGCCGGCGGACGACCTGACCAAAGCTGCATTCCGCCGGCGTTTGCGCCGCTATGCGCGGGATATTGTGAACGATGAGGCCTATCCGCTGCTTGTGTTCCGGACCGCCGATCAATGCCTGGTGGGCGGATTGACCTTGTCCAATGTCCGCCGGGGCATCTGCCAGTCCGCCTATCTTGGCTATTGGATGGGCGAGCCCTATGCGGGGAAAGGCCTCATGAGCGCGGCCCTGCGCGCGTTCCTGCCCGTTGCTGAACAGTCACTTGGCCTGCACCGGATTGAAGCGGCGTGCATGACCAACAATGTCCCCTCGCTGCGCCTGCTGGAAAGCGTCGGCTTCAAATTCGAGGGGATCGCCCGGAAGTATCTGTGCATCAACGGCACGTGGGAGGACCATTTCATTTACGCCCGGCTCGCCGGCGACCCTCTGTCCGCCCGATACCGAATGTACATGCCTGACGTTGACCCGCGGCAGACGCGCTACTCGCCGTTTGAAAGCCGGGAATAGAAGTTCGCCGTCATCGGGCGCGGCCAACAGACCACAGCTGTGGCTGGACCACCCTTACGACCTCTGAAAATCGCGCCTTTGCGCTAATTGGCGGCCTTGGCGGGAGGAAGGGCGGTGGGCTTGGCCAGTTGCTCGATCACGGATCGCACGGCGGCTTCTCCTCCCGGCGCTTTGTTGCGCACGGCTTCGAGAAGCGGCTGCGCGGCCCCCGATCGTTCGATGAGACTGCGCGGGTCGAGCATCACGAAGGGACTGCTCCACGGGCCCTGGATGATGAAGGGCAGGTCAAACGGCGCGCTCCGCTCAGCGCTGCTGGAGGGCAGCAGGATGGCCCGCCCCTGCAGGTCGATATCGCGCGATCCCACATCCACGGCGCCGTCCAAGGCCAGGTTGACTTGACGGCCCGACATCTGGGCCTGAAGCACCCGCGCCACACCGTCGGTGAGATTGATCCGGGCGACCAGACGTTCGAACGGCGTGCGTCCGCCCCGCAAATCGCCGCCGCCCGAGAGGGGGCGGCGCTCGATCCTCCGCATCACCTGAGCCACGTCGATGCCGGCAATGGAGCCATTGGCAACCTGAAACAGGACGGTTCCAGACAGGGATTGCGCCACTTCGTAGAAGCTATGCCCGACGCCCTGCAGCGTCGCCTCGACGTCGCCGGTTCCCTCGATGCGGCGGATGCTCAGGAGATCCCCGAATGCGCGGTCCACGGCGATTCCAGAGCCCGCGCCCTGAAACTTGAGGGTTGTCCCGTCCACGGTGCCGTCGGACACAATGTCCAGTGCGGCTCGGACAGACCCACCCCAAGCCTGGGCCGTTCCCAGTGCAAGAACAAGGTGGCCCGAACGCAGCACCGCACTGGTGGCGACCCGCTCGAAGACGCTGTCGTCCACTTTCATGCGGGCCGCCGAGAACCGCAGATCCAGATCGAACTTGGACAAGGGACGGGGATTGAGGGACGTGCGATCCCAATCGCCATCCCGACTTTCGGTCATGGTGATGCGCCCATAGGGCGTCAGATCGACCGTGTCCGCCGCAAAAGTCCCTTCCAGGGCGGGACGGGCGCCATCGAGCTTGAGGGTCAGCGCCCCTTCGCTCTTGTTGCCGTCCACCAGTGCCGTGATGGGCGCCAGTTGCACTTGCGTCGGGTCCGCAGTCACCGTTCCCGCGAAAGAGAGGCGCTGAAAACCGCCCGACAGCGGCAGCGGTGCCCCCGCCCATTTCATCAAATCTCGGAGGGTCGCCGTTTCTCCGCTTAACTCGCCTGTAAGGCTTGGCGTGAGGCCAGCGGCAGCCTGCCCGCGGAAGCGCAGCCAAGAGGCCCCCGTCGCGATATCAGCCTTGGAATCCGTCGGTCGCCCCGAGAGAAAGGCGCGGGCATCCTCGATATGAATGTCCGCGGTCGTGGTGCGGTCGCGCCAGGCGAACGACACATGCGCGGACACGCCGCCGCCCACCAACGAGCGTTTCACGCGCGCGTCGATGCCGCTCACCAATTCCTCGGTGAGGCCCTCCCCATTGCGCAGCGCGATCGTCCCTCCGGTCAGTTGCAGTTCCGGCAGGTCCGGTCCGGCGAGGAGCGAGACCAAGGCGGGCGCGAGAGTGGGTGAGCGACCGGTCACCACCAGGGTCGGCTTGTTCAGGGTGACGTCCGCCACCTCGATCCGCCCGGTGAGGAGGCTGAGCAGTTTCAACCGAGCGACAGCGCCCTGGGCATCAAGCGCCATGCGCCCCGGCATGGGAAACGCCACCTTTTCCAGGATGACGGCAGGTGCAGGAAAAAGGACGATGCGCGGCTCGCCGGAAATGCTGGCGCGATGTCCCGTAGAGCGGGCGAGCGCGTCGGACACCACGCGCCGCAGATCCGCTTCCGGCACAAGGCTCGGCGCCAACGTCAGAGCTCCAAGTCCGACGACGGCGAAAGCTCCCGCCGCGGCGCCAAGGGCAAGCAAGACTCTGCGAGTGTTCGCGCCAGAAATCACGCTCAAAGAATCCGATCGTTCGGGGAAAGCGACCGTGTGCGGCGAACACCGAATGGCCGATTCTCCCGTTCGCGAGAGAGCCGCACATAACTGCCGGTCTGTGTCGCTTTCAAGGCTGTACGTCCGGCCCTTCCCTTCCGCTGCGGGTGCCGGAAACCGTCCCCGGCAGGGCAAAACGCGACAGGCGCGCCAGCAGTAGCACCGGGACCAGACCGACCAGGACGATCAAGAGGGCCGCCAGCGCGCCATCCTCGTACGTGCCCCGGGCCGCCTCCCCATACACATGGGTCGCGAGCGTCTCAACGCCGAGCGGGCGCAGCAGCAAGGTTGCGGGAAGCTCCTTCATGCCGTCCACGAACACCATGAGCGCGGCTGTTGCGAGCGCGGTACGCATCAAGGGCAGGTGAACCTGTCGGACGGCGATGCGCTTGGAGGCGCCCAGACTGCGGGCGGCCATATCCAGGTTCGGCGAGATCTTTCCATACCCCGCTTCGAGTGCGCCGACGCTGATGGCAAGGAAGCGGATGGCAAAGGCGATGACCAGCGCCGCCCCAGATCCCGAAACCAGCAGGCCCGTGGACACCCCGAAGGTCTGGCGCATGACCTGGTCCAGGGCATTGTCGAATCCGGCGAGCGGCGTCAGCAGGCCGATCGCAAGCACAGTGCCGGGCACCGCATAGCCAAGAGTGGAGAGTCGGGTCAGCCCGCTTGTCAGGCGGGACGGGGCGAGCCGCTGGGCCAGAGCCACCAGGAGACCCAGGACGAGGGCCAGCGCAGTACCGGCCGCCGCGAGAAGGGCGCTGTTGCGGGCCTCGATAAGCAACGCGGGGGAAACGCCGCTGAACCCAATGCGGGCAAGGCTGGCGGACAGCAGATGCAGAAACGGTACGCCGAAGCCAAGTGCCACCGGGATGAGACAGAAGAGCAGTGCGAGCACGCCGTGCGGGCCGCTGAGAGAGATGAGGGCGGGGGGGCGAGCCGAGCCGCCTCCAACATACCGCGCCCGACTGCGCGCCAGCCGTTCCGCCGCCACGAGCAGCAGAACGAACAGCATCATGACCAGGGCGATCTGTGCGGCACCCGGCAGGTTCGAGCGGTTGACCCAGGTGGTATAGACGGAGACGGTGAGGGTCCGCATGCCCAGGAATTCGGACGCGCCGATATCTCCGAGAACCTCCAGAAGGGCCAGAGTCAGTCCGGCCACCACGGCCGGGCGCGCCATGGGAAGGGCGACCTGCCAGACGGTGCGCCATCGACCCGCCCCCAGCGCCCGCGCCGCATCGAGCGCACTGGCCGACTGGACCAGGAAGCTCGCGCGGGCGGACAGGTAGACATAGGGGTAAAGGACGCTGGATAGGACGAAGATGCAGCCCCACGCCGACCGGATGTCGGGCAACTGGAAATCCCTCGGCCGGGCAATGCCCAGCACCCAGCGCAATGCACCCTGAATTGGACCGAGCGGGTGCAGAACGTCCAGATAGGAATAGGCGACGATGTAGCCCGGAAGCGCGAGGGGCAGCAGGAGCGCCACATCCACCCACCTGCGGCCGGGAAAGGCGCACGTCGTGACGAGCCAGGCGCAGGGCACGGCAATGAGGGTTGTGCCCATACCCACACCCACGAGCAGCACAAGTGTCTGCCACAAGGCCGTGGGCAGAACGTAGGCGATCAGATGGGGCCAGAGATCGCCGGAACCCTGCGCCGCGATGGCGATCAGGACAAAGAAGGGGGACAGGACCAGAAAAACCACCCCTGTCGCCGCGACGATCGGAAGCAAACCCGCCCTGCGGGCAAAAGAGGCCCAGGGCGGGTTCGCGCGGCGCAGCGAGAGCGGGGTCAAGCGGCCCTGATCAGTTATCGAAGCCAATGCGATCGATGAGTTCGCTGGCCTTTTTGCGGGCCTTGGCAATCTCGACGAGCGAAATGGGATCAACCTTCAGCGGGCCAAGCGCGGCGATCACCGGATCAACCTTCGCACCGGCGATGACCGGATACTCGAAATTGGCCTGCGCATAGATCGCCTGCATCTCCGGCGACACGGCGAACTCCAGGAAGCGGATCGCATTGTCCTTGTTCGGAGCATGCTTGGCGACGGCGGCTCCAGATACGTTCACATGGGTTCCGCCACCCTCGAAGACCGGCAGGATCACCTTGATCGCATCCGCCCACTTCTGTTGGTCGGGGCCGCCCTTTCCGGAGCGCATCAAGCCGACATAATAGGAATTGCCAACCGCAAGATCGCACAGGCCGCCCAGGATATCGCGCGCACCCTCGCGATCGCCGCCCGTCGCCTTGCGGGCGAGGTTTGCTTTGAGGCCCTTGAGCCAGGCTTCGGTCTTGGCTTCGCCGTGATGCACGAGATAGGCCGCCGTTAGCCCGACATTGTAGGGATGCTGGCCCGAGCGGATGCAGATCTCGCCTTTCCATTTGGGATCCGCGAGGTCTTCATAGGTCATGGCCGACAGGTTGAGGTCCTTGGCCGCATAGACGAGACGCGCCCGGAGCGAAAGAGCGTACCAGTTGCCCGCCGGATCCCGCAGGTTTGCCGGCACGGCGGATGTCAGGGTGGGGGTGGTGACAGGCTGGGTCACCCCGGCGTCAACCACATCCAGCAGGTTGCCGACATCCACGGTCATCAGGATGTCCGCCGGCGAGGCGCTGCCCTCCGCTTTCACTCGCTCCGGCAGGCCGTCCTTCACGAACACGCTGTTCACGGTGATTCCGGTCGCCTTGGTGAAGGCTTCGAACACCGGCGCCGCCAACCCGGGCTCGCGGGTCGTATAGACATTCAACGTGCCTTGTGCCGAGGCCGCGCCCGAGACCATCAGGCCGGACAGGGCGACAAGCAGCATCTGGCAGAATCGGGTGCGGTTCTGCGGTTTCCTGGACATTGCGCTCTCCCATGAGTCCGTCGAGGCGGACGCTCCTGCTTCGCGTAACGGCAGGTGGGAGGCCGCGTCAATTGCGCAACCCAGGCATAGCCAAAGATTGGAGATTGTCTAATTTCAATATGCTCAAACAAAAATGCCCGGCACATGGCCGGGCATTTGACATTCGACGTGGAGGCGGGTCAGTCGTCCAGATCGCCGATATGATGCTGGGCGTAAAGCTGCACACCCAGGCGCGCCACGAGGTCCAACTGAGTCTCAAGGAAGTCGATGTGGCCTTCCTCGTCCGTCATCAGTTCTTCAAACAGATCCCGGCTGGGGAAATCCTTGACCGTCTGGCAGTAGGCGGCAGCCTCCTGATAGAGGGCCCGTGCTTCCTGCTCGGCGGCCAGATCCGCTTCGAGGATTTCCTTCACGTCCTGACCAATGCGCAGCGGGTCGAGCACCTGCATGTTCGGGAAGCCGTCGAGGAAAAGAATGCGGTCCACGAACTTATCCGCATGGACCATCTCCTCGATGGATTCGGCGCGCCACTTTTTGGCGAGGGCCTTGAAGCCCCAATTGTCCAGCATGCGATAGTGAAGCCAGTACTGGTTGATCGCCGTCAGTTCCGATCGCAGGCCACGATTGAGATATTCAATGACCTTTGCGTCGCCTTTCATCTTCAACTCCTTGGCCCGTCGATGCGGGCATTTCTGGCTACCCTGAAATCAGACTTAGAGGAATTCTAAAGAAAATTCAAGCACCGCAGCCCTGGCTGCAAGAGGCTGGATCTGCGCTCTATTCGGCCGCGATAAGCTTGGGGGAGAGAGCGGCTCCTGGGCATTCGACAGGGCAATCGGCGCACGACCCATGGACCTGATCGAGTATCGCCCGGATCGTCCGCGCGCAGCGACCGCATTGCGGGGAGCATCCCAGGCATCGATACACCTGTCCGGGTGAACGCACGCCGGAGGAATTGGCGAGCGCGTCCCGCACCTGATGATCCGAAAAGACGTTGCAAGAGCAAACAATCATCGTGCCGCCGCATCGAGCTAGTTTAGATGGGTTCTAAACCCCTGGTGTTCCTCCATTTTTCGCTCATGCGGGGGCGCCCCGTCAATCCCGCCGCGATGTGTTCAGCAGAGACCGGATGCTGATTTTCTGGGCCCATGCCTCAGTTTCTAATCATTCTATTTTGCACCATGTGCCTCATCTCTTTGGGCATGCAGGAAAAACCGTGTGCTTCAGCGATCGTGCGCCCATGCGGAGCCCGCACTTGCGTAAGTTTGCGTAGGGAATGATCACGCGAATGCGCTCGGAGCGCGCGCGGGCCCAGCTCCGGTCCATTTGAATCAACCAGATCGGTTAAGCTGTCTCTAAATTATTGATAGAGAAGGATTTTCAATCCGAGGCAATGCGATCAGACTGTAACGGGGCCTAACAGGGCAGCCGGATCTCGCACAGCATGCCGATCTCGACGCCGCGCCGCAGGTTCAGCGTACCGCCATTCGCCTCCAGCAGGGCGGCAAGGCGGGCCATGTGAAAGGGCCGGCCTGACGACGAAAAGCGATCCGAGACGCGCGCCATGCGAAAGGCTGACAGAGCGAGGGCGATTTCCTGTTCCGACAAAGCCGGGCCCCCGTCACGGATCCGGATCGCGATCGATCGATCCGGCCCGGCCTCATCCGGAAGGGTGAGGGAGATGACGACCTGCCCGCCTTGCGGCGTGGCGCGGACCGCCTCTTCCAGGACCACCCTCAGACCTTGAGCGAGCACATCGGCATTGAATACCGCTTCGGCATCATCCGCGCCGTCGCGTCGCAACAGGACGCGCCGACGCTTCGCACTTGGCGCGACATGGTCGAGGGCGGACTGGATCGCGGACGCAAGCGACACGCGCGCCGGAGCTTCGGCGGGGGGAACAGCCGTGAGCGCCTCGATATCTTGAAGGCTCGCCATCAGCTGCGCCGCCGCCGCCGCCGCCGCCTCTGCATGCTTGGCATATCGGCCGTTTCCGATTGGACCGAAGGCGGCGCCGCGCACCATCTCGACGAATCCCAGGATCGGCGTCAGCGGGACTCGAACCGCATGGGAGACGCGACGGGCGAAAGGGTCGAGCGCAGGGCTCGGGGCCGGGTCATCCCCCGCGTTAGTGCTCGCAGCGAAGGGGCCCTCTTGGACTGGCAGGTCGAGGCCGGAAGCTGGGCTTGGTAGAGGCTCCTGGAGCATGAGGCAGAACAGGTCGCGCGCTGTCTGCGCGGCTCCGATGGTCGCTCTCATCTCGTGCCCGCCGCCGAGACGATGGCGCGCGCGCAAAACCCCGTCCAACGTTCGCACGCTACTCTCGCCCGCCACCGCCGCATCCAGCAATCGAACGGCCTCGGTCTGGCTCGCCGGGTCGAAGAGCAGGGTGAAAGGCTCGCCCGCGAGTTCCTTCGGCCTGAACCCGCACAGGTTTGCGGCGGCCTCGTTCAATGCCTGGATGGCGCCGCGACGGTCGATCAGAATGGCGGAGCAGGGCAGGGCATCCAGAACGTCCGCCCGTCCTCTTGCGCGCTCGCGGTCCGTATCGTCCGTCGCGTGAAGAGAGGGCGGCGGCGAGTCAAGAAGCCGCAGCGTATGGAGAATGGCGCTTGCCCCGTGCCATGGCGTAGCGACCAGTCGCACATCGACTCCATGAGCCGTGCCATCGACCGCGCGCAGTTCCAGTTGATCGCCCTTGCGGAGCAACAAGGCGCTGAGACCTCCCGCCGCGAGGAAAGACTCCCTGTCGGTAAATCCGCACCAATCCAGAAGGGTTTCGTTGACATGAATGATCTCGCCCCGCTGCTGCACGGCCAGGCCGATCGGCAAACGATCGAGCAGATCTGCCTCAAACGCGGCTGACGAAAGCGCGGACGCGGGAGCTGAGGCCTCCAGGGCCGCGGCGAGCGGGCGGGTTGGACCGTCTTGTAGAATTGAAGGACTGGCAGGTTCCGATGGCCCGTTTCGGAGCGGCTTTCCCCATCCGTCGATCGCTTCATTCAGCGACCGGGCAATTTCGTGAAACGCGGACCTTTCCCCTGGAGACAAGGACCCGCCGCGCAGGGGGACCACATTTTCGGGAGGACGCTCGCGGGCCGGTGGGCGCGGCGGGGCGGGCCATATGAGCCCGAACCCGCGCACCCCGATTCTGCGTCGGGTCCCATCGAACAAGGGCACTCCGCCGATTTCGATCCGGCGCGCGGGGTCCTCCTCGGTCCAAAGGACAACATCAGAGAAGGTGGAGCCGGCCTGAAGCAGATGGCCGAGGTGCGAGGCATCCTTGATCACGCCATCGTCCGCGAGATCGGCAAAGCTGCGCCCTCGCCACCGATTCAGGCGTGCTCCGAGCGTCTCGACGCAGGACGGCGAAAGGCTGAGGAATCGTCCATCCCCATCGACCTCCCAGGTGAAGCGCACCGGCTGGGCGGGGCCTCCGGGGGTGAGATCCTCCGGCGCGGCGGTCTGCGGCGCTGCCTGCTCGCTGACGGCGGAAGGATCCGCAAACAGGACGGCCGGGCCGAGCGGAGTCGCCACAAGCGCGCAGGAAAAGGTCCGGGGAATGAAAGCGGAGGGCAGACGGACCCGCTCCAAGCGCTGTCCTTGACCAGAATGATCGGCCACATGCCGAGCGATGGAAGCGACGCCCGGCGGAGCCGATTCGTCTTCCTTCAGGCCCAAGGCGTGGCAGGCGCGTGTCGCCGCCACAACCCTGTTGTCCGAAACCACGACGAGGAACGACGGCAAATCCTGTCGGCGCAGCGGAGCGAAGGCCGGTTCGGTCAGCGACAGGAGGCGGGAGGTAGGCTCGCTCATGACCCCTTGCGGAATGCCGTCTCTGCAACCGGAGCGCCGCAACGGGCGCGACCGCACTATTCCACCCAAAGATTAACGCTCCGGCAATCGCATTCCCGTCGCGAAAAGAAGGCACACTTCGGCCTGACCTTCGCTGGCGCGGCTGCGGTGCGGGAGGCGCAGTGCGCGGACCTCATGAATTCTCACTTCTAAACCTTTGAGCGCGTAGAGCAAAATCTCCGCTCCGGACCACGAAGGCAATTCCATCCCGCGAATTCCGCAACTAAGATCATGACGGAACCGCCGGTCCGGGGGGATCCGCAACGCCCGAGGAGTGACGACGATGAGCACAAAGTTCGGTCCCGACCTCGAGTTGCCCGCTGAGTTGCGGGCGATCGCTGAGAAGAACGTCGCGCAGGCGCGCCAGGCTTTCGACACCCTGTTTGATTCCGCGCGCGGGGCGGTCGGTGATTCCGAGGAGCGGATCAAGGAAGTGCAGTCCGGCATCAAGGAGCTGCGCAACAAGACGATCGGTTTGGTGGAAGCGAATGTGAACGCCAGCTTCGATTTCCTGAACAAGCTCGTGCAAGCCAAGAGCCCGCAGGAGGTCCTGAGCCTTCAGGCCGCGTTCGTAACCGAGCAGGTGCAGGCCGTGGCCGCCCAGGCTGCCGCATTCGGAGCTGATGCGCGCACCATCGGGGAATCCACCATTCGCTCTCTCGACGAGCATTCGAAGGCGCTGGCCGAGCGCCTTCAGTCTCTCACGGCCGCTGCCACCGCCCATGCGAAGTCCGTGGCGGAGGACATGCAGAGCGCCGGTGCTGCAACTGCGAAGACGATGCAGTCGGCTGCCGAGCAGGCTGCGAAGCCGATGGATCCCAACCAGACATATTGACGTTTGCGTCAACCTTTTGCCTCTATTGTGCGGCGCAAAAAACCATTTTGTGCCGCACATATCGTGCGTTATGATGGTTGTAGGTTCGGAGAAGGACGCGGTGCACATTTCGTGCGGGACACGAATGAGCGGGTGCGGCCTTCACGGCGTGGCAAACCGACCTAGCGCACCGAGGACGTCATGAACGAAACTTTTGCAAAAGCGTTCCAGGACCAGATGGCCGCTGCCAGCAGCGCCTTTTCTAAATTCGAAATGCCGGCCCAATTCCGCGACATGGCGGAAAAGAGCGTCATGACCGCGCGCGGCAATTACGAGAAATTCAAGACGGCAGCCGAGCAGACCTCCGACATGATCGAGGATTCGTGCTCCACCGCCGCCAAGGGCGTCGCGGAATACAATCTGAAGTCCTTGGAAATCCTGCGGTCCAACATCAACACCGCGTTTGATTTCTTCGCTTCGGTCCTGGCCGCCAAGAGCGCCTCGGAAGCGGTGGAGCTCTCCTCCTCGCACCTGCGCGCGCAGTATGACACGCTGCAGTCCCAGGCGAAGGAACTGTCCTCGCTGGCCCAAAAGATCGCGACGGAAAGCTCAGAGCCGATCAAGGCGGCGGCTGAAAAGACTTTCCGGCCTGCGGCCTGATCGAGGTTGCCATTCTGTGTGAAGAGGGCGCCCGGGGGCGCCCTTTTTTGTTGACGCTGCGGCCGAGGTCATCCTGGCGCTTGACCGCCCTGGCGCGTCTTGCGAAGAGGCAGGCCGTGTCCCATGTTTCGGCACATGCCGGAATGACATCGTGTCGATCCATCCTGCTTATCCCGGGGGCGAGGGCCGCCCATGCGCGCCATAGGTTCCGTCTCGCCCATTTTGGTCGTCGGCCCGTCCTGGGTTGGCGACATGGTGATGGCCGCAAGTCTCATTGAAAGCTTGCGGATTCGGGAGCCTGGACGTCCGATCGACGTCATCGCCCCGTCCGCCGCCCTGCCGATCGCGAAGTTGATCCGCGGGGTACGGCGCACCATTCCCTTGTCGCTCGGCCATGGCGAATTCGGCTTGATGTCGAGGTGGAAGGCGGGTCGCGCGCTGCGGGACGAGGGATATGGCAAGGCCATTATCCTGCCGCGCGCTTTCAAGGCCGCGATCGTGCCGTTCGCTGCGGGCATTCCCGAGCGGATCGGATATGCCGCCGAAGGGCGCAGCCTCCTACTGACCGAGGCGCGGCCGGACCAGGACCGCAAGAGCGCGCGAACCATCGATCGTTTCGTGGCGTTAGGTGCGCCGAAAGGCGAACAAATGCGCGCGCCGCGCCCGGTTCTCTTCCTTCCCGACGGCGCCCGGGAGGCCGCGGACGGGCGTTTCCCGGCGGCTGGCGCCGGCCCCGTGATGGCACTGTGCCCTGGCGCCGAATATGGCCCTGCCAAACGCTGGCCGGCGGAGCGGTTTGCGGGTCTGGCGGAAATGGCCCGCGCCGCCGGATATCGCGTGCGGATACTAGGTGGCCCGAAAGATGCGCCCATCGCGGAAGAGATTGCGGCGCGGGCCGGCGGGTTTCCCGAAAATCTCGCGGGGCGCACCAGCCTGATGGATGCGGCCGCGATTCTGGCGGGCGCCGATGTGGTGGTCTCCAATGATTCCGGGCTGATGCATGTGGCGGGCGCCCTCGATCGGCCCTTGGTGGTGCTCTACGGATCCTCGTCCGAAAAGATGACGCCGCCCACGGGGCCACGCTCCGCGGTCGTGTCACACGAACTGCCGTGCCGTCCCTGTTTCAAGCGGGAATGCCCGCTCGGCACGCTGGCCTGTTTCGAAGCCATCCACCCCGCCGAGGTCATGGCCGCAGCGACCCGGATTCGCGGATGAAGCTTCTTATCGTGAAGCTCTCGTCGCTCGGGGACGTGGTCCACACTTTTCCGGCGCTCACGGACGCGGTGAAGCGGGTGCCCGGTCTCACGGTGGACTGGGCCGTCGAGGAAGCGTTCGCTCCTCTGGTCCGGCTGCATCCGGCAGTGCGACATGTCATTCCGATCCCGATGCGCCGCTTGCGCAAGTCACCTGTCGCGGGCTGGCGCTCGGCGGAGGGGCAGGCGGTACGCGCGGCCCTCGCGCGCGAGCGTTACGATCTGGTGATCGACGCACAGGGGCTCCTGAAGAGTGCGGCCATTGCCTGTTTCGCTACGGGTCCGCGGCACGGCTTCGCGCGCGGATCAGCGCGGGAGGCCCTGGCGCCGTTCTTCTACCGCCGGGGCCACCACATTCCCGAAGTCGAGCATATGGCGGTGCGGATCCGGAAATTGTTCGGGGCCGCGCTGGGGTATGAGCTCGACGGCCTTCCGATCGATGCCGGCCTGTCCATTGCGCCGCAGGACACCGTCGCGCCCTATGTACTGTTGATGCACGGCACCACTTGGCCGACGAAAACATGGACCGGGGTTCGGTGGCGGGAACTGGCGAATCTTGCCGCCGACGCCGGCCTGGAGACGAGGCTGTTTGCCCTTGGGGATGCGGAACGCACTCGCGCCGAGACGATCGCGCGGGATATGCCGTGGGTGCGGCTTGTTCCTCCCGCTCCCATCGACGGTCTCGCCCCGGTGATTGCGGGAGCGCAGGGTGTGGTGGCGGTGGATTCCGGGCTCGGACACCTTGCCGCCGCCGTCGGTGTGCCGACGGTCGGCCTCTATGGGCCGACCAATCCCCGCCTGACCGGGCTTTATGGCCCGAAAGTTTTGGAGCTGCGGTCGTTTCGGCCTTGCGCTCCGTGCGAGAAGAGCCGCTGCAAGATTGCACCTCACACGCTGGAGGGGCCGCCCTGCATGGTGGATCATTCCGCTCTCGCAGCCTGGCGCAGTCTCAACGTCCTGCGGTTTGGACATGCCGACGCCATGGACAAGGCGCGTCACCCCATGGCACAGGGAGCCGGCTCGGTTCCCCCTCCTGGTTCACCCTAGAGCGCGATCCGGATCGGCAGATGCCGCCGGGCCGGCGGGGGAGGAAGGTGAGGTCCATGACGGTGCAAGGCATTCGCGACACGGTGTTGGTAACCGGTGGCGCAGGGTTCATCGGCTCGAATATCGCGCGTGCCTTCGCGCACGATGGCTTTCGCGTCGTGATCGCCGACTGGCTGGAACATGGACCCAAGTGGCGCAACATTGCCGACATCTTGCTCGCCGACGTCATTCGACCGGAGGCGGTGAATGCCTTTCTGGAAACAGAGGGCGGACGGATCGCAGTCGTCGTTCATATGGGCGCCATTTCCGCCACCACCGAAACCGATGGCGACAAGATCGTGGCGCAGAACATTCGTGCCTCTGTTGATCTTTGGGAGCTCTGCGCGCGCAAGGGGCTCCGCTTCATCTACGCGTCTTCCGCCGCCACCTATGGCGATGGACGCCAAGGCTTCCGCGATGGGGAAGCCGCGTCGGACCTTATGACCCTCGCTCCGCTCAACCTGTATGGGTGGAGCAAGCTGATGGTCGACCGTCGCTTCCGGGCGGACGTGGATGCTGGCCGGCCCCGACCGCCCCAATGGGCGGGCCTGCGTTTCTTCAATGTCTACGGCCCCGGCGAAGGCCATAAGGGCGACATGCGCTCCGTGATTCACAAGATCTATCCCACGGCGGCGGCGGGGGCGGCGGTGACCTTGTTCAAGTCCCACGACCCGGCATATGCGGACGGGGGGCAATTGCGCGACTTCGTTTATGTGGCCGATTGCGTTGCCGTGGTGCGCTGGCTGTTTGAGACGCCCGCGGTCAGCGGCATCTTCAATGTGGGGACGGGTGAGGCGCGCAGCTTCGCGGACCTGGCACACGCCGTGTTCGCGGCGGCCGGCCAGACGGCGCGCATCGACTATGTGGACATGCCCGAGCGCCTTCGCGGCGCCTATCAATATTTCACGCAGGCGGACATGACGAAGCTGCGCGCCGCCGGCTTCACGCGCCCGTTTACCTCGCTCGAAGACGGCGTGAACCATTATGTAACCGCGCATCTGCGCGCTTCCAACGGCTGAGGGCGTCATGTTCGCGCACACCCGTCCCGGCCCGATCGCCGTCATCGGGGACATCATCCTCGATCATTACGTGACCGGCAGCGTGTCCCGCATTTCCCCCGAGGCCCCGGTGCCTGTGCTGGTGCACGGGTCGGATCGGCTGGTGCCGGGCGGGGCGGCCAATGTCGCGGCGAACATCGCGGCCATGGGCGCGCCGGTGCATTTGGTGGGGTTGGTCGGGGCGGACGCGCGCGCCGAAGACTTGCGGGCGGCGCTCCAGGCGTATCTGAGCATCGGTATCGACGGGCTGGTGGTGGATGCCGCGCGTCCCACCATCTGCAAGACCCGCGTCATGAGCGGGCGGCAGCAGATCGTGCGCATCGACGCGGAGGTGACGGCGCCCGCCTCGAGCGACATCGAAGCCCGGCTGATGAATGCGGCCCGCGCAGCCGTGAGCGTGTGCGACGTCGCTGTCCTGTCTGACTATGCCAAGGGCGTGCTCAGCGATGCGGTGATCGCCGCCGTCATGGACGCGGCCGCGCAGCGCGGCATACCGGTAATTGTCGATCCGAAGCGGCGTACCTTTGAAGCCTATCGCGGCGCCCGCCTCGTCACGCCCAATCGGCGCGAACTTTCCGAAGCGACGGGTCTGCCGGATGAGACCGACGCGCAGGCGGCTGCGGCTGCGGCTGCGGCCGGGGCGCAGTTCGGCGGCGATGTTCTCGTCACGCGCGCCGAGAAGGGCATGACGCTGTGGCGGCAGGACGGGAGCATCCTGCATGTGGCCGCCGAGGCGCGCGAGGTGTTCGACGTCTCCGGCGCGGGCGACACCGCCCTCGCAGCCCTGGCCACCGCGCTTTCGGCCGGCGAAGCTATGGAAACGTGCGTGCGGATCGCCAATGCGGCGGCGGCCATCGCGGTGGGAAAGCTCGGGACGGCCGTGGTCACGCGCGCCGAGATCGCGACGGCGCTGGAGCGGGCGTTGCCTCACGAGGCGCCCCCCGGCGCCCTGGTGTCCGTGGAGCGCGCGAAGGAGATAGTGGCTGGCTGGCAGGCCGGGGGCGCCAAGGTTGTCTTCACCAATGGCTGCTTCGATCTCGTGCATCCCGGTCATGTGGCCTTGCTGGAAGCGGCGGCGGCGGAAGGCGATCGACTGGTGGTGGCGCTCAATACCGATGCCTCCACCCGCCGCCTCAAGGGACCGAGCCGTCCGCTCCAGGATGAAGCCGCCCGGGCGCGGGTGATCGGCGCCATGCGCTGCGTGGACCTTGTGGTGCTGTTCGACGAGGACACCCCGCTCGAAGCGATCCGCGCCTTGCTGCCCGACGTGCTGGTCAAGGGCGCGGACTACAAGCCGGAAGACGTGGTGGGCGCCGACGTGGTCCAGGCTCATGGCGGCCGTCTGGTCCTCGCGGATCTGGTCGCGGGCCGCTCTACCTCATCGCTTGTGGCGAAAGCGCGGCAATGATGTGAAGCCGCCGTTGCGGTGCACGCGCGCGGCGCTATAGTCCGAAGAGTCGTCGGTTTTCCATTCGGAAATCCAAGGGAATGCGGTGAGGGTGTTTCGTCCTGATGCCGCAGCTGCCCCCGCAACTGTAAGCGGCGAGCGCGCGTCCTATCATGCCACTGGGGTTTGCCCCGGGAAGGCCGGGCGGGCGCGATGAGCCGCGAGCCAGGAGACCTGCCGGCGACCAACGGCCTTGCGGCCCCACCAGCCCTCGGAGGGAGGGCCAGGAGATGATCATGATGTCTCGCCGCCTCGCGCTTGCCGCTTTTGCCACGGTTGCGCTCACGCTTCCTGCCCACGCCCATCACATGATGGACGGCCAGCTTCCGAACACGCTCGCTCAGGGCCTGCTGTCCGGCCTCGGCCATCCGGTGATCGGCCTTGACCATCTCGCCTTCATCGTCGCCGTGGGTGTCGCCATCGGTGCCTATGGCCTGAGCGGCCTGATGGCGCTGGCATTTGTCGGCGCCTCCATGCTGGGTGTCATGGCGCATGTGGCCGGGATCGGGGTTCCCGGCGCCGAGCTTCTGGTGGCGGCCTCTGTCCTGCTGGTGGGTGTTCTGCTGGCACGCGGAACGGCGCTACCGGCTGGGGCCTGGGCGGTCCTGTTCGCCGTCGCGGGCCTGTTTCATGGATATGCCTATGGCGAATCCATCTATGGCGCGGAGCAGACCCCCCTGGTGGCTTATCTCGCCGGCCTCTTCCTGATCCAGAGCGTGATCGCGCTCGGCGTCGCGGGCTTGACCCGTCAGCTTCTCGCCTCGCCGATCAATGCCCGCCTCGGCGGTGCGGCGGTGGCCGGCATCGGGCTCGCCGTCCTGGCAGGCCATATCCTGCCTGGCTGACCGGCGCGTGCCGGACGCAGGAGGCCCGCTCGTTCTGGTGCTTGGCGGCGCGCGCTCGGGCAAGAGCCGTTACGCCGAAGCCCTGATCGAGCGGGAGTCCCCGCCCCACCATTACGCGGCCACAGCACAGGCTTTCGACGCCGAAATGGTGGAGCGCATCGCGCTCCACCGCGCGCGCCGGGATGCACGCTGGATCACGCATGATTGCCCGCTGGATCTGGTCGGCCTTTTGGGAGCCGCGCCTCCTGACGTTCCACTTCTGATAGATTGCCTCACCTTGTGGCTTTCCAATCACTTGCTGGCGGATAACGATCTGGAACGTGAACAAGAAAGGCTGATTGCGGCCTTGAGCGGCAGGCGCGGGCGGACAGTCCTGGTGTCCAATGAGGTGGGGCTCGGAATTGTCCCGGACAATGCCCTTGCCCGGCGGTTCCGCGATGCCGCCGGACGCCTCAATCAGGCCGCGGCCGGCCTATGCGATCATGTGGTGTTCATGGTGGCCGGCTTGCCGATGACCGTGAAGGGACGCGCATTATGAGCGATGCACTGAGCGCAGAAGACGAGGCCCGCCACCGCGCCAAAATGGCAAAGCGCAAGGCGGTCCAGGATGCCGAGGTGGCTGCCAAAACGGTTGCCGAGAAAGGTCTTCTCATCGTCCATACCGGCCCCGGAAAAGGCAAAAGCACGGCTGCCTTTGGCCTTGCATTGCGCATGCTCGGGCGTGGCGGCACGGTGGGGGTGGTTCAATTCATCAAGGGCGCCTGGCAGACCGGCGAGCAGGAGGCCTTTGCCGCGTTCGGCGACCGCATGCGCTGGCATACCATGGGCGAGGGCTTCACCTGGGAGACGCAGGACCTCGCCAGGGACAAGGCGGCGGCGGCGCGCGCCTTCGCCAAGGCTGAAGACCTGATGGCGGACCCCGCGGTGCGCCTCCTGATCCTCGACGAACTCAATATCGCGCTGCGCTACGATTATCTCGATCTCGCGCATGTCGTCGCGGCGCTCAAGGCGCGGCGCAGCGACCTGCACGTGGTGGTGACGGGCCGAAATGCCAAGCCGGAACTGATCGAGGCCGCCGATCTGGTCACCGAAATGGGGCAGGTGAAGCACCATTTTGCCGCCGGCGTGAAGGCCCAGGTCGGTATCGAGTTCTGAGCCATGCCCGCCTTGATGTTCCAAGGGACGGGGTCCAACGTAGGCAAGTCGCTCCTAGTGGCCGGCTTTTGCCGGGCCTTCGCCCAGCGCGGTCTCAGGGTGCGCCCGTTCAAGCCACAGAACATGTCGAACAATGCAGCCGTCACCCCGGACGGTGGCGAAATCGGACGCGCCCAGGCGCTCCAGGCCCGCGCGTGCCACGTCGCTCCGTCGGTCCACATGAATCCCGTCCTGCTGAAGCCGCAGAGCGAGGTGGGCGCGCAGATCGTCGTCCAGGGGCAGGTGGTCGGAAGCGCCAAGGCCGCCGCCTACCAATCCATGAAGGCGGGGTTGATGCCTGCCGTCCTTGAAAGCTTCCGGCGCCTTCTAGCGGAGGCCGACCTCGTCCTGGTGGAAGGCGCCGGCAGCGCGTCCGAGGTCAATCTGCGCGCCAATGACATTGCCAACATGGGGTTCGCGCGCGCCGCCGACTGCCCCGTGATCCTGATCGGGGACATCGACAGGGGCGGCGTGATCGCCAGCGTCGCAGGCACACGGATCGTGCTTGATGTAAAGGATGAGGCTCTCGTAAAAGGATTTCTTATCAATAAGTTCAGGGGTGATCCTCGTCTGTTTGACGAGGGGTTGAGGCTCATCTCGGCGCATACCGGCTGGCCTGCGCTCGGGCTCATTCCCTTTTTCGGCTCAGCATCTATTTTGCCGGCTGAGGATGCCCTGGCGCTCGAAGCGCCACTGCCTCGCAAAGGCCAGGCAAGGCGCACCATCGCCGTGCCAATCCTGCCCCACGTGTCGAATTTCGATGATCTCGACCCGCTGGACGCGGAGCCGTCGGTGAACCTCATCCGGCTTCGACCGCATGAGACCCTACCGCTCGACACGGACATGGTCCTGCTGCTCGGCTCAAAGGCGACCCTCGCGGATCTCGCGGCGTTGAAAGTCGGCGGGCTACACCATGACATTATCGCCTTTGCGCGGCGCGGTGGGCGGATTCTCGGCCTGTGCGGGGGCTACCAGATGCTCGGGAAGCGGATCGAGGATCCACAGGGGATCGAGGGGCCGGCAGGCGCGGCCGAAGGTCTGGGACTGCTGGACGTTTCGACCTGCCTTACGGCAGAAAAGCGGCTGGAGGCGGTGTCGGGTCATTCCTGCCTCGATGCGCCCTTCACTGGCTATGAAATGCATATGGGGGAATCGGAAGGGCCGGATCGGGCGCGCCCCTTTTCTCGTGTCGCCAGAATGGCGGGGATCGCGGATGAGGGCGCGGTGAGCGCCTCCGGGCGCATCATGGGCACCTATGTCCATGGGCTATTCGCCGACGATGCCCAGCGCGGTGCATGGCTCGCGCTGCTTGCCGCCGGCCCGGCACAGATTGCCTATGATCAGCAGGTTGAGGACACCCTGGACGCCCTTGCGGCCCATCTGGCGGCCCATGTCGACCTCGACCGGCTTCTCAGCCTCGCGCGATAAAGGCTGCGAGGGCCAGAACGACCACCGCGCCGACACCGAGCCCGTCCGCCCAGCGATACAGGCGCAGCGCCGCGCGGATATCGGCAGCCCCGATCTCGCGCCGCCCGTTCCCCATAAAGGCCGCCGGCGCCTCGACGCCGCCATAGCTGCGCGGGCCGGCGATCGAGATGCCGAGCGCGCCGGCCATGGCAGCCTCGGGCCAGCCGGCATTGGGTGAACGATGATGCGGGGCGTCGCGCCACATGCTGGTCCAGGCGCCGCCGGCTGAACATCCGGGGAGAAGCGCGGCCGCGCCCACGATCAGGAGGCCCGACAGGCGTGAGGCAGGGAGGTTCACCAGATCGTCCAGCCGTGCCGCCGCCCATCCGAAGGCGGCATATCGCGGGGAGCGGTGGCCGATCATGCTGTCCGCCGTGTTGAGGGCCTTGTAGGCAGCGGCGCCCGGCAATCCCCCCACCGCCATCCAGAAGGCCGGCGCGACAATGCCATCGGAAAAATTCTCGGCCAGGCTCTCGATGGCCGCGCGCGCGACTCCCGCTTCATCGAGCCCGTCCGGGTCGCGTCCGACAATGCGCGATACCATTCGTCTCCCTGCGGCGAGACCGTCGCGCTCCAGGGCCAGTGCGACATCGGCCACGTGTTCATGCAGCGAGCGTTGCGCCAGAAGGCTGGAGGCCAGGATGGCGCAGAGGAGCGCGCCCAAGGGCAGGGCCATGAGCGCACCCTGAAGCAGGAGGCTCGGCAGGATGACGGCGAACAGCAGCGCCACGGCGGCGAGCACCCCGCCGGCGCGTCTGCGGGCGAAGCTGTGGGTCTCGCGATTGAGAAAGCGATCCAACCATGCAATCAGGCGTCCGAACCAGATGACAGGATGGCCAATCCAGCCGAGCAGGCGCGGCGGATAGCCGGCCGCCGCCTCCACGAGCAAGGCCAGCGCCGTCAAGGCAAGGTTCGACACGTCCTCTCCCCGCCCGAAGGCGTCAGATCACCCAGTCCCGGGTTCCGGGCCGCTCCAGATACCCTTTCTCGGCCAGATAGGCGATGACCTGGTCCGCCAATTCCTCGGGCGCGCGATGGCCGCCATCAAGGCGGAGTTCGGGATGTTCCGGCGGCTCATAGGGGCTGTCGATGCCGGTGAAGTCCCTGATCAGGCCCGCGCGGGCCTTGGCATAAAGACCCTTGACGTCGCGCGCCTCCGCCACCGCCAGCGGCGTGTCCACATAGATCTCCACGAACTCGCCATCCTGGAGCAGATCGCGGGCAAGCTTCCGCTCGGCCTGGAACGGCGAGATGAAGGAAACCAGCGTGATGAGGCCGGCATCGACAAACAGCTTTGCCACTTCCGCGACCCGGCGAATGTTCTCCACCCGATCGGCGTCGCTGAAGGCCAGATCCCGGTTGAGACCGTGCCGGATGTTGTCGCCATCCAGAAGATAGGTGTGCCGGAAGGCAGCGTGGAGCTTCTTCTCGACGAGCGCCGCGACGGCGGACTTTCCCGCCCCGGACAGGCCGGTGAACCAGAGCACCACGGGTTTCTGCCTGTTGAGGGTCGAGCGGGCCTCCTTGGAGACCTCCAGATCCTGCCAATGGACATTGCTGGCCCGGCGATGCGCGCCGCGGATCATGCCGGCGCCGACCGTCTGGTTGGTCATGCGGTCGATGAGGATGAAGGCGCCCGTGCCGGGAATGGTGGTGAACGGATCGAAGGGGACCGCGTCGCGCAACGCGAAATGCACCGCACCCACCTCGTTCAGGGCCAGCTCCCGTGCCGGCTCCTCGCCAAAGGTCGAGATGTTCACCTTGTGGCGCAGAGCCGCGACGCTCGCGCCCACAGTGCGCGTTCCGACCTTCATGAGATAGGCGCCGCCGGCCTTCAGCGGCTCCTCCGCCATCCAGATGACATGGGCATCCAGGGCGTCGGCAAGGTCCGGCCGGGCGGTGGCCGCGCTGAGGACGTCGCCGCGCGAGACGTCCACCTCGTCCTCCAGCGTCAATGTCACGGCCTGCCCGGCGACCGCGCGCGGCACGTTGCCGTCGGCGGTGACGATCGCCTTGATATGGGTGGAGCGGCCCGAGGGAGACACCACAACCGCGTCGCCGGGGTGCACGGCGCCGCTGACGATGGTGCCCGAGAAGCCTCGGAAATCCAGGTTCGGACGGTTCACCCATTGCACCGGAAAGCGGAAGGGCAGGCGCTGCGCATCCTGCGTCACCTCGATGCTCTCCAGATGGCGCAGCAGGCTCGCCCCCGCATACCAGGGGGTGCGGGGGCTGTTGGTCAGCACATTGTCGCCATGCCGCGCGGACAGCGGCACCGCCTGCAGCGTCTCGAAGGCGAGGGGCGCGACCAGCGCGCGGTAATCCGCCACGATCCTCTCGAACGCCTCCTGAGAGAAATCGACGAGGTCGATCTTGTTCACCGCCAGCACCACATGGCGGATGCCGAGCAGCGACACGATGAAGGAATGGCGCCGGGTCTGGGGCAGGATTCCCTGGCGGGCATCCACCAGGATCACGGCGAGGTCCGAATTGGACGCGCCAGTCGCCATGTTGCGGGTGTATTGCTCGTGCCCGGGCGTGTCCGCGACAATGAATTTGCGCCGCTCGGTGGCAAAGAAGCGATAGGCCACGTCGATGGTGATGCCCTGTTCGCGCTCGGCCGCGAGGCCATCCACCAGAAGAGCGAAGTCGAGATCATCGCCCGCCGTGCCGTATTTGCGGGACTCGCGCGCAAGGGTTGAGACCTGGTCGTCGAACAGCAGCTTGGTGTCATAGAGCAGCCGCCCGATCAGCGTGGACTTTCCGTCGTCCACGCTGCCGCAGGTGAGAAAGCGCAACAGGCTCTTGGTTTCCGGACGGAAGAGGTCGCCGGGCAGGGGCGCATTCATCAGAAATAGCCCTCGCGCTTCTTTTTCTCCATGGAGGCGGCTTCGTCATGGTCGATGAGCCGGCCGGAGCGTTCGGAGGTCCGCGCGCTCAGCATCTCGCGCACGATGGCTTCCAGCGTGTCCGCCTCGCTGTCGATGGCGGCGGTCAGGGGATAGCAGCCGAGCGTGCGGAACCGCACCTTGCGGTGCTCCGGTGTTTCGCCGGGGGCAAGGCGCAGGCGCGCGTCGTCCACCATGATCATCTGCCCGTCGCGCCACACGATGGGCCGCTCGGCGGCAAAATAGAGTGGGACGATGGGGATGCGTTCGGCCAGGATATACTGCCAGATATCCAGCTCGGTCCAATTGGAGAGCGGGAAGACGCGGATCGATTCGCCGGGCTTCACGCGGGCATTGAACAGGTTCCACAGTTCCGGGCGCTGGCTTTTCGGGTCCCAGCCGTGATTGGCAGTGCGGAACGAGAAGATCCGCTCCTTGGCGCGGCTCTTCTCCTCGTCGCGCCGCGCCCCGCCGAAGGCGGCATCGAAACCGTGATGGGTCAGCGCCTGCTTCAGCGCCTCCGTCTTCATGATGGAGGTATAGAGCGAGGAGCCGTGGTCAAACGGATTGATCCCTTGGGCGGCGCCCTCGGCATTGGTGTGGACCAGAAGGCGGAAGCCGAGCTCGCGCGCCATGCGATCGCGAAACGCGATCATGTCGCGGAACTTCCATCCCGTATCCACATGGAGGAGCGGGAAAGGCGGGGGCGCCGGATAGAAGGCCTTCACCGCCAGATGCAGCATCACGGCGGAATCCTTGCCGATGGAATAGAGCATCACCGGGTTGGCAAATTCGGCCGCCACTTCGCGCATGATGAAGATGGCTTCCGCCTCCAGGCGCTGGAGATGGGTGAGCGGCGCGGCGACCGCATCGGCCGGGGCAGGGGAGGGAACAGAGAGTGTCATGCTTATCCTGCCTCGACCGCAGGCTTGAGATCGAGCGCCCGGCGGTCGCCGAACGCGATGAAATTGGGGTTGGCGTAAGGCGCGTCGTCCTGCGGCTGGTCCTTGCCGTAAAGCAGGGGCGCACCGTCGAGGGTCACGACCCCGCCGCCAGCGGCCCGCAACACGGCATCTCCGGCCGCCGTGTCCCATTCCATGGTTCGGCCGAAGCGGGGATAGAGATCCGCCAGCCCTTCCGCCATCAGCCCGAACTTGAGGGATGACCCGGCCGCATGGACGTCGCGGATGCCGCGCGCCGCGAGCCAGGATTCGGTCGCTGCATCGCGATGGGAGCGGCTCGCCACGGCGGCGAGCCGCGCCGATTCGGCGGTGCGCACCCGGATCGCCTCCGCGGGTCCAAGTGTGCCATCATCGCTGAGGACGCGTTTGTAGGCTCCTTCTCCCAGGACGCCGGCATAAAGGAGGCCGAGCACCGGTGCGTAGACGAGCCCAAGCACCGGTACAGCGTCTTCGATCAGGGCAATGTTCACGGTGAACTCGCCGTTGCGCGACGCGAACTCGCGCGTTCCATCCAGAGGATCCACCAGGAAGAAGCATCCGCAGGCCGCCGGGCAGTGACCCGCGGCCACCTGCTCCTCCGCGACCACCGGGATCTGCGGCACAAGACGGGAGAGGCCCTCCAGAATCACGGCTTCCGCGCGCGTGTCGGCCAGTGTCACCGCCGATGCATCGGCCTTGCGCTCGACCTGAAAATCCGTCGCGTAGACCGCGAGGATCTCCCGCCCTGCGGCCACGGCGAGGCTTTCCAGGTGCGGCAGGAGCGAGGTCAAAGCGGGCAGGGCCATTGCGGGCATCCAGGAGGGTGTCGGCGTGCTTACCTCTGCCTTTGCCAGTTTGCAAGAATTCTCGGGAATTATAAATTTTCACATGATATCAGCGTCCTTTTAAGGGTCGCGCGCCGGCAACATTTCCCGGGACCCTGCCGTGTTCTTGTTATAAGGACACGCCATCTTGTCCCCGATGAAACCGGCGCGGCTGGCGCACAGCCGCTCGAAGGATTTGGACCATGCGCGTTGCAATGATCGGTACCGGCTATGTGGGGCTGGTCTCGGGTGCCTGCTTTGCCGATTTCGGCCACCACGTGACCTGCATCGACAAGGATGCCGCAAAGATCGAAATGCTCCGTGCGGGGCGTATCCCTATCTTTGAGCCGGGCCTCGATGAACTCGTGGCGCGCAACAGGGCTGCCGGCCGGCTCGATTTCGATACCGACCTGACACGGGCCGTCAAGGAAGCGGAAGCGGTCTTCATTGCCGTCGGAACCCCCTCGCGGCGCGGGGACGGCCATGCGGACCTGTCTTATGTGTTTGCCGCCGCGCGCGAGATCGCGACGGTTGCCGAGGGCTATACGGTGGTGGTGACCAAATCCACCGTGCCGGTCGGCACCGGCGATGAGGTGGAACGGGTCATCCGGGAAACCCGGCCCGAGGCGGATATCTCCGTCGTCTCAAATCCCGAATTTCTGCGCGAGGGCGCGGCCATCGAAGATTTCAAGCGGCCGGATCGTGTGGTGGTGGGGACCGAGGACCCGCGCGCACGGGCGGTCATGTCGGCGCTTTATCGCCCGCTCTCGCTCAACAATCTGCCGCTCATGTTCACGGCGAGGCGCACCTCCGAGCTGATCAAATATGCCGGCAATGCCTTCCTCGCCATGAAGATCACCTTCATCAACGAAATGGCCGATCTGTGCGAGCAGGTGGGCGCCAATGTGCAGGACGTGGCGCGCGGCATCGGCCTCGACAACCGGATCGGATCGAAATTCCTCCATGCCGGCCCCGGCTATGGCGGGTCGTGCTTCCCCAAGGATACGCTGGCCCTCACACGAACGGCCCAGCAGGCGGGGGCGCCCTTGCGGATCATCGAGACGGTCGTGGCGGTGAACGATGTCCGCAAGCTCGCCATTGCCCGCAAGGTCGAAAAGGCGCTGAACGGGCAGGTGAGGGGCAAAACCATCGCGGTCCTCGGCCTCACGTTCAAGCCCAACACGGATGACATGCGCGAAAGTCCGTCGCTCTCCGTCATCAATGCGCTCATCGACAAGGGCATGCAGGTGCGGGCCTATGACCCGGAAGGGATGGAGGAAGCCAAGCGGCTGCTGCCGCCGTCCGTGAGCTATGGCACGGGACCTTACGACGTGGCCGAAGGTGCGGACTGCCTTGTCATCATCACCGAGTGGGATGCCTTTCGGGCACTCGATTTCGACCGCCTCAAGAGCATCATGCGCCAGCCGGTTCTTGTGGACCTACGCAACATTTACGTGCCGGAACAGATGGCGCAGCTCGGCTTCACCTATGAAAGCGTCGGCAGGCCGACAGGCGCTCCGGCGGAGTCCCAGCTGACCGCCGCCGAATAGAGCAGGTCCGCCCAGTCGGGGCGCCAAACGGAGGAACCCATGGACGCCCGTGGCGTTCGGAAGGCAGGGGGCGAACTGTCTCGCCCACCCAGCCAACCGTCGAACGGGAGCCTCGCCATGGGACTTTTCTCCAAGGACATCAAGACCATGGACGACCTTTTCGTCCATACGCTGCGCGACATTTATTATGCCGAGAAGCGCATCCTCAAGGCACTGCCCAAAATGATTGACAAGGCTGGTGACCCCGGCCTCAAGCAGGTGTTCAAGGCACACCTCACCGAGACCGAAGGCCACGTAACCCGGCTGGAGGAGGTGTTCCGTATGCACGGCGCCGAAGCCAAGACGGTGACTTGCCCGGCCATCGACGGCATTATTGATGAAGCTGAAGAGATCGCAGGCGAAGTCGCGGATCCCGAGGTGCTGGATGCGGCCCTGGCTGCTGCCGCTCAGGCGGTCGAGCACTACGAAATGACCCGATACGGAAGCCTCGTTGCCTGGGCGCGCCGCCTGGGTCGCGCCGACTGCGCCAGCGTGCTGGAGAAAACCCTGGCCGAAGAGAAGTCCGCAGACAAGAAGCTCACCGAAATCGCGGAATCCAAGCTGAACATCCGCGCGGCTGAGTGACACGATGACGGAAAGGGCGGCGCTGGCGTGCCGCCCTTTTCATTCACCCACGAAATTCGCATAAGAGATATTATGGAATATTAATTGTTGTTTTTGTCCAGAGGCTTGCTGCAGTTCATCGCGCGTCTGTGGACGACGTGCCGGTCATCGGCACGTCGTCCGAGCGCAGATGGCCCTAGCCCGGCCTTGGGCTCTAGGGTCTGTCCAAGGTCTCGATGGCGCGGATGGCGCCGCGCAATTCCGCAAGGCCCCGCAAGCGCCCAATGGCGGTGTAGCCCGGATTGGTCCGCTTGGTGAGCGCAAGGTCATCGAGCATGCGGTGGCCATGATCCGGCCGGAACACGATCTTCTCGACCTCCGGGCGGCGGTTATCCTCCCGCAACAAGGCCCGTAGCACAGCGATCATGTCGACGTCGCCGTCCAGATGATCCGCCTCGTGAAACGACAGCCCATCGGCAGCCCGCTTCGTCGCGCGCAGATGCGCAAAGGCGATGCGCGGCCCAAAATGCTCCGCCATCCGCGGCAGATCATTGCCGGGATTGACGCCCAGCGATCCGGTGCAGAAGCACATTCCGTTCGCCTTGGACGGTACGGCCGAGAACAAGGCATCATAATCCTCCGCATGGGAGGCAATGCGTGGCAGTCCGAACAAGGGTCGCGGTGGATCGTCGGGATGGAGGGTCAACGTCACGCCCAGTTGCTCCGCGATGGGCGTCACTTGCTCAAGAAACGCCACCAGATGCGCCCGCAGCCGGGTGGCGTCGATGCCTCGGTAGGCGAGCAGCTTGTCTCGAAACCCCTCAAGGGTGAGGGGCTCGGTGGTGGATCCCGGTAACGCGCTGGCAATGACCCGCACCAATTCCGCCTGGTCCTGCTCGCTCATCGCCTCATAGGCGGCCCGCGCGCGCACCTTTGCGGCTTCGTCGTAAGCGGCCTCGGCGCCGGGGCGTTTCAAAAGGAACAGCTCGAAGGCCGCATAACGATCCTGGTCGAAGCGCAGCGCCTTGGCGCCATTCGGCAATTCCCATTCCAGGTCGGTTCGTGCCCAGTCGATCACCGGCATGAAATTGTAGCAAATGATCCGGATGCCGCACCGCGCGACGGCCTCCATGCTGGCAATCCAGGCCTGGATGGACTCCCGCGCCGCGCCGCCCAGGCGCTTCACGTCGTCCGGGATGGGGATGGATTCCACAACGCTCCAACTCAGGCGCGTGCGATGCGGCGCGGCCTCTTCGATTTCCCACTTACGGCGCGCCACCTCGGCCTCGGTCCAGGCCGTACCGATCGGAACTTGATGCAGCGCCGTCACCACATCGCTCGCCCCGGCCTGGCGCACATCATCCAGACTGACGGGGTCGTCCGGTCCATACCATCGCCAGCCTTCGCGCATGGGTCCTCCCTTGGCCCGTGTCCGAGCCCAAATATCCGTGTTGCTGTGGAGCGCAGGAGCGCACGTTCCGATCTGACTGCATCGCAATCAGATCGGCAAAACGTTCTCTGTCAATAATTTAGAGCCCCGGCCCCGGCACCCCGTCCTCGACCTCGAAACGCATCATGTCGAAGGCCGGGGTCACGCTCTCCGGAAGCCGAGCCGCCAAGGCAGCGTAATCCAGGTCCGTATGAAGATTGGTGAGGATCGCGCGGCGCGCACCCATGGCCGCGATATGATCGAGCGCCTCCCGGACCGTGAAATGGGTGGGATGCGGCTGGTCGCGCAGCGCATCCAGGATCCAGACGTCGAGACCTTGAAGATGATCGAGGCTGTTTGCGGGAAACGCGCTCACATCACTGGAATAGGCGACGTCGCCAAACCGGAAGCCGAAGGAATCGATGGCCCCGTGGCGCTGCCGGAACGGCAGGGCGGATATCACGCCCCCTGCCCCCTTCACGTCGATGACGCGGCCCTCGTGAAAGCGATGCTCCTGGAGGATCGGCGGGTAACTGCCGCCGGGCGGCGTCTGGAAGCAATAGCCGAAGCGCGCATGCAACGCGGTCGACGTGTCTTCATCGATATAGGCGTCGATCCGGCGGCGATTATGGATCACCAGCGGGCGGATATCGTCCACTCCATGGGTGTGGTCCGCATGGGCATGGGTGAACAGGATGGCATCGATATGTGTGACGCCGGCATCCAGCAATTGCTCGCGCAGGTCCGGCGATGTGTCGACCAGGACCGTGGTCATGCCATCGGGGCCGTGTCGCTGTACCAGAAGCGAGCAACGGCGGCGGCGATTGCGCGGGTCGGCCGGATTGCACGCCCCCCATCCCTGCCCCACCC
>JBFMAV010000015.1:0-73052 GCA_040755535.1 Pseudomonadota bacterium | reverse complement strand
CGGCCCGCATCTTCGTGTGAACATGCCTCCGGTCCGCCGGGGCCGGAGCCGGCATGCCCTCTTAAGGGGCCGGGCTGAGGGCGCATGCGCGCCGATCATAGAGAGGTCGAGCCGTGGATTTCATCGTCGTCCAGGCCCTTACCGGGCTCGCCAGCGCGGCGTCCCTGTTTCTGGTCGCCTCGGGGCTCTCCATCATCTTTGGCGTGACGCGGATCGTGAACTTCGCCCACGGCGCCTTCTACATGCTGGGCGCCTATGTCGCCTTCACGCTGACAGAGCGCCTCGCGGGCACCTGGGGCTTCTGGGGCGGCATCCTGATCGCCTCGCTCACCGTCGCGGTGCTGGGGGCCTTGCTCGAAATGGTGCTGCTGCGGCGCATCTACCGGGCGCCCGAACTGTTCCAGCTCCTCGCCACCTTCGGCGTCACCCTGATGGTGCAGGACATCGTGATCCTGATCTGGGGGGCGGAGGATCTCATGGGCCGGCGCGCGCCGGGTTTTCGCGGCGCCGTCGAGGTGATGGGCCAATTGGTGCCCGCTTATGACCTCCTTCTGATCGCCCTCGGTCCGGCGGTGCTCGCGATTCTCTGGGTCATCTTCCACCGCACCCGCTGGGGCGTGCTGGTGCGCGCCGCGACGCAGGACCGCGACATGGTGGCGGCGCTGGGCGTGAACCAGAAATGGCTGTTCACCAGCGTGTTCGCGCTCGGCGTTTTCTTGGCGGCGCTCGGCGGCGCGCTTCAGATCCCGCGCGACGCGGTCAGCCACGCCATGGACCTGCGCATCATCGTGGACGTGTTCGTCGTGGTGGTGATCGGCGGGCTCGGCAGCGTCACGGGCGCCTTCATCGCCGCGGTCCTGGTTTCGGAACTGAACGCCTTCGGCATCCTGATCTTCCCCAAGATCTCGTTGGTCCTGGTCTTCCTGGTGATGGCGGTGGTCCTCGTGATCCGGCCCTATGGACTGTTCGGCAAGCCGGAAGGCCCGCAAAGGTCCGCCATCGGGCTGTCGCTACGGCCCTGGCGGCCCTTCACTCAGGCCGAGCGGATCGCGGTGGGCGCAGCCGTGCTTGTGGCGGCGAGCCTTCCGCTCTTCCTCGGCAATTACGCCCTGACGGTGGGCTCCGAAATCCTCATCTTCGTGCTGTTCGCGGCCAGCCTGCATTTCCTCATGACGGTCGGCGGCCTCGCCTCGTTCGGCCATGCCGCGTTTTTCGGGCTCGGAGCCTATGGCGCCGCCTTCATGGTGAAGCTGGCGGGCGCCCCCATGGAGGTGGCGCTGCTGGTCGGCCCCGCCTTGGGACTGGTCGGCGCGATCCTGTTCGGCTGGTTCTGCGTGCGGCTCACCGGCGTTTATTTCGCCATGCTGACCCTGGCCTTCGCGCAAATCACCTGGTCCATCGCCTTCCAATGGGTGGAAGTGACGGGCGGCGATAACGGCATGCTGGGCATCTGGCCCTCCGCCTGGGCTTCGAAGCCCGCCGCCTTTTTCTGGCTCTCGCTGGCGGTGGCGACGCTCGGCGTCGGCATCCTGCGTATCCTGGTCTTCTCGCCCTTCGGCTATGCACTGCGGGCAGCGCGTGACAGCGCCCTGCGCAGCGAGGCCGTGGGCATCGACCGCAACCTCGTGCAATGGGCGGCCTTCATCGTGGCGGGGACCTTCGCCGGCGTGGCGGGCGCGCTCTTCGCCTTCCTGAAAGGCAGCGTGTTCCCCGACAATCTCGGCATCCCCATTTCGGTGGACGGCCTCGTCATGGTGCTGCTTGGCGGCATCGAGACGGTGTCGGGCGCGGTGGTGGGGGCCGTGGTCTACAAATCCCTCGCCATCTGGCTGATGAGCCAGACCGAACTGTCCAAGCTCGTGCTCGGCGCGGTGATCGTGCTGCTGGTGGTCGCCTTTCCCAAGGGCATTGTCGGCTTCCTGGAGGATCTGCGCCACCGCCGCCGCCCACCGGCCGGAAACGGCGCCGGCCCCGAGGCCGCGTCCCTGAACGTCGCCAAGGTGGAGGCTGCGGAATGACCATCCTGCTCAACGTCACATCCCTCGCCAAATCCTATGGCGGCGTGCACGCGGTGCGGGGTGTGTCCTTCTCGCTGGACGCGGGGCGTATTCTGGCCCTGATCGGCCCCAACGGGGCGGGCAAGAGCACCTGCTTCAACATGCTGAACGGGCAGATCCGGCCCAATGCGGGCTCCATCTCGCTGAACGGCAAGGAAATTGTGGGCCTTCCGCCCCGCGTCGTGTGGCGCATGGGCGTGGGACGTACGTTCCAGATCACCGCCACTTTCGGCTCCATGAGCGTGCGGGAAAATGTGCAGGTGGCGCTGCTCTCCTATCATCGCCGGCTCTGGTCCGGCTTCACCTCCGCGAGCCGGGCGTTTCGCAGCGAGGCGGACACGCTGCTGGCCTTGGTGGGCATGGAAGCGCAGGCGGAACGTCCCTGCGGTGAACTCGCCTATGGCGACCTCAAGCGCCTGGAACTTGCCATTGCGCTCGCCAATGCCCCCAAGCTCCTCCTGATGGATGAGCCCACCGCCGGCATGGCGCCCAAGGAGCGCGTCGATCTCATGCGCCTTACCGCCGACATCGCGCGGGAGAAGGGCATCGGCGTGCTGTTCACCGAGCACGACATGGACGTGGTGTTCGAGCATGCGGACAGCGTGATGGTGCTGAACCGGGGCGAATTGATCGCCACCGGCACGCCCGAGGAGGTGCGACGCGACCCGCAGGTGCGCGCCATCTATCTGGGCGAAGGCCTGCTCTATGATGCCAAGCACCGCGAAGGGGATGCGGCATGAAGCTCGAAGTCAGCGGCCTCAACAGCCATTACGGCCCGGCCCATATCCTGTTCGACGTTGCCTTCGAGATCGGCGCGGGCGAGGTGGTGGCCCTGCTCGGGCGCAATGGCGCGGGCAAGAGCACGACGTTCCGCTCGGTCGTGGGCCTCGTCTCCCAGCGCAGCGGACAGATCCGCTTCGACGGGGCCGACATTTCCCGCCTGCCGACCTATGACATCGTCCGGCGCGGGCTCGGCTATGTGCCCGAAGATCGGCGCATCTTCACCGAACTCACCGTGGAGGAGAATTTCTCCGTGGGACGCCAGCCGCCCCGCGCGGGCGTCGCCACCTGGACCCCCGAGCGCATCTATGCGCTCTTTCCCAATCTCGGCGAGATGCGCCGCCGGCCGGGCGGGCAGATGAGCGGCGGCGAGCAGCAGATGCTGACCATCGGGCGCACGCTCATGGGAAATCCTTCGCTTGTGCTGCTGGACGAGCCCTCCGAGGGCCTCGCGCCCAAGATCGTGGAGCAGATGGCCGATGCGATCCTCACCATGAAGAAAGAGGGTCTGAGCGTCGTCATCTCCGAGCAGAACCTGCATTTTGCCAAGCTCATTTCAGATCGCGCCTATATCATCCAGAAGGGGCGGATGCGCTTCTCGGGCTCCATGGCGGAGCTGGAAGCCAATCCGGAGATTCGCGATGCCTATCTGGCCGTCTGACCGGACAGGGGGAAATCGCAGGGCGTTGGGGGAAGGTGGGGCGTGAGCACGAAGCCAAGAGCCGCAGCGGCGCGCGCGCGCAAGCGCGACGCGGATGCCTATGTGTTGGATCACCAGGTGGGCTTCCTGCTGCGCCAGGTGAACCAGCGGCACACGTCGATCTTCGGCGCGGTGATGGGAGAGGATCTCACCCCCACGCAATGGGCCGCCTTGTCCAAGCTGCACGAGAAGGGGCCGTGCTCGCAGAATCTCCTGGGACGCCTCACCGCCATGGATGCGGCCACCATCAAGGGCGTGGTGGATCGGCTCGTGAAGCGCGGCCTGGTGGAAACGCGGCCCGATCCCGAAGATGGGCGCCGGCTGGTCGCGGCCTTGACGGACGAGGGCCGCGCGCTGGCGGAACGCCTGATCCCTGCCGCGCACAGCATTTCTCAGGAGACGCTGGCGCCCCTGTCCCGGGAGGAACAGGCGCAGTTTCTCGGCCTGCTGGACCGTCTGCGCTGACCGCACGCGGGACGAGGCGGAGAAGGCTCTCGACAAGGCGGGCGGGCGGGCGCACATGGCGGTTCACAACGGGAGTTCCGCCATGTCCGAGATCCTCGCCTCCATCCTGACCGGCCTGCGCATCAATTTCGTGCATCCCGAGGGATTGCCGAGCGCGCTCATCCTCGACCTCGCGACCGACGAGGGTGAACAGCGGTTCGTGCTGCCCTGCGATCCCGCCTTGTCGAGCGAAGAGGTGGAGGCCATCGGCGATGACCTCATGGCGGCCCTGGACAAGTTGATCGCGCCGTCCGACGCCTCGGAAGAAAGCGACTGACAGCGCAACCCGCGCGTCGCCGTCCGATCGCCCCAAGGGCCCCTCGCCTGTTTCCGGCAACCTTCAGCGGCACAAAAAGCGCCGCCGGGCGTTTCATGCCGAAACCTGATGCGAGGGGAACCATGTCCTTTTCCCGTTTCACGTCCCGTGCCGGCCGCGCGGGCCGCACCCAGAATGCTCTGGCGGTGAGCCTGATGCTGCTCGGAACCGCCTGCCTTCCGGCCGCCGCGCAAGGTCCGGCTCAGACCCCGGCACCGGCGACGCCCCCGCTTCCCCCTGCGCCACCGGCCGAGAAAGCCGCGGAACAGGCTCAGAAGGAAGCCGAGCAGGACATGGCGCTTGTAAAAGCCTGCAAGGCCCACGCCTTGGCGGTGCTCAAGGGCCGTTCGCCCAGCGTCGAGGACATCTTCATCGACATGGACGGCCTGACCGTGGCGCACGCCAAGCTCGCCGTGGAGGATACCAAGGTCGAGGCGGTCCTGATGGGCGAGGCCTATATCCAGCGCGACCGGTCCGACAAGGCGCACCGTTTCCTGTGCCTTGCCGGAGCCGATGGAAAGGTCCTCATGACCTTCTTCACCCTGAGATAAATACCCCCGGCGACGGTGCGCTACTGGCGGGCGATGCAGCCGGGCTTGCCCGACAGGGCGAGCTTGGCCCCAGGCAGGCTGACGACGGCCGCCTGCGTCAGCGCGGCCCCCAGGCCGTTGGCTTCAAAGGACTTGAACTCCGGGCAGTTGGAGGCATTTGCCGGTCCCGTCACGGCCCGGAACGTCACTTGTCCCGGCTCCACCTTCACCGGTTCGGAATCGTCATAATCCTGATTAAGGATCACCTTTCGGGCCTGGAGATCATAGAGCGCGAGCGTGCGGTCGGGACCCGTCCCCTGATCGAGCACGAGAACAGTTCCGCTCAAGCCGAGTACATAGTCCGCATCATCGGCCCCGCCGATCTTATAGTCGCCCTCCTTGCGGTCGAACGCGCATTTGCGGGCCTTGCCGTTCAGCGCCTGGACCAGGATGTCGGAGCCGACGGCGTTGGTCTTTTCCCGATAGACCACCTGGAATCCTTCTCCGGACAGACATTTCGGCGCGGGCGCCGCCAAAGCCGGCGCCCCTCCCGTCATGAGGGCCAACGTAAACATGACCGCTGCTGGAGCCGGCCTCAATCCAAAAGCGCGCATCACATCAACCTCAAGAATAGCCTGCCATCAGGTCCGCGCGGGTTGCTCGCTGACCAGAGCGGCCGGCAGAAAGAGACTGGCCCGCGCAATACGCGGCCCCTCATATTCCAATTCCAGATGACCCTCGCACGACTGGGCGAAGGACGCCGCCTGGCGCAGCCGCGCTTCGGCGCTTTGACGAACCGGGCCTTCGCCTTCGTGCTCGACCAAGAGCGTGAACGTGATGACCGCATAATCGCCGGGAGCCACGGGCGCGGCTTCATCTATCCGCACCACGCGCGGCCGCGCGTGGACCGTCACGCGTGCGCCCGGTGCCACATGTTCCCATAGTCCGAGGGCGAGATCGAGCAGTGCGAGGTCGAACGCGCCCGGATCGACAAAGATGTCCAGGGGCTCCGGTCCCTCGGCCGGTTCCGAGATTTCGAGGTGCGGCCACACCGATCCCATCAGGAGGAGCCGCAAATCGCGCAGCGAGATGCGGACATTGACGATCCGCCCCTCCAACCGTCCACCGCGCCCACTGAGCAGGCGCTGGGCCTCGTCTATTCCGAAGCTGGCGCCCTCGACGAGGGCGCGCGCATCGACACCGCCTCCCACGCTGGGATCATCCGCCATGCGCCGGACCAGTCCGAGATTCGCACGGGCCGCATCCAGCACCGTCACGGCCCCCCGCAATCTCGGTTGAAGCGCCCCTTCACCGATCCTCGGCGGGGACGGCGCGAGGGCTCCCTCCTCAATGCCCGGTGGGCCGAAGAGCAACAGCGCCCCGCCGGTGGCGAGGACACCGCTGACGCACGCCATCATCAGACCGTAGCCGGCCAGCCGGCGATACCAATCCGCCGTGAGATCCGCTTGGCGCACCGCATAGACGAAGGTCAGCGGCGCGCTCGGCAGCGAGCGGAAGGCGGTGATGTCGGAGCGCCCGTCAATGGTGCCCGCACCGAGGAGGAGCCCGGTGTTCAAACTGTTGGCTTGGGTGACGAGGTCCGACGACACCAGCAGCGGGTCGGAGCCCCGCTGGTCGGGTGAGCGGAAGATCACCGTGCCGTCACGCCGCAGCAGCAAGGCGGTCGGTTCGCCCGTCTGCTCCATCAGGAACGTGCTGCGGTACAGGGAATGAAAATATTCCGGAAAGACCGTGACAGCGACGAGGCCGCGGAAAACACCGTTGCGAATGACCGGACGGCTGGCAGTGAAGGCGACGGAGCGCGCGAACTCACCCCGGAATGGCACTGAAACGAACAATCCATCCTGGCCGGCCTTTGCGGCGAGGAAATATTCACGGTGCTGAACATCGTAGGGCGCCATGGGAAAGGCGCGGCTGGAGGCCGCGATCACCCCGCCCTCGTCAACCAGAAAGATCGACTCCACTGGCGGCATCCGCCGGGTAAGATCCTGGAGCACCTGGTGGAAATCGCCATCTCCCCGCGTGTCGACGGCGCCGCGCGCGCCAAGCACGCGGTCCACCTGCTTCAGGGCGAGGTCGATGGAATTGAAGACCGAATCCGCATGTTCGGCGAGCGAATAGGCCGAGCGAAGCGCGGACTGGCGGGCATCTCGGACCTCGTCCAGATAATCATACCAGGCGACGGTGCCGAAAATCAGGAGCGGCAGGGCGACCAGCGCACCGAGGAGCACCGCGCGCATGCCGACGCTGCGCGCGCGAACCCTCTCCCGCCATCGGCCCCCAAGGACGCGCATACCGGTTCCTTCCCCCTTCCAGGAACCTTAAGCCACTCCGCGCCCTGCCACCAGATGGCACGCCCCTCGCGACGGAAGGGGTGAGGTCCACGCAAATTTTTCCGCCCACAGTGGAACTGATGATCCGGCTCTGCGTTTGCAAAACTTGAACCCGGCAAATGCGGAGGCCGCAGGAGATGAGCCAAGAGACCAAGACCCCCCGCGGATTTGCAGCCATGTCCCCTGAAAAGCGGCGGGCCATCGCTCGGCTGGGGGGCCAGAGCATTCCACCGGAAAAGCGCAGTTTTTCCCAGAGCCGCGAATTGGCGGCGGAAGCCGGCGCGCGCGGTGGAAAGAGCGTTTCGGACGATAAGCGAAGCTTTTCGATGGACCGCACGCTGGCCTCTCGCGCGGGGCGCAAAGGCGGGCGCAAGCGCCTCAGCGAAGCCGCTGAATGAATTTGCAGGCGTGCCGCGCTGCGGCGCGGCTGCGCATCCCAAGTTTTTGATTGTTCGCCTGATATCGTGAGCGCGACGCGCCGACCCGGCCTTGACTGGCGGGTCGGCGTTTTTTTGATCGGCCGAAAAGAAAGGCGCCGATCTGGTCGAGACCGGCGCCCGTCTTTTAGAATTGATGTTCAGAACTTGTAGTTGATACCAACTTTCACGACGTTCAGCTGGGTATCGGCGCTGATGGATCCGAGCGTCGGCGCGATGGTGTAGCTGCTGCCTTCCAGATCGATGTACTGATATTCGATCTTGGCCGTCCAGTTGTTGGTGAAGGCGTATTCAACGCCGCCGCCGATGGTCCAGCCCCAATTGGTGGACGAGGTGTCCACGCCATAGATCGAGCCATAGTCCGTGGTGCCCCAGGCGAGACCGCCGGTCACGTAGGGCATGAAGCGGTCCATGGCATAGCCCAGGCGCGCACGCACGGTGCCGAAGGCGTTGAGGCTGCCGTCGGTGAACCCGGCCGCGAACGGGCCGTAGGGGACGATGGCGACGCTCGACGAGCCGAGATCGGCCCATTGCACGTCGGCCTCGATGCCGAGCACCACATTGTTCACGAACTGCCAGTTGTAGCCGACCTGAAGGCCGCCCGTGAAACCGTTGGCATCGCCGACGCTGAGGCTGGTGGCCGGAATGCCGAACGCCGGCGAGACGTTCAGATCGTTGTTGAGCCACGACCAGCCGACGTTTCCGCCGATGTAGAAGCCGGTCCAGGAAAAGACCGGGACGGCGACCACCGGGGCCTTGGTGGGATAGGACCGCGCGAGATCCGCCGCAGAAGCGGGGAGCACGGCAGCTGAGAGGAAGGTGGCCGCGAGGGCGGTGCCGGCGAGCAGGGAAGTCTTCATGGGGCGTCTCCTTGGAAGAACCATCGCCCCCACAACTGCGCAGCCGGCGAATTGGACCCATGGGTTCCGCCGGTTCGAGGCAATTTTTTCCAGCCTCGGCAAAAAGGTCACACTTGGCGGCGTAGGCCCCGTCACGCGCAGCTTCAAGCGCAGGCGCGGCAGCAAGGGCCAAGGCGCCGCACTCTGCGGGAAGACGCTCGCCCGCAGGCCGGGGCGTCCGCCGTGATTCGTCCGATTCTTTTTCCGGGCGCCGGTCGCCGCACTCCCGGCCGCCCGTCGCATCCGCGTGCCGGGAAGCGAATCGCTCTCCGCCAACGAAGTGATTCGCGCGGATTGAGCCGGCGCCTCTCACGCCGAAGCCGTTCAACGATTATTGCTGGGGTTCGGGATTTTCGCGGACATCATAGCGTCCGTAGGACCGAGGGTCCCGCCCCACAGCCGCTGAGCCGTTCGAAACACTGGCTTCAGCAGAAATGCAGGGAAATCAGAAATTTGGTGGAGCCAGGCGGAATCGAACCGCCGACCTCTTGAATGCCATTCAAGCGCTCTCCCAACTGAGCTATGGCCCCACCGGGCCGCGGGTGGGAACTTCTTTTGGAAGCTCCTCGGGAAGTGTCCCGCGGCGGGGTGCCCGGGGGAAGTTCCCTCGGGCGAGGGCGGCCTTTAAGCACAGGCCGCGGAGATGATCAAGCCTCTTCGTCGTCCTCGAGCCCCTCTCCGATCAGATCGGAGACGTCATCCCCATCATCTTCGTCTTCTTCGAGGAACGTGTCGTCGTCCGCGGCGTCGCCGAGGTCGTCTTCCACGTCGATATCCTCCTCACCAGCCACCACCTTGGCGCCGGCCGTTTCCTCGTCGGCCTCCTCCAGGGAGATGACCTCGACGTCGGCGACCTCGTCCTCGGCCTCTTCCGCAACCACTGCGGCGCGCGGCTCGGCACGCCCGCCGCGGACCGCGGGCTCGAAGAAGGACCGGGGATAAGACTCGCCCGTATAGGGAGAGACGACCGGATCCTTGTTCAGGTCGTAAAATTTGCGGCCCGTCACCGGGCAGACCCGCTTAGTGCCGAGTTCAGACTTCGCCACGGCAAGACCCTTCGCTGGGTTCAAAAGAGGGGTGGTCATTGACCAAAGCCCGCCACCCTGTCAAGGCGGAATCAACGCTTCGGCCTTGGTGCGCCCCTCCCGCGCATGGTAGAGGCACCGCCAATCACGAACCAACGCCCCATAAGGCCGCCCATGTCCAGCCCCGCCCCCGCCGCCCCCGCCGCCCATGGAACGGGCTCGGCCCACCCCGCGACGGCGCGCCCGAGCGGTGCGCTCAGCGGTCGCGTGCGGGTGCCGGGGGACAAGTCCGTCTCCCACCGCGCGCTGATCCTCGGCGCGCTCTCGCGGGGCGAGACTCACATTACCGGCCTGCTGGAAGGCGAGGATGTGCTGAACACCGCCAAGGCCTGTGCCGCCCTCGGCGCGCGGGTCGAGCGGATCGGTGAAGGCGAGTGGCGGGTGGAGGGCGTGGGCGTCGGCGGCTTCAGCGCGCCGGCGGCACCGCTCGATTTCGGAAATTCCGGTACCGGCGTGCGGCTCATGATGGGCGCGGTGGCGGGAAATCCCATCGCCGCGACGTTTGATGGCGATGCGAGCCTGCGCAAGCGTCCCATGCGCCGCGTGCTCGATCCGCTGGGCGCCATGGGCGTCGAGGTGCTGTCGGCCGCCGAGGGCGGGCGCCTTCCGCTCACCCTCCAGGGGCTCGCGGACCTCTCGGCCTTCACTTATGAGACCCCCGTGCCCTCCGCACAGGTGAAGTCCGCCGTGCTGCTCGCGGGCCTCGCCGCCTCCGGCGAGACGGTGGTGCGCGAGCGCGAGGCGACGCGCGACCACACCGAGCGCATGCTGACCCATTTCGGCGCGCAGGTGCGGGTGGAGCCGTTCGGCCCCCATGGTCGCACCATCACGCTCACCGGCCGGCCCGCGCTGCGCGGCGCCCCGGTGGTGGTGCCATCCGACCCGTCTTCGGCGGCCTTCCCGCTGGTGGCGGCGCTGCTGGTGCCGGGCTCGGACATCGTCATCACCGACATGATGATGAACCCGCTGCGCATCGGCCTCGTCACCACGCTGTTGGAGATGGGCGCGCGCATCGACATCCTGGCCGAGCGCACGGAAGGCGGCGAGGCGGTGGCGGACCTGCGCGTGCGCCATTCCGCGCTGAAGGGCGTCGAGGTTCCGCCCGAGCGGGCGCCAGCCATGATCGATGAATATCCCATCCTCGCGGTGGCTGCCGCCTTCGCGGACGGCCCGACCGCCATGCGCGGCCTTGCCGAGCTGCGGGTGAAGGAAAGCGACCGGCTCGCCGCCGTGGCGGACGGGCTCGCGGTCTGCGGCATTGCCCATGAGGTGCAGGGCGACGATCTCATCATCGCGGGCGGCGGCGCGGTGCGCGGCGGGGGGCCGGTGGCGACCCACATGGACCACCGCATCGCCATGGCCTTCCTGGTCCTGGGGCTCGCGTCCGAGGCGGGGGTCGGCATCGACGATACCACCTTCATCGCCACCTCCTTCCCGACCTTCCTGCCCATGATGCGCGGCCTCGGCGCGCGCATCGACTGACGGCGCCATGAGTCTCGTCATCGCCATCGACGGCCCGGCCGCCTCGGGCAAGGGAACCCTTGCCCGCCGCATCGCGGAGACCGTCGGCCTGCCCCATCTCGATACGGGATTGCTCTATCGCGCCGTGGGCGCACGCTGCCTGAAGGACGGGGTGCTGGAGGACGAGGCAGCGAGCCTTGCCGCCGCCCGCATGCTCGACCTCGCGACGCTCGATCCCGATTCCCTGAGGGACGCAGAGACCGGCGCGGCCGCCTCCATCGTGGCGGCACGGCCCGCCGTTCGTGCCGCCCTGCTCGACCTGCAGCGCGCCTTCGCCGCGCGGCCGGGCGGCGCGGTACTGGACGGGCGGGACATCGGCACGGTCATTTGCCCCGATGCGGCGGTGAAGCTGTTCATCACCGCCGCGCCGGAGATCCGGGCGCTCCGGCGCTTCAAGGAATTGCTGGGCCGGGGCGCGGACGTGACCCTGGATGGCGTGCTCGCGGATATCCGCGAACGGGATGCCCGCGATTCCGGCCGCGCCTCCGCGCCGCTTGCCAAGGCGGCCGATGCGGTCGAGATCGATACCTCCGACCTCGGCATCGAAGAGGCCTTTGCGGCGGCCATGGAGATCGTGAGGGTCAAAAGCGGGGAACGGTGATCAAGCCCGTCACCGGTAAGTGGACAATGCCCTGCAACTCTGGTATGAGGGCGCTCCTTTCACGGAAGGTGACCTTGCGTGCTGTGCACGCCACTTGGCCGTGAGCGTTTCATTCAAGTGCGAAGTTCGATCGGCGCAACAGCTCGAAGAGGCAACACGTGCAAGTTCTCGTCCGCGACAACAATGTTGATCAGGCCCTCAAGGCGCTCAAGAAGAAGATGCAGCGTGAGGGGATCTTCCGCGAGATGAAGCTGCGTGGCCACTACGAGAAGCCGTCCGAGAAGCGCGCCCGCGAGGAGGCCGAGGCCGTCCGTCGCGCCCGCAAGCTGGCCCGCAAGCGCGCCCAGCGCGAGGGCCTGCTGCCCTCCAAGCCCCGCACCCGCTGATTTTTCAGCGCCGCTGGTGCGGTTGCGCGCGGGTCAAAGCCCGCGCGGCTTGACGTCTGACTTCGCTTGAGTTTCGAACCCGCGTGGCCCGGCCGCGCGGGTTTCGTCGTTTGGACGGCGCCGGGGGCCAAAGACCAGAGGACCGCGAAAGTCCCCCTTCTGGCCGCGCGCGCGCCACGCCCTTGCCTTCAAGCGCTTACATGAAATCGTTAGCCGTTTCCTGTAGATAGGAAATTCGCCTCGCCGCGTGCGCCGGTCCGTCCGGCGGCACGGGACCGGGCACAGACGGAGGCAAGGCATGGTCGCGCGGGTCATTTCGGTCGAGCCCTTCGATATCGTCGTGTTCGGGGCCACCGGCGACCTCGCCAAACGCAAGCTCCTCCCCGCTTTGTATGAACGCGCGTTGGCCGGCCAGATGCCGCCCGAGGCGCGGGTGATCGGCGTCTCGCGCCGCCCCATGGCGGACGAGGAATTCCGCGCGTTCGCCCGCGAGGCGGTGCAGGAGAGCACCTCCCACCCCGAGCCCGACACGCTCGCGCGGTTCCTGGCGCAGACTTCCTATGTGATGGTGGATGCAGTCTCCGACGAGGGCTGGGACGATCTCTGCCAGAGCCTTGCCCAGGCGCCGGACCGGGTGCGTGTTTTCTATCTGGCGGTTGGACCGGACCTGTTCGACGACATCTGCGCCCGCATCGGCGCCCACGGCCTCGTCACCCCGCAGACGCGCGTGGTGGTGGAAAAGCCGGTGGGCAAGGATCTCGCCTCCGCGCGCGCCGTGAATGCCGCCGTGGGCAAGGTCTTCCCCGAAGAATCGGTGTTCCGCATCGATCATTATCTGGGCAAGGAAACGGTGCAGAACCTGATGGCGCTGCGCTTCGCCAATGCCCTGTTCGAGCCGGTCTGGAACCAGGCCCATGTGGACCATGTGCAGATCACGGTGGCCGAAAGCCTCGGCGTCGCCGGTCGCGCGGGCTATTACGACACGGCGGGCGCGCTGCGCGACATGGTGCAGAACCACATGCTCCAGCTCCTGTGCCTCGTGGCCATGGAGCCGCCGGTGACCATGGACGCGGACGCTGTGCGCGATGAAAAGCTCAAGGTTCTGAAAGCCCTGGAGCCCATCAACGAAACCAATGCCGAGCACCTGACCGTGCGGGGGCAGTATCGCGCCGGCGCCTCCTCCGGCGGCGCCGTGCCCGGCTATCAGGAAGAACTCGCTGCCGCCGTGCCCAGCGAGACCGAGACCTTCGTCGCCATCAAGGCCGAGATCGGCAATTGGCGCTGGGCCGGCGTGCCATTCTATCTGCGCACCGGCAAGCGCCTGGCGAGCCGCGTGTCCGAGATCGTCGTCGCCTTCAAGCCGATTCCCCATTCCGTGTTCGACGGGACCGCGGGGCAGATTCGGGCGAACCGCCTCGTCATCCGCCTGCAGCCGGACGAGGGCGTGAAGCTCTGGCTGATGATCAAGGATCCCGGCCCCGGCGGCATGCGCCTCCAGCATGTGCCGCTCGACATGAGCTTCGCGGAAGCCTTTGGCGTGCGCAATGTGGACGCCTATGAACGCCTGATCATGGATGTGGTGCGGGGCAACCAGACCTTGTTCATGCGGCGCGACGAGGTGGAGGCCGCGTGGCGCTGGATCGACCCGATCCTTGATGCCTGGCGCAATTCCCGCGAACCGCCCAAGCCCTATACGGCCGGCACCTGGGGGCCGTCCGCCTCCATCGCGCTGATCGAGCGGGACGGGCGCACCTGGATGGACGACGCGTGAGCCCCATCGCCTTCTGCGCCTTTCCCGACCGCGCGGCGCTGGCCCGCTCCCTCGCCGCCCATGTGGCCGAGGCGCTGCGGGCGCGCTGCGCGCGCGACGGGCGGGCCAGCCTCGCCGTTTCGGGCGGGCGCACGCCCGCCCTCTTTTTCGACCTCCTGTCGGGCGCACCGCTCGACTGGTCGCGCATCTGCGTGACGCTTGTGGATGAACGCTGGGTGCCGGAGAGCGAGGCGCGCTCCAATGGGGCGCTGGTGCGCCGCCATTTGTTCCAGGGGCCTGCAGCCGCAGCGTCCTTCCTGCCGCTCTATACCGGCGCCGCAACGCCGGAGGACGGCCTCGCGCAGGCCGAGCGGGAGACGGGCGGCCTCGCATTGCCGTTCGCCGCCGTGGTTCTGGGCATGGGCGATGACGGGCACACCGCCTCCTTCTTTCCCCATGCGGACGGCTTGTCAGCGGCCATCGATCCCGCTTCGCCCTGCCGCCTTGCGGCAGTCCGGGCGGATGCGGCGGGCGAGCCGCGCATTACCTTCACGCTTCCCCCGCTCCTCGCGGCGGACCGTGTGTTCCTGCACATCGAAGGCGCCGGCAAGCGCCAGGTTCTCGATGCCGCCCGTGCGGACGGCGCCATAGAGGACATGCCGGTGCGTGCCGTCCTGCGGAACCTTGGCCGGCCCTTGGACGTCTTCTGGTGCCCTTGAGGAGACCCTGATGAGCGACCGTTCCCGCCTGCCCGCCCTCTGGCGCGCCCTTGCGGATCTGCGCGCGCGCGACGCGGGCACCCGCATCGCCGATCTGTTCGCATCCCCCGGCCGCGCGGCGGAGTTTTCGGCGGCGCACGGGTCGTTCCTCATGGACTATTCCAAGACCGCGCTCACCGCCGACGCGCGGGCGCTGCTGCTGGATGTGGCCCGCGCGGCCGGTATCGAAGAGCGGCGCGAGGCCATGTTCACGGGCGCGCGCATCAACGCGACCGAGAATCGCGCCGTGCTCCATGTGGCCCTGCGCGACGCGACGCCCGGTGCGCTCGATGTGGACGGGAGCGATGTGAAGCCCGGCGTGCGCGAGACGCTCGCGCGGCTGGCGGCCTTTGCCGAGGGCGTCCGCTCGGGCGCCATTGCCGGGCACGGCGGCGCGCGGTTCCGCGACGTGGTGAATATCGGCATTGGCGGCTCGGACCTCGGCCCCGCCATGGCGACCCTGGCACTCGCGCCCTATCATGACGGGCCGCGCTGCCATTTCGTGTCCAACGTGGACGGCGCCCATATGGCCGACACGCTGAAGGGCCTCGACCCCGCCACCACCCTTTTCATCGTGGCCTCCAAGACCTTCACGACGGTCGAGACCATGACCAATGCCCGCACCGCCCGCGCCTTCATCGCGCAGGCGCTGGGAGAGGCGGCGGTGGGCGACCATTTCTGCGCCGTGTCCACCGCGCTCGACCATGTGCGTGCCTTCGGCATCGCGCCCGAGCGCACCTTCGGCTTCTGGGATTGGGTGGGGGGGCGCTATTCGCTCTGGTCAGCCATCGGCCTGCCCATCCTCATCGCCGTGGGGGCGAGCCGGTTCCGCGAGATGCTGGAGGGCGCCGCCGACATGGACGCCCATTTCCGCGCGGCGCCGCTGGAGACGAACCTGCCGGTCCTGTTCGCGCTGGTGGGCGTGTGGCACCGCAATGTCTGCGCCTATCCGAGCCGCGCGGTCATTCCCTACGACCAGCGCCTCGCGCGCCTGCCCGCCTATCTCCAGCAATTGGACATGGAGAGCAACGGCAAGAGCGTGACTTTGGACGGCGAGGCTCCGCTGACCGCCACCGGCCCGCTGGTCTGGGGCGAGCCCGGCACCAATGCCCAGCACGCCTTCTTCCAATTGCTCCACCAGGGGACGGACGTGATCCCCGTGGAATTCCTGATCGCGGCGGAGGGCCATGAGCCGGACCTCGTCCTGCATCACCAATTGCTGAAGGCCAATTGCCTCGCTCAATCCGAAGCCCTGATGCGCGGCCGGTCGCTGGCGGAGGCCCGGGCGCAACTCGCGGCAAAGGGCCTTTCGGCCGAGGCGGTCGCGGCGCTCGCGCCGCACAAGGTGTTTCCGGGCAACCGCCCCTCGGTCACCCTCGCCTATCGCCGGCTCGATCCCTTCACGCTCGGCCAGATCATTGCCCTTTACGAGCACCGCGTGTTCGTGGAAGCGGCCATCTGGGGCATCAACGCCTTCGACCAGTGGGGCGTGGAATTGGGCAAGGAAATGGCCACCGATTTGCTGCCTGCGGTCCAAGGTGGCCCGATTCCGGAGGGGACGTCGGGCTCCACGCGCGCGCTCCTTTCGCACCTGCGGTCATAAGTGCAGCGAATTGCTGCTATGCAGCATTGCATGCCCCATCTGAATATTTTGTATACCACGAGTGGAAGCGATTAGGTCAGTATGGGTTCCGAAGTTTGTTGGGGCGTGCCCCCAAACCGGAGTTCATCATGACCTCGACCCTGCTTGACCTGACCGCTGTCGCCGTCGCGGGCATTGCCCTCACGGGCGCCGTCCTGAGCTTCGGCGTGCCCAAGGCCTATCTGGCCCCGGCCGGCGAACCGGGCCTGGGCATCGCCATGTCGTTGGAGACCGACACCTTTCAGCGCACCGCCGCCACCCGCTTCGGCGGCGACAAGGGCAGTGAAAAAGCCGATCCGGCCTGGGCGTCGTTCCCGCGCGCGTTCTGATACGCCCCAGCCGAGCGGGCACGCAAAAAGAACACCCGCCGCAAGCCGGAGGGCTGGCGGCGGGTGATGGCGGGGACGACCGCTCTCAGCCCGCGACTTTGACGCGGGCGCCGGCCACCTCTTCGGTCCCCTTCGCCTCCGCGACGAAGCGGGCACGCATGGGTTTGAGCACGAACAGAGCCATCAGGGCCGCGATCGCGTTGACGGCCGCGGCCACCATGAAGACCACGTCCCAGCTTCCAAACTGCGCCACCACCACGCTGGCGACCGGCACCAGCAGGGACGCCGTACCCTTGGCGGTGTAGAGCAGGCCGGCGTTTGTGGTCGCATAGGTGGAGCCGAACGTGTCGCCGCAGGTTGCCGGAAACAGCGAGTAGATCTCACCCCAGGCGAAGAAGACGATCCCGGTCAGGACCACGAACAGGATCGGATTGGTGCCGAAATGCCCGAGCGCCAAGACGCCGATCGCTTCCGCGGCGAAGGCGACGAACATGGTGTTCTCACGCCCGATATTGTCCGAGACCCAGCCGAAGAACGGGCGGCATACGCCGTTCAACACCCGGTCGATGGACAGCGCGAAGGTGAGCGCCGGCATGGTCAGGCCCAGCATGGACACCGGCACGCCCGCGATCTTGAAATCCTTGGCGATGGAGCCAAGGTGCGCCGTCGCCATGAGACCGCCGCCGGCTACCAGCACGAACATCACATACATGACCCAGAAGACCGGCGACTTCACCATCGCCAGCGGAGCGTAATCGCGGCGCGACTGCTGGACGGCCTTGCTGGCGGACGCCGGCAACTGGCCCTTCTTGGGCGACTGGAGCAGGAAGGCGAGCAGCAGCACCACGCCGCCCTGGAGCAGGCCGAAGAACAAGAAGGTGGCCTGATAGCCCGATCGCTCGATCATGGCCGCAACCGGAACGATGGTGAAGGCGGAACCCGCGCCGAAGCCGGCGGCGGTGAGACCCGCGGCGAGGCCACGGCGGTCCGGGAACCATTTCAGAGCCGATCCGACGCAGGTGCCATAGACGGCGCCGGCGCCGGTTCCGCCAATCGCCGCCGCCACATAGAGCAGGGCAAGGGAATCGGCGATGGAGTTCAGCACCCAGGACGCCGCACACAGCGCGCCGCCGATAAAGACCACGATGCGGGGGCCGAATTTATCGACGAACCAGCCTTCGATCGGCACCAGCCAGGTCTCGGTCAACACAAAGATGGTGAAGGCCACCTGGATGGCGGTTCGGCCCCAATGGTGGGCCTCATCGATGGGCTCGACGAACAGGGTCCAGCCATATTGCATGTTCGCGATCATCGACATGCAGATGATGCCGATCACCAATTGGAGCCAGCGGCCCCCGATGGGTCCGGCCGTGGTCGATCCGGTTTGAGACATTTCCTACCCTTCCTCTGACGGGTCATCGTTTCTTCGACGATGAACGGCCCGTGACGGCGCCATTCGTTCTGATTGCGCGGGAGGGCACCGACTCCTCTCCGCGCTTCGGGAGGGTAGCTATGAATGCTGTATACTGTATTTTGAATGCGTATTTCGGCTATGTAACCGTTAGGCCCCATGTAGCGAAGACATGAAATTACAATATTGACCTCGAAAAGAAATCATATTTATTTTGTTATTATTTATTTTCACCATGCATTACGGGATTTTTATTGTCGCGAATGCGTCGATTTATCTTCATTTTACTTCCCAACAACGCATCACGATACAGGTCAAAAAACCCGCTGGGGACACCGCTGAACGGGAACTCCCCGGCTGAAACAAAAAAAGCCCCGGCTTGCGCCGGGGCTTCAAGGAGCCGCCCGAGGACGGCTGGAGGGACTTGTGTCAGACGCGGGCGGGCGCCTGAAGATCTGCGCGCGCCGCGGCTTCCTGGTTGAGCCGGTGATGGCGTGCGAGCAGCGGCTTCAAGATGAAGAGCGCCGAGAACGCAGCCGTGAGGTCCATCGCGGCGACGATGTAAAGCACCGTGGCCCAGGAGCCGGTGGCTTCCATGATGAGATTCGCCACCGGAACCAGAAGAGCGGCGAAACCCTTGGCGGTATAAAGAACGCCGTAGATCTTGCCGACATGGGCGCTGCCGAATGTGTCCGCCGCGGTCGCGGAGAACAGGGAGTACACTTCGCCCCAGGCCAGGAACACGATGCCCGAGAGGATGATGAAGGCCCAGGGATTGTGACCGAACGTGCCAAGGGCGACGATGCCGATGCCTTCCATCGCGAAGGCGAAGAACATGGTCTTCTCACGGCCGATATGATCGGAGATCCAGCCGAACAGCGGGCGCGAAATGCCGTTCAGGATGCGGTCGAGCATCAGCGCGAAAGGCAGAGCGGCCATGGCGAAGAAGTAGAGGTTCACTTCCACCTTCTTCACGCCGAGGTCTTCCGCGATGACGCCGAGCTGGGCGACCGCCATCAGACCGCCGGTGACGGTGCAGATGAACATGCCGAGCATGACCCAGAAGACCGGAGTCTTCAGCGCCTCGGTCAGCGTGTAGTCGCGACGGCTCTGGGCGACCGAGCTGGAGAACACCACCTCGCCCTTCTGCGGGGCGCGCAGGAAGCCGGCGGCGAGCAGGATGATGATGCCCTGGATGCAGCCGAACAGGAAGAACACATCCTGGTAGGACGTCGTCTTCAGCATGTTGGCGATCGGCATGATGGTGAGGACGGTGCCCGAGCCGTAGCCCGCCGCCGTGAGGCCCACCGCGAGACCGCGCTTGTCCGGGAACCACTTCAGCGCGCTGTTGACGCAAGTGGCGTACACGCAGCCGACGCCGATGCCGCCGATCGCCGCGCCCACATAGAAGCCGGTCAGCGAGGTGGCATAGGAGTTCATGATCCAAGAGAGGCCGGTAAAGGCGCCGCCCACGAACACCACGACCCGCGGGCCGTACTTGTCGATGAAATAACCCTCGATGGGGGTCAGCCAAGTCTGCACCACGACGAAGACGGTGAACGCGATCTGGATGGAGGCGCGGCTCCAGCCATGGGCGTTCTGGATTTCCGGGACGAAAAGCGTCCAGGAATATTGAATGTTCGCTGCCGCCACCATGCAGACAACGCCGGCGATCAATTGAAGCCAGCGATTGGCTGACACCTGGGCCACGCCACCACTTTCAGAAGAAGCCATCTTTCCTACCCTTTGAGATACTTTTTTGTTTTGAAGCGAGAAGCCGGAGCGTCCGTTTTTATTTCCCTCCACGCCCGGCCGATTGGAAATCTAGATCGCGCCGTTGGCGCGCATGATTGCGATGTCCTCCGTGCCGTAACCAAGACGGGCGAGGACCTCGTCCGTGTGCTCCCCGAGCAGCGGCGCCCGTTCCACGGGGACATCGTTGTCGGACAGACGGATGGGGGAGGCGACGGTCACATAGGTGCCGCGCTCGGGATGAGGCACTTCGACGAGAAAGCCGCGCTCATAGAGCGAGCGGTCCTCGATCAGATCCTTCGTGGAGAGGATCGGACCGCAGGGCACGTCGATGGCGTTCAGCGCCTTCATCACTTCGAACTTGGTGCGGTTGCGCGTCCAGCCCTCGATCAGCCCGAAGCAGGTCTCCAGGCGCTGGGCGCGGGCTTCATGGGTGGCGAACCGCTGGTCCTCGATGAGGTCGCGGCGGCCGATCAGCCGCATGAGCGGCGCCCAGCCCTGGGGCTGAATGATGACATAGCAATAATCATTCTCGCCGCCGGGCGCGCAGCGCAGCGCCGCCCCCGGCTGGCCGCCCCCGGAGGCATTGCCCGCGCGCGGCACGCAGTCTCCCGAGGGCGCGCTTGGATATTCCACCAGGGCGCCACTCTCCAGGCGCTGCTGGTCCCGCAGCTTCACCCGCAGCAGGTTCATGACGCAGTCCTGCATGGCAACTTCCACCCGCTGGCCGCGCCCGGTGAGCGTGCGCTGGTAGAGGGCGGCGAGGATGCCGGCCACGCAATGGATGCCGGTGCCCGTGTCGCCAATCTGGGCGCTGGAGGCGGTGGGCGGGCCGGAGCGCCAACCGGTGGTGCTCATGGCGCCGCCCATGGCCTGGGCAATGGTCTCATAGGCCTTCGCCTCGACCCCGCTCTCGTCCGCGAAACCTTTGATGGAGGCGTAGATGAGACGTGGATTGAGCGCCGACATGCGCTCCCAGGTGACGCCCTGGCGGTCCAACACCCCGGCGCCGAAATTCTCCACCATCACGTCGCAGGTTTCCACCAGGCGCAGCAGCGCCTCCTGGCCCTGGGCGGACTTGATGTTGATGGTGACGCTCCGCTTATTGGCGTTGAGCATCGTGAAATAGAGACTGTCCACGTTGGATTTGTCGCGCAGCTGGGAGCGCGTGATGTCTCCTCGCCGCGGCATCTCAACCTTGATCACGTCCGCGCCCATCCAGGCGAGCAATTGCGTCGCGGACGGTCCGGACTGCACGTGCGTCATGTCGAGCACGCGGACACCATCAAGTGCCTTGCCCATGCCTCTACCCCTGGAACCTGCCCTGTCGTGCCGGTCTACGCCGACTTTCTGGGTACGTCGCCGAAGCGACAGAACCAGAGGGAAACCCTCTGGAATTACGTCTATTGGATTACGTATACCAGATCAAAACCGATAACACGGCCCTGATCGGGCAGCAAATACATTTACGTCGAAAGTCGAAGCCTCAGCGCAGGGCGGCCAGTGCCGCCTTCACGCCGCCCTGGGCGACGCCCGGCTGCGCGTCCGCCTCTTCCTCTTCGTGGAGATAGTGGCGGATCAGATCGGTGGCGCTGATCACCCCGACGAGACCGTGCTCCTCGATGACGGGGAGGTGGCGCACCTCGTGTTCGTTCATGAGCCGCAGCACGGTGTGGATGGAGTCCGAAAGGCGGCAGGAGATCACCGCCCGGCGAATGAAGCTCGCCACCGTAAGTCCCGGCGCATTGGCGCCATGGTCCACCATGGCGCGGGTCACGTCGCGCTCGGAGAAGACGCCCACCACGGTGTTGCCCTCGGTGCGGCACACGTCCTTCACCACGACGGAGGAGATGTTCTCGCGCTTCATGATGAGGGCGGCGGTGCCCACAGTCTCGTTCATCCGCACCGTGATGATGCGGGCATGGCGCTTCTCGCGCAGGATGTCATCGACCGTGATCATTGTGGCGTTCCCTCTCCTCTAACGCCCGCGGTTGAACCCGGGTCGGCTGGATTGGAACCATGCTGGTATACGTAATACCCCATGTCAAGAGATGGAATCACTTAAAGTCCAATGCTGCATTGCAATAGAACCGGCGCCGGCCTCCGCTTCACCTGAGATTACTTGAGACTCCAGGAGAACTTGCCGAAGCAGGGAGAAGATGCAATTTACGTATCCTGTATTTTGCTTCTTCAGGAAGCGGATCCGTAGGGATGGCGCTGAGCGGCATCGGGCAAGGGTTTCATGACCTACCAAGATATCAACGTGAGGCCGATCGAGACGGAATCGAGCTTCCGGATGAAGGCCTACAAGGCGCTTAAGGCGGCCATCATGGAGATGGACATCTATAGCCACTCCGAGGAGATCCGGCTGGAGGAGCGCCAGCTCTCGGAAAAGCTCGGCGTCTCGCGCACACCCATCCGCGAGGCAATGACACTGCTGGAGCAGGAAGGCTTCGTGCGCTCGGTGCCGCGGCGCGGCATCTTCGTGGTGCGCAAGACGAAGCAGGAGATCCTGGAAATGATCACCGTGTGGGCGGCGCTGGAAGGCATGGCCGCGCGCCTCGCCTGCGCGGAGGCGAGCGAGGTCGAGATCCGCAAGCTGCGCGAGAATGTCCAGGCCTTCGCCAACCGTGACCCGGAGGAATTCGTCTCCGAATATTCGGAAGCGAACCTTGCCTTTCACAAGCAGATCATCCGCATGTCGGGCTGCGAGCTGATCGCGGAAACCACCGAGAGTCTGTTTCCCCACATGCGCGGCGTGCGCAAGCTCACCATCGGCCAGGACCACCGCGCGCAACGCTCCATTGTGGATCACACCCAGATCGTCGAGGCCATCGAGAAGCGGGATCCTGATCTGGCCGAACGCCTGGTGCGCGAGCACACGCTCGGCCTTGCCCGCCACGTGGAAGAGCACGGCGAGTTCCTGAACTGACGGACCACCGCCGGACGACGCCCCATGAAAAAGGCCACGCTGATGAAGCGTGGCCTTTTTTACTGATGTAACAGCGAATGCGTCAGGCGGCGGGGGCCTTGAAAACCCACTTCCAGGGCAGCACTTCCACGCTCTCGAACAGGCCCGCTTTGGCGAAGGGGTCGTTTTCCAGCAGCGCCTTGGCCTCGGCCGCGCTCTCCGCTTCCACCGCGATCATGGAGCCGATCATCCGCGTTCCGTCATCGCTCATGAGCGGACCGCCGAGCGCCACCTTGTCCTTGTTTGCATTGAGGAATTCGAGATGGGCGGGACGCACCTCGGCGCGCACATGCTCGTGATTCGCCTTGTCCTTCTTCAGCACCACGAACAGCATCCCATGTCCTCCCTTTGTTTGGTCCGTTAGGCCTGATCCCGACGCCACCGGCGCCAGCGCTCAGGCGGCCGTCTTCTTCTTCGCCATCAGTTCCACGAAGCGGTCGAACAGATAGTGGCTGTCCTGCGGGCCGGGCGAGGCTTCCGGGTGATATTGCACCGAGAAGACCGGCTTGTCGGACAAAGCGAGACCGGCATTGGAGCCGTCGAACAGGGAGACGTGGGTCTCCTGCGCATTGGCCGGCAGGCTCTCGCGATCCACGGCGAAGCCGTGATTCATGGAGGTGATCTCCACCTTGCCGGTCGTCAGGTCCTTCACCGGATGGTTCGCGCCATGATGGCCCTGGTGCATCTTCAGCGTGCGCCCACCCACGGCGAGGCCGATCATCTGGTGGCCGAGGCAGATGCCGAAAGTGGGAATGTCCTTGGCGATCAGCTCGCGGATCACCGGCACGGCATAGGCGCCGGTGGCGGCGGGATCGCCGGGGCCGTTGGAGAGAAACACGCCATCGGGCTGGAGCGCGAGGATATCGGCAGCGGGCGTCGTCGCCGGCACCACGGTCACCTTGCAGCCGGCACGGGCCAGCAGGCGCAGGATGTTGCGCTTCACGCCGTAATCGATGGCCACCACATGATAGGCGCCGCCCTCGTCCCGGCCATAGCCGGCGGGCCACTGCCAGGGGGTCTCGTCCCAATTGAACCGCTGCACCGAGGTGACGCCCGGCACGAGGTCCATGCCCTCAAGGCCCGGCCAGTCGCGCGCCTTGGCCTTGAGGCCCTCGATGTCGAACACCCCGTCCGGATTGTGGGCGATGACAGCGTTCGGCATGCCGCCTTCGCGGATCAGCGCGGTGAGGGCCCGCGTATCGATGCCCGAAATGCCAGCGATGCCCCGCGCCTTCAGCCATTGGTCGAGATGGCGCGTCGCGCGGTAATTGGAGGGCTCCGTGACCGCCGTGCGCAGCACGACGCCGCGCACGCCCGAGGCGGCGGCCATCGACACGGTCTCGATATCCTCCTCGTTCGTGCCCACATTTCCGATGTGGGGGAACGTGAAGGTGATGATCTGACCGCTATAGGAGGGATCGGTCAGGATCTCCTCATAGCCGGTAATGGCGGTGTTGAAGCAGACTTCGCCAACCCCCTCGCCCACGGCGCCAAGGCCCACGCCCTCAAGGACGGTGCCATCGGCCAGCACGAGCAGCGCGGTCGGCTTGGATTCTGCCCAGCCTTCGGCCGGGGATGGGGCGTGATCTTGTTCCTGGGTCATGGATCGCCTAGATAAGGCGTCACGCGCCGCGACGCCAGAGGGCCGATGGATGTGCCATCGAATTCTGCGTGAAACGCGGCGGCATCGGCCGCGACGGCCGCAGAGCATTGACGACCGGAACCGTCCGGCCTCCGTTTCTCCCTGCCGCGCCGCCTGATTTTCAAGAGGACACCGTGCTCCGCGACGATATCAACACGGCTCTCAAAGAGAGTATGAAGGCCGGCGAAAAGCTGCGCCTGTCCACCCTGCGCCTCGTCAATGCCGCGATCAAGGATCGCGACATCGAGGCACGCGGGCTGGGCAAGGACCCGCTCGGCGACGACGACGTGCGCGCGCTTCTCGCCAAGATGGTGAAGCAGCGCGAGGAAAGCGCCCGCATCTACCTGGAGGGTGGACGCCCGGAACTCGCCGAGCAGGAAAAGGCGGAAATCGTTGTCATCCAGCATTTCCTGCCCAAGCAGCTCTCCGAGGAAGAGACCCGCGCCATCATCGCCAATGTGGTGAATGAGATCGAGGCGAAGGGCATCAAGGACATGGGCCGCACAATGGCGGTGCTGAAGGAGCGCCATGCCGGCGCCATCGACTTCGGTAAGGCCTCGGCCTGGGTGAAGGATGCCCTCACCGCCGCCTGAGACCTGTGGACAGCGGGGATTTTTTACTCCGCTGTCTTCTTTGCTCTGCGAAGGCCGCGGGCCTCGGAACGCTGCGATTGAAGCATGTAAGAGCGAAGCACCGCATTCATGCGTCGCTGATACCCCGCGCCAAGCTCCTTAAAGTAGGCCAGCACATCCACATCGACCCGAATCGATATGGGCACCTTCTTTCCAGGAATGACGACCTCCGCGCTCTGCCAATCGAAGTCGAGAAGTCCCTCCCAGTCGGGATCGGATTGGGCTGCTGCCTCAATCTCCGACTCCGTCATTGCCCTAATGCGCGCCCAGTCGATGTCCGGCGTTGCTGCCTTAATTTCCCGCACCGAAAGCGATCTCAAAGATCCGTCTTTCTTCGCGCCGGGCGCGCCGAGCCGAGATGACTCGGATTTTGTCGCCTCTCCGCGTGAAGATGACCGCGAAGGCGATGTTTTCGATCCGGACGATGGCGACATGGCGGTCCTCCTGTTCATATCGGGAGGGAAAGTGAACAAACGGTTCGGAGCTTAAAGCCAAGGATACAGTACGGAACCCAAGGCCATGCTTGGCTTCATTCAGGTTACTTTTTCGCTCGTCCCATTCGAATGCGACGGACGACCAGTCCATGTGCCGCCCCCGGCGCATCAAAGCCCCGGAATTCGTACCATACGAAACTCAGCCGCGACGAGCCGAAAGCTGCCCCTACAGCCCGACGAGGAAACTATAAGCGAAAACATCCAGTCTGTATATACAAATGTATGTCTCTCACATTCCGACCAGTCATGCTAGAGAAGGGGCATGCGCTTTCCGCCCTCCTTCCTCGATGAGATCCGCGCCCGGCTGCCGGTGTCGGATGTGGTCGGGCGGCGGGTGAAGCTGAAGAAGCAGGGGCGCGAGTTCGCCGGCCTCTCGCCCTTCAATCCGGAAAAGACGCCGTCTTTTTTCGTGAACGACCAGAAGGGCTTCTATCACTGCTTCTCCTCGGGCAAGCACGGCGACGTGTTCGACTTCCTGATGGAGACGGAGGGCCTGCCCTTCGGCGAGGCGGTGGAGCGGCTTGCCTCCATGGCAGGCCTGCCCCTGCCCGAGGCGACGCCCGAGGCGAGCGCGCGCGAAGAACGGCGGCGCACCCTGCATGAGGTGCTGGCGCTGGCGGCAAGTCACTTTGAAGACACGCTGCAAGGCCGGGCCGGTGCGAAGGCGCGCGGCTATCTTTCCGATCGCGGCCTTGGCCCGGCAACCCAGAAGCGCTTCCGCATCGGCTATGGGGCGCCCGACCGCTTCCATCTGAAGGAGGCGCTCGGCAAGGCCGGAATCAGCGTGCCGGACATGGTGGAGGCCGGCTTGCTGGTAGCCGGCGAGGGCATCGCGGTGCCCTATGACCGGTTTCGCGACCGCGTGATATTCCCCATCACCGACCTGAAGGGCCGGGTGGTGGGGTTCGGCGGCCGGGCGCTGGAAAAGGATGTCCAGGCCAAGTATCTGAACTCCCCCGAGACCCCGCTCTTTCACAAGGGATCGCTGCTCTACAACGGCTTTTCCGCCCGCGCTGCCACGCACAAGGGCGCCCGGCTCATCGCCGTGGAAGGCTATGTGGATGTCATCGCCATGGTGGAGGCGGGCTTTGAGGGCGCCGTGGCGCCGCTCGGCACGGCTTTGACCGAGGACCAGTTGCAGTTGCTCTGGCGCATGGCGGATGAGCCGACCCTGCTGTTCGATGGCGACAAGGCGGGGCGGCGCGCGGCGTTCCGCGCCATCGACGTCGCCCTGCCCCATTTAAAGCCCGGCAAGAGCCTGACCTTCGGCACGCTGCCGGAAGGCCAGGACCCGGATGACTTGATCCGCCGCTCCGGCCGCGAGGCCATGGATGATGTGCTGGCCCGCGCCGAGCCGCTGGCCGCCGTCCTCTGGGCTCGCGAGACCGAGCATCTCAGCCTCGACACGCCGGAGCGCCGGGCGGCGCTGGAAGCCCGGCTCGCGGAATTGGTCGCGACCATCGCGGATGAAAGCGTGCGCCGCCATTATCGGCAGGACTTCAATGACCGGATGCGCCGCAAGCTCGCGCCTCCGCTCACCGCGGGCGCTTGGTCCGGCGCGCGGCGGCGCGATCCGCGCGCGCCATTCGCCCCGCCGCTTGCCCCCAGGGGCGCGGAGCTGGCGCGCACCCCGGCCATCACCGGCGGGGCCACCATAATGCCGCGCAACGAGGCCCTTCTCCTGTTCTGCCTGTTGAACCATCCCTGGCTGCTGGATGCCTATGGCGAGGAGATCGCCGCCCTGCCCTTCGCCAATGGCGACGCCTCCCGCCTGTGCCGTGCGATTCAGGACGCCCATATGCTGTCCGCAGACGAGGAGCCCCTCACTCTGTCCGCTGAGATGGAGGAGGTTGCGCGGCGCGTTCGGGCGCTTGCCAACCCAAGAATGGACTGGCCATCCTACCGTGATACCGGCAGAGAGGATGTTCGTCTCTGGTGGCGCCAGCGCACGGCCTTGCATCTCAAGGCTTACGCGCTATCTAGAGAGCTCAGGGATGCCGAGCAGCATTTGGGTGACGACCCAAGCGAGGCGAATTTCGCGTGGTTGCGGGACGTGCGCGAGCGCTTGTCCGCCATCGAGGGAACGGAGGCCCTGGTCGAAGGGTTTGGCGCGGCTTCGGGCCGCGCATCGGCGCGCTCCATATGAGCGCACGCCCTCTGCGACACGAAAACAACGAACCGCCGCGCGCAGATGCGGGGCAGTTCAGGCTGATTTAACGGGATCGTCTTAAGGGACGGTTCTGACGGGATGAGGGACGGCGGCGGACCAGTGGTCACGCCGCCATTTGGCCGTCGGCACGCGGCGACAGGTTCAGGAGAAGTCCATGGCGAAGCAGGCCACCGAGACGAGCGAGGCGCCCGAGAAGGAGAACGAGACCCCCGACGGGCCGCTTCTCGATCTCTCGGACGCAGCCGTCCGGAAAATGATCAAGAATGCCAAGCGCCGTGGCTACGTGACCTATGAGCAGCTGAACGAGGTGATGCCCTCCGAGGAGGTGACCTCCGAGCAGATCGAGGACACCCTCGCCATGCTCAACGACATGGGCATCAATGTGATCGAGGCCGAGGAGGCCACGGACGAAGAGGCGAGCGAGGAAGGCGAGACCGCCGACGAGCCGGAAGAGGCCGAAGGCGGCGAGCTGACCGAGGCCGCGCCCCGCGCCGTCGCGCGCTCCGAGACCAAGTCCGAGCCGGCCGAGCGCACCGACGATCCCGTGCGCATGTATCTGCGCGAGATGGGCAGCGTCGAATTGCTCTCCCGCGAGGGCGAAATCGCCATCGCCAAGCGCATCGAGGCCGGCCGCGAGGCGATGATCGCCGGGCTGTGCGAAAGCCCCCTCACCTTCCAGGCCATCATCATCTGGCGCGATGAGCTGGTGGAGGGCAAGGTCCTCCTGCGCGACATCATCGACCTTGAAGCCACCTATGCCGGCCCGGAAGGCAAGAACCCGCCCCCCGCCGCAGGCGACGAGGAGACCGCGCTCGCCCCCGAGGCGGGCGAGGACGGTCTGCTGGGCGACGGCGCCTCTCCCGATGGCGATGAAGACGACATGGAAAATTCCCTGTCGCTCGCCGCCATGGAAACGGAGATCAAGCCGAAGGTGCTGGAAACCTTCGACCGGGTGGCCGACAGCTACAAGAAGCTGCGCCGCCTGCAGGACCAGAATGTCGAGTCCAAGCTGAAGAACGAGACCTTGTCGCCCGCGCAGGAGCGCAAGGCGAAGAAGCTCAAGGAAGACCTCGTTCTCGACATGAAGTCGCTCTCGCTCAATCAGGCGCGCATCGACGCCCTGGTGGAGCAGCTCTACGAGATCAACAAGCGCCTCGTCGGCCTCGAGGGCCGCCTGCTGCGCCTTGCGGAGAGCTATGGCGTCGCGCGCGACGACTTTCTGAAGCAGTATCAGGGCTATGAGCTGGACCCGAAATGGGTTCTGCGGGTCTCCAAGCTCGGCTCCAAGGGCTGGAAGGGCTTCGTCGCCTCCGAGAAGGACGGCATCAAGGACCTGCGCACCGACATCCACACGCTGGCGACCGAGACGGGCCTGGAAATCCAGGAATTCCGCAAGATCGTGCAGATGGTGCAGAAGGGCGAGAAGGAAGCCCGCCAGGCCAAGAAGGAAATGGTGGAGGCCAATCTGCGCCTCGTCATCTCCATTGCCAAGAAATACACGAACCGCGGCCTGCAGTTCCTGGACCTGATCCAGGAAGGGAATATCGGCCTCATGAAGGCGGTCGATAAGTTCGAGTATCGGCGCGGCTACAAATTCTCCACCTATGCCACCTGGTGGATTCGGCAGGCCATCACCCGCTCCATCGCGGACCAGGCCCGCACCATCCGCATCCCCGTGCATATGATCGAGACGATCAACAAGATCGTGCGCACCTCCCGCCAGATGCTCCACGAGATCGGCCGCGAGCCGACCCCCGAAGAGTTGGCGGAGAAGCTCGGCATGCCGCTGGAGAAGGTCCGCAAGGTCCTGAAGATCGCCAAGGAGCCCATCTCCCTTGAAACGCCCATCGGCGACGAGGAAGATTCGCATCTCGGCGACTTCATCGAGGACAAGAATGCCGTCCTTCCCATCGATGCGGCGATCCAGTCGAACCTGCGCGAGACCACGACCCGCGTGCTGGCCTCGCTCACGCCCCGCGAGGAGCGCGTGCTGCGCATGCGCTTCGGCATCGGCATGAATACCGACCACACCCTCGAAGAGGTGGGTCAGCAATTCTCCGTGACGCGCGAGCGTATCCGCCAGATCGAGGCCAAGGCGCTGCGCAAGCTGAAGCACCCCTCGCGCTCGCGCAAGCTGCGGAGCTTCCTCGACAATTGAGGTCTGGTCCTCGCGATCGATCTGGACATTCAACGGCGGGCGCGAGCCCGCCGTTTTTGTTTCGCGACGTCGCTCTATTGGTGCGGGGAACGATCTGGACAGGCGGTCATTGTCCTTCGGGGCGCCACGCAACGGAGCATACGATGCCGAATCCTTTGGACGGGAAGCGCATTCTCATTCTCGCCACCCATGGCTTTGAACAATCGGAACTGGAAGTGCCGCGCGACCGGCTGCGTGATGCCGGGGCGCAGGTCGACATCGTCTCGCCCGAGAGCGGCGAGATCAAGGGATGGGATGAGAAGGATTGGGGCCGCGCGGTGACGGTGGACCGCCCCCTGAACGAAGCCCGCGAAGGCGACTATGACGCCATCGTCTTGCCCGGCGGCCAGATCAATCCCGATGTGCTGCGCGCCAATCCGGACGCGGTGAAGCTCGTCAAGGCGTTCTACGACGCGGGCAAGACGGTCGCCGCGGTGTGTCATGGCCCCTGGCTTCTGGTGGAAGCCGGCATCGCCAAGGGCAAGCGCATGACCTCCTATCAGTCCATCAAGACCGACGTGGTGAATGCCGGCGCCCAATGGGAGGACGCGCAGGTGGTGACCGACCAGGGCGTCGTCACCTCGCGCAATCCCGGTGATCTGGAAGCCTTCTGCGCCAAGATCATCGAAGAGGTGCGCGAAGGCCGTCATCAACGCCGCGCCGCCTGATCGCAGCGCACGCCGCCAATAGACCGAACCGGGCGCCATCTCTGGCGCCCGGTCTTTTTGCGTCACCGCGCCGGCGCCTCCACGACCAAGGCCACGATGCGCCGGACCACCGGAAGCACCAGGAGCAGGGTCGGAAAGGCGACCGCCCAGGAAATGCCCCAGGCGGACGGCCACATGGCGAGGAAGTCCGTGCCGAAGCCGAGACTGCGCGCCGTGGAGATGGCCGAGACCACGAAGGTCATCAGCACCGACAACACCAGGGGCATCACGAGCGGGGCAAACCGCGCGGGAAGCTTGCGGAAGAAGGGGGAAGAAGCAGAAGCTGACATGCAGCCATCCTCAATCAAGGATGGTCTGGCCCGCCCGGAGCATGACGCACCCGGCCGGCCAAGACCGGTTGGATGCGTTGCCTGACGTCGGACGCTTACGGCGCCGAAACGGCGCATCTCGCTTGCACCACATCCAGCCCCCGCCGTCAACCGGCCGGGACCATGCGATAGCCCTGCCCATCCCGCTCGATCAGGCCGCGATCCGCCACATGGGACCCCATGACCGGGGTGCGTTCCACCACAAGACGGTCAAGCAACCGCGCACGCGTTTCCGCCGCCTGGGTCCGGCTGACGTCGAACAGGACGGACCATGCGGGATGGGGCATCTGGAGCGCCGCCACATGGACAAGGTCGCCCCACATGAGCAGGCTGTTCGGCCCATCCTCGATCATCACGCCCATATGTCCCGGCGTGTGGCCCGGTTCCGGCACCGCCCTGAGGCCGGGGAAGAGCGCGACCTCCCCTTCAACGGCGCGGACCTTCTTGGGATAGGCGGCAAGCACCGCCCGCGCGGCGCCGAAATAACCATCCATGCCCTGCGGCGCGCGGGAGCGGATGGCATCGTCGGTCCAGAATTCGATCTCGCTGTGCTGAAGCACCAGTTCGGCATTGGGAAAAACCGGCCTTCCCGCCGCATCAATGGTGCCGGCGGCATGATCCACATGCAAATGGGTGAGGATGACCGCCTCGACCCGGTTGCGGTCCAGCCCGGCGGCAGCGAGCGCCCGTGCCGCTTTGCCGAGGTCGGCCCCGCCCGCCGTTCCGGTCCCCGCATCGATCAGCACCAGGCGCCCCTCCCGCTCCACCGCAAAGGCATTGACGGGAATGGGAACGGGACCACCCGCCGGAGCGCCGGCAGCGGTGATCAATTTCGCACCCTCGGGCGCGGCGGCTTCCGGCATGATGGAAAGGGGGAAGGGAAACATGCCGTCGAGCAAAGGAGTGACCGTGATCCGCCCGACCCGCACCGGCCCAGCCGCGAGCGGCTGGGCCAATGCCGGATCAAGGCGCAGCAGCGGCGCCAGCGACAGGGCGGTGGCGCCGGCAAGCAATTGCCGGCGAGAGATCCGGGAATACGGTGATCCGGCAGGCATGTCTGCTCCTCCAGCGCCGGACGACCGGTCATGGCGGAGGCGCTCGGCGCCGGGCGCACTCCCTCGTCTCTGCCGCGCGAAAGGACAAACCGCGCCGTTAGGCTGTCCCGATCACGCTCTCTCGGCCGATCAGGCGCGCAAGCTGGCGCATGCGGCCCTGCACCCGCTCGTTCACGAGGTCGGACAGCCGCTGCGGCACGGTCAGGACCAAGGTCTCGCCCCGCACCTCCAGCGAAATGGAGGGCAGGATGCCCGTCATGGCGGCCGAAAGGGAATAGGCCACACGCATGGCGGCGCCGAGGATGCGGGCGCGATCCATCATGCCGGGCGTCATGAGGGCGAGGATGGAGGGCACGGGCTCCTCCGGTGTCAGGCCGACATGGCGGAAATAGACCGGCAGCGCCACCGCGATGCGGCTCGCATGATCCACCCCCGCGAATGCCGCATGGGCGATCATGTTGAGGCTCTGCTCGGCGCGGTAGTCAGGATGGGCGCGCCAGCTCACATCGGCCAGCAGGCAAGCGGCATGACGCACGCGGCGCTCTTCGGCGCTCTCCTCCAGGGTTGGGGAAGAGGCGAACAGCCGGTCGGTCCAGGCCACCAATTCTTCCTGGTGCAGCGGCGAGCGCGAGCGCAGCAGGTTGAATTCCTGCGCCGCGAGCAGCAGGGGGTCTTCCTTTTGCTGGGTCTCGTCCAGCAGCGAATAGAGCAGGCCCTCGCGCACACCGAGGGCGGAGATCACCACCTGCGCCGGGCGTCCGTGGCGCACGAGATTTTCCAGCACCAGGGCGCCATAGGCGAGCAGCGGCCGGCGGGCGACCGAGACCGCCTCGATATTGCCGAGTTGCTCCACATCGCCCCGATGCACCATGCGGGCGAAGGCCAGCGCCTCCTTGGCGGGAATGGTATAGCCGTGCATCACATGCAGCGGATAGCCCTGCTGGAACATGTGGAGCCGCGCCAGCGCACGCCAAGTGCCGCCCACCGCGAAGAAGGTGCGCCCGGCCATCTTCTTGAGGACGGGGGCACCCTCCATGGCGTCCCGCACGATCTTTTCCGCCTTGCGCATGGAGCGGGCGGAGCGATCCTGCAAAGCCAGGCTGCCCAGCGGCAGGGTGATGCCCTCGTCCGCAACGCGCTCGGCCCGCACGTCCACCAGTTCGAGCGAACCGCCGCCGAGGTCGCCGGCAATGCCGTCCGGCTCATGGATGCCTGAGATGACGCCGAGCGCCGCGAGTTCCGCCTCGCGCCGCCCGGTCAGGATCTCGATCTGCGTGCGGCAGATGGCTTCGCATTCGGCGATGAAGGCCGGCCCGTTGGCGGCATCGCGCGAGGCCGCCGTGGCGAGCGCATAGAGCGTCTCGACCTTCATGGCGTCGCACAGGGCCCGGAATCGCCGCAGCGCGGACAGCGCCTTGTCGATGGCGTCCTGCGCAAGCCGCCCCGTCGAGAGCACTTCGCGGCCGAGGCCGCACAGCGCCTTCTCGTTGAAGATGGGGGTCGGCGCGCGCGAGAGCGCCTCGTACACCACGAGGCGCACTGAATTCGACCCGATGTCGATTACCGCAATGGGCGCGGTCACCGTCATGGGATCGGTCAGATGCGGCTCCCGGCTGCGCCCCTCACCGACGGAGGAGGAGGCTGCGCGGCGAAGAATCTTTGAGAGACTTTCCACGTCCCGACAAGCTCGGATTGGTCATGAAATAGCGGTGAGCATTGAAGGGCTCCTCGCCAGGGGCCGGGACTATGCGTTGAGAGGAGCCGTCGGGCAACACCTCCCAGCTCTGTTCGTTGTCGATAATGTTCGCCACCATGATCTGATCCAGCACCTGCTCATGCACGGTGGGGTTCGTGATGGGGCAAAGTGTCTCGACCCGGCGGTCCAGATTGCGGGGCATCAGGTCGGCCGAGGAGATGTAGACCAGCGCCTTGGTGTGCGGCAGGCCATGGCCATTGCCGAAGCAATAGATTCGGCTGTGCTCCAGGAAGCGCCCGACGATGGACTTCACCCGGATGTTCTCGGAGAGGCCGCGAATGCCGGGGCGCAGGCAGCAGATGCCACGCACGACGCATTCCACCTTCACGCCCGCGCCGCTCGCCTTGTAGAGCGCGTCAATGATGACCGGGTCCACCAGCGAATTGCACTTCAGCCAGATGGCGGCCGGGCGGCCCGCCTTGGCATGGGCGATCTCGGCGTCGATGTTTTCCAGGATGCGCGGCTTCAGCGTGGTGGGGGAGACCGCCATCACGTCCAGCTCGCCGGGCGTCGCATAGCCGGTGATGAAGTTGAAGATGCGCGCCACGTCCTGCGCGATCACCGGGTCGGCGGTGAAGAAAGACAGGTCGGTATAGATGCGCGCCGTGATGGGGTGATAATTGCCGGTCCCCACATGGCAGTAGCTGGCGAGCGTCCCGCCCTCGCGGCGCACCACCATGCTGAGCTTGCCGTGGGTCTTCAGGTCGATGAAGCCGAACACCACCTGCACGCCGGCGCGCTCCAGGTCGCGCGCCCAGCGGATATTGGCCTCTTCGTCGAAGCGCGCCTTCAGCTCCACCAGCGCGGTGACCGACTTTCCGGCTTCGGCGGCTTCGGCCAGCGCCTTCACGATGGGACTGTCGGAGGAGGTTCGGTAGAGGGTCTGCTTGATGGCGACGACGTTAGGGTCTCGAGCAGCCTGACGGAGAAACTGAACCACCACATCAAAGGATTCATAAGGATGATGGACGACGATGTCCTTCTCGCGGATAGCGAGAAAGCAGTCGCCGCCATGGTCCCGGATGCGCTCGGGAAATCGCGCATTGTAGGCCGGAAACTTCAGGTCCGGCCGGTCCACGGACACCAGCTGGGAGAATTCGTTGAGGGCGAGCACACCGCCGACGACGAAGATTTCCTCGTCATGCATGTTCAGTTCGCGGGCCACGAAGGCGCGCAATTCGTCCGGCATGGCGGCGTCCGCTTCCATGCGGATCACCGAGCCGTAGCGGCGCTGCTTCAGCGCGGTCTCGAACAGGCGGACAAGGTCTTCCGCCTCTTCCTCGATTTCCAGATCGCTGTCGCGGATCACGCGGAACACGCCCTGGCCCTTCACCGCATAGCCGGGGAACAGGCGCGAGATGAACAGGCCGATCATCTGCTCCAGCGTGATGAAGCGCATGCCGTCCCCGTCCGGCAGGCGGATGAAGCGGTCCACCTTGGCGGGGATGCGGATCAGCGCATTCATCCCGCGCCCGTCGCTCTGGCGCACCAGTTGGAGGGCGAGCGAGAATCCCAGGTTAGGGATGAAGGGGAAGGGATGGGCCGGATCGATGGCGAGCGGGGTGAGGACCGGGAAGACGTGATGGAGGAAATGCCGCTCCAGCACGGTCAGGTCTTCGGCCGTCGCATCCGCGCCGTCCACCAGGGTGATGCCGACGCCTGCGAGATCGCGGCGCAGTTCGCTCCAGCGGGCCTGCTGGTCGAAGATCAGCTTGGAGGCTTCGGCCATGATGGAGGCGAGCTGCTCGGTGGGGGTGAGGCCCTCCGGGCTCATGGCCGTCACGCCCTCGCGGATCTGCTCCTTGAGGCCGGCGACGCGCACCATGAAAAATTCGTCGAGATTGTTTGCCGAGATGGAGAGGAAACGCAGCTGCTCCAGCAGCGGGTGATTGGCGTTGGAGGCTTCCTCCAGCACCCGGCGATTGAAATGAAGCCAGGAGATTTCGCGATTGATGAAGCGGTGCGGCGAAGCGGCGAGGTTTTCCTCCGCCATCAGCTCCACCTCCGGCTCGACCACGGTCATGGCGGCAGTCTCAGTCGCGTTCATGGCTTCGTCCCCGATTTTTCCGCCGGACCATGGCGGCTCTGCATGACCGCTCTATGACGCAGTCTAGGGCAAAGCCGTACGTGCTGCCCACCCGCATGTGACAGAAAAAGCCGAAGCAGCGCCGCCGCTTAGCCTGCCCCCTCCTCATCCTCGCCCGGCTCGTCCCCCGCCTGCGCCACCATCTCCCGCAAAATCTCGGCCGCGAAGGCGCGCGTGACGGGGCGGCGGGCGGCGAGCGCGGCGCGGTCGATGGCGCCCACCAGAGCCTCCGCGCCGGAGACGGACCGCTCCATGCGGGCAAGCAAATATTGGATCGTCGCCTCGTCCACCGCGATCTGGCGGTCGGCGAACAGTTTCACCAGCACCGCCGCGAGCAGCGCATCGTCCGCCGGCGCGATCTCGATCTTGGGTATGGCGCGCAGGCGCGAGGCAAGGTCGGCGGTGGCAAGCGCAAAGGTGGAGGGCGGCTGGCGGGCGGTGAACAGCAAATGTGCGCCGGTTTCCTTGGCGAGATTGAGCAGATGAAACAAGGCCGCCTCATCGAACTGCCCTGGCGCCAGATCCTCCACCACCAATGAAGGCTGGGCGAGACTGCGGGGGATATCGGCCGCGACGAGGTCCGCCGCGCGCACGGTGGGCGCGCCCGCCACCTCAGCGAAAATCGCCGCGAGGTGGGATTTGCCCGCGCCGGGCGGGCCCACGAGGCACACGACCGGCGAGGGCCAGTCGGGATAGGCGTCGATCAAGGCGAGGGCCGCCGCATTGCCGGCGGTCTCGAGAAAATCCTCCCGCTTGAAGCCCGGCGCCGAGCCGAGATCCAGCGGCAATTGGGAGGGGGCGCGCACGCGGTCCGCCATGCTCAGCGCCGCTCCGCCACGCGCCGCTCGGGCGGCTCCGCCCCGTCCTCCCCGGTGTAAAGCGGGCTCTCGAAATAGCGTTTGAACCCGAAGCGCACGAGAACGCCGGCCGCCGCCGTGAGCGGCACCGCCAGCAGCAGGCCGACAAACCCGAACAGATATCCGAAGGCGAACAGGGCGAACATGAGCCAGACGGGATGCACGCCGATGCTGTCGCCCACGAGCTTCGGCGAGAGGATATAGCCCTCCACCGTCTGCCCCGTGATGAAGATGCCGAGCACGATGCCGATCATGGCCCAATCGGGGAAGAATTGGACGATGGCGACGCCCATGGCGAGGACGAGGCCCGTGAGCGAGCCCACATAGGGAATAAAGGTGATGAGCCCGGAGACGATGCCGATCAGCAGGCCGAAATTCAGGCCCGCCATGGTCAACGCGATCGCATAGAAGCTGCCGAGGATGAGGCACACCAGGGCCTGGCCGCGAATGAAACCGGCCACGGCGAGGTCCATCTCGCGCCCGAGCTGACGCACCACCGGGCGTTGGTGGACCGGAATCCAGTGGTCCACCGCCTTCACCATGCCGGGCCAGTCGCACAGCACATAGAAGACCACCACGGGCGTCACCACCACGAGGGCAAACACCGAGAGCAGGGCCTGGCCACCCGACCAGATGGAAGAGATGAGGCCGAGCAGATAGGTCACGCCCTGGGACATGAGGTTGTCCAGCGACCGCTGGATGTCGGGCAGGCGATCGCCGAAGAAATGGTCGATCCACTCGCGGTTTTCCTGCGTCACCAGCCCCTGGAGGCGGGTCACATAGCTCGGCATGTTCGTGATGAATTCGGCCAGCTGGCTGCCGAGCAGCGGCAGGACCACCAGCAGGAACAGGACTACCGCCAGCAGGAACAGACCCACGATCAGAAGCGATGAGGGCGTGCGCGAAATGCCGAGCCGCGCCAGGCGCTCAACCACGGGATTGAGGAAATAGGCAAGCGCGAGCCCGGCGACGAACGGCAGGAGGATCCCGCTCAGCAGCCACAATGTCAGGACGGTGACGACGAGCGCCCCGATCCAGAACCGCACCTGGAGGTGAAGTGGCATCCCCCGTCCCCGATCAGCCGCCGGTCGCGCCGCCGGGGCGCGCTCAACTGGCCATGTGCCGCGTCCAAGCCGCGAGATAGGCAGCGGCGGAAAGGGCCGTCAAGAGGCCCACCGCAATCAGGCCGACCTGCATCAAGGGTCCGAGCGGAAAGTCGAATCCGTTCGCCGCCAGAATGAGCGCGGCGAAGGCGATCTGCGCCATGGTGTTCACCTTGGAGACCACCAGCGGCTTGATGTGGACAGGTCGCGCCAGAACGGCGGACAGCATGACCGCGCCGATGATCATGACATCCCGCGCCACCACCGCGATGGCGACCCAGCGCGGGATGAGTCCCTCCACTGAAAGGGCCACATAGATGGAAATGAGCAGCGCCTTGTCCGCCAGCGGATCGAGATAGGCACCAAGCTCGGTCTGCATGCCGAACTGCTTGGCCAGAAACCCGTCCACCGCGTCGGAGACCCCGGCCAGGACGAACAGCCAGAAGGCAAGCTGCACCTCGCCCGAGGCGATGGCCCAGACCACGACCGGCACCAGGAGCAGCCGGCAGAGGGTGATGATGTTGGGAAGGCTCACGCCGCCCCCTCCACCACGTGTCAGCGCTTGATGGTCAAGGGGGAGAAGCCCTGCACACTGGCCATGGCCTGAATGCGGTTGATGTTCACGTGGCGCGGCAAAGTGCAGGCGAAATAGACCTGCTCGGCAATATCCTCGCCCGTCATGGGCGCAACGCCGCGATAGACACCGTCCGCCCGCGCTTCGTCGCCCTTGAATCGCACCAGGGAAAACTCGGTCTCGGTCAGACCGGGCTCGATATTGGTCACGCGCACGCCGGTCCCGGCCACGTCCGCCCAGAGCCCGAGCGCGAACTGCTTCACGAAGGCCTTGGTCGCCCCGTAGGTGTTTCCACCCGGATAGGGATAGTCGCCGGCGACCGAGCCCGTGAACACCACATGCCCTTCATTGCGCTCGACCATGGCGGGCAAGGTGGCGCGAACCGTGTTGAGCAGCCCGGTGATATTGGTGTCCACCATCTGCTGCCAGTCGGACATGGCCACCTTATGGGCAGGCTCCAGCCCCAAGGCGAGGCCGGCATTGGCGAACACAATATTAAAGGAAGAGAACGGCGCCGGCAGGGCCGCCACCTCCGCCTGCGTCGCCTCCCAATCGCGCACGTCCAGCACCACGCTATGGACCAGGCCGGGAAACTCGCGTGCCAGGGCGTCGAGGCGCTCCGCGCGCCGGCCAATGGCCACGACCCGCGCGCCCGCGCCGGCGAAGCGGCGAACCGTCGCGGCGCCGATGCCGGATGTGCCGCCGGTGACAAGCACGGTCAGGGTGGAGGGGTCCAGCATCTGGTACATGGCGGCGCGCTCCTGCAGGCTGGAGCAGCACATAAAGCATGATCCGCCCCATGGGAACCGCACGCATCCACCGCCGCAATCGGGATGACCCAGGCTGCTGCAGCGGTTAAGGTTACCTTAGGTCCCGAAGCGGGGGGTCATCCTGCTGCCATCTTCTGCGGGAAGGTAACCCGGCTCATGGATGGGCTTGCGGGCGGATATTGAAGCGTCGTTAAGGCGTGGGCGGCACTTTGGACGGGCCGGCCTCTGATTCGCCGGAGGTCCATGGGGCGATGAGGGCGGGTCGAAAGGCGCAGAACGCGCCGCGACGCAGGAGTGGTTGCGGATGAAGGTTTATGTGGTTGCCGCGACGGTTGGCGTCGGACTTCTGCTTGGCGGATGCAGCACCGACCTCGACGGCTTCGGAACCAAGACCAGCGCCGTGGATCAGGCGCGCATCCTGAACGCGCCGACCGGCGCGGTGGAAAGCGCGCCGATTGGTGCTCCGACGTCCGGGCCGGCCGAGGCCTCAGTCGCTGCGGCGTCCTCTCCACCTCCTGCGACCACCGGCGCGCGGGCTGCAACGGCGAGCGCCGCTGTCACACCGTCGGCCGCCGGCAGCTCCGCGAGCGTTCCGCTCGCTCCGCCCCCCGTCAATCCCGGCGCGACCGCCTACGCCACGTCCGGCACGCAGGAGCAGGTCTCCGGCGCCTGGACCTTCTCTTGGGACAATGGCGCGCGCACCTGCCCGGTGACGCTCTCCACGGCGCGCGGCGTCAGCGGCCTTTCGGCCCAGGCGGATATTTCCTGTCCCAATGAGATTTTCATGACCAAGGGCTGGGACATGCTCGGCCCCGATCTCGTGCTGCAGAACCATGTCGGCAAGGTCACGGCGCGCCTCTCGCCCTCCGGCCCGAACCGCTATGTGGGCGTGCTGGCCGACACCAATCAGGCGGTCGTGCTCACCCGCTGACGTCCACCCGCTGACCTCGCGATGGGAGGGGAGGCGCCAGCCGGGAGCAATGCCCTTCGGCTGGCAGGCACAGCTTGTGCCGAGCGCCTGACCCAATCAGGCCGGGCCAGGCGCGTCGATGCATCGCCCGGTTAAATTCGGGCGAGGTCGGTGACGAACTGGTCCACGATCCGGCCAAGATCCGTGGCCTGGGAGGAGAGAGCCTCCGACAGGACCAGCAATTGGGTGGAGGCTGAGCCGGTCATCTCGGCGGCCTGTCCCACGCCGCCGATATTCTCGGTGACCTGCTGGGTGCCGGTGGCCGCCTGCTGGCAATTGTGGGCAATCTCGCCGGTTGCGGCGCCCTGCTCCTCCACGGCGCTCGCGATGCCGGACGAGATCTGCTTCATGTCGGTCACAACCCGGATGATCTCCGACATGGACGACACGGTCCCGTCGGTGGCGGACTGAATCTCCGACACTTTCGCGGCGATCTCCTCGGTGGCCCTGGCGGTTTGGGCGGCCAGCTCCTTCACCTCCGACGCGACCACCGCGAACCCCTTGCCCGCTTCCCCGGCGCGCGCCGATTCGATGGTGGCATTGAGCGCCAGAAGGTTGGTCTGGTCGGCGATCCCCTTGATGAGAGCGATCACATCGCCGATGGCGGACGCGGCCGTCGCGAGCACCTTGATGCGGTCGTTGGACGAGGCGGCCTCGGAATAGGCGACATCCGCGACATTGGCGGAATGGGTGACCTGGCCGGTGATCTCCCGCACCGAGGCCGCCAATTCCTCCGATGAAGCGGCCACCGTCTGGACATTGGTGGCCGCTTCCTCCGCTGCCGCCGCGACGGCCTGGGCCTGGCGCGAGGTCTGCTCGGCCGTGGCCGACAGGTTGCGGGCGGAATCGGCGACTTCGCCGGAGGAGGCCGCGAACCGGCTGGCGAGCGTGCGCATCTGCGCGACGAAGGCCTCGGAGAGTTTTTCGCGTGCCATCAGACGCGCGCGTTCGGCCTCTTCCCGTTCGCTGCTCGCCTGGCGCAGGCGCTCCGCCTCCAGCAATTGGGCGCGGAAGCCTTCGAGGGCCTGGGCGATGGCGCCGATTTCATCCTTGCGCGTGGTCCCCTGAACAGCCTCACTCAGCCGGCCCTGCCCCATGTCCGCCATGGCGTGGATCACGCCCGAGACCGGCGCGACGATGCCGCGTCTCACCAGAATGACAGCAAGGGCGATGACGGCGAGGGTCGCGGCGGAAATGCCCGCGAGCGTCATCACATTCGTCTGCTGCGCCGCCCGCGAGGCCTCCGCGCTCTGCGCTTCGACGCTGGCGATGATCTGTTCGTTGACCTTGGTCGCGTTCGCGGTGAGTTGGCTGAGCAAGGGCGAGCAGGCCGAGCGCATCACGTCAGCGGCCTTCTGGTTCTCCTCGGGTGTCTGCGCCCGCACGGCCTGCTGAATCACGTCCCGGCAAGGGCCTTCGACCGCCCGCAGGAATTCAGCCTTGAGGGCATTGATCTGGGACGCCCAGACCGGGGCCGTGCGTGCCGCATCGTCCAGGCGGCTCAGAGTCAGTTGGCGACGGGTATCGATGGCGGCCAGGGCCTGCGCGTTCTGCGCGTCGCTGGAGGCCGTGATCAGGTCATAGACGCTTTCCGCAATGCTGGCGGAATAGCGCGTCGCCCGGGCCAGGGCGAGGGTCGAGGACTGCGGACCATCGATCAAGGCGCCGTAGAGGCGATCAATCTCGGTCATCTGACGCCCGCTATAGGCGGCGCCACCAATGCTCACGGCGCCGAGCAGCACCAGCAGAACCGAAACCTTCCAGATCATTTTCAAATTATTGAAAAACATAGCAAATCGCTTTCACACAATCTTGCCGGCACAAACCGGGCCGATGTGAACCGGCTCGACCGGCAGCCGTCCCCCTCCCTTCTGAAGGAAACTGCTCGGCGCCTTCTGGCTACCGCGCCCTCCTCTCAAAGGCCCCGCAGGGAACCCTGGGGGAGATGACACTCGAGGCTTGCGTGACGCTGACCATTTCCTGAGAATTTATCTGTCATGAACTTTAAATATATTTGCAATGACGATGTTAAAACCTCAGATTTATGTCAATTTTTCCAAGATAAAACATCTGATATATATCAATGCGAAATACTATACTTAACTCTGCAATTAAGGATCAGTGCACGGATCTGCAAGGCCCGAACAAAAGAAGAGCCGGCCAGGACATTTGATCCTGGCCGGCCGCATCCATCGGTCGTTCAGTCGGGGAAAGGTCAGGCGCTCACCTTGGCCCGCGCGACCGAGGGCGCGCCGTGGGCGAAGGCCCGCGAATAGGGGCAGATGCCGTGTGCTTCCTGAACGATCGCATCGGCAACCTCCTGGCTCACGCCGGGAAGTTCCACCTCGATCTCGAAGCTCAGTCCGAAGCCGTCGTCATTGCGCGCCAACGACGCCTTGCAGGTGATGCGGGCGTTGGCCGTATCCACCTTGTGCGACTTGCCGGCAAGGGCGAGCGCGCCGCCGAAGCAAGCGGAATAGCCGAGCGCGACGAGTTGCTCGGGATTGGTGCCGGCGCCGGAACCACCCATCTCCGTGGGATAGGACAGGTCGAGCTTGACCTTGCCGTCGGAGGTCTCGGCATGGCCCTGGCGGCCGCCCCCATTGGTGGTGGCAACGGCGGTGTAAAGGACGGTCATCGGCTTTCTCCTTGAGCGGAGCCGCCATTCCGGCGGTACTTGCTAACGAACGATCGTTAGCTCAAACTTGAATTCCCTGTCAATCCCCGCTAACGATCGATCGTGCGGTTTTCAGAAAGAGGATGCGGATTGAACATGGCGCGGGACAGCACAGACGCGCTCCCGGCTGCTCCGGGAAAGGGCACCCGCAAGGAGGCTCTGGCCGGCCTTGCCATCGAGATGTTGCAAAGCCGGGGCTTCTCGGCGCTGGGCCTGCGCGAGTTGGCCGAGGCGGCGGGCATGCGTCCGCCGAGCCTCTACAGCCATTTTCACTCAAAGGATGAGCTGGGACGCGCCGCGCTGGCGCTCTATGCCGAACGGCACCGGGCCGGGCTTGCGGCCCTCGCGGACAGTGCGACAGGTGCAGGACGCATCCGCACCTATGCCATGCGGTGCGGGCAGTGTTTGCAGGAGGAGGGGCAGTTCTGCCTGTTCTTGATGCTGACAACCAGCAGCCACGAGCTTTCGCCAGAAGCCGTTCGCGAGATCGCGGGCTTCGTGGAAGAGCAGATGGAATGGCTCGCGACAGGCTGGGATCAGGGCCGCACCGAGGGGTCGATCCGCTCCGATCAACCCGGGAGCGTCATGGGACCGGTCGTGTTTGGCGCCCTGCGCGGGCTCATGGCCTTCGCGGTCCTGAAGCCGGATCCCGTGGCCGCCTTCAGCGCCCAGCGCGATAGCTTGCTGGCGGCGCTGGGGGTCACCTGACGGCGGCGCCGCGACGCCTCACCGCGCCTGCGTGACGACCTGAGGGGCAGGAGTGTCGGCTGCCTTCTTTTCCGGCGCCACGAACAGGACGGCGCAGAGAACGATGCCGTAGGCCGCAATAAACAGCCCCCAGTCCGCCACGGACCACCCGAGCAGAAGGCGGCGACCGCGTCGGGGGGAGCGGGCGCGGGATGCGGAGAGCGGCAGCGAAGTCGGCATTTCCCGTAATTCCAAGTGAATTTACGGGACAAATCTACTCATCAAATGTGGATTGTCAATAACACGCATTTTTAATGTGTTATTTCCCCGCGAAGCGTGCGGCCCTCTTTTCCACGAACGCCGCCGTGCCCTCCTTGAAATCCTCCGTCGCCACGCAGGAGAGGAACCCCTCCTGCTCAGCCTGGAGCTGCGCCGGCAGGTTACGCTCGAAGGAGCCACGCAGCAGCGCCTTGACCTGCCCAAACGCGTGAGTCGGCCCCTGTGCAAGGCGCCCCGCCAGCTCGTCCACCCGCCCAGCCAGTGCGGGCGCCGGCACCACCTCATTCACGAGGCCGATCCGCAAGGCCTCGTCCGCGCCGATGACATCGCTCAGCAACGCCAGTTCCATCGCCTTGCGCAGGCCGACCACGCGGGGCAGCGCCCAGGACGCGCCGCCGTCCGGCGAGGTCCCAATGCGGGTATAGGCCAAAGTGAATTTGGCATCCTCTGCGGCGATGGCGAGGTCCGCCGCCAGCGCCATGGAGAGGCCGGCCCCGGCCACGGCGCCGTGCAGGGCGGCGATCACCGGCTGGTCCAGGCTGGTGAGCGTGCGTAACGCGCTGTGGAACGGCCCGATGATGGACGCGACGACCTCTGCCGCCTGCTCCCCTGCTTCATGAAACCGGCCCACGTCCCCGCCCGCCAGGAATCCCTTTCCCTCCCCCGACAGGATCACCACCCGCACGCCATCGCTGGCGGCGATCCGCTCCACGGCGTTCTTGAACGCGAGGATCGCCGGTTCGTTGATGGCATTGAGTACATGCGGCCGGTTGAACCGGATGCGCGCGATGGGCCCATCGAAATCCAGGCGAACGGGATCGGCGTCGGACATGGGCTTCCTCCATTTGGGCGTTCGGCCCGTTTATCGGCGGCGTGATCCTACCTCAGCCGAAGTGCGATGACAGAGACATCGCGGATAATCCAGTGGGAGGCGTGAATTAAACTTAATCCTGACGTGAAATCGAGGGTTGCACATGACAGACCCCCTTTTTACGTTTATAACCCTGTTAAATTCGAATTAAACACTAACAACCTGTACATTTTGCGGATACCGCCATGACATCTCCGCTTCAGCAGAAGCTGAAAATCACCGGCCCGACGGCCATCACCGCCAACCGCCTCGCGGACGGCGTGGTGGTGTGGCTGACCTCGGGCCGCCGCTGGTCCGAATCCATCTCTGACGCGGCTGTCGCCACGACGTCCGATGAGGTTCATGCCCTGCTCGCCAGCGCCCAGGCGGACGAGTTGGAGGCGGTCGGCGCCTATCCCGCGCGAGTCGCAGTGGAGGACGGCAAGGCGCGTCCGGCCAATCTGCGCGAGCGCATCCGCGTGGACGGCCCGACCGTCGCCTTCGGCAGCGCCGCGTGAGGCGAAAGGCATCATCATGTATGTGTATGACGAGTTCGACCGGACCTTCCTTGCGGAGCGCGTCGCCGACTTTCGCGACCAGGTCGCCCGCCGCCTCTCAGGCGAACTGAACGAGGAAGAGTTCAAGCCCCTGCGCCTGATGAACGGCGTCTATCTGCAGCTCCACGCTTATATGCTGCGGGTCTGCATCCCCTACGGCACGCTCTCCGCGCACCAGATGCGCGCGCTCGCTTCCGTGGCGCGGCGATATGACAAGGGCTATGGCCACTTCACCACGCGCCAGAACATCCAGTTCAACTGGATCAAGCTCGCCGAACTGCCCGACGCCATGGACGAGCTGGCCGCCGCCGGCATCCACGGCATCCAGACCTCCGGCAATTGCATCCGCAACACCACCACCGACCCCTGGGCCGGGGCGACGCCGGAAGAGATCGAAGATCCCCGCCTCTATGCGGAGGTGATCCGCCAGTGGTCCACGCTGCACCCGGAATTCACCTATCTGCCGCGCAAGTTCAAGATCGCCATCACCGCCGCCAAGCATGACCGCGCGGCGATCCGCGTCCACGATATCGGCCTGCGTCTCCATCGGCGCGGCGACGAGACGGGGTTCGAAGTGATTGTCGGCGGCGGGCTCGGCCGCACGCCGTTCGTGGGCAAGACGATCCGGGACTTCCTCCCCAAGGAGCATCTGCTCTCCTATCTGGAGGCGATCCTGCGGGTCTATAATTCCGGCGGACGGCGCGACAACATCTATAAGGCGCGCATCAAGATCCAGGTCCACGAAGTGGGGACCGAGGAATTTGCCCGCCGCGTCGAGGACGAATGGGCGCAGATCCGCGACGGCGCGCTGCTGCTGGACGAGGCTGCCTTCGACCAGATCCGCGACCGCTTCGTGACCCCGGATTTCGACGCCCTGGACGATGCGCCGGCCGTGCTGGCCGAGGCGATGAAGAATCCGGACTTCGCCCGCTGGCACGCCAATTCCGTCGGCCCGCACAAAATGGCCGGGCACGCCATCGTCACGGTATCTTTGAAGCCGGTGGGCAAGCCGCCGGGCGATGCCACGGCCGACCAGATGGACGGGATCGCGGACCTCGCCGATGCGTATGGGTATGGCGAAATCCGCGTCGCGCACGAGCAGAACCTCACCTTGCCCCATGTGCGCCAGAAGGATCTGCCCGACCTGTGGCGGCGGCTGGATGCGCTCGGTCTCGCAACCCCAAATGTGGGGCTGATCTCCGACATCATCGCCTGCCCGGGCCTCGATTATTGCTCGCTCGCCAATGCCCGCTCCATTCCGCTCGCCCAGCGCCTGACGGAGCGGTTCGCCGATCCCGAGCGGATCGCCGACATCGGGCGCATGCACATCAACATTTCCGGCTGCATCAATGCCTGCGGCCATCACCATGTGGGCCATATCGGCATTCTCGGCGTCGAGAAGAAGGAACTGGAATTCTACCAGGTGACGCTGGGCGGCAAGGGCAACCACAAGACCAAGCTCGGCGAGCTGATCGGCCCGGCCGTGTCGGAAGACGAGGTGGTGGACGTGGTGGAGCGCATCGTCGACACCTATCTCGACCTGCGCAGCAGCCCCTCCGAAACCTTCATCGCCGCGGTCCAGCGCCTTGGCCTCGAACCTTTCAAGGAGCGCGCCTATGCCGCTCGTTAAGAACGGGGCCGTCGTGCCCGACTCCTATGTGACTGTGGACGGCGACGCGCCCTTGCCGGAAGGAGCGATCATCGTCCCGCTCGCGCGGCTGCTGGCGGAAGGCGAGGCGCTCGCCCGCCGCAACAGTCCGCTCGGCGTGCTGGTCCCCAATTCGGCCGATGTGAGCGTGCTCACGCCACATCTCGCTCAACTGTCACTCGTGGTGCTCGACTTCCCGAAATTCCGCGACGGACGCGCCTATAGCCAGGCGAGGCTGCTGCGCGAGCGGCTCGGCTATGGCGGCGAATTGCGGGCGCACGGCAATGTCCTGCGCGATCAGCTGATCCTCATGGTGCGCTGCGGCTTCGACGCGTTCGAGATCGCGAAGGAGGCCGACATCGCGGCCTTCTCCAAGGCGCTTGCCAGCTATTCGCTGTTCTACCAGCCCACCGGAGACGGGCGGGCGAGTGTGGCGGCGCTGCGCGCAGGGCGCGCATAGGAGGCAACATGTTCATGGCGTCCGTGCAAGAGGCACCCGTCGCGCGCGAGCTTGAGCGGGAGGCGCTGCGGCTCTCCATGCGGCTGCGCGATGCCTCGCCGCTCGAAATCCTTGCCTGCGCCCGGGAAACACAGGCCGGCAGACTGGCGGCCGTCTCCTCCTTTGGAACGGAATCGGCCGTCCTCCTGCATATGATCGCGCAGGTGGACCCCGGGCTCCCCATCCTCTTCCTGGACACGGGCATGATGTTCTCGGAGACGCTGGAGTATCGCGATACGCTGGTCGCCCGGCTGGGGCTGACCGATGTGCGCACCCTCACCCCCGATCCGACGGACCGGCGGCTGCGCGATCCCGATGACGCGCTCTGGTCCGAGCAGCCGGACGCCTGCTGCGCTCTGCGCAAGGTCGAGCCCCTGGAGCGCGGCCTTGCCCCCTTCTCCGCCTGGATCAATGGCCGCAAGCGGTACCAGGCCGCCACCCGCGCGCATATCCCTGCGGTGGAGTTCGAGGCCGGGCGGCTGAAGTTCAATCCGCTCGCGGCCCTGGGGCCGGCGGAACTGAACGGCTGGATGCGCGCTCACGATCTTCCCGAACATCCTTTGAAAGCATTCGGCTTCCTCTCCATCGGCTGCATGCCCTGCACCAGCCGGGTGAAGCCGGGAGAAGACGCGCGCGCCGGCCGCTGGCGGGGACAGGGCAAGACCGAATGCGGGATTCATGTCCACAAATCCGCCGATTGAACATCGATCTGATGTTATTTAATTTTTTCTACGGAAATTGTTGATTGAATTATTGACGGCCCTCCGCCCCGCTGCCATCGTGGATGCATCACAGATGACGCGCGCATCGGAGATGCCTCATGTCTGCCCTCTTTTCCTTGAAGCGCCTTGCCGGCGCCGCCGTGGTCTCCTTGGCGCTGGCCGCACCGGCCATGGCCGCCGAGGTGACGCTGCTCAACGTCTCGTACGATCCGACCCGCGAATTCTACACCCAGTTCAACAAAGCCTTCGCGGCCGAGTGGGCCAAGACGAATCCGGGCGACACGCTCACCGTCCGCCAGTCCCATGGCGGATCGGGTAAGCAGGCGCGCTCGGTCATTGACGGTCTCGAAGCCGACGTCGTGACCCTCGCCCTCGCCTATGACATCGACGAGATTTCCGACCGGGGCCTGATCGCCGCCGACTGGCAGAAGCGCCTGCCGGACAATGCCGCGCCTTACACCTCGACCATCGTTTTCCTGGTGCGCAAGGGCAATCCCAAGGGCATCAAGGATTGGGACGATCTCGCCAAGTCCGGCATCAAGGTGGTGACGCCGAATCCGAAGACCTCGGGCGGCGCCCGCTGGAACTTCCTCGCGGCCTGGGGCTATGCGCTGAAGAAGAATGGCGGCGACGAGGCCAAGGCGAAGGAGTTCGTCAAGGCGATCTACAAGAACGCCCCCGTCCTCGACACCGGCGCGCGCGGCTCCACCGTCACCTTCGTCGAGCGCGGCATCGGCGACGTGCTGATCGCCTGGGAGAACGAGGCCTATCTCGCGGTCAATGAATTGGGGCCGGACAAGTTCGACATCGTCACCCCCTCCATCTCCATCCTCGCCGAGCCCCCGGTGGCGGTCGTGGACAAGGTGGTGGACAAGCGCGGCACCCGCCCGCTGGCCGAGGCCTATCTGAAATATCTCTACACGCCGGCCGGCCAGGATCTTGCCGCGAAGAACTATTACCGCCCGCGCAATGAAGCCGTCGCCGCGAACTACAAGGACAAGTTCGCCGATGTGCAGCTCTTCACCATCGACCAGGTGTTCGGCGGCTGGCGCAAGGCGCAGAAGACCTTCTTCTCGGATGGCGGCGTGTTCGACCAGATCTATTCCAACTGACCCGGGCGGCACCGCATGGCGCGCCAAGGTCGCAAAGGCGGGCCTTCTTCCTCCCGGCCCGCCTGACGCTGTCGCTTCCGTCCCGCAGGGTGCAAGCTCGGGACGGGAGCGGCAGCGCCCCGCCTTCTCCATCGGAGCCCTCCGCAGCCCATGATCTCCGTCCCCCTTTCCCTCCCGGTGGCCCGGCAGCGCAGCGTCATCCCGGGCTTCGGGATCACGCTCGGCCTCACCCTCACCTGGCTCTCGGTGATCGTCCTGCTGCCGCTGTCCGCCTTGTTCATCAAGACCAGCGAGATCAGCCTGGAGCGGTTCATCACCATCGTCACCAGCACGCGCACGCTTCACGCGCTTCAGGTGTCGTTCGGGCTCTCGCTGGCGGCGGCCGCGCTGAACCTGATCTTCGGAACGATCGTGGTCTGGGCGCTGGTGCGCTACGACTTTCCCTTCCGCCGCGTGGTGGATGCCATCATCGACATTCCCTTCGCGCTGCCCACCGCCGTCGCCGGCATCGCGCTCACTTCGCTCTATGCGGAGAATGGCTGGGTCGGCGCCCTGCTGGCGCCGCTCGGCATCAAGGTCGCGTTCACGCAGCTCGGCATCCTGGTGGCGCTCATCTTCATCGGCCTGCCCTTCGTGGTGCGCACGGTTCAGCCGGTGCTGGAGGATCTGGACGCAGAACTGGAGGAGGCCGCCGCGAGCCTTGGCGCCTCGCGCTGGGAGACCATCCGCCGGGTGGTGCTTCCGGCCATTCTGCCGGCGCTTCTCACCGGCTTCGCCCTCGCCTTCGCCCGGGCGGTTGGGGAATATGGATCGGTCATCTTCATCGCCGGCAATCTGCCGGGCCAGACCGAAATCGCGCCGCTCCTCATTGTCATCCGCCTGGAGGAATTCCGCTATGCGGACGCCACCGCCATCGCCTGCGTGATGCTGCTCGCCTCCTTCGCGCTGCTTCTGGTCATCAACCGTCTCCAGCGCTGGAGCGAGACGCGCGGGGCGCAAGCATGACACCGGCCGCCACGTCCGCGGCCCCGTCCGCGCCGCACGCGCTCGCTTCCGAAGGCCCGCCGGTCCGCAGCGCGGCGCGTCCCGTCCGCCATCCGGGGCCGACCAATACCGAGCCGAAGGCGGTGCGCATCGTCATCCTCGCGCTCGCGCTCGCCTTCCTGGCCCTGTTCATCGCCCTGCCCTTGATCTCGGTCTTCTACGAGGCCTTCAAGCGCGGCTGGCTCGCTTATGTGTCGGCCCTCGCCGAGCCGGACGCTTTGTCCGCCATTCGCCTCACGCTGGTGGTGGCGGCCATTTCGGTGATCGCCAATGTCACGTTCGGCCTGATCGCCGCCTGGGCCATCGCCAAGTTCGAATTTCCCGGCCGCAGCCTGCTCATCACGCTCATCGACCTGCCCTTCTCCGTCTCGCCGGTGGTGGCGGGCCTCGTCTATGTGCTGCTGTTCGGATCGCAGGGCCTGTTCGCGGCCTATCTCCAGGCGTGGGACATCAAGATCATCTTCGCCTTGCCGGGGATCGTGCTGGCGACGCTCTTCGTGACCTTCCCCTTCGTCGCGCGCGAACTCATTCCGCTCATGCAGGAACAGGGCGCGGCCGAGGAAGAAGCGGCGATCTCCCTTGGCGCCTCGGGACTCTCCACCTTCTTCCGCGTCACGCTGCCCAATGTGAAATGGGCGCTGCTCTACGGCGTCCTGCTCTGCAACGCGCGGGCCATGGGCGAGTTCGGCGCGGTGTCGGTGGTCTCCGGCCATGTGCGCGGGCTCACCAACACCATGCCGCTGCATATCGAAATTCTCTACAACGAGTATCAGTTCGTCGCCTCCTTCGCCGTCGCCTCGCTGCTGGCGCTGCTGGCGCTCGTCACCCTGGTGGCGAAGACATTGCTGGAGGCCCGCCTCGCGGAGGACGCTCAATGAGCATCGACATCGTCAACGTCACCAAGCGCTTCAAGACCTTCACCGCGCTTGATGCGGTGAACCTGCACATTCCCGGCGGCCAGCTCGTGGCGCTGCTCGGACCGTCCGGCTCGGGCAAGACCACCTTGCTGCGCATCATCGCGGGCCTCGACTGGCCGGATTCGGGCGAAGTGCGCTTTGACGGGCAGGATGCCCTGGCCCGCTCGGTGCGTGAGCGCAATGTGGGCTTCGTCTTCCAGCATTATGCCCTGTTCCGGCATATGAACGTGTTCGAGAACGTCGCCTTCGGCCTTCGGGTCCGCAAGGGCGCGGACAAGCTGCCCGAGGCGGCGATCCGCGAGAAGGTCAACCAGCTTCTCTCCCTGGTGCAGATCGACTGGCTCGCCGACCGACGGCCGAACCAGCTCTCCGGCGGCCAGCGCCAGCGGGTGGCGCTCGCCCGCGCACTCGCCATTTCGCCGCGCATCCTGCTGCTGGACGAGCCCTTCGGCGCGCTCGATGCCAAGGTCCGCAAGGAATTGCGGCGCTGGCTGCGCAATCTGCACGAGGAACTTCCCGTCACCTCCGTCCTTGTCACCCATGACCAGGAAGAGGCGCTCGAACTTGCCGATACCGTGGTGGTGATGGGCAAGGGGCGGATCGAGCAGGTCGGCACGCCGCAGGAGGTCTATGACACGCCTGCCACCGCCTTCGTCCATGACTTCATCGGAGAAAGCCTCTCGCTCGCCGCCGAGGTCAGCGGTGGCCGCCTGCATGTGAGCGCGCGTGCCACGCCCTTGGATGCCCAGGGCGCGGCGGACGGGCCGGTGCGTCTGGTGGCGCGTCCCCATGACGTGGACTTCGTGGACCCCGGCGCGGCGCCGGTGGCCGGGCGAATTCTCGCCCTGCGCACCTTTGGCCCCACGCGGCGCGCGGACATCGTGCTGCCGGACGGCCAGGTCGTGGAAACCGGCGTGCCGGCGGGAGAGGCGCTTGCGGTGGGCACGCAGATCGGCCTCGTGCCGCGCCGCTACCGCATCTTCCCCGCCGCCTGAGCCCCGGCTTCGTCGGCAAGGCGAAGCTCTTCGATGCGCTGGCGCATGTCCCGTGAGAGGCGGCGCGCATCCTCGGGCGGGACGAAGGCGGTCGGCGGATGAGGCATCGCCCCGCCCTTCGGCTGGAAGACTTTTGGGCCGTCCGCGGTCATCACCACATCGCCGCTCTTGAGCGAGGCATCCTGTTCCACGGTCGGGGTCGCGAGACCGAGCGGACCGTTGCCCGTGCAGCTACAGGCATTGTCGAGGGTGGTGCGATAGCGGAAGGCGGTCGGCAACGCGGTGTAGGGACTTCCGTCATGCTCGGCGGTGTCGATGGCGGAAACACTGCGATAGACGCGCGTGTCCGCCTTTGGGCAGAGCGCCGCGCATTGGGTCTGCGGATCGCCCGCGCCGGACAGGGGAAAGTATTTTCCGTCGCACAGGCGCACGCAATAAGCGACGCGCGCGGCTACCGGCCGCTCTGCCTCAGGCGCGGGAAGGGCCAGCAGGGGCACGGCGGGACGGGGGCGAATAAAGCCGCCGAACAGAGCGGCGAAGAAGTCGCCCGGCCCTTGGGCCTGTGCCGGCACAGCGAACATGCCTCCACCGACGCCCAGGAGCATCGCGGCAGACAGGATCACCGCCGCAGACCGGCAGGCCTCCCGCACGGCGAAGCGCATACCGCGTTTCGCGCGGCTGGCCCGAGACGTGGCGCGCCTCACGCGAATTGGCTCGGGCCGTAATAGGGCTCCTGAGCCGGTGGCGAGACGCCCTTTTGGGTCGGCTCGCCCTGGGCGGGCGGCGCGATGAAGCCGGCCGATGCCGAGGACAGGACGGCGAGGACACTAATGACGAAGAATCCGCGCGCGAGCATCATGGATCCCTCCTTCGACGGCGCCTTGCGCCGCCTGGATCGGGGTGGAAACCCTTTGCTAACTCTGCCGTGGCGGCGACAGTTCCCTTCCCTCGCAGCCAAGACACGAAAGCGTGTTGTGCCGTCGCTGAGGCGGCAAACCCCGAGCTTGAAACACTGAAGGATTTGGGCATGGTGGCGTGCCGCGTTCGCGGCGCTCGACGCGCCTCAGGCAGAGTGACCGCCCCGGATGATCGACAAGCTGGAATATCTCATCGCCCTCGCCCGCGAGCGCCATTTCGGACGGGCGGCGGAAGCCTGCGGTGTCACCCAGCCCACTTTGTCCGCCGGCATCAAGCAATTGGAGGATACGCTCGGGGTGCTGCTGGTGCAGCGCGGCTCGCGCTTCATGGGCTTCACCCCGGAGGGCGAGCGCACCTTGGAATGGGCGCGCCGCATCGTGGCGGACTCGCGCGCCATGCGGGCCGATATCGATGCGCTGAAACGCGGCCTGTCCGGACCCTTGCGCATCGCCGCCATTCCCACGGCGCTTCCCATGGTGGCGGCGATCACCACGCCGTTCCGCGCGCGCCATCCCGACGTGCGCTTTACGGTCATCTCCCGGACCTCCATCGAGATCCTGAACCACCTGGAAAATCTGGAGATCGACGCCGGCCTGACCTATCTGGACAACGAGCCGCTGGGGCGCGTGAATACGGTTCCGCTCTATCGCGAGCAATATCGCCTCGTGACCTCCCCGGCGGCCAAATACGGCGACCGGGACAGCGTAACCTGGGCCGAGATCGCGGAACTGCCGCTCTGCCTGCTGACCCCGGACATGCAGAACCGGCGCATCGTGGACGGCCTGCTGGCCGCTGCCGGCGGCCCCCCCAAGCCGACGCTGGAATCCAATTCCATGATCGTGCTCTTCACCCATGTCCGCACGGGGCTTTGGGCGAGCGTGATGCCGGCCATGCTGGCCGATTCCCTCGGCCTCACCTCAAATGTGCGCTCCATTCCCATCGTGGAGCCCGAAATCACCCACCTGATCGGGCTGGTCGTGCCGCACCGCGAGCCGACCACCCCCATCACCGCCGCCCTGGTCTCCGAGGCGCGCCGCATTGCACCGCGCCTCGCCGCGCTCACGGTGAAGGACCCCGCGCTGGCCGTTCTCGCCCCGTGAGAAGGGCGGCGCTCAAACCTCGAAGGTCACGAGCAGGGGCTCGTGATCGGAGAGTTCAAGGCCGCGCGCGGTGGTGAAGTCGGTGAGCACCTGCGCGCGGCGCACGGTGCTCGCGGCGGGACGATAGAAGATGTAGTCGAGCCGCTGGTCGAGCGTCTCGGTCTCGTCGAACAGGGGAATGAGACTGTTGTGGCGGGGCCGGTAGGTGTAGCCCGGCCCGGCACCCTCGGCGGCGAACCAGGCATCGCGATAGCCGCGCGCGGCCATTTGCGTGCTGAACCAGCGATAGTCATCCGAGCCGGCGACGATGTTCAGGTCGCCGAGCAGGAAAGCCGGGCCGAGAAAGTCCGCCTCCTCGTCCAGCACCTTGAACAGGGTCGCCTGAAGCTGGCGCCGCCGCGCGGCCTCGCACACCTTCTCCTTCCCGACATAGCTCGCCTGGGCATGGGTTTGCACGATCAGAACCTTGCGATCGCCGATGGCCGCTTTCGCATAGACGACCCCCTTGGCGGACCAGCTGTCGCTCTCGATGAGTCCCTCGTAATTCAGGAAGCCGCAGGGGTCGACAAACCTCCCCCGCACGCCGAGAACAAGGCCGCAACTGCCCTTGTGCCAGGGTTCGCCGCTGAAGCGGAACGTCTCGTAGCCAACCGGAAGGCTCTCGCGGATGCGGTCGCTGACGCTGTGCGCCCAGACTTCCGACAGGCCGATGATGGCAGGTGGCGGAGCGAGGGCGGAGAGGCGGGCCATCAGCCCGTGCAGGCGCGCCTCATCCTGATGAAGGAGCAGTTCGCCCGCCTTGCGCGCACCCGCCGCGCGCGCGGCCAGGGAATCGAGGAAGAGATGCGTGTTGTAGCTCAGAATGGTGAGGTCCATCGTCCGGTATCCCCGCAGGTTGTATCCCGCCGGCGCGCGCGGCGCCCCGGCGGGACGGCATGAGCCGAAATCAGACCTTCACGGCCTTGAGCGTGACGTTTCCGAGCGCGCCGCTGTTGAGGTTCGCGCCGGTGGCCTGGCAGATGTAGGAATCGCTGCCGGGCGTCCAGGTGGAGGTATTGGTCTTGCTGCCCCACGGGCAGTCCCAATAATAGTTTCCGACGTTCGTCTTGCCGTCATAGAGATCGAAGCTGCCTTCGGTGCCGGACGAGGCATTTTCACGGCCGCAGGCGCCGAACGTGAAGCTGGAGCCGGACTCGATGGCTTTACCTTCGAGGCTTTCCGGCGCCACTTCATTATCCTTCGATCCGATATAGAACTTTCCCCACTGATGAACGATATTCTTGATCTGAACAGAACAGCTGATCGGTTTGATGGTGATTTCAACCCACTGTGCGTAAGCCATGTGTCCGTCCTCCAATGTGAGGCCTGCAGGCGTGTCGCGAGGCCAACCTGAGAGAGGAGCGGCCCCCAACCACAACCTTAGGCAGTTCACAGTGAGGTATACACCAGGAAATTGCAATCTGAAATTTATCTGCCCCGATACCACAACCTCAGAGCGCATGCCGAGGGAGACACATGCGCCTCCGCCACGCCGAGGCGCATAGAGAATGCCGATCACAAACGTGGGATTGGGGCCGGTTTCAGGCCAGACCGACCGCCGTGTTCGGCACAAAAAGGCCAACCCGCCGCTTCCGATACCGTCCCGACGATAGAAATGTTCTATCGCAGCATCCGCGGACCGGGCTTGATCCCCGCATGTGGCATGCCACACTCCTTGTAATGATCACAAAAAGCGGGCCTGAGGCCCGCCGGGGAAGCAAGGCATGCAGGCGACCGCTTACGAACCGTGGAGCGCGGAACGCGCGGGGCAGATTATCGAGGCGCACCGCCACATGGCGGGGGCGACCATGCCGATTCTGCACGCCCTCCAAGAAGCCTTCGGCTTTGTGCCCGAGCCGGTGGTGCCGATGATCGCCGAGCGCCTTAATCTCTCGCGCGCCGAGGTCCACGGCGTCGTCACCTTCTATCATGACTTCCGCCGCGAGCCGCCGGGCCGCCATGTCATCAAGCTGTGCGCCGCCGAGGCGTGCCAGTCCATGGGGTCGGAGGCGCTCACCGCCTATGCCGAGCAGAAGCTCGGGCTTGAAATGGGCGAGACCTCGGCCGACGGGCGCGTGACGCTTGAGCCCATTTACTGCCTCGGCCTGTGCGCCTGCGCGCCCTCGGCCCTGATCGACGGGCGCCTGGTCGGCCGCCTCGACCGCGAGACCATCGACGAATTCGCGGCGGAGGCCGGACAATGAGCACCCCCCGCATTTTCGTTCCCAATGACGCCACCGCCGTCGCCTGCGGGGCGGATCGCGTCGCCCGCGTGCTCGCCGAGGCGCTCGCCGCCCGCGGCATCGAGGCCGTGATCGTTCGCAACGGCTCGCGCGGGCTGTTCTGGCTGGAGCCCCTGGTGGAGGTGGAGACCCCCGCCGGCCGCGTCGGCTACGGCCCCGTGAAGGGGGCCGACATCGCCGGCCTGCTCGATGCCGGCCTGATGGAGGGCAAGGCCCACCCGCTGTGCGTCGGCGTCGTGGACGAGATCCCCTATCTGAAGAGGCAGACGCGCCTCACCTTTGCGCGCTGCGGCATCATCGATCCCCTCTCTCTGGACGATTACAAGGCCCATGGCGGCTATCTGGGCCTTGCCAAGGCGGTCCAGATCGGCCCGGCGGCGACCGTGGAAGAGGTGTTCCAGAGCGGGCTGCGCGGACGCGGCGGCGCGGGCTTTCCCACCGGCATCAAGTGGCGCACCGTGGCTGCCACGGCGGCGGACCAGAAATATATCGTCTGCAATGCGGACGAGGGCGACAGCGGCACCTTCGCCGACCGCCTCATCATGGAGGCGGATCCCTTCTGCCTCATCGAGGGCATGACCATCGCCGGCCTCGCCGTGGGCGCCACCAAGGGCTATGTCTATTGCCGCTCGGAATATCCCCTCTCCCTGGTGGTGATGGAAAAGGCCATTGCCCTCGCCCGCAAGGCGGGGCTGCTGGGCGACAATATCCTCGGCTCGGGCCTCGCCTTCGACATGGAAATGCGCATGGGCGCCGGCGCCTATGTGTGCGGCGAGGAAACCGCCTTGCTGGAAAGCCTGGAGGGCAAGCGCGGCGTGGTGCGCGCCAAGCCGCCGCTCCCGGCCATCAAGGGCCTGTTCCAGAAGCCCACCGTCATCAACAACCTGATCTCGCTCGCCACCGTCCCCGTCATCCTGGAGAAGGGCGGCGCCTTCTATCGCGACTTCGGCATGGGGCGCTCGCGCGGCACCATGCCCATCCAGCTCGCCGGCAACATCAAGTTTGGCGGCCTGTTCGAGACCGCCTTCGGCATCCCGCTCGGCGAACTCGTCTATGACATCGGCGGGGGCACCGCCTCCGGCCGCCCGGTGAAGGCGGTGCAGGCCGGCGGCCCGCTCGGCGCCTATCTGCCCATCTCCCAGTTCGACACGCCGTTCGACTATGAGGCGTTCGCGGCCAAGGACGCGCTGATCGGCCATGGCGGCATCGTGGTGTTCGACGACACCGCCGACATGGCCCACATGGCGCGCTTCGCCATGGAATTCTGCGCTCATGAGAGCTGCGGCAAGTGCACCCCCTGCCGCATCGGCTCCACGCGCGGCAAGGAAACCCTGGACAAGATCATTGCCGGCGAGCGGCGCGAGGCCAACCTCGCCATCCTCACCGACCTTTGCCAGACCATGAAGCTCGGTTCGCTGTGCGCCCTCGGGGGCTTCACGCCCTACCCGGTCATCAGCGCGCTCACCCATTTCCCCGAAGACTTCGGCGCGGCGCCCCGCCTGCCCGCAGCCGCCGAATAGGAGGAACGCCATGTCTCTCATCCACGAAATCGACTACGGCACCCCGGCCTCCAAGTCGGAGAAGATCGTCTCCCTGGTGATTGACGGCATGAAGGTCGAGGTGGCGGAAGGCACCTCCATCATGCGCGCCGCCATGGAGGTGGGAAACCAGATCCCCAAGCTGTGCGCGTCCGACATGCTGGAGGCGTTCGGCTCCTGCCGCCTCTGCCTGGTGGAAATCGAGGGTCGCGCCGGCACGCCGGCCTCCTGCACCACGCCCGTCATGGACGGCATGGTTGTGAAGACCCAGACCGAGCGGCTGAAGCAGATCCGCAAGGGCGTGATGGAGCTTTACATCTCCGACCACCCGCTGGACTGCCTGACCTGCTCGGCCAATGGCGATTGCGAGCTTCAGGACATGGCCGGCGTCGTCGGCCTGCGGGAAGTGCGCTACGGCTATGAGGGCGAGAACCACATCAAGATGGGGAAGGACGAATCCAACCCCTATTTCACCTATGAAAAGTCGAAGTGCATTGTCTGCAATCGTTGCGTGCGCGCCTGCGAGGAAGTGCAGGGCACTTTCGCGCTGACCATTTCCGGGCGCGGCTTCGGCTCGCGCGTGTCGCCGGGCATGGATGAGAGCTTCCTCTCCTCCGAATGCGTCTCCTGCGGCGCCTGCGTCCAGGCCTGCCCCACGGCGACGCTGAATGAAAAGGCGATGTTCGACATCGGCACGCCCGAGCATTCGCTGGTCACCACCTGCGCCTATTGCGGCGTCGGCTGCACCTTCAAGGCCGAGATGCGCGGCGACGAGCTGGTGCGCATGGTGCCCTACAAGGACGGCAAGGCGAACCGCGGCCACAGCTGCGTGAAGGGCCGCTTCGCCTATGGCTATGCGACCCATAAGGACCGCATCCTGAAGCCCATGATCCGCTCCTCCATCCACGAGCCGTGGAAGGAAGTGAGCTATGAGGAGGCGATCCAATACGCCGCCTCCGAGTTCAAGCGCATCCAGGAGAAATATGGCCGCCGCTCGGTGGGCGGCATCACCTCCTCGCGCTGCACCAATGAAGAGACCTATCTGGTCCAGAAGCTGATCCGCGGCGCCTTCGGCAACAACAATGTCGACACCTGCGCCCGCGTCTGCCACTCGCCCACCGGCTATGGCCTGTCCCAGACCTATGGCACCTCGGCGGGCACGCAGGACTTCGATTCCGTCGAAGACAGCGATGTCATCCTCGTCATCGGCGCCAACCCCACGGACGGCCACCCGGTGTTCGGCTCGCGCATGAAGAAGCGGCTGCGCCAGGGCGCGAAGCTGATCGTCGTCGATCCGCGCAAGATCGACCTCGTGCGCACGCCCCATGTGACCGCCGACTATCATTTGCCCCTGCGGCCGGGCACCAATGTCGCCATCGTCACGGCGCTGGCCCATGTGATCGTCACCGAGGGCCTGGTGAACGAAGCCTTCGTGCGCGAGCGGTGCGACTGGGACGAATTCCAGGATTGGGCTGCCTTCGTCGCCGACGAGCGCCACAGCCCGGAGGCCATCGAGAAATACACCGGCGTCGATCCCAAGGCTCTGCGCGGCGCGGCCCGCCTCTATGCCACGGGCGGCAACGCGGCCATCTATTACGGCCTCGGCGTGACGGAGCATTCCCAGGGCTCCACCACCGTCATGGCCATCGCCAACCTCGCCATGGCCACCGGCAATGTCGGCCGCAAGGGCGTGGGCGTGAACCCGCTGCGCGGCCAGAACAACGTGCAGGGCTCGTGCGACATGGGCTCGTTCCCGCACGAACTGCCGGGCTACCGCCACATTTCGGACGATGCCACCCGCTCCGCCTTCGAGGCGCTGTGGGGCGTGACGCTCGATGACGAGCCGGGCCTGCGCATCCCCAACATGTTCGACGCGGCGGTCGATGGCACCTTCAAGGGCATGTATGTGCAGGGCGAGGACATTCTTCAGTCCGACCCCGACACCAAGCATGTCTCGGCCGGCCTCGGCGCGCTGGAATGCCTGGTGGTGCAGGACCTGTTCCTGAACGAGACCGCCAATTACGCCCACGTCTTCCTGCCGGGCTGCTCCTTCCTGGAGAAGGACGGCACCTTCACCAATGCCGAGCGCCGCATCCAGCGCGTGCGCAAGGTGATGGCGCCCAAGAACGGCTATGCGGACTGGGAAGTCACCATGATGCTCGCCAAGGCGCTGGGCTATGAGATGGACTATGCCCATCCCGGCGAGATCATGGACGAGATCGCCCGCCTCACCCCCTCCTTCGCCGGCGTCTCCTACAAGAAGCTGGACGAGATGGGCTCGGTGCAGTGGCCCTGCAACGACAAGGCGCCGGAAGGCACCCCCATCATGCATATCGGCGGCTTCGTGCGCGGCAAGGGCAAGTTCGTCCTGACCGAATATGTGCCGACCGACGAGCGGACCGGCCCGCGCTTCCCGCTGCTGCTGACCACCGGACGCATCCTCTCCCAATACAATGTGGGCGCCCAGACGCGCCGCACGGAGAATGTGGCCTGGCATGCGGAGGACGTGCTGGAGATCCACCCGCACGATGCGGAGAACCGGGGCATCCGCGATGGCGACTTCGTGCGCCTCGACAGCCGCGCCGGCTCGACCTCGCTGCGTGCGGTCATCAGCGAGCGCATGCAGCCGGGCGTGGTCTACACCACCTTCCACCATCCGGTGACCCAGGCGAACGTGGTGACCACCGACTATTCCGACTGGGCCACGAACTGCCCGGAATACAAGGTGACGGCCGTGCAGGTCTCGCCCTCCAACGGTCCGACCGACTGGCAGGAGGAATATGAGCGCCTGTCCCGCGAGAGCCGCCGCATCGCGGCCGAGTGAGCGGGGGACCCGCGGTCATGCCGCCGCTCTCCCACAAGGGCGACGCACTCCCTCTCCCGCTGGCGGGGGAGGGGGAAATGGAGCGCCCCATCAAGGTCTTCAAATGCCGCTCCGCTTGAGTGTCCCCTCCCTCACCCTCCCCCGCAAGCGGGAGAGGGGACTTTGGCGGGCGACTAAGGCCAGAACCTGCTTGAACTCTCCCTCCGCCCGCACGACCTTGAAGGGATCATCCCTCGCCGGTACGCGCCATGACTGACGACCCCGCCATCCCGGACTTTCCCCCGCCCGTCCGCCGCCTCGCCCGCGAGGCGTGGAAGGACGGCGCGACCACGCGCGGCGAGCGGGCCGTGCCGGAAGAGACGCCCGTCGCCCTCACCTACAACGGCACCACCCATGCGGTGATGATGGCGACGCCGCTGGACATCGCCGACTTCGCGCTCGGCTTTTCGCTCACCGAAGGCATCATCACCGGCGCCGCGGACATTCTCTCCCTCGACGTGATCGCGGTGGAGGACGGCATCGAGGCGCGCATGTGGATCGCGCCGGAGAAGATGGCCAACCTCACCGCGCGCCGCCGTCATCTGGCGGGGCCGACCGGCTGCGGCCTGTGCGGCGTGGAGAGCCTCGCGGAGGCGGTGAAGCCCGCCGCCCTGGTGACCTCGCAGGCGCGTTTGTGCCCGCAGGACTTGCTGGCGGCCATGGCGCTCTTGGGTCCGGCCCAGGCGCTCAATCACGAGACCCGCGCAGTGCATGCCGCCGGCTATTTCGAGCCCGGGCTTGGCCTCCTGGCTGTCTGCGAGGATGTGGGCCGCCACAATGCCCTGGACAAGCTCGTGGGCAAGGTGGCGAGGCTGGATGCGGCCCCTGCGCGGGGCGCGCTGCTGCTGACCAGCCGCGTCTCCATCGAAATGGTCCAGAAAGCCGCCGTGCTCGGGGTCGGCATCCTCGCCGCCGTCTCCGCCCCCACCTCGCTCGCGGTCCGCACGGCGGATGCTGCCGGCATCACGCTTGCCGCCATTGTCCGGGCGGACGGATTTGAACTCTTCACCCATCCCGGTCGCATCGCGCCGGACGAACCCTCACGGCAGAGCCATGTCGCATAAGACCACCAACGACCGCCTCGTCTATATGGCGAACCAGATCGCCACCTTCTTCGCGACGCAGCCCCAAGACACGGCCGTGGCCGGCACGCGCGAGCACATCCAGAAATTCTGGGACCCGCGCATGCGCGCCGGCATCGCCGAGCACATCGCGCGCGGCGGCGAAGGGCTCTCCCCCATCGCCCTGGAGGCCCTGAAGGGGCTGGCGCCGGTCAAGGCCGCCTGAGTCAGCGGCACCTGTAGAGATCAGGCGGCGACGGCGCGGCCGGCACGCGCGTCACACCACATGGACAGGGGCGAGGCGGCAGGGCACCTCGCCCGCCTCCACCTGGATGGCGGCATGGCCGATGCGGAACGTCGCCCGCAATTCGTCCGCCGTCTGCATGAGGAAGGCGTCGTCCAGGCTCGCGCCGGGGCGCACCAGATGGGCGGTCAGCGCATTTTCCGTGGTGGAGAGCGCCCAGATGTGAAGATCGTGCACCTCGGTGACGCCGGGGCGGGCGGCGAGATAGGACCGCACCGCCTCCGCGTCGATGCCGGCGGGCACCGCGTCCATGGCCATGTCCACGCTGTCGCGGAACAGGCCCCAGGTGCCGAGAATGATGGCCGCCGCGATGGCAAGGCTCACCACCGGATCGAGCCACAGCCACCCGGTCAGCGCGATGACGCCGGCCGCGATCACCACTCCGAGCGACACGGCAGCATCCGCCACCAGATGGACGAAGGCGCCGCGCACGTTCAGGTCTTCCTTGCGGTCGGCCATGAACAGCATCGCCGTGCCGAAATTCACGCCGATGCCGATCAGCGCGACGATCATCACGATGCCGGTCTCGATGGGCTCGGGACTGTCGAAGCGTGAAATGGCCTCCACGATGATGCCGCCGGTGCCCACCAGCAGAATGATGGCGTTCGCCAAGGCCGCGAGGATGGAGGAGCGGCCAAGGCCGAAGGTGCGCTTGGCGGAGGGCGGGCGCTGCGACAGCCAGGCCGCCGCCCAGGCGAGCAGCAAGCCGAGGACATCGGACAGATTGTGACCCGCGTCCGCCAGCAAGGCGAGCGAGCCGGAGAAGAAGCCGAAGCCGGCCTCGATCAGAACGAAGCCGAAATTGACCGAGGCGCCGATGGCGAAGGCCCGCAGGGATTTCGGCATGGCATGGGCGTGATCATGCCCGCCATGGCCGTGGGAATGGCCGCCATGGGCGTCGTGGGCGTGGTCGTGCCCCGCATGATCATGGCCGGAATGGTCGTGGGCCTCGACCTTTCCCTTCTGAGCCTCGGTATCTTTGGCCTTGGCTTTTTTGGCCTCATGATCGTGAGACTTGTGATCGTGCGCCTTGTGACTGTGGCCCTCATGCCCGGCAGGGTCGTGATCATGATGGGCGTGGCCCTGATGGGAGGGTGCGTCGTGCCCATGGCCGCCGTGCGCGCCCTCCGCATGTGCCGCCGAGCCGCTCTTTTCTTGTCCCGCCATGATCGTCCCCGCCTCCCGCCGATATTCCGCAGCGCAATAGACTGCATTCAGCGTCAATCGCATGTCGGTTACAATGGCGATCAGCTATTTCAGAAAGCCTTCAACCAGATCCGCGAATGCCTCGGGCTGCTCGATGACCGACATATGGCCGCACTCCAATTCGGCCCGCCGCGCGCCGGGCAGGTGCGCGGCGATCAGGTCGCCCCAGGCCGGAGGGGTGGAGCGATCCTGCTGGCCGACAATGACCAAAGCCGGCACGGCAACGCTCTTCAGCGCCGCGCGGAAATCCATGTCCCGCATGGCGCAGCTGGTGCCCATATAGCCGCTGGCGGGCGTCGCGACGATCATGGCGCGCACCCGCGCCACCTGCGCGGGATGGGCCGCGCGAAAGGCCGGCGTGAACCAGCTTTCGATCACGGCGTCGGCGATGGGTTCGACGCCCGACTTGCGCACATGGCGGATGCGCCCTTCCCACAGGCGCGGCGGCCCGGCATGGGCGGTGGTGTTGGCGAGCACCATCTTGCGCAGGCGGCGCGGCGCATTCACCGCCATCCACTGGCCCACCATGCCGCCCAGCGACAGGCCGCACAGATGGGCCGCCTCGATGTCGAGCGCGTCGAGAATGTTCAGGAGGTCGCGGCCGAGATCGCCCATGGAATAGACCGCGTCGGGGGCGGCGCTGTCTCCGTGGCCGCGAGCATCATAGCGCACGACGCGGAACCCCCGCGCGAGGTGCGGCACGATCGGGTCCCACAGCTCCAGGCGGGTCCCAAGGGAATGCGCGAGAACCAGCGGCGGCGCGCTCTGCGGCCCGTCGAGGACGACGCGGAACCGCTCGCCGGAAAAGGACAGGAACGACACGGGGACACCTATGTATTCGGTATACCCGGTCTAACGCCTCGCGGCGCCGGAGGAAAGAGGGCTTGGCGCTCCCGGGTCAAACCGCAGAGCGGGTACAAAAAAGCCCTCCCGCCAAAGCGGAAGGGCTGCGGCGGAAGGGCTTCGAAAGCGGGACGGGCGGAGCCGGTCGGCCCGCCCGCGCTCCTCAATCGAGGTCGCTGTCCAGGATCGCCATCTGGAAATTATAGGAGAGGTCGCCGTCCTCCTCGTCCTTGAACAGCACGCCGATGAACTCGTCGCCCAGATAGACTTCGGCGGAATCCTTCTTCTTCGGCCGCGCGGTCACCTTGATCTGCGGGTTGCCGAACAAGGTGCGAAGATAGCGCTGCACGCGCTCCAGCTCGGTCTTATCCAAACGTCAGTCCTCCAGGGGTCAAAAACGGCGTCGCATCGCAGGCCAAGCGGCCCCATCAGATGTCGGCGCCGGCGAAGATGTTGTCGTCGAACATCTGGTCCATGGCACGGGCGGGCTCGGCGCAACCCGCCTCACCCACCACCTTGGCCGGCACGCCGGCCACGGTCGTATTGTGCGGCACGGCCTTCAGCACCACGGAGCCGGCGGCGATGCGGGCACAGTGCCCCACCTCGATATTGCCGAGCACGCTCGCGCCCGCGCCGATCAGCACGCCGCGCCGGATCTTGGGATGGCGGTCGCCCGTCTCCTTGCCGGTTCCTCCGAGGGTCACGCCCTGGAGGATGGACACGTCATCTTCGATGACGGCGGTGGCGCCGATCACGATGCCGGTCGCGTGGTCGAAGAAGATGCCACGCCCCACCGGCACCGCCGGGTGAATGTCCACGCTCAGCACTGCCGAGACCCGGCTTTGCAGATAAAGCGCGAAGTCCCGCTGCCCCTGCGACCACAGCCAATGGGCCAGCCGGTGCGCCTGAAGCGCGTGGAAGCCCTTGAAGTAAAGGACGGGTTCCAGGGTGCGCGTGGTGGCGGGATCGCGGTCGACCACCGCCATAATGTCCGCGCGCAGCGCCTGGGGAATGGTGCGGTCGGCGGCCACAGCCTCCCGATAGGCGGCGCGGATCAGCGCGCCCGGCAGTTCCGCATGGTCGAGACGCGCGGCGATGCGCGCGCCGATGACCGCCTCCAGGCTGTCATGGCCGAGCACGCTCGCCACCATGAAGCTCGCCAGCAGCGGCTCGCGCTCGGCCGCCGCGTCCGCTTCGTTGCGCAGGCGCGCCCACACGGGGTCCACCACATCCTGCCAGCGTTCACCGGCGGGCCGTGGCACCGCCGGCACCTGCGTCTGGAACAAGGATTGTGCCATCGCAGCCTCCCGATTGATCAGTTCGCCCTCTTCTAGCACAGCTCGGCCCAAAGGCGCATCCCGCCGGGCGGTCACGGGCGTTGGCTCAGGAAATCCAGCGCGCCCTGCTTGAACACCTTGTCGCCCACGGCGGGGTTATGGTCGCGATTGGGGATGTCGAGCGCCGTGCCGTTGGGCAGCGCCTCGGCCAATTTGTGGGCATCACCGGCGATGGCGTCGCGCGTCCCCACCGCCACCAGGACCGGCTGGCAGATCTCACCCACCTGTGCCTCGGTGAGCGTCTGGCGCGACCCGCGAATACAGGCGGCCAGCGCCTTCAGGTCCGCCTTGTTGGCATCCCCGAAGGCACGGAACATGCGGCCCATGGGGTCGGTGACATCCTCAAGGCTCGGCGCTTCGAGCGCGTCCGCGATGGATTGGGGCAGGCCGACGCCGTCGATGAGGTGATAGCCGAGGCCGCCCATGATGAGGGAGCGGACATGGTCGGGATAAAGCAGCGCCATGGTCGCGCCCACCCGCGCGCCCATGGAATAGCCGATGACATCGGCCCGCGCGATGCCGAGATGCTCCAGGAGGCGCAGCGCGTCCTTGGCCATGAGGCGGGTGTCGTAATCCTGCGGGGCATAGAGCTTTGCCGAGGCGCCGTGGCCGCGATGGTCGAAGGCGATGGCGCGATAGCCGGCCTCGGTCAGCGTCTTGAACCACGACGTGTTGACCCAGTTCACCTCCTTGGTGGAGCCGAAGCCGTGGATCAGCAGGACGGGATCGCCACTGCCCGCGTCCACATAGGCAAGTTCCAATCCGTCGGAGGAGAAGGTGGGCATGGCGACCTCGTGACACAAAGCGGCGCGGAAAGCCGTCAGGCCCGTCTGTACTGCCCGGCGGCGCGGGAGGGAAGCCGGCGCCAGCACAGGCGCGCCACGGACACGCACAGGCCGTTGATCGCCGTCACCAATCCGAACAGCCAGATGAGCGCCCCGACGCCCCACCACAGGAAGGACAGGAGCGCGCTCGTGATGACGAAGGCGCTGCGCCCCGCGCTCTTGAGAATGAAGAGGGTTTTGCCCCCGGATTTTTCCGCGAGACGGGCAAGCCGCGTGACGTCGCGGGTGCCGTCCGCCAAAGCGAGCCCATCCAGTGCCGCCCGCGTGCCGGCCTTGGCCTGAACCGTGCCGAGATCGGTGAAAAGGCCAGTGAGGCGGGCGAGGCCCTGGGGACGGATCGCGGCCTTCAGCGCGCCCGCATCGAGCGCGCCCGCGCCGCGCCGCAGGGCCGCGAGGTCCACGCTCTCGCGGGCGAGGCGCGTGAGATCGGCGGCAAGGCCGGCGGTGAGGCGCCCCGTGCGGCGCGCCACCTTCACCAGCGTCAAGCCCGCCCGCGCCGGCGCGCCGGCGCCCAGCGTCGCATAGGTGCCGGCGGTGAGCGCGAGGCCAGCGGCGGAGAGGCCGAGCACCAGCATGTCGGTGGGCTCGCCCTGCACATAATGCCAGCCCTCGCGGGAGGCATCGCGCAGGTCGCCCCACACGGTCAGATCCCCCGCTGCGGCCCCGGCGAGGCCGGCGAGATCGTCCGGCGTTCCGGTCAGGAAGCCGGAGCCGAACTGGCGCGCGGCGCGCAGGGCCTTGGCGCTGTCGCTGTTCGCCTCCGCCACCTGATCCCGCAGGTCGGCGGGGACGACCAGCGCATGGTCATCCGCCCATTGCAGGGCCGAGGCGGCAAGGTCCGGGTCATCCTGCGCGAGCGCGGCGCGGATGCGCGCATCCATGTCGGCGGAGGTAAGGCCCGAAAGGGCAAGCTCGGCCAATTGAGAGGGGTCGTCGCGCCCGCGCACCAGGCGCAGCCCCTCCTGCGCCGCCGGCAATGCCAGGGGCCAAGAGGCCCCGAGCACGCCAAGCAACAGAAGGAAGGCCGTGAAGCGCCCCATGGCACCGGCTCCCGGGCAAGTGTCTCCCCGTGCAACGCGCACGGGGAGACAGAGGTTCAATGCGCAGAGCCGCCTTTTGGGCGGCGGCGCCGCGCCATCATGTTGAGCGCCTCGACGCCGGCCGAGAAGGCCATGGCGGCATAGACATAGCCCTTCGGGACATGGGCGCCGAAGCCTTCCGCGATCAGCGTCATGCCGATCATGATGAGGAAGCCGAGCGCCAGCATCACAACGGTCGGGTTGGCTTCGATGAACTTCGCGAGCGGGTCCGCCGCGAGCAGCATGGCCGTCACCGCCGCCAGCACCGCGATGATCATGATCGGAATGTGCTCCGTCATGCCCACCGCCGTGATGATGCTGTCGATGGAGAAGACCAGGTCCAGCATGAGGATCTGCGCGATCGCCGAGGCGAAGCCGATGGTCGCCTTGGGCGCCGCCTCGAACATGTCGCCTTCCGCCGGATGCTCCACATTGTGGTGGATTTCCTTGGTGGCCTTCCAGACCAGGAACAGGCCGCCCGCGATCAGGATGATGTCGCGCCAGGAGAAGGGATGGCCGAACACCGAGAAGACCGGCTCGGTCAAGGTGACGATGATGGCGATGGTGCCGAGCAAAGCGAGGCGCATGATGAGCGCAAGGCCGATGCCGATGCGCCGCGCCCGCTGCCGGTAGGCCTCGGGCAGCTTGTTCGTCAGGATCGAAATGAAGATGAGATTGTCGATGCCGAGCACCACTTCCATGGCGACCAGCGTGATCAGCGCGACCCATGCGGCGGGATCGGCGGCGAGTTGCAGCAGATAATCCATGTCTCACTCTCGGCTAGCGGAAGGCGAAGGGGTGCGCGCCAGGAAGCGGCGCGAGGTCTGGTATCGGCCCGGCGGGGTGGCGGGCGCATAGACGCGCAGCGCGGCCGGGTGGATGGTGAAATGCGCGGGAGTCCAGGTGGTCAATTCCCCGTCCGTGTTCACGGCGCGGGGCTTGCGGGTGCGGATCACCACCTCGGTGGTGCGGAAGGCGCGCACATCGTCCCATTGACTCTGGGTCCCCTCCCGCAGGCTGGGCAGCAGCAGCAGCAGCTTCCACCAATGGTCCACCTCAAGGCTGTAGAAGTCGAGGGTGCCATCGTCGGCAGTGGCGTCCTGCGCAACGGTCATGCCGCCGCCGTAATGGCGGCCATTGCCCACGGAGGCCTGCAAGGTGCGCACCGTCTCGATGGTGCCGTCATGTTCGATATAGGCAGTGAACAGGCGGGACTGGGCCAGGAGGCGCGCCGCCGTGAGGGCATAACCAAGCTTGCCCCAGGTCTTCTTGGCCGCCCCGGTCAGTTCGCGCGCGAGATCCGCCGAGAAGCCGATGGAGGCCACATTCAGGAAGGCGTGGCCATTGACCATGCCGAGATCCACGAGGCGCGGCTCGCCCTCCACGATCAGGCGCGCCGCCGCGAGCGGGTCGGCGGGAATGCCCAAGGTGCGGGCGAAATCGTTGGCGGTGCCGAGGGGAATGACGCCGAGCGGCAGGCCGGTGTCGAACAGGCCCTGCGCGGCGCCGTTCAGCGTGCCGTCGCCGCCGCCGATGATGGCGAGGTCGCAGGTTCCGGCCCGGGCGCGGATCATGTCAGAAAGGCTTTCGCCGGCCTGAAGCGTCACATCGAGAAGCTCGATGCCGCCGTCTTTCAGCGCATCCCGCACCTCTGCGACGCAGCCATCGCCCTGGCGCGCCTTGCCGTTCACCGCGAACAGGGCGCGGCGCGGTGCATTCGACGGAAAGACGGACGTATCCGGAACGGCATTCATGGGACCCTCGCCGGCAAAAAATTGTCGGAGCAGTCCGACATCACGCGCCAACAAAATGGTCGCGCCAGAGGGGCCCGGAAAGCTGACGTTTAACTAGGCCGAGCAACGCGCCACGCCCACTCCCGAGAGATGGGTCAGATTGTCGCACAGTCGCCGCCTGGACGAGAAGTCGCGGACAGGGATGGATCACCCTTTGTCCGGGAGATGCCCGATGTCCCTTGAGACCTGGGCGGCCTTCACCGCCGCCTCCGCCATTCTGCTCCTGATTCCGGGGCCGACGGTGCTGCTGGTTGTTTCCTATGCGCTTGGGCAGGGATGGCGCGCGGCATTTCCCATGGCCATCGGGGTCGCGCTCGGCGACTTCACCGCCATGAGCCTGTCCATGCTCGGCGTAGGCGCAATGCTGGCCGCCTCTGCCAGCCTCTTCACCGCCGTTAAATGGCTGGGCGCTGCGTATCTGATCTATCTGGGCATCAAGCTGTTCCGGGCCGGTGGGCAGATCCAGGCAGAACCGCGCGGCGAGCGAGCGTCCGCCCTGCGTATGCTCGCCCACGCCTGGCTGGTCACGACGCTCAATCCCAAAAGCATCGTCTTTTTCGTCGCCTTCTTGCCGCAATTTCTGGACCGCCAGCAGGATGTGCCATCCCAGATGCTGGCCTTCGGCGCGACCTTCCTGGTGCTCGCCTTTGCCAATGCCTGCGGCTACGCCCTGCTGGCCTCGGCGGCGCGCCGCGGCCTCGCGCGCCCCGCTCTGCTGCGGATGGTCAACCGGACCGGCGGCACGCTGCTGGTGGGGGCCGGCGTCGCGGCTCTCGCGACCGCCCGGCCGGCATGAAAAAGCCCGGCGCTGGCGCGCCGGGCGAGGTGACGGGTCGGAAGGTCGGTGACCCGCCTCGGGTGTTGGAAAGGAAGACCTGAGATCAGGTCTCCTGGATGGCGGAAAGAACCCATTCCCCACCGCGCGGGCGGGTGAAGGTCCATATTTCCGTCACCGCTTCGGGAGCCTCGGAGCTGCCCGGGGCCAGCGCCCCGGTCGAGCGGTCACGCATCACGTCGCGCATCTCATAGCGCATGGCAACGGTCGCATAGTCCGTATTGCCCTCGCGCCACGCTTCCGCGAGGTCGCCCTGGAGCAGCTTCACGTCGCTCACCTCGTTGCGCAGGCCCTTCTGCTGGTTCTCCGTCAGCTCCTCGGACAGGAAGTTGAACACTTCCACCGTGGAGAGACGCGCGAGGGTCTCGCGATCCTCGCTGGAGAACGCGCCCTGAATGGCCACGAGACGTTTCTCGAACGTGTCGAAGTCCTCGCCCGAAATGCCGATCTCGTCGCGCACCTTGCGGTTGGGCGCGGCCTGATAGATCGGCTGGGCGGATGCTTGCCCCGCACCGGCGGGCGCGCCCATCGGAGCCGAAGGGTTCATCCCGCCCAAGCCGCCGAGACCGCCCAGGGCCGAGCGGCCCTGCGCCGGATCGGACGGCCCGCCGAACATGGACCGGTTGGCGCCGATCCCGGCTCCGGCCGCCGCCGGGGTCTGCTGGCGCCGCGACGCAAAGAAGCGAAGCGCGAACATCACCACGAGGGCGATCAGGCCCACCTGGAGCAGCAGGCCGAGCATGCCCGCCATGCCGCCCAGGCCGCCGCCGAACAGCATGCCGACGAGGCCGCCCAGGGCGAGACCCGTCAGCAGCGATCCGGCCATGCCGCCGAACAGGCCGCCGCGCGCGCCATTGGTGGCGGCCGCGGCGCTCTGCGGGCCGGGCGCGGGCGTCGCCGACCGCTGGATCGGCTGGGCCGTGGTGGGCGCCGTATTGGTGGTCGGGGGCGCCGTGTAGGTGCGCGATCCGCGGCTGCCGGCGCTGCCGCCCTTGCGGGCGTCCGCCGTGTCCACCGCGGCGACCGTCATGGCAGCGCCGAGCAGAAAGACGCCCAGAAGCGCCGGTAAACGTTTGAAAATTCTCATGTCTCCCTCGACGAAGCGGTGGCTTCCTCCCAAGCTGCCGTAACGGCAACCCCTCACATATAGGGAGGCCTTGTGACCAATGTAAGGGGGCGAAACCCGCCTTCCGCCCGCCCGCGCGAGGGAGTAAAGTCCGCGCGAGATTCAAACGGCCGTTGATCGGCCCAGCGGCGACGAGGCAGTCATGGCAGCCACCGGTATCCCTCACTTCTGCAACGATCTGGGCGTCCCGGTGATCGAGGTGGGTGCCCATGAATTCATGTGCATCGGCGCGACCCCGCCTTTCGACCATCCCCACATTTTCCTCGACATGGGCAACGAGACCGAAATCGTCTGCTCCTATTGCTCAACCCTGTATCGCTACAATCCCGCCCTGAAGCCCGCCGAGGCCAAGCCCGAAGGGTGCGTGTGGCAGGAGCGGCCGGTCGCGGCCTGAGCCGTGGCGACCCATCAGGAACGCGCCGCCTCCCATGCGATCGTGGTGGGCGGCGGCATTGGCGGTTTGGCTTGCGCCATCGCCCTGCGGCGTGCTGGCCTGGCGGTGAGCGTGCTGGAACAGGCACCCGCCTTCGAGGAGGTGGGCGCCGGGCTCCAGCTCAGCCCCAATGCGACGCGCATTCTGCGCGGGCTCGGAATCCTGCCGGCGCTGGAAGCCGTTGCGGTCGCGCCCGAGGCGCTGGAAATCCGTGACGGACAGAGCGGTCGGCCCATCGCCGCCTGCCCCTATGGCCCCGCCACAGCCCGCTATGGCGCCCCCTTCCTGGTGGCCCATCGCGCGGACCTGCTGCGCGTGCTGGCACAGGCCGCCGAAGAGGCCGGCTGCCGCTTTGAGCTGGGCGCGCGCATCGAGGGCGTCGAAATCTCCGAGGAGGCCGCCGTGGCGGTGGCCAGCCGCGAGGGCCAGGCTCTGGTGGTGGAGGGTGATCTTCTGGTCGGCGCGGACGGGGTGCGCTCGGTAGTACGGGCCCAATTGGGCGGATCGGCCGCGCCGGTCTTTGCGGGGCGTCTCGCCTATCGTGCGACGGTGCCGACACGTCCCGCAGCCCATCCGGCCGTGCGGCTTTATCTCGGCCCCGACGCGCATCTCGTCACCTATCCCGTGCGGGGCGGCGAGAGCGTGAACATTGTCGCCGTGGTGAAGGCGGATCGGCCCGTGGCGCGCTGGAGCGAGCCGGGCGACGCGTCCAGCGTGCACGCGGCCTTCTCAGGCTGGGCGGACGACGTGCGTGCGCTGCTGGCCGGGGTCACGGAATTCCGCTGCTGGGGCCTTTATGATCTCGATCCCCTGCCCCGCTGGGGCGCGGGACGCGCGACGCTGCTGGGCGATGCCGCGCACGCCATGCTGCCCTTCCTCGCCCAGGGCGCCGCCCAGGCGATCGAGGATGCGGGTGCACTGGCCCAGTCGCTCACGTCAGGGGCCGGCGTCGACGCCGCGCTGCGCGGATACGAGGCCGCACGGCGCACGCGCACCGCCCGCATCCAGCGCGAGGCCCGCACCTCGGGCGCCATCTACCACCTCTCGGGACCGGCGCGCCTCGCCCGCGACGCCTTCATCGGCCTCACGGGCAATCACCTGCTTGAGCGGTACGACTGGCTTTACGGCGTCTGAGGCGCCCGCGCGGGACAGTCCCGTACTGCGCCGCCCCTCCAAAGCGGAGGGCGGCCCTTCGCTCCGGGATCATTTCGGCAGCGTCACGCCACGCCGAAATGATGCCCGTGCGCCCGGTCAGAACTTCAGCGCGAACTGGGCGGTGAGCGCGTTCTGGGATGCGGTGGCGGCAAGCTGGCCGCTATAGGAGACGGCCAGCGACGCCGCGTCCGAGAGCGCGTAGGACAGGCCCGCCTCGACCAG
>JBFMAV010000014.1:0-73365 GCA_040755535.1 Pseudomonadota bacterium | reverse complement strand
GCGGCGGCATTGGCGGGCTGGCCCGGCTTGGCGGCCGCCGGTGCCGCCGGCACTGGCGCTGCTGCGCCGGGCGGCGGGGTCTGGCGATCGGGCAGATCCGTCATTCGGAAATCAAGTTGGACATTGCCCTCGAAGAAGGCGCGGTTGCCCCGGTCGGTCACGGTCATGCGGTCCGCGACGAGCTTTCCGTCCTTATAGGTCAACACGACTGGATTGTTGGTCACCACGGAGCCGGCCTTGGTGTCCACCTCGGCATCCTTCATTCGGCCCGCATAGCCGGACCCGCTGGCGAGGTCCACGCCGTCCCGCAGCCAGATGATCTGGCGCTTGGTGTCGACGGAGCCCTCGGGAGACTTCACCGACGCCCAGTTCTTGTTGGCGAGCTCCATCCGGGCGTCGACCTCTGTGAGGTCCAGGATGTCCGGGTTGGCGAGGTCCTGAGACGCGGTAGCGGCATTCACGCGATAGGCGCGCCCATCGTCCGTGAAGCCGGAGAGTTTGGGCACTTCCATGGTGAGGCGGGTGCCCGAGAGGTGCAGCGAGCCGACCTCGAAGGGCAGTTCGATGACGGCGGTCAATTGCCGGGCGATCGGCAGGGCAATGAGCACCACCAGCGCGAGCAGGAGCACGGCCGGCAACGCCCGCTTCACGAAGCGCACGAATCGGCTGTGCCGATGCGCGCGCGCATAGTCCGGGGCGCCGCGCCGCGCGAAGGTCGTGGCGGTGCGCCGGGCGTCATGGTCCGGCGAAGCGGTCTGCGTCATGTATTCCCTTTGCGGGCCGCAGGATGGTCCGGAACCGGCCGGGAACGCAACCCGGCCGCGCCCTCACGAATGGGCGAAGATATCCTCCTCGGGCCAGCCCGCGAGATCGAGGGCGGCGCGGGTGGGCAGGAAATCGAAGCAGGCGCGCGCCATCTCGGTGCGCCCTTCGCGCGCCAGCATGGCGTCGAGCTTCTCCTTGCAGGCATGAAGATAGAGCACATCCGAGGCAGCATAATGGAGCTGGGCCTCGGACAGGTCCGCCGCCGCCCAGTCGGAGCTTTGCTGCTGCTTGGACAGGTCCACCCCCAGCAGTTCGCGCACCAGATCCTTCAGGCCGTGCCGGTCGGTATAGGTGCGGGTCAGCCGCGAGGCGATCTTGGTGCAGAACACCGGGTTGGTGACCACGCCGAAGGTCTGGGCCAGAACCGCGATGTCGAAGCGGCCGAAATGGAACAGCTTCTCCACCTTCGGGTCGGCCAGCATCCGCACCAGATTTGGCGCGCTCTCGGCCGACGCGCCGCGCGGGATCTGCACCAGGTCCGCGCTGCCATCGCCATTGGAGAGCTGGACCAGGCAAAGCCGGTCGCGGTGGGGGTTGAGGCCGAGGGTCTCGGTATCGATGGCGACGACCGGCGCGGCAACGAAGCTGGCGGGCAGGTCGCCCTGGTGCAGGCGGATGGTCATGGAGGTGGGCGCTCGGAATGGAAGTGGCGCGGGTTTTAGCGGAGGGGGCCGGGCGTGTCGATGGCGGTGCCCGCGCGCGTCCATATTGTCCGCGCGTCCGGGCCGCGCCATGGTGCCGCCATTGCGACCCTCAAGGGATTTCAGCCATGTCCATCTCTCGATCGTTTTGCCTTGTCCTGATCGCTCTCGCCGCCTGCGCCGGGGGCGTTCTGCCTGCCGCCGCCCAGTCCGTGCCCATGGGCAGCTACCTCCAGAGCTGCCAGGACGTGCGCGAAGTGGCGGGCTGGCTGAAGGCGACGTGCCGCGACAACAGCGGGCGCTGGGTGGAGTCCACGACGGCGATCGCGTGGTGCACCAGTGGCGAGATCGTCAACGACAACGGCAAGCTCGCCTGCCGGCCGCGCGCGGGCGGCTCCAGCTTTTCCGGCGACCGTCCGCCCATGGGCACCTATATGGGCACCTGCCGCGACATCAAGCTGTGGGGCGGCTGGCTGAAGGCCACCTGCCAGGACGGCGCCGGGCGCTGGGTGGAAAGCTCCATCTCCCCCGGCTGGTGCACCGGCCGCGACATCGCCAATGCCAACGGCCAATTGGCCTGCCGCTAAAGTTTGAACCGTCCCAAAAAGAATCCGTCCGGGCCGCTTCCGTTACGGCAGGATTGATCATGTCGGTGTCACATGTTTCGTTATTTTAATACCGACATGGGCGGGCGAAGCCATTCCCCCGCCGAGCAGAGGGGGATGCTTCATGAGCCGCGAGACCTGGACGGCGGATGCCCGCTATTTCGAATATAGCAAGGCCGCCAACCCGATCGGGCACGCCACGCCGAAATGCCCGCTCGGCACCTTCGACAAGAGCCTGCACCAGGACGGGCCGAGCCGCATCATCCCGCTGGATCTCAGCGAAAAACTGCTCTGCCCCGCCCCGGCCACGAGCCCCAATCTGTGCGCCAATTTCATCCGCATCACGGCGGGCGAGCGCATCGAGACGGCGGTGAACGCCACCTCCGAACTGTTCTTCGTGATCCAGGGGGAGGGCGACACGCTGATCGACGGCCAGAGCCTGTCCTGGGAGACGCACGATCTCTTCACCCTGCCGCTCGGCCAGGCGACCCATGTCGCGAAGACCGACAGCGTCCTTTATTGGGTGCATGACCAGCCGCTGCTGACCTATCTCGGGGTGCGCGCCGACACGCCCCGCTTCCGTCCCACCCTCTATCGCCACGAGGACGAGGACAACCAGCTGAGCGCGATCCGCAACGATCCCGAGGCCAAGACCCGCAACCGCGTGAGCGTGCTGCTGGCCAATGCCCAATGCGCCATGACGGAGACCGCGACCCACGTCCTGTGGGCCATGTATGGCGTGCTGCCCAAGGGCGCGACGCAATTGCCGCACCGCCACCAATCGGTGGCGCTGGACCTGATCATTTCCTGCAAGCCCGGCTGCTACAGCCTGCTGGGCGAGGAACTGGACGGCGAGGGCAATATCGTCAACCCGATCCGCGCGGACTGGGACGAGGCCTCGGCCTTCGTCACCCCGCCGGGCTGGTGGCATGCCCATTTCAACGAGAGCGGCGCGGATGCCTATCTGCTGCCGATCCAGGATGCGGGCTTGCAGACCTTCATGCGCTCGCTCGACATCCACTTCTTCCACAAGGAGCACACGAGCCACATCTCGCTGAAGAAGTGAGGCGAACGGGGCGCCGCGTCGGCGGCGCCCCGTTCGGTCAGGAGCGCCGCAGCGCCTTCACGTCGCGCACCGCGCCGCGGCTGGCGGAGGTGGTGAGCGCCGCATAGGCCTGGAGCGCCTGGGACACGACGCGCTTGCGCGCCGCCGGCATCCAGGCCGCATCGCCCTTGGCCTCCATGGCCGCGCGCCGCGTGGCGAGCACCTCGTCCGACACGTCCAGGCGGATGGAGCGGTTGGGGATGTCGATGGCGATGGTGTCGCCTTCTTCCACGAGGCCGATGGCCCCGCCCTCGGCCGCTTCCGGCGAGACATGGCCGATGGACAGGCCCGACGAGCCGCCCGAGAAGCGCCCGTCGGTCACCAGCGCGCACTGTTTGCCCAGGCCCTTCGACTTCAGATAGGAGGTCGGATAGAGCATTTCCTGCATGCCGGGGCCACCGCGCGGGCCTTCATAGCGGATCAGCACCACGTCGCCGGGCACGATCTTGCCGGTGGAGAGGATCGCCTCCACCGCCGCATCCTGGCTTTCGAACACCCGCGCCCGTCCGGTGAAGGTGAGGTTGGAGGCATCCACGCCCGCCGTCTTCACGATGCAGCCGTCCTCGGCGATGTTGCCGAACAGCACGGCGAGCCCGCCATCGGTGGAATAGGCATGCTCCACCGCGCGGATGACGCCCGTCTCGCGGTCGAGGTCGAGATCGTCCCAGCGGCGCGCCTGGCTGAAGGCCACCTGGGTCGGCACGCCGCCCGGCGCGGCGCGGTAGAAGGTGGAGACCGTCTCGCTCTTGGTGCGCACCACGTCCCAGCGGTCCAGCGCGTCTTTCATGGTGGGCGCATGGACGGTGGGCAAATCGGTGTGGATCAGCCCGCCGCGATCCAATTCGCCGAGGATCGCCATGATGCCGCCGGCGCGGTGCACGTCTTCCATATGGATGTTGGCGACCGCCGGGGCCACCTTGCAGAGCACCGGCACCTTGCGTGACAGCCGGTCGATGTCCGCCATGGTGAAGGGCACCTCGCCCTCATGGGCGGCGGCGAGGAGATGCAGCACCGTATTGGTGGAGCCGCCCATGGAGATGTCCAGCGTCATGGCATTCTCGAACGCCTTGAAGCTGGCGATGGAGCGCGGCAGCACGCCGGCATCGTCCTGCTCGTAATAGCGGCGGGCGAGATCGACGATCAGGTGGCCGGCTTCCACGAACAGGCGCTCGCGGTCCGCATGGGTGGCGAGCACCGAGCCGTTGCCCGGCAGCGCGAGGCCGAGCGCCTCGGTCAGGCAGTTCATGGAATTGGCGGTGAACATGCCCGAGCAGGAGCCGCAGGTGGGGCAGGCCGAGCGCTCCATCACCTTCACGTCTTCATCGCTCACCCGGTCGTCGGCGGCGGCGACCATGGCATCCACCAGGTCCACTTTCTTCTCGCCGGTGGAGAGCAGGACCTTGCCCGCTTCCATGGGGCCGCCCGAGACGAACACGGCCGGGATGTTGAGGCGCATGGCGGCCATCAGCATGCCGGGGGTGATCTTGTCGCAATTGGAGATGCAGACCATGGCGTCGGCGCAGTGCGCGTTGACCATATATTCCACGCTGTCGGCGATGATCTCGCGCGAGGGCAGGGAATAGAGCATCCCGTCATGGCCCATGGCGATGCCGTCATCCACCGCGATGGTGTTGAATTCCTTGGCGACGCCGCCCGCCTTCTCGATCTCGCGGGCCACCAGCTGGCCGAGATCCTTCAGATGCACATGCCCCGGCACGAACTGGGTGAAGGAGTTCACCACGGCGATGATGGGCTTGCCGAAATCCCCGTCCTTCATGCCGGTGGCGCGCCAGAGCCCCCGCGCGCCCGCCATGTTGCGGCCGTGGGTGGAAGTGCGCGAACGATACTGGGGCATGTCCTCTTGCCTTTTGTTGTGCAGGCCGGCGGCCGTGCGCAATTTCATTGTCGCGCCCTTCTTAGAGCGAATTCAGGCAAAGCGAAATCACTTCGCCGCAAGGCGCCCGCGCCGCCCATGCGCGGGACGCGCGACGGGCGAGCGCAGCGATTCCCCGCATGTTCGGCGCGCCTCTTGGAGGCTTCTGCCTCACCGCCGTCGCGGCCGGATGCGCGGGCTATACCGTGTCCTTCCTTGGGAGCCGCGCGGTCTATATGGGCCGCACCGGCGAGACCCATCTGGAGCCTTTTCCCCGCTGACTGTGCCGGTGCCAGTTCGCATTGCATTTGTGCAATGTGTTTGGCGTGGAACGCCGACCGTCATTGCCTTACATCAAGGTCCAGACAGACACCCCAGACGGGAGGCATCCATGACCAACGGCATCCACCACGTCACCGCCATTTCCGGCCCGGCGCGCCGCAACCTTGCTTTCTATGAAGGCGTGCTTGGCCTGCGGCTGGTGAAGAAGACGGTCAATTTCGACGATCCCGGCACCTACCACTTCTATTATGGCGATGCGGCCGGCGCGCCCGGCACCATCCTCACCTTCTTTCCCTGGGAGCATGTGGCGCCCGGCAGGCTCGGGGTGGGCGAGACGCAGGAGACCGCGTTCCGCATTCCTCTCGCCTCCATGGGCTATTGGACCCACCGCTTCGTGGAAGCGGGCGTGCGGCACGGCACGCCGGCCAACCGGTTCGGCGAGACGGTCCTCACCTTCACCGACCCGGACGGCATGCGCCTCGCCTTGATCGGCGTTCCCGGCGCGGAAGCGGAGGCGGGCTATAGCGCGGGCAACATCCCCGCCGAGCATGCCATTCGCGGCTTCCACGGCGTGACCTTGCTGGTGAAGGACGCGGCCCCCACCGCCGCCATCCTGACCGACGTGTTCGGCTTCGCGCTGACCGCACAGGAGGGCACGCTGAGCCGCTATTCCACCGGCACCGCCCAGGGCGGCATCGTCGATCTTCACGCGGCGGGGGATTTCCTGCGCGGCCGCCCCGGCGGGGGCAGCGTGCATCACATCGCCTTCCGCGCGGCCGACGACGCGGCCGAGGCGGCCATGGTGCAGAAGCTCGCGGACCATCACGGCCTGCGCACCACGGAGCAGAAGGACCGCAATTATTTCCGCTCGGTCTATTTCCGCGAGCCCAACGGCGTCCTGTTCGAGATCGCCACCGACATTCCCGGCTTCGCCGTGGATGAGCCGGCGGAAACCCTTGGACAGGCCCTGAAGCTTCCGGCCTTCCTGGAAGGCCGGCGCGCGGAAATCGAAAGCGTCCTCCCCGTGCTCGCTTGAGCCCGCAGGAGAGGGAGACACAGCCATGACACCCGATACGAAGGCGGGCTTCGTCCACCGCTATGAACCCGCGACGGAGGAGGGGCACACCCCCCTCCTTCTCCTCCATGGCACGGGAGGGGACGAGAACGACCTGCTGCCGCTCGGCCGCATGCTCTCGCCCCACGCCGCGCTGCTCTCGCCCCGTGGGCGGGTGCTGGAGCACGGCATGCCGCGCTTCTTCCGGCGCCTCGCGGAAGGCGTGTTCGACCATGATGACGTGCGCCGCGAGGCGGATGCGCTGGCCGGTTTCCTCGCGGCCGCCCGCGAGGGCTGCGGGATGCCCCCGCCCCTCGCGGTGGGCTTCTCCAACGGCGCCAACATCGCGGCGGCGGTGCTCTATCGCCGTCCCGAGGTGCTGGCCGGTGCGGTGCTCATGCGCGCCATGGTGCCGCTGGAGGAAGCTCCGGCCCAGCCGCTCGACGGCAAGCCGGTTCTCATTCTCTCCGGAAATGCCGACACGCTCATGGGCCAGGACAATCCTGCCCGGCTCGCCGCCACGCTGAAGGCGGCCGGCGCCGAGGTGGAGCATCGCGTGCTGCGGGCGGGCCATGGCCTGACCCAGACCGACGTGGCCCTCGCCAAGGCCTGGCTCGCGGGCAAGTGACGGGGCCTGTCGCAAGGCTGCGGCGGACCTCCTTTAGGGTCTCACGGGTTATGCGTCATGCCGCGCGGTGCGACTGCCGCGCGGCTGCTCCCTACAGCCTCGTTGAGGAAAGGATACCGACATGTCCACCTACGGCTCTGCGGTCTGGTCCGGCGGCATCAAGGACGGAAAGGGCGCCATCTCCACCAAGAGCGGCGCGCTCGATGCTTATCCCTACGGCTTCGCCAGCCGCTTCGAGGGCAAGCCGGGCACCAATCCCGAGGAACTGATCGGCGCCGCCCATGCCGGATGCTTCACCATGGCCCTGTCCCTGATCCTGGGCGAAGCCGGCCTCACCGCCGAGCATATGGAGACCAAGGCCGACGTGACCCTGGTGAAGCAGGAGGACGGTTTCGCCATCACCGCCGTCGCGCTCACGCTGCGCGCGAAAATCCCCGGTGCGGACGATGCGAAATTTCAGGAATTGGCCGGCAAAGCCAAGGCCGGTTGCCCGGTCTCCAAGCTTCTGAAGGCCGAGATCACGCTGGACGCCACGCTCGTCTGAGCCGGCCCGTGCATCCGGCCCGCGTTTCGCGGGCCGGACTGCCCTGCGGTTCCACTCCCCCCTGGCCTGTGCCATGGTCGCGCCCGGATGCGGCAACGGGGCGGGGCGATGGCGACGACGATCGATGCGCAGGCCAGGCCGGCGCCGCGCGGGCTTGTGCCGCTGCTGCTCACCATCGTTCCGTTCAGCCAGATTCCGCTGGATGCCTATACGCCGGCCTTGCCGGAAATGGTGCGCTCGCTCCAGGCCGACCCCGCCGCCGTCCAGAACACCGTGACCGCTTACATGCTGGGCATGAGCCTGGCGCTCATTCCCGTGGGCCTCATCACGGACGCGGTGGGCCGGCGCGTCACCCTGTTTTCCGGCATGGCGCTGCTGGTGGCCATGAGCCTCGCCTGCGCGGCCGTGAGCGACGTCACTCTTCTCCTCGCCTTCCGCTTCCTCCAGGGCATGGGCGGATGCACCTGCCTCGTCGTCTCCTATGTGGTGGCGGCCGATTGCTTCCGGGGCGCGCATCTCACCTCGGTTTCCGGTCTTTTGGGCGCGGCCTGGGGGCTTGCGCCGGTTCTGGCCCCGGCGGCGGGGGGTGTTCTGGCGGATTTCGTCTCCTGGCGGGTCATCTTCCTGCTGATCGGCGGCCTTGCGAGCCTCGTGGCGGTGATCGCCTTTTTCCGCCTGCCGGAAACGCTGCCGCCCGCGCGCCGCGTGCCGATCGATCTGCGCGCGGCGGGCGGCGTAATCGCGACCGCGCTGCGCAACCGGCTGTTCCTGTGCTTCACGCTGATCTTCGGCGCCATGGCGAGCGCGCAGCTCGTGTTCGGTGTCGTGGCGCCCTTCCTCTATCAGGAGGGGCTCGGCTTCTCGCCGAGCGGCTACGGGGCCATGGCGCTGCTTCTGGGCGGGGTCAATCTCGCCGGCGAACTGGGCTGCTCCTATTTCGCCAAGCGCACCACGCCCCAAAGGCTCGGCTGGACCTCCTACGCCCTGTTTCTCGCGGGGGCGGTGGGGCTCGCCGTGTCCGGCGTGATGTGGGGCGCGGGCCTGTTCTCCATCACGCTCGGCGGCGCGCTGGTGCTGCTGGGATGCGGCGTGCTCTGCCCCATGATGTACGGCATGGCGCTCGGCCTGTTCGAGCGCAATCTCGGCCTATTGGGCGGGCTGATCAGCGCCATCTGCTATCTGTGCGTCAGCGCCGCCATGATGGCGGCGGCGGTGCTGCCGGAAACCAGCCAGGCGCCCATGGGCGCCCTCTATGTGGGGCTCGGCCTCGTCGGTGGCGGGCTCCTCGCCCTCTCCTTGCCGGGGGCGCGGAGCGCGGGGCATCCCTGAGCGGTCAGGCGGCAAACCCTTGCACGCCGCACAGGCTCCGCCAGCGGCGGTTGCGCTCTTCGGCCTGCGTCGGGTCGCAATGGATCAGGCCATGGATGAAATCGAGCTTCCGCATCACCGGCTGTGAAAGCACGAAGGGATAGAGGTCCGGCTGGCCCATGGAGCGGTTCACGCTGTTGAGCGCCACCGTGAGCGGCACCCAGGCATCCACCAGATCCGCCGCGCTCGCGGCGGAATAGGGATCGAAATCCACCGTAACCGTCAGATCCTCCGCCTCTTTCAGGCGCGGGCGGGTGCGGATGCCGAAGGCGGAGGCGGTCTCCAGCGCGTCCGTGATGTGGAAATAATGCGCCCAGGTCTCCGCGAAATCCTCCCAGGGATGGGCGGTGGCATAGGAGGAGATGAAGGCATCCTGCCAGTTGGCCGGCGCCCCCCGCTGGTAATGGCGCTGCAGGGCCGCTCCATAATCGACCCGCTCATCGCCGAAGATGGCGCGGCACTGCTGCAAGGTCTGGGGCCGGTAGGCGACCAGCTCGTCCCAGAAATAATGCCCCAGTTCGTGCCGGAAATGGCCGATCAGGGTCCGGTAGGGCTCGTTCATGGAGGTGCGGCGGCGCTCGCGCTCGGCATCGTCCGCTTCGGAAATATTCAACGTGATGAGGCCGTTGTCGTGCCCGGTCATCACGCTCTCGCCCGGCGCGGTCTGGTCCTCGGAGAGGAAGTCGAAGGCGAGGCCGTGCTGGGGGTTCTCCAGCCGGTCCTGGACCGGCAGGCGCCAGCGCAGGATGGAATAGAACACATAGCGCTTGGCCACCTCGATGCGCCGCCACAGATCGCGATTCTGCGGCCGGCCGAGGTCCGGCACCGTGCGGTTGAAGCGGCAGGCCGGGCAGTAGGCGTCGCCCCCCTCTGGCACCAGCCAGTTGCACACCTCATGCTCCGCATTGGCGCAGAACAGGAACGTCCGGCGCGGCGCGGCGATGCTGCGGAACGCCGGGCCGTCGGGCTCCAGCGCCACCATGCGAATCTCGGACGGCAGGAAGCCGAGGCGTGCTCCGCAATTGAGGCAGGCCCCATTGTCGAAATACACCGGATTGCCGCAGGACGGGCACTCGAAAAGCTTCATTGGCCCCTCCTGGGGAACGTTCGCGCGCCCGCGTTCGCCGCCGCGGCACACGGTGGCGGTGATACGGTAAAAACGCGGGAGTAAGGCGCGTATTCGGTCGGAGCTAAGACGGCGGAAGCCCGTATAAGTTCCCTGTTCTCGCTTGCATCGTCGCCGTCACAGGGCGCGCGCCGCCGCCAGCACCGCCTCCGCATGCCCCTCGACCTTCACCTTCGGCCAGGCCTGCGCGATCTTGCCTTGTTCGTCGATCAGCAGCGTTGCGCGCTCTATCCCCATAAATTTACGCCCATACATGTTCTTCTCGCCCCACACGCCATAGGCCTCCAGCATGGCGGTGGTCTCATCGGAGGCGAGGGGAAAGGCGAGGTCATATTTCGCCCTGAACTTGTCTTGGGCGCCCACCGAATCCGCCGAAACCCCGACAATCGCTGTATTGGCCGCCTCGAACTCTCCCCGCAAAGCGTTGAACGCCATGGCTTCCTTGGTGCAGCCGGGGGTATTGGCCTTGGGATAGAAATAAAGCACCAGCTTGCGCCCCTTGAAATCCTTCAGGGACACTGTCCCGCCCCCGTCGCGCGGGAGAGAGAAATCCGGAGCCTGCGCGCCCGCGGAGGGAAAATCCGCCATCTGCCTTCCTTTCGACGTGACTGCGTCATACCGGCTGGGCTGAATGCCCTTGCCTGATGGCGAGGATGGTACATTCTGCGCCGCTTGCAACCCGGCGCGGGGGCGCCTCGGCGGGGCCAGAGGATCGGGTAAGGATGAAGGACGATACGGCGCGCTTCAAGCCGGCTGGCCGCCATCTCAGGCATGGCCATCCCCAGGGAATCGAGGGCGCTCTGGTCCCACGCGGCCGCCTTGCGCGTGTGCTCATGTGGGTGGTGGTCTCGCTGGTGGCGATCGCAGGGCTGGGCGCCCTGGCGCTCTATTTTCTGATCGCAAACGGCATTGTCACTGCGAATCTCGCGACCCCCTATATCGAACGCGCCATCGAGGAGCGGCTCGGTGGCAAGTATGACGTCATCATCGGCTCCACCACGGTCGAGACCATGAACCATGGCGCGACCGCCGTTGTCGTCCACGATATCCGTGTGGAAGGACCCAACGGCGAGTTGATCGCCGCCGCGCCCAGCGCGGAAGTGGAGTTGGACGGAAGCCTCCTGACGCTGTCGCCCAAGGCCCGGCGCGTGGATCTCGTCGGCGCGGACATGACGGTGAAGATCGCCGCCTCCGGCGTGGTGGCTGTGGCCGCAGGACAGGGGGCCCGGCCGTTGATCGCCGCTTCCGCTCCGTCCGGTTCTCCCGCGCCGTCCGGCTCGACACCCGGCCCGCAAACCAGCGCACCATCCGCCCAGTCGCCCAGCGATCCCTTGGTCCTGCGCCAGCTCGCCGCGCTCATGAACGACATCGAGCATGCGGGCTTCGACGGCGGGGCGCTGGAGGATGTGGGCCTCAAGGACGGCACCCTGCGGGTGGAGAATGAGAGCTCGGGGCGGACCTACGTGTTCCAGCATATTTCGGTGCGGGTTGCCCGCCCCGCCGGAGGAGGGGCGGTGCTGGATTTCGCCTTCCAGGGCCCGAGCGGAATCGCGAAGCTGACCGCAACCATCGGCCCCGAGCGCCAGCGCGAGCGCACCCTCAAGATGGAGGTGCGGGACGTCGCCACCAAGGATCTCGTGAGCGCCTTTACCCAGGACTGGAAGCGCTTCTACATGGACATGCCGCTGGCCGCAGAGCTCAACGCGCGCATGAATGTGGATGGTCAGGTCCTGGAGGCCTCCGCCAGCATCAATTTCGGCGCCGGGCAAATCGGCAATGGCGAGGAAGTTCTGGAGCGTTTCACCCTCGACTATCTGCGGGTCGGGCTGACCCTTGATGCCGCGCGCCGCGCCATTATCATCGCTCCCCTGGAGGCGGTGAAGAATCAGAACCGCGTGGCGCTCGCGGGAGAAATCGATATCCCTGCGCTTTTTGGCGGGGACTGGACCTACCGGATCCGCCAGCAGCAGGTCATCTTCGCCGGTCCGGAAATGCCGGACCCGCCGCTCGTGGTGGATCAGGTCGCCATCCGCGGGCGCTACAATCCGCCGAGCAAGCAGTTGACCTTCGAAACCGGCCAACTGGTGAGCGCGGCGGGATCGCTCGCTTTCTCCGGGCTGGTGGATTTCGGGATTCCCCTGCCGGCCATCCGGCTGGACGCCACCGGGACGCCCATGCCGGCCTCCACCGTCCATCGCTTCTGGCCGGTTTCCATCGCCCCGCCTGCCCGCGAATATGTGATTCAGAACGTCACGTCTGGCACGGTGGATGCCGTGCGCATCAACGTGAACATGCCGCTCGAGCTAATTGGCCAGCGCGAAGTGCCGCTGCCCGAAGACGCGGTGCATCTCGAACTCACCGGAACCGGGTTCAAGATCAACGCCATGAAAGGTTTGCCGCCGCTGCGCGATGCGCGCCTGTCCGTGGTGGTGACGGGACGCAGCGTGCGCGCCGACATGCCCGAGAGCGTTGTCGTGACCCCGCAGAACCGCCGGCTTTCCCTGACGGACGGCGCTTTCCTGATGGCGGATTATTTCCCGCGCGAGCCGAAGGCGCAGATCCAGGTCAAGATCAACGGCCCGGCGGATGCGGGCATCGAGCTTCTCGGCATGGAGGCCCTGAAAGGACCAACCGGAACTGCTTATGATCCCTCCACAACGCGCGGAAAGCTCTCGGCGCTGGTGCAGATCAACATCCATTTCCGCAAGGTCCAGGATCCCAAGGACACAGATTATTCGGTGGAGGCCACGCTCACCGACTTCGGCGTGGATGATCTGTTCGGCGGCCACAGGCTGGAAGGCGCGACGGTGGCGGCATTCGCCACCCCGGCCGGCATTCTGCTGCGCGGCGATGGTCGCATCGCCGGCGCGCCCATGAGTTTTGAATACGAGAAAAAGAAGGATATCGCGGACGCGAGCGTGCGTGTGAACGCAACGCTCGATGATTCCTCCCGGGCAAAGCTCGGCGTCAATCTGCCAGCGGTCACGGGGCCTGTGCTGGCCCGCGTCGTGGGCACCACGGACAACCAAGTGACCAAGGCGAACATCGAACTGGACTTGACGGGCGCGCGCATCAACGACCTGGTGCCGGGCCTGACCAAGCCGGCGGGCAAGCCGCTCAAGGCGCGTTTTGCATCGACCGATGCCGGAAAGACGGTGCGCATCAACGATCTGGTGCTCGACGGCTCCGGGACGCTGATCAAGGGGTCCATCGAAATCTCGGATTCGGGCGACATTCTTTCCGCGAATTTCCCCACCTTCCAACTCAGCGACGGAGACAAGGCAAGCCTCACCGCCAACCGCGGGGGCGACGTGCTGAAAGTGAAGATCACCGGGGACGTGGTGGATGCCCGGGGCATCATGAAGGGCATGGTGGGAGCCGGCAACACGCCGGCCCCCAAGAATGGACCCAAGCCGCGCAACCAGGACGTGGACGTGACCGCCTCCGTGGGCGCGCTTACCGGGAACAATGGCGAGGTGTTACGCCAGTTCGAACTTTCCGTGGGTCGACGGGGCACCGAAATCCGGTCGTTCGCCCTCGCCGCCCGCGCCGGGCAGAGCGGAACGGTGGCCGGCGACATGCGCCTGGTCCAGGGCAAGCGCCAACTCGTGGTGACCACTTCGGACGCGGGCGCGCTCATGCGCTTCCTTGACGTCTACAACAAGATCGACAAGGGCGAGCTTTGGGTCACCCTCGATCCCCCCCGCAGCGACGCCACCACACAAGAAGGGTCCATCAGCCTGCGCGACTTCGTTCTGCGCGGCGAACCGGGTCTCGACATCCTGGCCTCGGCGGCCCGCGATTCCTCCGGCCGGTCGGAGCCGGGCACGGCGGCGTTCCAGAAGGCCCAGGCCAAGTTCACCCGCACCCCGGGCTCGGTCACCATCAAGGACGGCGCCATCTATGGCCCGGTGGCCGGAGCGACCGTGGACGGCACCATCGATTTCGCGGCCGAATGGCTCGCGCTGCGCGGCACCTATGTGCCGGCCTACGGGCTCAACAACTTGTTCTCGAAGCTGCCCATCATCGGCATGCTGCTCGGCGGGGGACCGAACGAGGGCCTGCTCGGCGTCACCTTCGAGATTGTCGGCCCCTTGAGCGGGCCGCGCCTGACGGTCAATCCGCTGTCCGCGGTTGCGCCAGGCTTCCTGCGCAAGATGTTCGAGTTCCGCGACCAGAGCGTCGCCCCGCCCGCCCCCGCGCAATAGAGCCTTTCAGCGTTCATATGAAGACGCTGAAAGGGTCTCTGTCCTTGTGGGTTGCATTCGCTGGTGCGAACCGGCTCCCGCTTCGCTCGGAAATCCTCTGACGCCGGTTTCAGCGGGCGTTTTCGCCGTCAGTCGATCGGTCGAAGCAGGATGTGCTTCTTCTTGCCGAGCGAGAGCTTGATGACGCCGCTGTCGGTGAGATCCGCACGGGTGAGGGTGGCCTTTTCGTCCGTCACAACCTCATCGTTCACCTTCAGCCCGCCGCCCTTGATCTGGCGCCGGGCCTCGCTGGTGGAGGCGACGAGACCGGCAGTGACGAAGGCATTGGCGACTCCCAGCCCCGCCCCGAACTGCGCGCCCGGCACCTCAATGGTGGGCAGGTTCATATCGAGCGCACCGTCCTCAAAGGTCTGGCGCGCCGTCGCCTTCGCCGCCTCCGCCGCCGTCCGGCCATGGAGCAGCGCTGTCGCTTCGGTGGCCAGGACCTCCTTGGCGAGGTTGATCTCCTGGCCCTCAAGCGCGCCGAGCCGCGCGATCTCGTCCAGCGGCAGTTCGGTGAACAGCTTCAGGAAGCGCACCACGTCCTTGTCGTCCGCGTTGCGCCAATATTGCCAATATTCATAAGGCGCCAGCAGATCGGCATCGAGCCAGACCGCGCCACCCGCCGTCTTGCCCATCTTGGCGCCGGAGGCGGTGGTGAGGAGGGGCGTGGTCAGGGCATAGAGGTCGAGGCCGTGCATGCGGCGGCCCAGTTCCATACCGTTGACGATGTTGCCCCACTGGTCCGAGCCGCCCATCTGCAGCACGCAGCCATGGCGCTTGGCCAGTTCCACGAAGTCATAGGCCTGCAAGATCATATAGTTGAATTCGAGGAAGGTGAGGGGCTGCTCACGCTCCAGCCGCAGCTTCACCGAATCGAATGTCATCATCCGGTTGATGGTGAAGTGCGGCCCCACCTCGCGCAGGAGGGGGATGTATTTCAGCTCGTCCAGCCAGTCGGCATTGTTCGCCATGCGCGCGCCGGCGGAAAAATCCAGGAACTGCGCGAACACCTTGCGGATGGAGGCGATATTTTCCGCAATCTGCTGGTCGGTCAGCATCTTGCGCGCCTCGTCCTTGCCGGACGGGTCACCGATCTTGGTGGTGCCGCCGCCCATCAGCGCGATCGGATTGTGCCCAGTGCGCTGGAGGGTCCGCAACATCATGATGGACAGGAGATGTCCCGCATGGAGGCTGGATGCGGTGGCGTCGAAGCCGATATAAGCGGTGATCGGCCCTTCCTGCGCCTTCCGGTCGAGGCCCTCGGGGTCGGAGCATTGATGGATGTAGCCGCGCTCGTCGAGCGTGCGCAGAAGGTCGGAACGGAAAGCACTCATATCGGGCTCGGATGCCAAACATAGGGAAAGCGTTTGCTGACTAAGCCATTCGACCGGGGCGCGCCACGTTTATATGATCACGTCCCGCGCGATGCCGCTGACGCCGGGGAGAAAAAATGCGCGCTCTAGGCCTCATGAGCGGCACGTCCATGGATGGAATCGATGCGGCGCTCATCGATACAGACGGCGAGCGGGTGCAGTGGCTCGGGCCAAGCCTCACCTTGCCCTATGATGCGTCCGAGCGGCGCCTGCTGGAGCGGGCGATGGAGGAGGCACGGGGCCTGAACGCCCGCGAGGGGCGCCCCGGCGTGCTGGCTCAGGCCGAACGGATGATCACGGATCGGCATGAAGATGCGGTGCGGCTGCTGCTCGACTTCCAGCGATTGGCGCCCTCGGATCTCGACGTGATCGGCTTTCACGGCCAGACGGTGTTTCACGCGCCGCGTTCCGGCCTCACGGTTCAACTCGGCCTCGGCGCCGACCTGGCCCGGCGGCTGCGGGCGCGCGTGGTTGCCGACTTCCGTGCCGCCGACGTCGCGGCGGGAGGAGAAGGAGCGCCTCTGGTGCCGGTTTTCCACGCCGCCCTGGCCGACCGGCTTGATCTGCCCCGTCCTCTGGCCGTGCTCAACGTCGGCGGCGTGGCGAATGTCACGGTGATCGGCGCAGGCGCGCCACTCGCCTGCGATACCGGGCCGGGCAATGCGCTGTTGGACGATTTCGTCAAGCTGCGCGCGGGGCTCGTCTGCGATTTCGATGGGCGTCTCGCAGCGGCCGGGCGTGCGGATGTCGCGGCGGTGAAAGACGTGCTTGCTCACCCCTTCTTCCGTGCGCCGCCACCCAAATCCTTGGATCGGAACGCCTTCAAAAGCCATGTCGCGGAGAACATGGGCCTTGAGCGGGCGTCAGCAGAGGATGGCGCCGCCACCTTGACGCTTTTGACGGCCGCCTCCGTCGCCGCCATCGTGCCGCTGCTGCCGCAGCCCCCGGAGGGCTGGATCGTTGCAGGCGGTGGCGCGAGAAACCCGACGCTCCTGCGCCTTCTGGCCGGCTGCCTCGGCAAGCCCGTTTGGACGGCGGATGCGGTGGGGTGGTCGGGGGACGCGCTGGAGGCGCATGCCTTCGGCTTTCTGGCTGCGCGCAGCGTGCGGGGACTTGCGCTCACATTTCCCACCACCACCGGCGTCCCGTGCCCGATGACGGGAGGGGAGGTCTTCGATTACAGATAGCGGGACCGGTGCAGGGGAATCGCGGATTAAGCCGCGAAGCGGGGGAAGAAGCATGCACAACAAGATGCATCGCGACATCGGGCTGGTGGGCCTGACATTCGTCGCGGTCTCCGGGATCATCGGGTCTGGGTGGCTGTTTGCGCCATTGCTGGCGGCCCAGCATGCCGGCCCGGCAGCCATCGTGGCCTGGGTCATCGGCGGCATCGCCATGTTGCTCCTGGCGCTGACCTTCGCGGAAATCTCCGCCATGCTTCCGGTGCCGGGGGGCGTCGCGCGCGTGCCGCTGTTCAGCCACGGCAATTTCGTGTGCACCATGATGGGCTGGAGCGGTTGGGTCGGCTACACCACGCAAGCCCCAATCGAGGTGGAGGCCATGCTGCGCTATGTGGGGCCGCACGCGAACTGGCTCTACGTGGCCGGGCCGGGCAGCGATCTCTCCTGGACCGGCATTGCCATCTGCATGGTCCTGCTTGCCGTGTTCGTGGTGATCAACGCCATCGGCGTGAAATTCTTTGCTTATGTGAACAGCTCCATCACCTGGGCGAAGATCGTTATCCCACTGATCCTGGTGGGCATGCTCCTTTATTCACGCTTCGAGGTGTCGAATTTTACCGATCACGGGGGCTTCGCGCCGTTTCACTGGGCGGGCGTGTTGAGCGCCGTCTCGTCTGGTGGCGTGATCTTTTCCTATATCGGTTTTCGCCACGCCGTGGACATGGCGGGCGAGGTGCGCAATCCCGGCTTCACCATCCCGGCGGCGCTGATCCTCTCGGTCTTCATCTGCTTTCTGATCTATGGCGGCTTGCAGTTGGCCTTTATCGGTGCGCTGAAGCCCGAGGAACTGGTGAACGGCTGGGGCAGCCTGCACCTGTCCTCCGATTATGGTCCGCTCGGCGCGGTGGCGAGCGCGCTCGGTCTCATGTGGCTGGTGAGCCTGCTGAATGTCGGCGCCGTTGTCGGTCCGATGGGCGGTGCCCTGGTCGCCACGGGGTCATGCGCGCGCATCAGCTTCGCGCTCGCGGAGAACGGCCTGTTCCCGAAGATCGTCGCCACCTTGTCGGACCGCGGCGTCCCGCTGACGGCCCTGCTGGTCAACCTTGGCGTCGCCATCTTCACCTTCATCCTGCTGCCGTTCGAGGAAGTGGTGAAGCTCAACGAATCCGCGATCATGCTGTCCTTCGTGGTGGGGCCGGTCGGGGTCGTGGCCTTGCGCTACATTCTCCCCACGGCCCGGCGGCCCATCGTGCTCCCCGCCGTAAAGGTGATCGCCTGCGCCGCCTTCGTGATTTGCGGCCTGATCATCCTGTGGGCCGGCTGGAGCACGGTGTGGCGGCTCGGCCTGTGCCTGCTGGTCGGGGCAGTGCTCTTCTTCACCTATGGCGTGCGGCACATCAAGGGATCGATGGACCTTGCCGAAGCCGCCTGGCTCGGCCCGTATTTCGTCGGCATGGGGACCATTTCCGCCCTTGGCACATTTGGCGGCCTCGGCGTGCTGACCCACGGAACCGACAGCCTGCTCGTGGTGCTGCTGTCCATCGCGGTGTTCTTCCATGCGGTGCACTGCCGCCTCAGCGATACCAAGTTCCGCGCCTATGTGACCGACGAGATGCTGGTGGAGCATGACATCGGAGACCACGGCATCGCGCGGGCGGAGAGCGCGCTGCGTCATCGCCACTGACCACAGCCGACATTGCCTAAAGAAAACGCCCGGCCGCAGAGGCCGGGCGTTCATACGTCACATCTGACGTGGGAAACGATGCCGCAAGGACATCGGTCCGCCTGGGATCAGGCCGCGCTGTCCTTGCGGGTGCCGGGCAGGCGCTTGTCGAGATAGGTCCCGACCACGCCCATCAGATCCTCGGTCTTGCCGTCGAAGAAATGGTTCGCGCCGGGCACGATCTGCTGCTCGATCACGATGCCCTTCTGCGTCTTCAGCTTCTCCACCAAGGTCGCGACCGCCGTGGTGGGGACCACCGCGTCCTTGTCGCCATGGACGAACAGGCCGGAGGAGGGGCAGGGGGCGAGGAAGGAGAAGTCGTAGAGGTTGGCCGGCGCGGCCACCGAGATGAAGCCTTCCACCTCCGGACGGCGCATCAGAAGCTGCATGCCGATCCAGGCGCCGAACGAGAAGCCGGCGATCCAGCAGGCGCGGGCATCGGGGTTGACCGACTGGGCCCAGTCGAGCGCCGCGGCGGCGTCGGACAGTTCCCCGGTCCCATGGTCGAACGAGCCCTGGCTGCGTCCCACGCCCCGGAAGTTGAAGCGGAGCACGGAGAAGCCCCGGTTCACGAACTGATAATAGAGGTTGTACACCACCGGATTGTTCATCGTCCCGCCGAACTGCGGATGGGGATGAAGGATGATCGCGATGGGCGAATTGCGCGTCTTGGCGGGCTGATAGCGGCCTTCCAGCCGTCCCTTCTCGCCAGTGAAGATCACTTCGGGCATGGCACCTGCGGAACCGGTTGGGGCGGGCCGGCGCAAATCGCAGATGCGCTCCAAGTCGGACCCAAGGTCAGACCGGAAGATCACAGCACCCGCTTGGACGTCCCACCCGCTGACGTCTTGACTTGGCCTGAGGGTCCGCCTATCTATTTAGAATAATTCTAATATTCCTCCTCAGGCGCGATGTTTTGTGTCATTGCAACCTGAGCGTGGACCGGGTGGAATGTGACGTATGACCGAGAACAGGCGCAATTGCAAGCGCAGGCGCGGCCGGGACATTGTCCGCCGCCCCGCGCTGCGGCGCGCCGGGGTCTTTGCGGCATGACGGATCGCTCACGCGCCTATCTCGACCATAACGCCACCTCGCCGCTTCGGCCCGAGGCGCGCGCCGCCATGCTCGAACTGATGGATGCCCCCGGCAATCCCTCGTCCGTGCATGCGGATGGGCGCGCCGCGCGCGCCCATGTGGAGCGTGCGCGCGCTCAGATCGCCGTGCTGTGCGATGCCCCGCGCGGCGGCATCGTCTTCACGTCGGGCGCGACCGAGGCCAATGCGCTCGCGCTCCATCCCGCGCTGGACGTGGCGGGCCGGGAGATGGGGTGTGGCGTCCTTCTGACCCAGGCCAGCGAGCATCTGTCGGTGCTGCGCGGCCACCGCTTCGCGTCGGAGGCGGTGGAACTGCTTCCCCTCGATGGGGAAGGGCTGATCGATCTTGCCGCGCTGGACGAGGCCCTTTCGCGCCATGCCCGCGAGGGGCGCCGGGCGCTGGTATCGGTGATGGCGGCCAATAACGAGACCGGACTGATCCAACCTGTCGCGGAGGTGGTGCGAATCTGTGCCGCCCATGGCGCCGTGAGCCATTGCGATGCCGTGCAGGCCGCCGGCCGGCTGCCCCTGGATGGGGCGCATGTGCCGGCAGATTTCCTGACCCTGTCCTCCCACAAGCTGGGCGGACCGCAGGGGGTGGGGGCGCTGGTGGCGCGCCATGCGGACAGCCGCGCCCGTCTTCCTTTGGTGGCAGGCGGCGGCCAGGAACGCGGACGGCGCGGCGGCACCGAGAATGTCATGGCCATTGCCGGCTTCGGCGCCGCCGCGGAAGGTGCCGCGCGGCACCTTCCGGGCGAAGCGTCCCGTCTTTCGGCCTTGCGCGCGCGTCTGGAAGAGGGAATCGCACAGCGCTTTTCCGATGCGCGGATCGTTTGCGCGGGCGCTGCACGCCTTGCGAACACCACATGCGTGATTTTTCCGGGGATTCGCGCCGAAACCCTGGTGATCGCCCTCGATCTTTCCCACGTATCGGTAAGTGCGGGCTCGGCCTGCTCCTCCGGAAAGGTCGGCGCCTCGCATGTGCTTGCGGCGCTTGGTTTCGACGCGGATCTGGCGGGCGCCGCCATCCGCGTGTCGCTCGGATGGTCGAGCTGCGCTGAGGATATCGATCGCGCTTTGGCCGCCCTTGAGCAGGTGGTGCCGCAGGTTAGGGCTCGCGCCGCGCGGGCGGCGTGATATGAGGCCGCAGGCGCGGCCGGTGCGGGTGTGCCCGCGCGTGATTTTGAGTGGGACGAACTTGACCCGCGGGCCTTGACCCCGCGCGGGAGAGGAGAAGAGAGATGCCAGCAGTCCAGGAGACCGTCGAACGGGTCAAATCCATCGACGTCGATCAGTATAAATACGGTTTCGTCACCGATATCGAGAGTGAGAAGGCGCCGAAGGGCCTCGACGAGGACACGGTTCGCTATATCTCCGCTAAGAAGGACGAGCCGGAATGGATGCTGGAGTGGCGGCTTGACGCATTTCGGCGCTGGCTGACCATGGAAGAGCCGACTTGGGCGCGCGTCAGCTATCCGAAGATCGATTTCCAGGACTATTATTACTATGCCGCGCCCAAGAAGGCGGGGCCGAAGTCCATCGACGAGATCGACCCCGAAATTCTCGCCACCTATGAGAAGCTGGGCATTCCGCTGCGCGAGCGCGACATCCTGCTCGGCATCGAGCGCGATCCCGGCGCCAGCAAGGTTGCGGTGGATGCGGTGTTCGACAGCGTGTCGGTGGCGACCACCTTCAAGGCGGAGCTCGCGAAGGCGGGCGTGATCTTCTGCTCCATCTCCGAGGCGATCCGCGAGCATCCCGATCTGGTGCGCCAGTATCTGGGCTCCGTTGTGCCGGTGTCGGACAATTTCTACGCCACGCTCAACACGGCGGTCTTCTCCGACGGGTCCTTCGTCTATGTGCCCAAGGGCGTGCGCTGCCCCATGGAACTGTCCACCTATTTCCGTATCAACGAGAGGAACACCGGGCAGTTCGAACGCACGCTCATCATCGCCGACGAAGGCGCCTATGTGAGCTATCTGGAAGGCTGCACCGCGCCCCAGCGCGACGAGAACCAGCTTCATGCGGCGGTGGTCGAACTCGTCGCGTTGAAGGATGCCGAGATCAAATATTCCACCGTCCAGAACTGGTATCCGGGAGACAAGGACGGCAAGGGCGGCATCTACAATTTCGTCACCAAGCGCGGCGACTGCCGGGGCGACAATTCCAAGATCTCCTGGACCCAGGTGGAGACCGGCTCGGCCATCACCTGGAAGTATCCAAGCTGCATCCTGCGCGGCGACGGCAGCCAGGGCGAATTCTATTCCATCGCCATTTCCAACGGCTTCCAGCAGGTGGATTCCGGCACCAAGATGATCCATCTCGGCAAGAACACGTCGAGCCGCATCATCTCCAAGGGCATCGCCGCGGGCCGCTCGGAAAACACCTATCGCGGCCAGGTGACGGCCCATCGCCGGGCGACCAACGCGCGCAACTTCACGAACTGCGATTCGCTGCTCATCGGCGACAAGTGCGGGGCGCACACCGTGCCCTATATCGAGGCGAAGAATTCCAGCGCGGTCTTCGAGCACGAGGCCACTACCTCGAAAATCTCCGAAGACCAGATGTTCTATTGCCTCCAGCGCGGCCTCTCGGAAGAGGAAGCGGTGGCGCTGATCGTGAACGGCTTCGTGAAGGACGTGCTCCAGCAACTCCCCATGGAGTTTGCCGTGGAGGCGCAGAAGCTCATCTCCGTGAGCCTTGAAGGCTCGGTGGGCTGAAGGCCCGCGCCCCGGCTGGCCCGCGCGTGCGGGCCGCCTCCGTCTCAATATCCTGCGCCCGCGTCCCGCACTGGCGGACGAGCCGAGCGCCGAACCTTATGGAATGGACACCACCATGGCCCTGCTCGAAATCAAGAACCTGCATGCGCAGATCGAGGACAACCAGATCCTGCGCGGTCTCGACCTCGTGGTTCAACCCGGCGAAGTCCACGCCATCATGGGGCCGAACGGCTCCGGCAAGTCCACGCTCTCCTATGTCCTCGCGGGCAAGGAGGATTATGAGGTGACGGACGGCGAGGCGCTGCTCGACGGCCAGGACCTGCTGGAGATGGAGCCGGACGCGCGCGCTGCGGCGGGCCTGTTCCTCGCCTTCCAGTATCCTATCGAGATTCCCGGCGTCGCGACCATGACCTTCCTGCGCACCGCGCTGAACGCGCAGCGCAAGGCGCGGGGCGAGGACGAACTCTCGACCCCCGACTTCCTGCGCCTCGTGAAGGACCATGCCGGCCGGCTCGGCATCTCGCAAGAAATGCTCCGGCGCGGCGTGAATGTCGGCTTTTCGGGCGGTGAGAAGAAGCGCAACGAAATCCTTCAGATGACGCTGCTCCAGCCCAAGCTCTGCATCCTTGACGAGACAGATTCCGGCCTGGACATCGACGCGCTGAAAGTGGTGTCCGAGGGCGTGAACGCCCTGCGCTCGCCGGAGCGCGGCATGGTGGTCATCACCCATTATCAGCGCCTGCTGAACCACATCGTCCCCGACGTGGTGCATGTGATGCACAAGGGCCGCATCGTGCGCACCGGCGGCAAGGACCTGGCGCTGGAGCTGGAAGCCTCGGGCTATGCCGGCTACGGCCAGGACGCGGCGTGAGGACGGAGCCATGAACGTCCAGAACCAGATCCCGCGCACCGGCGCCGAACAGGCCCTGCTTGCGCTTCTCGACCAGACCGGCGCGCCGGACGCCACCGCGCTCGCCGGCCGCATGGGCGAATTGCGCCGCGCCGCCCGCGATGCTTTCGCCGCCCAGGGCCTGCCCCATCGCCGGGTCGAGGAATGGAAATACACCGACCTGCGCGCGATCCTGCGCAATGCAGCACCGCCCGCCGCACCGATCGATGGGGCCAGCGAGGCGGAAGGTGATTTTCGTGCACTCAAGCTGCCGGAAGCCCGGCGGATCCTGTTCGTGAATGGTCAGCTCTCGCGAGCCCATTCCGATCTCGCGGGCCTGGAACCAGGACTGACCGTGGTGCCGCTTGCGAGTGCCGTTGCCGGCGGCAAGGGAACGGTTGAGAAGCTGGGAACGCTGGCCCCGCAGCGGTATGACGGCGTGCTGGCGCTCAACACTGCGTTGGCGGAGGAAGGGCTGGTCATTCGCGTGGAGGCGGGCGCCCATATCTCCCGCCCGCTCCATGTGGCCCATGTGTTCACCATGGACGAGCCGGCCGCCACCTTCACGCGCCGTCTTCTGGATGTGGGAGCGGGCGCGCGCTTTACCCTGGTGGAAAGCTTCCAGGGGCGCGCGGGCGTTGCCTATCAGGTGAACGATGCGTTGGAGCTGTTCGCCGGCGACGAGGCGCATGTGGACTATGTGCGCCTCCAGGAAGACAGCGCGACCGCGCTGCATTTCGCGACCCTGATGGCCGAACTGGGTCACAAGACAACGCTGCACACGTTTGGGCTCACCACCGGAGCCTTGGCCTCGCGGGTCAGCCTCTATGGCCGCTTCTCGGGCACCCAGTCCCATGCGGGCCTGCGGGGCGTGACGCTGCTCAAGGACCGCCAGCATGCGGACGTGACGCTGCTGCTGGACCATGCGGTGGCCCATTGCGAGAGCCGGGAACTGTTCAAGACAGTGCTCGCGGACGAATCCCACGGCGTGTTCCAGGGCAAGATTGTCGTGCGCCCGGATGCGCAGAAGACCGACGGGCGCATGATGAGCCAGTCGCTCCTGCTCGGCGAGACGGCCGAAATGGACAACAAGCCGGAGCTGGAGATCTTCGCCGACGATGTCCAATGCGGCCATGGCGCTACCGCCGGCGACCTGGATGAAGACCTGCTCTTCTACCTCCAGGCCCGCGGCATTCCCGCCAAGGAGGCAGAGGCGCTGTTGATCCAGGCCTTTGTCGGCGAGGCCATCGAGTTCGTGGAAGACGAAGCTCTGCGCGAGATGCTGATCGCGCGCGCCGAGCACTGGCTGAAGACCCGGGCCGCCTGATGGCCCTCGCCCTCTCCCGCACAGGCGGGGGAGGGTGACCCGTGGCAAGGATATGTCCATGACCGCAGCCCTTGATGCCCTCGCGGAAGCGCCCTTCGATCTCGATGCGGTGCGCGCGGATTTTCCGGCCCTCTCGCTGGAAGTGAACGGCCATCCGCTCACCTATCTGGACAATGCCGCCTCCGCGCAGAAGCCGCGTCAGGTGCTGGACCGCATGCGCACCGCCTATGAGCGCGAATATTCCAACGTGCATCGCGGCCTGCATTATCTCGCCAACGCCGCGACCGAGGGCTTCGAGCAGGCCCGCGAGACGGTGCGCGCTTTCCTCAATGCTGCGTCGGTGGACGAGATCATCTTCACCCGTTCCGGCACGGGCGGCATCAATCTCGTCGCCAATTCGCTCGGCCAGTCCATGGGGGAAGGGGACGAGATCATCCTCTCCATCATGGAGCATCATTCCAACATCGTGCCCTGGCATTTCCTGCGCGAGCGCAAGGGTGCCGTGATCAAATGGGCGCCGGTGCGGGAAGACGGGGCGTTCGATCTCGACGCCTTCCGCGACCTGCTCACCCCGCGCACCAAGGTTGTGGCCATCACCCACATGTCCAACGTGCTCGGCACGGTGACGCCGCTGAAGGAGATCGTCGCGGCCGCCCATGCGGTGGGCGCCAAGGTTCTAGTGGATGGGTGCCAGGGGGCGGTGCACATGCCTGTGGATGTGCGCGCGCTGGATGTGGATTTCTACGTGGTCACCGGCCACAAACTATACGGGCCGACCGGCATCGGCGTGCTTTATGGCAAGCGCGACCTGCTCGCCGAAATGCCGCCTTATGAGGGCGGTGGCGAGATGATCCGTGAGGTGAGCGAGACCCGCGTCACCTATGCCGCGCCGCCCCATCGCTTCGAGGCGGGCACGCCCGCCATCGTCGAGGCCATCGGCCTTGGTGCCGCGCTCGATTACATGATCAGCCTTGGCCGGGAGCGGATCGCGGCGCAGGAACACGCCATTTCCGCCTATGCCCATGAGCGCCTTGGCGCCATGAACAGCCTGCGCATCATCGGCACGGCGGCGGGCAAGGGCGCGATCATCTCCTTCGAGATGAAGGGCGCGCATCCTCACGACGTCGCGACCATTCTCGATCGATACGGTGTGGCCGTGCGCGCCGGCACCCATTGCGCCCAGCCGCTTCTCGCCCGATATGGAGCGAGCGCGACCTGTCGCGCATCGTTCGCATTCTATAATAGCCGTGCCGACGTGGATCGCCTTGCACAGGCCCTTCTGAAGGCGCAGGATTTGTTCGCATGACCGAAACCGACCTTGAGACCCCGAACGCTCCGGCGATCATTTCCCAGATCCCGGAAGCGGAGCTGAACCGGCTTACCGACGACATCGTGGGTGCGCTGAAGACCGTCTATGACCCGGAAATTCCCGTGGACATTTACGAGTTGGGTCTCATCTACAAGGTGGACATCGCGGACGACCGCTCGGTTGCCGTCGAGATGACGCTGACAACGCCTAATTGCCCTGCCGCCGCCGAATTGCCGGGCATGGTGGAGAATGCCGTCGCCTCTGTCGCGGGGGTCGGCGGCGTGACCGTGGAGATCACGTTCGACCCGCCTTGGGACCAGGGCCGCATGTCCGAAGAGGCGCGGGCCACGCTCAATCTGTGGTGAGACGAGCGGGCGCAGCCTTCCCGGGTTTTCGAGCGGGGCGCGACGTCGTGGGCCGCTCGCAGCGCGGCCCGTATTTCCCTCCCAACCCTCCCTCGCAAGTGGGAGAGGGGACATGCCGTTTGGCGCAGGGGGCGCGTTAGAGCTCTCGCCTGCTTGCTGACGAGGGGAAAATCGCTGGCGGTCATGAGGCAATGGCGGAGGGCGAGGACGACGCCAGCGGGGACCGGCGGCAGCGACATTTCTCCAGACTTTACCCGGTCGAATATGTCAGTCCCGCCCCGGACCCCACGCCGCTAGCAGCGCGCGCGTTTCCGCCTGGGGATCGTCAGCCCGCATGACGCCGCCCATCACCGCTACTCCGGCGACGCCCGCCTGCCGGCAGGGCGCGATGGTGCCGCGCTCGATTCCACCCAAGGCCAGCACCGGAACGCGGCAGATGGAAACGAGATGGGCGAGCCCCTCCGGGCCGAGAGCTGGGCCATATCCCGGCTTCGAAGCGGTCTCGAAGGCTGGTCCGGCCACCACATAATCGAGACAAGCGGGATCTGCCGCCGCCGCTTCCCCTGGACCGTGGATCGACTGGCCAATCAGGGCCTCGCTGCCCATGAGGACGCGTGCCGCTTGCGCATCGGTGCCGGCGGCCAGATGCACGCCGTCCGCGCCCGCCGCCTTCGCCAGTTCAGGCGCGCCGTGGAGCATCACCCGGGCGCCGAATGGGCGGGCCTGAGCCATGAGGTCTTTCACCAGTTCCCGCTGCGCGTCTTCGGGCAGATCCTTTTCCCGCAAGCTCACCCAGCGCAGGCCGGCGGCGCATGCCTCGGCCACGATCTGGCTCAGCGGGCGACGGGCCTGGGTGCGGTCGGTGATGAGGAGAAGGGGCGGGGCGGGCAGCATGGGGACATTCCGTGGACGGCAATCCTCTCTGCGCCCCACAAGGCGGCGCCGCAAGGCCGCGCGATCATCAATGACTGTCCTTGCAAGCGCGGCGTGGCCTGAACTAGCTTGGCGCGCCAGCCGGGGGGCCGGTGGCGTGCTTTTCGGGGAGAGACCACCTTGGCCGACACCGTTTCGTCCGCGCCGCGCAGCGGGCCAGCGCCTGCGGGCGATTTTAAGGAAATGATTCGTCAATTCACGCCTAACTGGTTCGGCGCGACCATGGGCACTGGTGTCCTTGCCCTGGCTCTGAATCAATTCCCGGTGAATATTCCGATGCTTCATCTGGTGGGGCAGACGTTATGGATGATCAACATCTGCCTGTTCCTGCTGTTCACCTGCATGTACGCGGCGCGGTGGATCTTCTTCTTCGACGGGGCGAAGCGCATCTTTGAGCACCCTGTGGTGTCCATGTTCTTCGGGACCATACCCATGGGGCTCGCGACCATCATTAATGGCTTCATCGGCTTCGGCATTCCCCTGTGGGGCGACACCGCGCTCCAGATCGCCCATGTGCTGTGGTGGATCGATGTCGCCATGGCGGTCGCCTGCGGCCTGCTGATCCCATTCCTGATGTTTACCCGCCAAGATCACAGCCTGGAGAAGATGACCGCGGTCTGGCTGCTGCCGATCGTGGCGGCGGAGGTGGCGGCCGCCAGCGGCGCTCTCCTCGTCACCCATCTTGGCCCGGAAGAGGGGTATGGGGTCCACATCATCAGCTATGCGCTGTGGGCCTTCTCCGTTCCTCTCGCCATGAGCATCCTCGTGATCCTCTTGCTGCGCCTGATCCTCTACAAACTGCCGAACCGGGACATGGCGGCCTCGGGCTGGCTCGCGCTCGGCCCCATCGGCACCGGCTCCCTCGGGCTGCTCCTGCTGGGCGGCAATGCGCCGGCCATTTTCGGCAGCCATGGCCTTGCCGCCGTGGGCGATGCAGGGCTCGGCATCGGCATCATTGGCGGCGTCATTCTGTGGGGCTATGGCCTGTGGTGGCTGATGCTCGCCGTCCTGAAGACGATGCGCTATGCGCGCGAAGGCATGCCCTTCAATATCGGCTGGTGGGCCTTCACCTTCCCATTGGGCGTCTATTCCCTCGCCACCCTGACGCTCGGCCGCATGACGGGCTTCGGCTTCTTCACCGTGCTGGGAGGCGTTTTCGTGGTGTGCCTCGCGGCCTTCTGGTGCGTGGTCATGACGAGAACCCTGCACGGGGCTTGGCGCGGCTATCTGTTCTTCTCGCCGTGCCTCGTTTCCGGCATCGCGCCTATCGAGACGGGCGCGAAGAAAATCTGAAGGCGGGGAGGGGAATCAGCTTCCCACCAGGCCGAATTCGGGGCTGGACGCTTCCGCGTGCAGCTTTTTCGGAATGCGGCCGGCGAGGCGGGCGAGGCGCCCGCCTTCGACCGCATGGCGGAAGGCGCCGGCCATGCGGACCGGGTCGTGTGCCTTGGAAACGGCGGTGTTCAGCAGCACGGCCGCGCAGCCCAATTCCATGGCAAGCGCCGCGTCCGACGCGGTTCCGATACCCGCGTCCAACACAACCGGCACCGGAGACCGGGCACAGATCAACTCGATCATATGGGGATTGGCGATGCCGAGCCCGGTCCCGATCATGGAGCCGAGCGGCATCACGGTCGCGGCGCCGAGGTCCGCCAGCTTCTGGCAGGTGACGGGATCGTCATTGCAATAGGGCAGAACCACGAAGCCGAGCCGCACCAATTCCTCGGTGGCCTTCAAAAGCTCCTCCACATTGGGATAGAGCAGTTCGCGATCTCCGATCACCTCCAGCTTGACCCAGTCCGTCTCCAGCGCCTCGCGCGCCAATTCCGCGGTGAGGATGGCATCCTTCGCCGTCTGGCACCCGGCGGTATTGGGCAGGATGTGCACCCGACCGGAGAGCAGATCGGCGAGACTTTCCTCGTAGCTTTCCAGGCTCATCCGCCGAATGGAGGCGGTGGCCATCTGTGCACCTGAGGCGTCCAGCGCATCGAGAAACACCTTCTGGCTCGGATAGCCGGCGGTGCCGAGGAACAGGCGGGACGAGAAGTTTCGTCCCGCGATGACGAGGGGGTCTTGGGCGATCGACATAAGGGTGTCTCGAAAGTCTGTGTGTGGGCTCAGCCGCCTTGGCGGGCCTGGATGATTTCGACGCTGTCGCCGGGCGCGAGCACATGCTCCGGCCAGCGCGCACGGGGCACCACCGCTCCATTGACCGCAACGGCGATGCCCCGCCGGGCGGAATCCACGCTCTTGGCGTCCAGCAGGTCGGCAATCGTCAACGCGCACAGGGTTTCCTGCGCTCCATTGATGCGCAGGGACAAAGATGGGCTCTGCATGAGTTACTCCGCCGCCGCCCGCGAATGGAACCGCTCGACATTGAAGGAGGCCGCGAGCGGATGAAGCGTGCCGGTCAGGATCAGGTCAACAATGGCCTGCGTCGTGATCGGCAAAAGCAAGATGCCGTTGCGGTGGTGGCCCGTCGCATGGATCAAACCATCAATTCCGCTTGGTCCAAGAATGGGCGCATCGTCCCGGCTCCCCGGCCGAAAGCCGACCCATTGTTCGAGGATGGGCAGTTCCTCAATGGTCGGCACCGCACGCCAAGCATGGGTTAGCAACGCCAACTGACCGCCCGCCGTCAGGCTGGTGTCAAAGCCCTTTTCCTCCACCGTCGCGCCGAGGATGAGCCGTCCGTCCGCGCGCGGCACGAGGTAAATGCCCGGTCCCCAGACCACGTGAGACAGCACGGGCGCCGCCGGGTCCATTTGCAGCGCCAGCATCTGGCCCTTGATGGGGCGCACGGGCAGAGGACGGGCGGGCGCCACATCCACCCCCCGCGACCAGGCGCCGGCGGCCAGGATGACCGTATCGGCTCCATGGACCTCACCGTGAACCTCCACGCCCGCCGCCTTGCCGTCCGCCGTGACCACCCGCGAGACGGGGGCATCGGCATGGACACGTACCCCGGCGCGCGCGCAGGCCTCCAGCAAGGCGGAGGTCACCGCGCGATTGTCCGCCTGGTGATCCTGCGGGCACCAAAGGGCGCCTGCGAGCCGGCCGGCCAGATGCGGCTCGCGCCGGCGGGCCTCGGCGGCGCTGAGCCAGTCCACGGGCAGGCCGAGCTTTTGCTGGAAGGCGTGTTGATGGCGCAGCTTCGCGGCATCGTCGGCAGTCAACGCCACCACCAAGGTTCCGCTTTCGCGATAGCCCACATCAAGGCCGGACGCCGCCTGGAGCGCATCCGCGAAGGCGGGCCAGAGCCGCTGGCTCTCGCGGTTGAGGTCGAGCAGCATTTCCTCGCCCGGCTCGGCCTCCGCGCAGGCGGCCAGCATGCCCGCGGCGGCGTGGCTTGCGCCGCGCCCCGGTGTGCCGGCATCGAAAATATTCACGGTGCATCCCGCCTCCGCGAGGCGCCAGCCAATGGCAAGGCCGATCACGCCGCCGCCGACGATGGCGACATGGCGGGCGGGGGAAGACGTGGAAGACACAAATGGGGACGATAAGCTTGCGCTCATCGGCACCTCCCTACGCTGGTATGATCCAGACAGGTTCGATGGGTATGATCTCAGCCGCACATGATGCGCGGCACCCCAGGCCGTCGAGACATTATCGTCCCTCCTTGCTGAGACGGCAAGGGAAACCCGGGCGGCCTTCAACGCCCGACCCGGAACGGCGGCTGACAGAGGCGTTTCAGAGGGTATAAAGCGACATGTTCGCCATCCGTCCACTGCTGCGCCGCCTCACCCATGGAGTCACCCTGGGAGTCCGGGTCATGGTCATTGATGCGCAGGACCAGGTGCTTCTTGTGCGCCATGGTTACGCCCCTGGCTGGCACTTCCCCGGTGGAGGGGTCGATGCCGGCGAGGCGGCAGATGTGGCGGCGCGTCGCGAATTGAAGGAAGAGGCCAACGTGCAGGCGACGGGGCCGCTCCACCTTCAGGGCCTTTATTTCAATCCCCGCTTCGGCAACCGCGACCATGTCGCCTGCTATCGGGTCCCTGATTTCGTCTGCGGCCCGCCGCCCCGGCCGAGTTTCGAAATCGCGGACCTGGGCTTCTTTCCGCTCAAATCCCTGCCGGCGGAAACCTCGCCGGGCACCCGGCGGCGCCTGGATGAAATGGCGGGACGAGCGTCGGTGAGTGGCTTGTGGTGAACGGCGCACATAGCGCCCGGTCCGTCAGCCCGCAGAACGCATCTGGTTCGCGGTAGGGGTAACGGCGCGCGATCGAGATCGCGCGCGTATCGCTGTTTTGAAAGGCTGCGCGGCGGGGCAGGCCTCCGCAGCGCGTGCGCTCAGATCAGGAACCCGCTGCCGGAAGCGGACGTGAAATCCAGTTGGACGACGAGATCGTTGAAATCGCGATCGCCGCCGCCATACAGGTCTTCCCAGCCCCAGGTGTTGAGCCCGTAGCTCCAAAGATGCGCGACGCCCTTGCCGTCCACCTGCTCGTTGGCGTTCGCGAAGGCATAATAGGTCTGCCCACCGCTGGAGAGCGACATGGCGATGAGGTCGCCCGCATCCACGCCGACGATCTGGTTCTGGCTGAATTGGCCATATCCCGCCCCGCCGATGGCCGTGGCGCCATCCGTGGTCTGGTAGGCGCGGGCGGCGACGGCGGCGGCATAGCCCGCCGATCCCGGGGCGAGGCCGTTGATGGTCCCGTTGAGGTCATCCACTTCATACAAGGTGATGAAGCTTTCATTGGTGCCGTTCTGCCGGATGCGCACCACGGCGTCCTGGTCGTCGGCCGCACCCGCCGTCTCAGCGATGGCCACGGCCCGCGCCACGGTCACCGCGTTTGACTCGTAATTATAGTCCACGAAGCCGAAGGCGGAGGTCAGGTTGATCTGCGGCTGGGCCGTCGCATGGGCGCCGATGGTGACGGACAGATTTTCGCCCTGGCCGGCCGAGGATTGGTGCAGCCAGCCCTGCTGGTAGCCATCGAACATGGTCACGAGATCGACGGAGAAATCCGCCTGCAGGCTCTGCTGGGCGAGACGCGACGTCCAGGCATAGTCCCCGATGCTGCCATTCGACATGGACAGGGTGTCATTGCCGAGTTGGACCGTCCACGCCTGCTCACTGCCTCCCGCCCACTGGAACAGGAGGCTCTGGCTCGCGCCGCTCTCGGTGGCCGAACCGCTGCCGCTCGTCACCACGTCCGGAACATCGGAATAATACATCTGGGAATGGGCGATGGCGGTCAGCGCGCGGGCGAGCAGCAAGCCGTTGGGCGTACCGAGGCCGGTGATGAGATCGTAGCCCGGCCCGGCTTCGTAGCCGATACCCGTGGGGGTGATGGGCTCGCCCGCGGCATTGACTGTCCCGCCCTGGATGAAGGACGAGATGTTGTTGCCCACGAAGACGTCGTTGAAGGAGGCGACGGCGACGGCCGACGCGGTGTAGAGCAGATCGTTGGCAAAACCGAGCTGCGGCAAGCCCTGGTCCTGGAAGATCGTATCGAACTGCAGGAGCAGGGACGCCCAGAGCGGCGCCGCCGCGCTGGTGCCACCGTTGACGTCCAGCGTGCCGTCCATCAACGGGTCCGGCACGACATAGAGCATGTTGCCGGCAGAATTGGCGGAGACATCCGGCGCGCCTCGGCCGGTCACGCCGTCATAGGTGCCGAGGCCGTAATCCTGCTGGTAGAGCGGGACGCCCGAGCGCGGATCAATGCCACCGGCACCGGCTTCGTTCTCGTTAAACGCAGGATCGAGCACGTCTGTCGTGGAATCATAGACATATTCGTTCCAGGCCACCTCCAGCAGCAGAGTTTCACCCGTCAACGCACCCGGAGACGTCTTGAGACCGCCCACGGTCAAATTCCATATGACTTGCAGGTTGCCGGCAGTGGCCTGGGTGAGAACATCGGAAACCGTGGAATCGCCCGCCGCCGACAGCGCCGTATTGAGGGAGGTTCCGCCCACCATGAGGGTATAGGGGCTCACATTTGCGTACTGCAGATTGGCGATGCCATCCGCCACCTTGCCGCCGGACCCGCCGTCTCCGCCCGCCACGACCAGCGAGATGTTGCGCAGCGCGGCGTCGAGGAACAGATCCTGATAGGCTTGATAGAAGGGCGAGCCAGGTGCTGAGAACGCCGCGTTGGCGAATGAGGATGACAAGACGGACGGATTATAGACCAGGTCCCAGATGGCGGACTGATACGCCGCGAATACCGAGCTATAGGTCAAGCCCGACGCGCCGGAGCCTGCGTAGACGGCGAACGAGGCATAAGGATTGACCGCCGAAACGACACCGATGTCCAGGGAGCGCTCACCGTTCCCAACGTCTGCCTGTTGTCCGCCGTCCGCGACCGAATAAATGGTGGGCGCGGCGTCGATGCCGATCGTCGAAAGATAGCTGGCGACAGCCTGAGCGAACGTCTGGGTGGAGCCGGTGGGCATCGCTGTGCCATAGGCCGGCTCGATCAGGCCCAAGGTGCCGGTCACCGATGTATCGCCCGTCAACGGAAAATTATAGCCGTTGGCGATCTGGTCCGGAGTCCACTCCTCCGTGATGCTGCTCGTATTGCCTTGGCTCTGCGGGCCGTTATGCAATTCAGACGGAGTTGTCGCCAAATTCTGCGTCGCGGGCAACATGTCGGGCATCATCACGCCATTGGCGGCGATGCCATCCGGCAGCGTCAGTTCACCTTCGTAAAAGAAAAAGGAATCCTCTCCGACATTATAAAAGAGGAGGTCCGTTCCGAAGAGAGCGGAGAATTGATCCGGGCTCAGCGACACCCAGATGGTGCGCGCCTCCTGGCTGGACACGTAGCCGCCATCCAGCACGGGGATGAGCATGGTGCTGAGCGTGTCGAGCGCCGTCTGATAGGTCGTGGTGTCGGCGCCGAAGGTGGACCAAAGTGTCCCGTTTTCATTGAGCTCGGCCAGCATCTGCTGGCGCTCGGCCCAGTTGGCGGCCTCGAACTGCGCCACCGCCGTCTCGTCGGCCCGGGGGAAGGAGAGCGCCACGTTGATGACGGGGGTCGTGCCCGTCATGATCACGATATTGGAACTGTCGAGGCCATAGGCGGTCTCGACCGTTGGGTTCGTGCTCAGGTCGTAGGAATGCCAGCTGGTCAGATCGAGAAAGGAAGAATTTGCCAGTTGTGCCATGGCCCCCGCCTATGGGTTGCAAACAGGCACCACCATTGCGCGTGCGCTTGCCGCGCGCAAGCGCGCGCCGGCGACGGCGCCAAGCGAGCGCAATTTCGTCGCTTACCGTGACGTGGATGCTACTTTCTCACACCCCATACCGAGCGAGCGTGCCAGGTTGAACACATCACAAAAGGGCTTCGGTGGAGCCGAGGTCCACCTCACTGTCCTTCGTCCTCGTTTGACCTGCCCCCCTTTTCCTGCCGGTCATAAGTTAGGCCCGGCTGCGTTTTGGTCCTCATGGGACCGGCTTGCGAACATCGACGGCGCACGGCCGCGGAGGCTCGTATGGGGTCTGACGGTTTTGTAGTCGATCCGCCGAGCCTCGTGATCCGCCGTGCCTCGGCAAGCGAGGAGAAGGCCATGGGTGGACTTTCTTGAACGTCTAGCCGCGCGAGCGCAGTCAAGTGCTTAACGCTCTCCGCTTGATGGCGAGAGCACGTTCGGCCTTCGCGCGGCCCTCACATTCAGTAATGATGTCCTTGGCCGCCTCGAACATGAACCGCGCGGCTTGCCTACCGCCGGGCTGTGCGCTCCCTGTCCTGCCGGGCCCGCTGGGCCCAGACAATGTCCGTTGCCTCCCGATCGCGGACCGCGCCGCAGGAGAGCGCGCAGCGGCTACGGCCGCCACCGCTTCCAGAACCGGTACCAAAGGTCGTACGACTAAGCCCGTGCCATCACCAGCTGCCGCAACGGAGGAGGTGCATCACAACAGGCCAAGAACGTCATAACCCGTCGAATCGGCGTTCAGAGGACGAGCTCTAAGTGTTGGCCTCTCTTTGGGGAAGCGGAAGGTGAAACACCTCAATCCTTCGTCAGAGGTTTAAGGCCAGCAAGCCGCGCATCCCAATCTGCTATCGCCAACGAAAAACGACGTTCACAATCGTGATAAGCCGCTTGAGCTTCGGTTAAATTTGCCTGCGACTCAGATAGCTTGAGTTCGTACCAATCAACGGATGCAGAAAAACGCGCTTCACAATCTCTGTAAGCTTCGCGCGTTCGCTCATATTCCTCCAATAAATGATTATGTCGCTCATGGCGATTAGCTGCCGCCTCATCTTTGTCCAATGCAGCGACACGCCTGATTTCACTGATGCGAGCCTCCAGTGAGCGAACGAGCGACCGGTTTAACTCAAGATCTTCATTGAGTTTTGCATTTATGCCTTCAAGTTCAGAAAATACCTGCCTTAAATGAGAGGCCTCATTCGAAAGTCGCTTTAATTCAAAATAAGACGCAAGGTAATAGCTACGTGAAAGCGGGGCATGGATCTGGATCGGCTTGAGCTTCGCTCCCCATATTCCCATAAAGAAGCTTGCCAGCCTAGGAGGAACCCGGTGCTCTACCTGCGCCGGCAGCCCGAAATCACCTTCGCTCGGGAACACCTTCAAGCATAAGTCCATTGAATCTACCGAAGTTAACAAAGTGGCGTCATCCTCCTGCCGAATCAAACTCCCAGTCAGGGGCGTACCCAGCAGCCATTGGGTTGCCACTCCCAAAACGGCCTCAGTCGTTTCTCTAAATTCGCCATAGGTGAACGTGTGCTCATGAAACGGGTTTACTACGCCCTGCTCATTTTCGATTTCATCATTTGGACAGCTAATGATAATGCATCCGCTAGGCGCTAGGACCTTCTGCAACTCGCGTAGGAATTTTGTTGGATCGGCAACATGTTCGATTGTTTCAAAGCATACAATAACGTCAAAAGGGCCTCGAGACTGTATTGACGTTAGATCAAGCCCATCACCCGTTACAAATTCAATCCCCGCATTGCAAAAGCGTGCCTGAGCTTCGGCTATAGCCTGTGAAGAAATATCAACTCCTAAAATATATTCAGCACCAGCATTCTGTAAGAGAGAGGCCCCGTACCCTTCTCCGCATGCGATGTCTAGAACTCTTTTACCCCCGCAAAGCTGCGCAGCGGCGAGGTATCGAGATACATGCTCTGCTGCTACCATCGAGCTATATGGCATAGCTCCAGGTACAAACGAAATACGCTCAGCCATGTCTTCCGTGCGCTCCTCTAGAATTGCCCCCGAATAGCTCATGCACCGTTTGAGCGTGCGCTTCTCTCGAATGATTTAAGCGAACAAACTCAATGGCCTTGGCTGACAAGCTCGCCCTTAATGATGAGTCCCGCGCTACACGCAGGATAGCCTTAACATATTCCTTGGCCATATCGTCGTCGTTCCCCTCGGATCTCAGCAGTACCCCTGTCTCACCGTCAATGATAATCTCTGAGATGCCGCCAACATCCGGGGCTATGATAACCATCCCCCAACTCATGGCTTCAAGCAGGACATTCGGTATTCCATCGCACCAACTCGTATATATAAATATCGAGAATTCACTCAAAGGAAGGGCTTGAAATCCATTATAGGGACCGCGATAGCGGAAGTTTGAAGCGTCAGCCAGGCTTGCTCCCTGTGTTTGGAATACACCACCACCATATGCTTCCATCATCAGTTCTGGTGCTTTAGTTTGAAGCTCTTTTGCAATTAGCGGAATCAGCGAAGGTCGCTTCTCAGCGTCGAGTCGAGACGCCCATAAGATTCTTCTTTCTGCGATCTCATCTCTCATGGGTATGGATAAAGGCATCTCGACGGAAGCCCTCAAGACGCGCCATTTGTCCGCCTGCAGTCCGATCCTGTGTTGATCTTTTTTCTTAACAAGCTCGCTATCGCAGACAACGGTGGTTATGAAATCGATGTGATCCGATAAGAGACCAAGTGGCGAGTGCTTGATAATAATTTTACCATCTTCGAAGACTTCCGAATCGGCAAAGCGATAGAAAATAGTACTTCTGCCAGAAAGCGTTGGAGCAAACATGTCGAGAAATTTCTGCACGAACACTGACTGCCTCATATGGATGCGGCCACTTGGGGCGCATCCTTGAATAAGTTTTAAAGTCAAGATGCACCGATCTTCAATCGTTAAATCGGGACAAAGGGTGCCCAAATCGACGATTGTTGCGTTCGGTGGGACCAAGTAGTCCCAACAAGGAGTTGTTAGATTTTCTCCGAGGATAATCAATATTCTTCCAAGAGGGTTATCGCGGTAAAGGCGATCGATTAGCGCCAGCATGAACTTCTCTGCACCGCCGCGCGAAATAAATGGAAACAAAAATATTTCATCAAATACCTCATGGTCTATTCTCTGGCATATGTCATAATAACGCAGACCAAGCGTCAAAGGGTGCGAGGCATTTGAAAAAATATCGCCTGACCGAAAATGACCAATCAAAATAGATGGCTCTAAATTATTTGCTGCATGCAGCTCTTCGCGAATGAACGGAGAACTCCAAAAGTTCTTATCTGCTGGTTCGGCCCGTGAGGTTGTATCATCCGAATCCTTCATCGATTTATACCAGGGATCCGATCTTGATTTGTAGATTGTCGGCTTAAACAAGCTAGTAGCAGGAATTTGGCCGACAGATTTTGCTTTTGCGGACTTTAACAATCCGGTTGAGCGTTGCCGGTAAAATAGGATTACGTCTCTAGCGATGCGAAAATCACAACCGGCAGCTAGGCATTCGGCGTTGAAGTGCCAATCTTCAAATGCATACCCTCTTGAAATCGCTAAATCTGCGTATTTTATGTTTTCATAAATACTTCGATGAGCACAAACTCGCGAAATATACGGATGCATGTCAATAAATGCTAGCGGAGTGACGTCCCGCAGGGGGCGCAATATATACGAATGATAGGAATCGCCGAATGCTAAAAGATATTCTGGAAAATATAGAACGTCGGCCTCCGCCTTTTGGGCAGCTCTGACCATATCGTAAATGTAGTTCCTCGAAACGAGGTCGTCCGCGTCCGCAGTTAATATAATATCCCCGCCCGCGATCGAAATTCCATCATTCCGAGACGGTCCTAAAGATCCGTTATTTACCTCAATCGTACGAACTGAGGCGAAGCCGGTGTATTGAAAAAAATTCACTTCATCTCTTGTGGCTTGATCGGTGCGGTCGAGAACCACAATAAGCTCGGTAGTGAGCCCACTGTCTGTGGCCCATGAGGCAGATTCATTAAGCGAGAGAAGTGTCCGTCTCAAAAAGACACTTTCGCGGTGAACATTTAGAACAATCGTGGCATCAGTTTTCATTTGAGAGTTCCGAATGTCAGAGAGGGGTGTTGTTTTAGTAAGCTAGTTCACTCCGATTTATGGGAGGGCGATTGTTGCAAGACGCTCACTTATAGACCTGAGGAGTCATCAATCCGCACGAAGTGTTTAATTGTGGGGTGAGTTGAGTAAAATACGTAACTGTCGTCATTGCTCCCCCGAATCGCGCCGTGCCTGTCGGAGGCTTTTAATTGTAAGGCATGCTGCCATATCGGTGCTACTCGAGGTAGCATAATAATTGTTGACCGCTTCGACAGGCGGAGTGTTGGCATCGAGCTCGAGCGCTGTGCCATGGTTTAACCAATCGATCCATCCGAGGGTCTCGTACTACACCACTTCGAATGAGGACTCGGTTCACTGCGATGCACCACTCAACCTCTCGGGGTTTGTTGAAGGCCCCAACTCCTGAATGGGCAGAGCCATGAAGAGCAAAGCAACGAACGCGTTTTAGCCTGAGGGTCCTTGACGTTGCTGACCTGAGACCCATTTCTCCTCCGGTTTAGGAGAGAGTCCGAGGGTTGATTTGTGGCCTCATGCGGCCTGGGTTTCCAGTGGGATTGTTGCGGCGAACTAGGCGGGGGATTGATTGCCGAGAGCTGAGTGGGGGCGGTTCAGGTTGTACTCCTCCTTCCATGAGGCGATGGCGGCACGAGCCTGACCCAGGCTCGAGAACAGCGTCTCGTTCAGGCACTCGTCCCGGAAGCGGCCGTTGAAGCTCTCGACGAAGCCGTTCTGCATCGGCTTGCCGGGAGCGATGTAGTGCCATTCGACGCCGCTCTGCTGGCACCATTTGAGAACGGCCATCGAGGTCAGCTCCGTGCCGTTGTCGGAAACGATGGTCGCAGGCCTGGCCCGGATGGCGAGCAGCGCGTCGAGCTCGCGCGTCACCCGAAGGCCCGAGAGCGAGGTGTCGGCGACCAGCGCCAGGCACTCCCGGATGAAGTCGTCGACCACGGCCAGCACCCGGAAGCGCCGTCCGTCCGTGAAGGCGTCCGACACGAAGTCGAGGCTCCAGCGGACGTTGACCCGATCCGGGACCAGGATGGGACGCCGGGTGCCAAGCGCTCGCTTGCGGCCCCCGCGCCGGCGCACCTGGAGCTTTTCTTCCCGGTAGAGCCGGCGCAGCTTCTTCTGGTTCATGACGATGCCCTGGCGCCTCAGCATGACGTGGATCCGCCGGTAGCCGAAGCGGCGGCGATCGCCGGCCATGGCTCGCATGGCTTCCCGCGAGCTAGCGTCATCGGGACGTATACTCCGATAGCGCACGCTGGTGCGATCGACGCCCAGCGCCTTGCACGCCCGACGCTGGCTCACCCCGTGCGCGGCACAGGCATGAGCCACGGCTTTGCGCCTTGCATCGGGCGTCACCATTTTTTTGCGCTGACATCCTTCAGAATCGCGTTGTCGAGCATCTGCTCGGCCAGCAGCTTCTTCAGTCGCGCGTTCTCCTCTTCGAGCGCCTTCAGCCGTCGGGCGTCGGACACATCCATGCCGCCGTACTTGGCCTTGAACTTGTAGAAGGTCGCCGAGGAGATGCCGTGCTTGCGGCAGACGTCAGCGGTCTTCACGCCCGCCTCCTGCTCCTTCAGCATCCCGATGATCTGTTCCTCTGTGAACCGTGAGGCTCGCATCGTCCGTCTCCGTGATCGACGGACTCTACCTAAATCTGGAGGAGGATCAGGGGCTCAGGTCACGTGGAGACGGCGATACCCGAACCGCCGCCGTTCCTGGGGGATGGCTTTCTGAACCGCCCTGGGTTTGCCGGAGGCTCCAACTCCTGAGAAGGTGGAGCCATGACGGGCAAGACGACGGACAAGTTCTCCCCTGAGGTGCGCGAGCGGGCGGTGCGGCTGGTGGTGGATCACGCGCACGAGGATCCGTCGCGCTGGCAGGCGATCCTGTCGATCTCGGCGAAGATCGGCTGCTCGGGGCACTCGCTGAACGAGTGGGTGAAGAAGGCCGAGGTGGATGCCGGCAAGCGGGCCGGCGTGTCGACGGACATGGCCGCGAAGCTAAAGGCGCTTGAGCGTGAGAACCGGGAGCTTCGGCAGGCAAACGAGATCCTGCGCAAGGCGTCGGCGTATTTCGCTCTGGCGGAGCTCGACCGCCGGTCGAAGACATGATCGCTTTTATCGACGATCATCGCGGTGCATATGGGGTCAAGCCGATCTGCAAGGTCCTGCCGATCGCCCCATCAACCTATCATGCGCATGTCGCCCGTCAGCTTGATCCCTCGAAGTGCTCGGCACGGGCGAGGCGGGACGCGGCCTTGCGGCCCCAGATCGAGCGCGTGTTCGCCGAGAACTTTGAGGTTTACGGGGCACGCAAAGTCTGGCGGCAGATGGTGCGGGAGGGGTTCGACGTGGCCCGCTGCACCGTCGAGCGGCTGATGCAGAACATGGGCCTCGCCGGCGTGATCCGCGGCAAGCCGGTCCGCACCACTGTGCGGGACAAGGCGGCGCCATGCCCGCTCGATCATGTGAACCGGGTCTTCCATGCTCCTGCGCCGGACAGGCTGTGGCTGTCGGACTTCACCTATGTCAGTACCTGGTCGGGCTTCGTCTACGTCGCCTTCGTGATCGACGCCTATGCCCGCCGCATCGTCGGCTGGCGGGTACCCGAACAGCCCATGCCAGCTTCGTGCTGGATGCGCTGGAGCAGGCCCTGCATGAGCGCCGCCCTGTTCATCGCGGCGGCCTCGTGCACCATAGTGACCGCGGCTCGCAATACGTGAGCATCCGCTACACTGAGCGTTTGGCCGAGGCGGGCATCGAGCCCTCCGTCGGCAGCGTGGGCGACAGCTACGACAACACCCTCGCCGAGACGATCAACGGCCTCTACAAGGCCGAGCTCATCCATCGGCGGGGTCCCTGGCGATCCTTCGAGGCCGTCGAGTTCGCCACGCTGACCTGGGTCGACTGGTTCAACCAACGCCGGCTGCTGGAGCCCATCGGCAACATCCCGCCGGCCGAAGCCGAGGAACGCTACTACGCCATGCTCCACGAGCAGAAACGGGCAGCGTGACTCAAACGAAACAGCCTCCGCTGAAGCCGGGGCGGTTCAAAGCTGCGTCAGCAGGGAGCGCGTCACTTATTGTGGCTCTTCACCTTTCTTGAAAATTACGATGTCGTCTAAGACTGCTAACGGTGCAAATTTTGGATCTTTAGAAAGCCGCTCAGAAACAAAATAAGCTGTCTTGTTGAACGCATCTGTGTCCGCCGTTAGTGCGGTGGGCAACAAGGTAATGACATAAGGCGCATTCATTATATCAATTCGCGAAAAGGCCGCCGACGCATTTACTTCGGCAAATCCAAGTGATGTATAAAAGCATTTATAGCCGGAGTGACGTCGATTTTTAGTTGCATAAAATTCCGCACTGTTAGCATTGAGAAAAGGCATATCAACACCAACGATATTGTAACGATTGGCATGTTTACCATCACACGTAAGTATAATAGCTTTCATCAGCTTTTCGGCGGCGGCCGAATTTTCTTGATATGGTTTTAACCAAACGGACATAACTGCGCCAGGCCACGCCATTCCATGTGCTCCGCTGATGGACGCACCAGCGTCCAGTGCGCCAACTATGAAAGCAACAAAATTGATGGCAGGGCGATTCAAAAAATGAAGGGCCCAAACCAATGTCAGACTCACTAGCGGAAGCATCGGCATAAGGAATCGCGTCTCTTGATTGATTTGCAATGCGTGCACTATAATAGCCGTGGCAGCCGTGCCTAATAACATTAACGCATAAAGAAGTCGATTTTCGATAGCGGCAAGAAACCATTGCTGCGGTTCAGCTTTGACAACGCTGATAAAGGCCGCTCCGATAGCAAGAAGCAGAAGCGCCGCAAAAGCCACTCCAAGGGCGCTCCAGGGGAAGAGTGCATGGTTAAGGGCCTCAATCCAAAACATAAATTTTTTCGAGAAAGCTCCCTGCTCTCCCCAAAGAACGGCCTCAGGGCCAACTGTCGCTAAGAGCGCGTGACGAAGGACTCCTGCCCAGTTTACAAAATACCAAGCGGAAGCCGCAAGAGCGGCGAGAATTCCGAGGGTCAGAACTAAATAATCACTGTATGAATATTTTCGGCAAGGATTGTTTTTTTTCGAAAATCTCACGATGACGATGTATGCAATGAAGGGAAGTACATATCCGATGCTTGATGATTTGATCAAAAAACTCATAGATATATAAAACAACAACTCACCAAAAAGCCTGATGATCGATATAATATCACACCTCAGCGAGGTGTGCATTAATCCGACGATCGCCAGTGCTTGAAGAGGTTCGACGAAAAACTGATGCGTGATTCCGATAAACAACGAAGATCCACCGCAAAGTAACACGCCTGCAAAGCTCTGCACTTCGCTTCCACCTATTTTTCTGCCCAGGCGATAAAGAAGAAATAGGGCACTTCCGCTTATAAAAATGTTTACAAGCAGAAATGCCCTTTCCACCCCTCCGACAAGGTCAGAAAAGGGCACGGCAGCCTGAGCGATCCAGACCAACAAAGGCGGTTTGAATCCAATTGCACTAATCATGGACCTGAACCAAACGGCAAGGCCTTGAGAAAACGCATAAGCAAGGTCGAGGGACACCTCTCCATAATAGGCCTGATCCCACGGCCAAACGCTTTGATCGCGAAATACCCATAAAAGACTCGAGCAGAAAAAAACGATAGAAATTAGGATGAGAGCAAATTGCCTTGAGCGATCGTTTGAAATAATCTCCCGAATCTGATCCAACTGTTCTCCCTTATATCTATTCATGATGGCTGTCTTACGTGCTCGTAGGTGAATGTCTCGACGGGACTGTATGGCGCCGTCCTGGGTGGATAGATATCATTATCTTGCTCGCCCAGATTTGACAAAATCCCTTGCGGCCGTGCGCCCGTCCCAAGGCCTGTCGCGCCAGCGCTTTCACCCACTCACAGCAGGGCAGTATCGTCAAGTGCCAGTGCCTTGGCACCTGTTAGACGGAAAGCCGCTGGAGGCCACGCCCTCAACTGCCTCCCACTTCAAACCTCTACACACCGAACGTTATGCGTACATAAAACACTCTTCCTAAGTAAGCAAAAACAAACACCGGGGGGCACAAAGCGAGCTCTCCGAGGATACACCGAATACACGCAAAATGAACGCGTCTGTCTCATGTCGTAGAGCGCGGAGCGAAGACCTCGCTGGTTAAAGAGGCTTGCGGCGGTGAGGGGGCAAGCCGTTATCCAGCACCTGCTTAATCTTCATGACCGAAGTTAGGATGGTATCTGCAATGCCCGGACCAGACCGCAGCCCGCGTGCTTGATCGGCTATCTCAGCCCACACATCCGCATTGTCCCAGAAATTCACGGGAAGCGGGCAAAGACCATTGTTGCTATCAGGCAATATGATCCAGGGCCACTTCAGACCCCAGTTCTGGCTCTTTCCCAGCACGCTCAACCGGGACGTTAATGTCTGACCGAAGGCGATCTGTGCGGGGTCCTCCATCTCGCGCTCGTTCCGCGTCAAGACGCCGAGCCCGACGATATTCGATGCATAGAAGCGGACGATGAACGGATCGAGGCCGGGGAATTCGAAATTCAGAAAGATCCCTTTTTCCGTAAGATCCTTTTCAATGACCCCAATCCCAAACGGCGCAGCCTTGCTCGCCAGTTGAGCGGTCAACTGGCGACCGAGCGCGATTCTTAGGAGGCCAAAATGACGTTGCACGGCGAACGCTGATTTGATGGTCTGCGAGTCCCGCGACATGACTTCGACGATTGCTTCACTTTCATACATATTGCTCACCCCAGCGAAATCGGCCCGGATCTGATTTTGGATTTCTTCAATGAAAGTCGCGACCCGAGGTGATCGGCACGTCAGGCGACACTGGTCGAGCCAAGACGTCTGGGAAGAAGCCGACTGTGCAAGGTCGGGATAGGACGAAAGCACCAGCGTCCCGTCCATAAGCCGGGTGTCCACTTCTGCGGCACCGAGGCTCATCGCAGACGGGGGCTTGCGGTCGGAAGTAAGATAAACGATCGTCGTGTGAGCGCGATCTCTCGTCCGGCCCTGCGCATACATGTAGTATCGCTTGAGTTGATCGACTTGGTCGGCGGCGAATGGCTTGTTTTCAATTATAAGATGCCGCTCGCCGGATACCACGAGGATGTCGATGCGCCCCAGGTCTGAGCTATGCTCCAACCTGACAAAGGCGTTGTTGCACTCGGCCTCTGACCATTCTCTGCCGACATGGCTAACATGGCGGGTAAAAAGATGGAGGAAGCGGCCCTTTTGGGCGTGAGACCCGCTGGGATCCAGAAGCCAGCCAATCAGCTTCGACCACCCCAATTCATCCCGCCCGACGAACTCAAGAGGAGTGAAGCCCGGAGCCAGTCGATCCTCGTAGAGATGGCGAGCCGCTTCCAGTGCGCGGCGCGCTCCCGTGAGGGTCTCCAGAAGCACACTGACGGTCCGGACTTCACCTAGTTCGTTCATCTTATCCGCTCCGACCGTCACGGCTGTGCATGTCCCAATCTCTGGCAACATGCACCGCGTTTTACCGTCGGCGGAATGTCGCACCCCGCGAACTCCAGGATGACGGCCTCCCTCTTACAGCAACTGAAAAACTTCTTTTGCCATATTGGGCGCGCACCGGGAGAACGGCGGCATGCGAAGGGAGCAAAAATGACGGTGTTTGGCCATTCCGATCACCCGCTTAAGGATATGGCTGCCGACCGGCTTGGCTTGGCTCCTTATGCGCAAAGTCTGTCGGATTTCATTCGCAGTTGCGACACCCCTTTAACGGTAGCCATTCAGGGCGATTGGGGTACGGGAAAGACCAGCCTGATGCACATGGTCGAAGGCGCGCTTTCCAACAGCCCCGATGCGGATAAAATTGAAACCATCTGGTTCAACACGTGGCAATATTCACAGTTTGCGACACATGATTACCTTCCGGCCTCTCTTTTATCCTTCCTGCTGAGGCGGATTGCCGGGCCAGATGATTCCCTGGTCAAAAGCGGGATGCGCGTGCTCGGCCGCCTCGCCGCACCGGCCGCCAATGCCGCTCTTCGCTTTGCGACCGCCGGGGCAAGCGAGATTGGCGATTTTATCGGCCGCGGTGGGCAAGGAGGCTATAGCGATCCGGCTGCCGATGCGGAAAAGCTGAAATCCGATATCGCGGATGCCATCGCCAAAAAGCAGAGCCAGGGCACGGACCGCATCGTCATATTCATCGATGATCTGGATCGCATATTGCCAGAGCGCGCGGTGGAGATCCTGGAAATCATCAAACTCTTCCTGGATTGGCGCGGGTGCGTTTTCGTTCTGGCCCTGGACTATGCAGTCGTCAGTCGTGGGCTTGAGCAACGTTTCAAACTGACAGAGCAGGACCTCGGCGGTCGCAGTTTCTTTGACAAGATCATTCAGCTGCCCTTCACGGTGCCCGTCGCGCGTTATGACGTGGACTTGTACATGGAGGGGCTTCTGGCTGCGATGGACCTACCCCTCGAGAGATCTGATTACCCTCTATTTGCCGGACTCGTTAGGTATTCGGTTTCAATCAATCCTCGTGGAATCAAGCGTGTTCTGAATAGTCTTCAATTACTAATACTTGTTGCCAAGGCGCAGGGCTTGATCGGGGGGGTGGACACGGCTGAGGATCGCCTTGTGGTCAGAAACCTATTTGCAATTCTGTGTCTTCAAATGGGGTTCGAACCCGTCTACCTCTGGCTCGCCGAAAGGGGCCGGGAGGTCGAGGAAGCTGATCTGTTGGCTCTCTCATCGAACGGCGACGTAGCCGGCGAGCGCAACACGGAACTTGGGGCGGCGATCGCGGCACTTCAGCAGCCAGAGCGCATCGATGATGTTTTCTCTTTCGCGGGCTATTTCGTCTCGTGCATCCGGCAATCGGAGCGATCGTCCGAAGGCGTCACCGCAGACGAATTGAAGAGATTTCGGGCCACCTTGACGCTGACGAAAATTACTGCGGTCGCTGGTTCTGCGGAAAAGCCGTTGGCTGAAACGGTGCCTCAGCGAGAGTTTCGATTGATGAATCGCCAGATCATGCGGAGAGTGAAGGATGATCTGGAGGCGCGCCTGGCCCCATACATTGAGAGGGATGGAGAAGTTTTGAAGCTCTATCAACCTCATTCGTCCCCAACCATAGATCTGATCCGAAAGCTTAATCACCCCGACTATGTGGAGTTGCGGATCGAGCACGGCATCAAGTCGATGTACTTGTACATCAGCGGCGCCCAATATGCGATACGCAGTGCAGCGGAGCGTCTCGCGGATTCTCCGTTCGCGAACTGGGAGAAGTTCCAAATTGGTTCGCGTGAAATCATTTTGATGCACAAAGAAATAGACCCAGAACTGGGAATTGAAGAGCGCGAGGCAATGTTACTGGGACAGATATGTCCCGGTTATGTGGAAGTCACATCGTTTTTTGAAAAATATGCTAAAAATTGAGGCAGAGTCATCCGCTGCTGGACTTTTGTCTCGCTCAGATCCGGTGCGGGTGGTTGCCCCTGAACGGGGTCGCGAACGTCGGGATCATTTTGCTGACGCGGTGCAGGTCGTCGCGTCAGCAGACATGTATGAAATCAAGGCAGGCCCGTCTATCCATACATGAGGTAAATTATAAACCCGATCATTGAGCAGAACAAAGCTGTTCCGATGATGATAACCGCAACGAGCAAGCCGGGGCGATGATCGTCGGTGTAATTGGGTTCCATTGATTTTGCCTTCCGCGATACGCCGCTGAAGGCTCAGATAGAAAACCACTCATACGACAAAATCGGTCGGATATGCCCCATGAGCGAAGACAATGTGCGCCTGGAAAGGGCAGCGAACTTGCTGCGTCTTGCGCTCGAGCTCGCGGGATCAGCTGAGGGATTGTCGCTTTCCGAAATCGAGCGCCAGTTTTCGGTGAATAGGCGAACCGCAGAGCGGATGCGCGACGCCGTCCGAGATTTGTTTCCCACCTTCGAGACGTTGTCCGAGGGGCGTCATCGCCGCTTCCGCATTAAAGGCGGCCTATCCGGATTCCTCGCGGCCCCGACCGTCAGCGAACAAGCCGAGCTGGAGGTGGCTATCCGGAGCCTGGAGCAAACGGGCTATGCTGCACGTGCTGCACTGCTCCGCTCCCTGCGGAGCAAGATTTCCGCCGCGCTGCGCGATAGCGCGCGTCGACGCTTGGCGCCGGACATAGAGGCCCTCTGTCGCGTGGAGGCCATCGCGCGCCAGGTCGGTCCCCGCGCGGTCACCGACAGTGCCACGCTCGAGCTTTTGCGCGCGGCCCTGATTGGCATGGAGCGGGTGCGCTTTTCTTATCCGCTGCCGGATCGACCTGAAGGCTATGTCCGCACGGTGGTTCCTTATGGCCTCTTGTTTGGGCGAAACGCCTATCTGGTTGGGAGAGAGACCAGGCGTCGCGAAGCTGTGCTCTGGCGGCTGGATCGCATGGGAGGCCTAAAACTCACGGTCCAGTCCGGTGAGATACCTCAATCCTTCGACCTGGATGCCTATGCAGCGCGGTCCTTCGGCACCTTTCAGGAGGAGCCTCAGCATGTGGTGCTTCGGTTTGCACCATCAGCGGCAGAGGCGGCGGCGCGGACACTCTTCCATCCCAGCCAGGAGATGCGTGAGCTTGAGGACGGGCGGCTCGAGGTCCAATTCGCGGCCGCGGCACAGCTGGAAATCGTGCATCATCTCTTCGGTTGGGGCGGCACGGTGGAGATCGTAGAGCCCAAGGTGCTGCGCGACCGGATGATTGCTGAATTGAAGGTTGCACTGGCGAGCCATGAAGGTCCGGCTTGAAGCGTTCGGGCGATCTGCCAGCGCCGCTTGGACCGTCGTTTACACCGAAACGGAGGCCCGCCCTGCCAGAGATGACGGGCTTCGCGACATCATGGAATGCGTCTCCACGGCGGCTGGGAACGCGGGTCGCATCGCTGAAGCCTTGGCATTCAACGGCAAGGCCAAAGTTCAGGGAAACGCGGATAACCCTCTCGCCCTGCTGATCCGTGAAGTCCAGGCATCAAGCCTCAAGACCGTGAGGACGCCCATCCTGGAGCACGAGGCGTGGTCGCGGCCTGTTCAGTGTCTGACGTGAGAGTGCGAAGTAGACGACGCCGCTCTTCGGGGCGGCTCTTTCGCCTGCAAAAGGCCGCTCCATTCGTCGCCCTCCGCCACAATTGGCCGAAAACCAACGCGTGCGGGTGAGGTTGGCGATGGAGGATGAAAGCCTCTGGCATTCAAATGCCGGAGAAATATCAATAGCTTAATATTGACTATTGGTGGAGCCGAGGGGAATCGAACCCCTGACCTCTGCAGTGCGATTGCAGCGCTCTCCCATCTGAGCTACGGCCCCGAACCTTGGGAGGCGCCATTTAGAGAAGCACCCCCCTGCCTGTCAAGCGACCAAACGGCGGGGACGACGCTGGGCATGGCGTGGCGTCAGATATCCACAGCGCGCACACGCGGCTCGGCGGAGAAGCGCAGCGTCAGAACCCGCGCGCCCACCGCGCGGGCGAGGTCGGGTGTCAGGCGAAGGGGCGTGCAGGTCTGGAGCGCGGTTAGGGCCGCGGCCACGAAAGCCCTCTGCATGGCCGCGTCGCCGGTCAGGTGCGAATGAGTCGCCAATGGTGCGCCCTTCAGCATCCCCTGTGCATTCAGGCCGAAGCGAAAGGTGATGTGCGAACCGGCACTGCCGGCAGGGGCGTTCCAGCAGGCGCGCAGCGCCGGCCCAATCTGGTCAAGCCGGCTGAGCGGCTCGCCGGCCGTCGAATGGGCATGAGCACGGTCGCTGCCGGTGGCGAGCGTGGCGCCCAGGATGAGCGCCACAACAGGCCAGCGGGCCGCAGAGCGAGGGTCCGCCATCAGCTTGCCTTGCCTCGCTCCTCAATCAGGGTGGCCACTTCGTTGAGTGAATCGGCAAGCGCCCGCAATTGGGCCGGATCCATGGAAATCTGAACAGCCGGAGAAGGCAGCCCGGGGCCCTTTGGCACCCCAACTTCAAAGCGGACGCCGCCGGCGCGGCCTTCGAAGACTGCGGTTGTGAAAGCCTGAAGCGGCCAAACCTTGAGCCGTCCCGCCTCGTCCTTATCCCAATCAGAAAAATCCATGAGCGTCCTCGTTCTGCTTTTTGGGTCCGATGCGTTTATTCCCGCGATGGCAGGCTGTCCGCAAGCGGAACGCACGATCCAGGGTGTCCCGGCAGGACGACGCGCACGAAATCGGCGAGGTTCGGCGAAAGCCGGAGTGAGGCGGCGGGTTCGTCAAGGCTCGATTGAGCCTTCATCATCGACGCGCCTGCCGGGTGGCAGTATAGCTAAGCTATATTGAGGCCCGCGCAGCATTGATTTCGGTCGTCATTCCAACCCACAACGCGGAGCGTGCCCTCGTTCCGACCCTGGCCGCGCTGGTTCCAGGGGTCACCGGGGGCATCGTTCGTGACGTCATCCTGGCAGATGGCGGGTCAAGCGACGACACGGCCGCCATCGCGGATGCTGCGGGATGCGTGTTCCTGGCTGGCGTCTCGGACCTCGGCTTGCGTCTTCGGCAGGCGGCAGGGCAGGGGCGGGGGCGCTGGCTGATGTTTCTTCATTCGCACTCGCTTCTGGAGGAAGGGTGGGTCCGTGAGGTGTCCAGCTTCCTGGAGAGCGCCGAGCGACGCGATGCGTCTGACAGAATCGCCGCGACGTTCCGCCTCTCGTTGGATGGCTATGGGCTGCGTCCACGGTTGGGAGAGGCGATATCTGCCGCCACTTTGGCGGTCACGGGTCGGCCGCGGCCCGGGCAAGGGCTCCTGCTGGCACGCCGATATTATGAAAAGCTTGGTGGGCATGCCCCGGGTCCGAGGGCGGAGCAGCGGCTAGCGGCGCGCATCGGATTGAGGCGCCTGCATGTCCTGCGGGCGAGGATCCTGCTGCCGGAAGGAGAGAAAAGCACACGAGCGTGAGCGGCGGGGCGCTTTACGTCCTTGCGTCGTGGATCTCGATTGCCCAAGGCCAAGAATACCCGTGCCGGCTACAATCAGCCACCGACGTCACCGCACGTGGCGGGGTCTCCCGGTTACACGCAAAGCACCGGATTTTTGTCGCAGTGCACAAGGGCGGCCGCGCTACGCGCGGCTCCCCTCGTATCATTCTGGTTCGGATTTCGCCGAACCGGCGGGCCTCAGTGGCCGCGCACAACAGCCTGCGGGATTTCCTCGCGGGTCAAGCCGATGCGAGCGAGGTCCGAGTCGGACAGCCGCGTCAGGTGCTTGTACTCGGCCGCCATCTGGCGCGCCTCACCGACCGCGGCGATGAAGTCCGACACCATATGTCCGAACCGGCCAAAGAGGCCCGTGTCGCGAACTGGGTGGGTGGTCATCGTGGTCATGTCTGCCTCCGTCTTACGACCCCTTACATAGGGGAAGTGAGTGCGGTGCAACATAGATGATTGTGCATGGCACCAATGCAGGCGTGGTATACCGCCGACCAGTGTTAAGAATGCGCTTACCATGCGGGCCCGCGCGGGCATTGGATCCAGGATCGCGCTGCGGTATCGGAAGGTGTGTAGCCGGGTTCTCATCGCGTCCCGGTCCCTGGTATTTGACCTTAGGCCCCCATCCGGAGCTTTTCCATTCCCCCGACTTGCCCGCGCCCCGCTGGGCATAAAGGTGCGATGGAGGCGGGGCACGCGGCGGATGCGTCCCGACAGTCCGGTCCAAGCCGGCACCAGCTGTTAAAACCGCCAACCTTTTTCTTTGCCCCTCTGGACCCCGGCACTCGAATTGCGTATAGAGCGCCCTCGCCGCGCGGAACCAACGGTTCGCCGGCCCTTTCGCCAAGCCCTGCGGGCCGCGATTGGGGGATAGTTCAACGGTAGAACAGCGGACTCTGACTCCGTTAATCTAGGTTCGAATCCTAGTCCCCCAGCCACTCTCAATCTTCCTCGCCTCGCCTTTCCGAATGCGTCCAGCGCAGGTTGGTGCATGCGCCGGGGGACCGCTGGGACAGGCCGGCGGTGTCACGCCGGCCGTGTCAAATCGGTCGTGTTTGCCACGTGGCTCACATCTCAGATCGGCCGACCCAGGATGTGCTCCAGAAGCGTGGCGCGCGCTTGGACGGCCGACAGCGGCCCCCGCCAGGCGAGATAGCCGTCGGGACGGACCAGAACAGTGTCCGACCCAACAACCTGCGCCAGTGTGCCCGCAGCGTCTTCCACCAGGCTTATGCCGAGCGGGTCGGGCATGTCGGCGCCGTCAACAGCGCATGCCACAATCCGAATCGGCAGGTGGGCCGCAAGGGTTTTCGCCTCGACCTCCAGGGCGGCGAGATCCTCCGCTCCCGAGACCGGCGCCAGCAGCACATGGGTCGTCCCGCGCAAAATCTCGAACAGACGTAACGGAAAACCGAGCCCGCGCCGGCGCAGGCCGGAGAGGTCGGGCATGCGGTCGCCCGGTTGGACCCCGGCATCGCCCGAGGCGGGGGCGACGATGGGGCTGCCGCGATAGCTGACCAGGATCTGGGTATTGGCCAGGCGATCCGGAGCCGCGTCGCCGCGCCCGAAAGCCATGCTCTCGGCGATCGTCTGGGCAATGACGCCCTCGGCCACGCCCTGGCGCTCCGTCTCATAGCTGCCCAGCAATCCGGGCGCGGCATGGCCCTTGAGGACGAGGGCGAGTTTCCAGGCGAGGTTATAGGCATCCTGAATGCCCGTGTTCATCCCCTGTCCGCCGGTGGGCGGATGAATGTGGCAGGCATCCCCAGCGATGAAGACCTGGCCGACGCGATAGCGTTCCGCCAGCCGCATGGAAATGCGATAGCGCGAGGACCAGCGCAGATCGCTCACCACGGGCGCCCGCTCCATCACCCGGTCGGCCACCTCCTGGAGGTCTGACGCACTCGGCCCGCGCTGTTCGGACTGAATGCCGTGGGCGAGCCCGTCTGCGGATGGTCCCTCGGGCATTTCGGGGGCCAGTGTGGAGACCCGGTACCGGCCATGCTCGGGCAGGGGAATGGCGATGAACATGTCCGGGACGTCATCGACCTTGGGGCGGATGGCGCGTAGCGCGAAGCCGCGCGGCAAGTCCTCACCCTCCGGCCAGTCGAGACGCACATCGCCCAGCATGAAAGGGAAGGGCCACGCCTCGCCCACGAAATCGATCCCCAGCAAATGGCGCACGCTAGAATGCGCGCCGTCGCATCCCACGAGATAACGGGGATGGGCCACCTCGCGCCCGGTTGGACCATCCAGGTCCACACGCACAATGCCCCCTTCCTGAGTAAGCGACACCAGTCGCACGCCGCGTTCGACGGTGACGCCATAACCGGAGAGGTGGTGCGCGAGGATGCGCTCGGTTTCGCCCTGCGGGACGCCGAGGGTCGCATAGGGCAGGTCCGAAAGGTCCGAGGTGACGTCGCGCGTCGGGTGACCGGGAATCGCGACGCGCGTGCCGGTCAGCCAGAGGCCGGCATCGATCATGTCGCGCACGACGCCCATGTCTTCATAGACCTCCAGCGTGCGGGAGGTAACACCGATGGCCCGGCAATAGGGCAGGGGCTCGGTGCGAGCCTCGATGATGCGAACGCCCACGCCGTGCCGCGCCAGTTCGCACGCCAGCGCCAGCCCCACGGGACCAGCTCCCACCACCAGAACGTCCGTCATCGTCATCCCCCCGCCCGGCAACATGCCTCGCGCAGGAGCCTATCGCCTTGACCTTGCCATATGGAAGGCGTCATGACGCGCGGTGTCGCGGCCGCTTGAGGCGCCGCTGTCTGCAGTGAGGTTCGTCATGTCCCCGCGCGTCCCCACCATGCTGGTTGTGCTCGATGGCTGGGGCTGGCGCGACGACAGCGCGGACAATGCCGTGCGCCTCGCCCGCACCCCGAATTATGACCGCCTCTATGGCACGTCCGCCCATGCCTTCCTGGCCACGTCGGGCCGCGACGTGGGCTTGCCGGCCGGCCAGATGGGAAATTCGGAGGTCGGCCATCTCAATCTCGGGGCCGGACGCGTGGTGATGCAGGATCTGCCGCGTATCGATGCCGCCGTCGAGGACGGGGACATGAAGACCCGCCTGGAGCAGAGCGGCCTGATCGCCGCCTTGAAGGCGAGCGGTGGCACGTGCCATATTCTCGGCCTCATGTCGCCCGGTGGCGTCCATGCCCATCAGGACCATGCGGTGGCGGTGGCGCGTCTTCTGGTGGCCGAGGGCATTGCCGTGAAGGTGCATGCCTTCACGGACGGACGCGACACGCCGCCTCGTTCGGCGGGAGACTTCATCGCGCGTCTCGTTGCGGATCTGCCCGAGACCGTGCCTGTGGCGAGCGTCTGCGGGCGCTATTACGCCATGGACCGCGACAAGCGCTGGGAGCGTGTGCAGCGCGCCTATGAATTGCTTGCGCACGGCAAGGGCGATGCCTTTGCCAGCGCCGAGGTGGCCGTGCAGGCGAGCTATGCGGCGGACTTCTCGGATGAATTCCTGAACCCGGCGGTGATCGGCGGCTATCAAGGCATGAGCGATGGCGACGCCATTCTCTGCACCAATTTCCGCGCCGACCGGGCGCGCGAAATTCTCGATGCTTTGCTCCTGCCCCAGTTCGACGGCTTCGACCGAGGCCGGCCGATCCAGTTCAGCGCCGCGGTCGGCATGGCCTCCTATGGCACCGAGCTGGACAAGGTGATGGTGACGCTGTTTCCGCGCCAATCCCTCGACATGGGGCTTGGCGAGACCGTGGCGGCGGCCGGGCGCACCCAGCTTCGCATGGCGGAGACGGAGAAATATCCGCACGTCACTTACTTCTTCAGCGGCGGTCGGGAAGAGCCCTATGCGGGCGAGGACCGCATCCTGGTTCCCTCTCCCAAGGTTGCGACCTACGACCTTCAGCCGGAAATGTCGGCGCCGGAACTGACGGAAAAAGCGGTGGCGGCGATCGAGAGCGGGGCCTACGACCTCATCGTGCTCAATTTCGCCAATCCCGACATGGTGGGTCACACCGGCAGCCTGCCGGCTGCCATCAAGGCGGTGGAGACGGTGGACAAGGGGCTCGGGCGCATCGCGGATGCGGTGCTCGCCATGGATGGCGCGCTGCTCGTCACCGCCGACCATGGCAATTGCGAATTGATGCGCGACCCCGAAACCGGCGGCCCGCACACCGCCCACACCACCTTCCCGGTGGCGGTCCTGCTCGCCGGGCGCCCCGGCTTCGCGCTGAAGAATGGCCGCCTGGCGGATGTTGCGCCGACCCTGCTTTCGCTCATGGGCCTGCCCCAGCCGACCGAGATGACCGGCCAGAGCCTGGTGATGAAGGGCTGAGTTGGAAGGCGCCGGGATCTCTGCCGGCGCCTCCGCCGACCCTCAGGCCGGCGTGCCGTGCTTGGCGAAGGCCTCTTCGCGGATCGCGGTCAGCGTGCGGGTGGGCGTGATGGCTTCCGGGTCGATCTTGCAGTGGAGAATGGCCGGCAGGCCGCTGGCCCGGGCCCGCTCGAAGGCGGGAAGGAACTCCTCGGTGGTGGTCACCGTCTCGCCATGGCCGCCGAAGGCGCGGGCATAGGCCGCGAAATCGGGATTGCGCAGCTTGGTGGCCGAGACGCGCCCCGGAAACTCCCGCTCCTGGTGCATGCGGATGGTGCCGTACATGCCGTTGTCGACCAAGATGACGATGAGCGGGATCTCATATTGGACGGCGGTGGCGAATTCCTGGCCGTTCATGAGGTAGCAGCCATCGCCGGCGAAGGCGACGACGGTGCTGCTCGGCGACTGCCGCTTCGCCATCACCGCCGCCGGAACGCCATAACCCATGGAGCCGGAGGTGGGCGCCAGATGCTTCATCCGCCCGCGCAGGCGGAAGTAGCGGTGCAGCCAGGTGGCATAATTGCCTGCGCCGTTGCACAGGATGGTGTCTTCCGGCAGCAGGTCGCGCAGCGCTGTGACCGCCTCGCCATATTGGAACGTGCCGGGGAGCTTGGCCGGCGTCTCGGTCCAGGCAAGATAGTCGCCACGGCCCTGGCGGATGGTCTGCTCCCACTTGCCCTGGGGCGCTTCGGTCATCTGCGCGAGCGCGGCGGCGAAGGTTCCGGGCGTCGCCTCGATGCCGAGCACCGGCTGGTAGACACGGCCGATCTCATCGGCGCTCGGATGCACCTGGACCAGCTTCTGGCGGGGCGTCGGGATGTCGATCAGGCTATAGGAGGAGGAGGGCATTTCAGACATGCGCGCGCCGAGCAGGATCAGCAGGTCGGCGTCCTTGACGCGGGCGGCCAGCTTCGGGTTCGGCCCGATCCCCACATCGCCCATGTAGCAGGGGTGATCGGAGGGGAACCGGTCCGCCCGGCGGAAGGAGGTGGCGATGGGTAGGGCGCAGCGGGCTGCGAAATCCGCGAGCTGCCCACTGGCCTCGGGCGTCCAGCGGGAGCCGCCGATGATCACCAGGGGGCGTTCCGCCTCGCGCAGCAGTTCGGCAAGGCGCGCCATGTCGGCGGGGGCGGGCGCGGGGGCGGCGGGCTCCACATAGGCGGCGTCCGCCACTTCGGCGGTCTCCACCAGCATGTCCTCGGGCAATGCGATCACCACCGGGCCGGGGCGGCCCTGCATGGCGACGCGGAAGGCGCGGGACACCAGTTCGGGAATGCGGGCCGCGTCGTCGATTTCCACGACCCATTTCGCCATGGTGCCGAACACCGCCTTATAGTCCAGCTCCTGGAAGGCCTCGCGTTCGCGCATGCCGCGCTCGATCTGCCCCACGAACAGGATCAGCGGGGTGGAATCCTGGGACGCGATGTGGACGCCCGCGCTGGCATTGGTGGCGCCGGGGCCGCGCGTGACGAAGCACACGCCGGGTCGCCCCGTCATCTTGCCGTAAGCGTCGGCCATCATCGCGGCGCCGCCTTCATTGCGGCAGACCAGCACGTCGATCTTCGCGTCATGCAGCGCATCCAGCACGGCCAGATAGCTCTCGCCGGGAACGCAGGTGATGCGCTCCACCTTCTGGGCGATGAGCTGATCGACAATGAGCTGGCCTCCGGTGCGCGGGGCCGGACGTTGGGTGGACATGGCTGGCAATCCTTCAGGGGGTAAAAACAAGCATGACCTGCCGCTTCAGCGGCAGGCGGGAAGAGGCAGGACGCCCGGCTCAACTCACGTCGAAGGAGACGCCCTGAGCGAGCGGCAGGGATCCGCCGTAATTGATGGTGTTGGTGGCGCGGCGCATATAGGCCTTCCAACTGTCTGAGCCGGCCTCGCGGCCTCCGCCCGTTTCCTTCTCGCCACCGAATGCGCCGCCGATTTCGGCGCCCGAGGGGCCGATATTCACATTGACGATGCCGCAATCCGAACCGCCGGCCGAGAGGAAGCGCTCGGCCTCGCGCAGGTCGGTGGTGAAGATGGAGGAGGCAAGGCCCTGGGGCACGTCATTGTGCCGGGTAATGGCATCTTCCAGCGGGCCGTAGCGCATCACATATAAGATGGGCGCGAAGGTCTCGGCGCGCACCACATCGGTCTGCGCGGGCATCTCGACCAGAGCCGGCCGCACATAATAGGCCTCTGGCAGGCCTTGCGCTTCCACACGCTCCCCGCCGGTGACCCTACCGCCGTCGCCACGTGCGGCCTCCAGAGCGCGCATCATGGCATCAAAAGCGGGTCGGTCGATGAGCGGGCCGATCAGGGTGCCTGCCGCGCGCGGATCGCCGACCGAGACGCTGCCATAGGCCGCCTTCAGGCGCGGCAGGAGGGCGTCGTAAACGCTGTCATGGACGAACAGGCGGCGCAGCGTGGTGCATCGCTGGCCGGCGGTTCCCATCGCCGCGAAAGCGACGGCGCGCACCGTCAGATCGAGGTCGGCCGACGGCGTGACGATGGCGCCGTTATTCCCCCCGAGCTCCAGGATGCCCCGCGCAAAACGCGCCGCGAGGCGGGGCGCGACGGCGCGGCCCATGGCGGTGGAGCCGGTGGCGGAGACGATCGGCACCCGGTCATCCTCCACCAGGGCTTCCCCCGCCTCGCGTCCGCCAATCAGCAGGGTCGAGAGACCTGTGGGAACGCCGCCGAACCGAGCCGCTGCACGCTCGAACAGGGATTGAACCGCGAGCGCCGTGAGGAGGGTCTTCTCCGAGGGCTTCCACACCACCGCGTCGCCGCACACAAAGGCGAGAGCCGCATTCCAGGACCAGACGGCGACCGGGAAATTGAAGGCGCTGATGACCCCGACCACCCCCGCCGGGTGCCAGGTCTCCATCATTCGGTGGTCCGGTCGCTCGGTGGCGATGGTCAGCCCGTGCAATTGGCGGGACAGGCCGGTGGCGAAATCGCAGATGTCGATCATCTCCTGGACTTCGCCCAGGCCCTCGGAGGCGATCTTGCCGGCCTCAAGGGTGACGAGGCGTCCCAGATCCTCTTTCGCCGCCCGCAATTCTTCCCCGAGCAGGCGCACGAGTTCACCCCGCCGGGGAGCTGGGACATTGCGCCAGGACAGATATGCGGCATGCGCACGGCCGATCATTGCCACAGGATCGTCGGTTGGCGGAACCGCGCCGATCTGAGTGCCTGTCAGGGGCGAGCGCGCGGCCATTGCGCCGCTTCGAAACATCTCTCCGGGAACGCCGAGCCGTTCAAGCAGGCTTTGCGCTTCCGCCGCGATGCCTGAGGCATGGGTGAGGTCGAGCACCAGGAAACTCCCAACTGGGTCTGAGGTCGGCGATCGGCGAAACGGCAGCCGATGCGGCGAAGCGCACCTTACGGAGTTCGTGGCGCGGGGCCAATCGCTCAGACCCCCCTAATTGTCGCGCTTGAGCGGAACAAGTGCCTGATCCCGACGTTCTACAAAACCGGAGGACGAGTGGGGAAGCATGGACAATGTAGCGATGCTGGACGCGCACGGACCTGAGGCCCGATCCGTCCTGGTCGTGGAGGATGACCCGCTCCTGCGGTTCATGCTCTGCGACCTCTTGCGCGCCGAAGGGCTGGTCGTGGTGGAAGCGGCCAACGCCGAGGAGGCGCTTGGCGCATTGGCCGCCGGGCTGGACGTGGCCGTGGTTTTCACCGATGTGCAGATGCCGGGCGCGTTTGACGGTTTGGAACTCAGCCGCAGGCTTCAGGCGTCTTATCCCGACGTCCCTGTGATCGTGACGTCCGGCCATCTCGACGCGGCCTTGTTGGCCGTCGGGATTCCGTATTTGCCCAAGCCCTACGTGCCCACCAAGGCGGTTGGCCTGATTCTATCCGTTCTTGCGCGGAGACATGCCCATGGGGGCTGAGACACCCACAGACGATGCACGCCCCTGCATACTCATCCTGGATGGGGATGTGTTGTCGCGGCACGCAATCGCCGAGTATCTGCGCGGGTGCGGCTACCGCGTTGTTGAGGCGACTACGTCGGAAGAACTTCTGGCGGTGCTCGACCATGGCACGCCGCTCGTCGATACGATCCTTTTTGACCTCGACGCGCCGGGCGCTGTCAACGGGTTCGCGCTGCGCGCCCTGGTGCGCGAGGCTTATCCCGGCATCGACGTCATTGCGACCGGATCCACACAGAAGGCGGCGAAGGAAGCGGCGAACCTCTGCGAGGAGGGCCCCGAACTGGCGCGTCCTTATGATCCGCAGCTGGTCATTGCACGCATCCGCCGCATGCAGGCGAGACGCGATGAAAGCGAATGATCCCGGCCCCGAAGTTCATCGCCTTACCGCAACGCGTAGCGAAGACCGATCCGGAATTGCTGCTCCTGAAGGCCCGACAGATTCACTTCCACAGGCCGCGCCTTGACGTCGAAGGAGGGGGCCCCGAGATCGATGTAGCGGTAGCCCGCCGTCAGGGTGAGGTCACGTCCCAATGCCCAGGAGGTCCCGGCCATGAGGGACCAGGCAGCCTGCCACTCATAACGGTCGAGGCCGGAGACGGCTGCCGCCACTGGCGCTGATGACATGATCGCGACCTGCGCCGCACCGACGCCGACTCCCACATAGGGCGTGGCCCGCCCAAACGTGAACAGGTCCCAATAGAGATTGGTGAGAAAGATCTTTTCCTGAAGCCGGGAGTGGCTGACCAGATCCGCGCTCACATCCGCGCGGAATTGCCCCGAGAAGCGATAGCCAAGCCCCACACCAGCCGTCCAGCCGGGGCCGCCATAGGTCTGAGCCCGCGGGCCGATGGTGGCGACCCCGTTATTGAGACGCGATCCGCCCGCGTCTATCCGAAGGTACCACCCCCCTTCGGGCGCCAAACCGTCGATATTCGGAACGCCGCGCGTGTCGCGATCCGCCGAGTTGGCGGGAGCGGGCGCCGCGGACTGCGCCAGTGCGTGCGTCAAGACGGCGAGGGGCGCAACGGCGGCGATGAGAAGGACGCGCAACGGGTTCAACATGGAATGAGTAATCCAAAAGAGAGCGGCCGCGCGAAGCGCCATCGCACGAGGCAATGCATAAATCATTAATCATAAAAGCTATCTGACGCCTATGGAGCGTCGTAAGCGGCAGGACGTTTTCAAGCGCCGCCACCGGCTTTGCGCAAACATGCAAAGCCGGATTGGGAACGGAGGGTTACGCCGCAGCCTTCTGCAGGGCGTCGATCACCTCGTCCACGGCCGCTTCCACGAGGTCCCGGTCGTCGCCTTCGCCCATGACGCGAATCACTGGCTCGGTCCCGGAGGGGCGGATCAGGAGTCGTCCGCGCCGCGCGAGCTTTTCCTCCGCATGGGCAATGGCCGAGATCACGGTCGGGCTTTCAAGCGGTTGGCCGGACCGGTACCGGACATTCTTCAGGATCTGCGGCAGGGGTTCGAAGCGATGGCACACTTCGGACACCGGCCGCTCGCGGCGCGCCACCACGGCCAGCACCTGGAGAGCGGCGAGCAGGCCGTCACCGGTCGTTGAATAGTCCGACAGGATGATATGGCCGGACTGTTCGCCCCCCACATTATAGCCTTCGCTCAGCATCCGCTCGAGCACATAGCGGTCGCCGACGGCGGTCCTGGCGAGCGTCAGGCCCATATCGTGGAGATGACGCTCCAGTCCGAGATTCGACATGACCGTGGCGACGATGCCGTCGCGCGAAAGCCGCCCGTCCTCGCGGAAACTGTCGGCCACCACCGCCATGATCTGATCGCCGTCGACCACATGGCCTTTTTCGTCCACGATGATCACCCGGTCGGCGTCGCCGTCGAGGGCAATGCCGATATCGGCACGCACTTCATGAACTTTTGCGATCAGCGCCGCGGGGGATGTCGAGCCCACGTCGCGGTTGATATTGAGGCCGTCCGGCTCGGTTCCGATGGCCACGACCTCGGCCCCGAGTTCCCAGAGTGCCTCGGGGGCGACGCGATAGGCGGCGCCGTTGGCGCAGTCCACCACCACCCTCAGGCCCTCGAAGGATTGGTTCCGGGGCAGGGTGCGCTTGGCATATTCGATATAGCGGGCGTGCACGCCTTCCAGGCGTCGGGCCCGGCCGATCTCAGCCGGAGTCGCGAGCTTGCGGGCGAAATCTTGGTCGATCAGCTCTTCGATTTCCGCCTCGATCGTATCCGAGAGCTTGAAGCCATCCGGGCCGAAGAGCTTGATACCGTTGTCGTCATAGGGATTGTGCGAGGCCGAGATCATCACCCCCAGATCCGCGCGCATGGAGCGAGTGAGCATACCGACCGCCGGTGTGGGCACCGGCCCGAGCAGCAGAACATCCATGCCGACCGAGGTGAAACCAGCTACGAGAGCGTTTTCGATCATATAGCCAGACAGGCGGGTATCCTTGCCAATCACCACGCGATGGCGATGATCCCCGCGCCGGAACACCAGACCCGCTGCCATGCCGACCCGCAGCGCGAGATCCGCCGTCAAGGTGGCATTGGCGCGCCCGCGCACGCCGTCTGTCCCGAAATATTTGCGCGCCATTCTTCAAGCCCTTTGTCGCCCCGATGCGGGCAGGTCTGCCAAGACGAACCGTTTGATTCACGTTCTGGAGGACGATCTGCTCAGACTATCCGATCTCTGGATCGCCCACGGACATTGAGCGGAGCAAGATCCGAAATGCCCCCGACCCCGATGTCAGTATCCAAAAGTCGTTAATCAGTCCAAAAGTCTTTATCCGCTGCCGCCGCCGCCCGCCCTTCAAAATATGTAAGCGACCATGACAAACGCGGTTGCGGCACGTTTCGAGCGGGAAGATACGTTGCCCCGAGGCTTTGCCCAATGCTAGACGCGGTTGGTCCTTGCGCGTCGCCGGATGGCAATGGCTGGGACGTGTGTGTGCGTGCGCGGAAGCGATCGATCCGGGCACGACGAACCGATTGAATGCTCATCCGCACCGTCGCCCGAACCCCGGGGCCGGCGCAACCTTGTCCAGGAGCCGCCCTGTGCCCACGTCCCTTGATGTCGTCACCATCGGCAATGCCATCGTCGATGTCCTGAGCCGTGCGGAAGAAGACTTCCTTCTCGCGCAAGGCATGGCAAAGGGCTCGATGGCGCTGATCGACGAGGATCGGGCGCAGGCCCTGTACGGGGCGATGGGGCCGGGTGTGGAAGTCTCCGGCGGCTCGGCCGCCAATACCGCGGCGGGTCTTGCCTCGCTGGGCGGAAAAGCCGCCTTTATCGGTCTGGTGCGCGACGACACGCTCGGCGCCGTGTTCGCCCATGACATTCGCGCCGCCGGGGTTGCCTACGGCACACCGGCCGCAACCGACGGGCCGTCAACGGCGCGCTGCCTCATTCTGGTGACGGGCGACGGCGAGCGCACCATGAACACCTATCTCGGCGCCGCGCAGCACCTGACCACGCGCCATATCGATGCCGACCTGATCGTTCGCGCCGCCGTCACCTATCTGGAAGGCTATCTCTGGGATCCGCCGGCCGCGAAGGAAGCGTTCCTCACCGCCGCCGATATCGCGCACGCGGCCGGGCGTCAGGTGGCCTTGACCCTTTCGGACGCCTTCTGCGTGGATCGCTATCGCGCCGAGTTCCTGGACCTGATCCGGCGCGGCGTGGTGGATCTGGTGTTCGCCAACGAGGCCGAGGTGAAGGCGCTCTACGAAACCGCCGATTTCGACGCGGCGCTCATCCGCCTGCGCGCGGAGGCGAAGCAGGCGGTTGTGACCCGCAGCGAGAAGGGGGCGCTGTTCTGCGCCAATGGAGCGGTGGTCTCGGTGCCCGCCGTTCCGGTGACGGAGGTGGTGGATACGACGGGCGCCGGCGATCTGTTCGCAGCGGGTTTCCTGTTCGGCCATGCGCGAGGCCTTGATCCCGCGAGCGCCTTGCGGCTTGGCGCGCTGGCGGCTGCCGAGGTCATTTCCCATGTGGGCGCTCGCCCCCAGAAGACCCTCGCGGATATGGCCCGGGAGGCTGGCCTGCTGACGTGACCACGCCCGACGCTCTGGACGGTTCGGCCCGCGCCCTCGCCCATATCGAGGCGGGCACCGGCACCATCATGGTGCTGGGCGGGGCCGGTACGGGCAAGACCACCTTCCTGCACGACCTGCGTAAGGAATCGCGTGGGCGCCAGGTTTTCCTCGCGCCCACCGGGGTCGCCGCGCTCCAGCTCGGCGGCCAGACCATTCATTCCTTCTTTGGCATTCCCCCGCGCATCCTCAACCCCGATGAGGTGAAGCCGCGCGTCCAGGTGCGGCGCCTGCTGAAGAAGCTGGACCGCCTGGTGATCGACGAAATCTCCATGGTGCGCGCCGATCTGCTGGATACGGTGGACCGCAGCCTGCGCATCGCCCGGGACCGCGATGAACCGTTTGGCGGTGTGCAGGTGGTTCTGGTGGGCGACTTTCTCCAGCTTCCTCCCGTGGTGCCCTATGCCGAGCAGGAGATGCTGGAGCGCATGGGCTATGGCGGTCCCTTCGCGTTCGACGCGATGGCGCTGCGCGCCCAGCCTGTGGCCCGTGTGCCTTTCACCAAGGTTCATCGCCAGTCCGATGACGTGTTCATCGCGCTCCTCGGGGCGGTGCGCCGCGGCGTCGGGTTGCGGGAGGCGGTGGAGGGGTTTAACGCGACCTGTGTGCGCGATCATCGTCCCGGCGTGCTTCCGGTCCTGCTGACGCCAACGAATGCACGGGCGGACGCCTACAACCAACGGGGCCTTGCCGCGCTGTCCGGGACGGAGCGCACCTTCGCCGGTCTCCTGAAGGGCGAGTTCGGCTTGGAGGGTGACCGGCTGCCGGTGCCCGAACGGCTGACGCTTAAATCCGGCGCGCGGGTGATGGCGCTGCGCAACGACCCCGCCCGACGCTGGGTGAATGGGTCCGTGGGAACGGTTCTCGGCATCGGGGCCCATTCGGCGGTGGTCCGGCTGGACGCAGGCCCCACTGTCGAGATCGAGAGCTTTACCTGGGAGCGGACACGCTACGGGTGGGACGATGCAACCGGGCGCATCGAGGCGCAGGTGGTTGGCACCTACACCCAGCTTCCGCTCGCACCCGCCTGGGCGATCACCATGCACAAGGCCCAGGGTCTGACCCTGGAGGATGTGCGCATCGATTTCGAGAGCGGCGCATTCGCCGCCGGGCAAGCCTATGTGGCCTTGTCGCGCGCGCGCTCGATGGAGGGCCTCTCCCTGGTCCGTCCCATCCGGCATTCCGACATTCGCTTTGATCGGCGGGTGGCGGCTTTCGTGGCGGCGTTCGAAGGCGGGCTCTGAGGCCGCTCAGCGCACGCCGGAGCAGGCAAGCGGCGGCGTGCCGCTCCCCTGGCGCAGATCCTCCAACATCGCGTCGGCGCCCTTGGTCCACCAGACATACGGGCCGGACGCGTATCGCGCGCCGGATCCGGACAAGACCTGAGCGAACACGCGCGGCTGGCCATTGATCTCCAGCAGGGCCAGCGCCACGGCGCCTGCCGTGACATAGTCCACGCCCAGGCGCCCGAGGTTTGCGCAGTCGTAGCGTGCCGACTCTCGCCTCATGTCGCCCCCGGCGGGCAGGGGAATGGACAGCGCGGCGCCTTGGGCCGAAGCGGTGCTGGCCAGGGCGAGAAAAACGATAAATGCGAGGGGTCTACGGCGCTTCACACCCCTGCCTCCTGAAAATTCAACATCGATTTTAGTCCATTTCGGCATGTAATCAGGAATAGATCAGCGTCGACATTCGAACAGGAAAGTCGCACTGTCCATGCGCAGTGGGGGAAACGACTCCTGCCCTAAAGTCATCCAAGAATATGGGCCGCAAGACCAGAGAAGATGCAGTCGAGAGGGCGGCGGCGGACCCGCGCGCGCCGGGCGCGCCCGGTGTGCCAACGCCGCCCATGGCGCGTCTCCTGTTCAATGGCACGCTCCTCGCTGTGGCGGCGATGCTTTGTGTCATGGGCGCCTTGCTCTGGCAGATGCGGCAGGAGGCGTGGCGCGGCGCCGAACAGGACGCGCGCAACCTGCTTGGGACCATCGTCGGCAGCATCGATTCGACGTTGAGCGTCTATGCATTCGCGCTCGATTTCGGGGCGGAGGCGTGGGACGAAACCCACGCCAAGGGTTTGCCCGACGATACCCGGCACCGTCTGCTGCGCGCCATTTCGGAGAAGGCGCGCCACCTGGATCTGGTGTTCGTCCTCGATATGGACGGGAACGTGGTCTCTGAATCGCGCCATCCCTCGCCACGGCAGGGGAACTTCTCCGACAGGGATTATTTTCAAGTCCATCGCGATGCGCCAGCGCAGGGACAGTTTCTCAGCGCCCCGCATCGCAGCCGTACCGATGGCGACCCCTTCTTTGCCCTCAGCCGCCGCTTGGTATCGCGCGAGGGGACTTTCCTGGGCGTCATGGTCATGACCATTCGTCTGTCTTACTTTGCCGAGCTCTTCAAGCGCCTGGAACTCGGCGCGGACAGCGAGATCGTCATCGCAACGCCGGCGGGAAAGACCCTCATGCGCTTCCCCGCAAATGTTGACGCGCCGCTTGGAGGGGACATCTCGGGCGACCCGATGTTCCAACGGATGAAGGAGGAAAAGAGCGGCTCCTTCATTGCGCCGACGAAAGATGGCCTGCGGCTTTACAGTTTCGAGGCCGTGCCCTCGGAATCCCTCATCCTGAGCGTGGCCATGTCGGTTGCCGACATCCTGCGGGAATGGCGGCAGTCCGCCATGGTGCTGGGCGGGATCGTGGTGGCTGTGTGCGGTGCCCTGGTCGGCCTTGCATTTCTGTTGCGGCGCGAATTGCAGCGGCGGGCGGCGGCGGAGGCGGACCTTGCCTTTCTCTCCATCACCGATGGCCTCACCGGCCTTGCCAACCGGCGTCGGTTCGACGAAGTGCTTGCGCGCGAATGGCGGCGCACCCAACGCACCGGCGCGTCCCTTGCGCTCTTGTTCATCGACGTTGACCGGTTCAAGCAACTCAATGACCGTCACGGGCATGCGCGTGGCGACGAGGTGCTGCGGGTCCTGGCCCGGGTTATAGACGCGAGCCTGCGGCGCCCCAGCGACATGGCGGCGCGCTACGGCGGCGAGGAGTTCGCCGTCATTCTGCCCGACACCGATCGGGAGGGTGCGCGCGGCATTGCGGAGGCGATCCGCTCGGGACTGGAAACGCAGACCGCGCAACCGGGAAGCGGCGTGCCTTCGGCAACGGTCAGCATCGGCATCCAGGCGGTCGGCCCGAAGACCAATCTCGGCATCGAGGGGTTGATGGAGGGTGCGGATCGCGCGCTTTACACGGCCAAGTCCGAAGGGCGCAACCGGGTGGTAGCGTTCGCCTGAGCATCGCGCCGGGCCAAGGTCCACACAAGCTTGCAGGCAGAGGCTGACGGCATTGCTGCTCGCCTTTCTTGATGTCAATATTTCGGAGACCCCCATGGCCTTTGGAACGGGATCGTTCCGGCGCGGCAGCGTGCCGCCCGCCATCGACACGCGGCTCCTCGACCGGCTGCCTTCGGCGGTCCTGCTGTGCGATCCACAGACCTTTGTCATACGCTATGCCAATGGCCGGGCTCTCGCCCTCTTCGAGCGGCTCTCGCCCATCCTGCCCGTCCAGCCGGAAATGCTTGTTGGCAGCCCTCTCGACCTGCTTCATCCCGCGTTTGCCGAACGGCGGGAGCAGATCATCGGTTCGGACGATGCGCCGCTTCGCTTGCAACTGCACCTGAAGGGAGAGACGCTGGAATTCCATCTGGATGGCGTGCGCGACGCTCGGGGACGGCGCAGCTATCTCCAGGTCACGTGGAACATTACCAGCGAGCTGGTGGCCGAGGAGCGGAAGGTGCTCTGCTTGCGGCAGATGGTTGACGACATGCCGGTCAATATCATGACCTGCGACCCTCGGGATTTCCGTATCGACTACGTCAACCGAGCGACGCTAGACACGCTGCGGCGGATTGAAGGGCACCTGCCGATACGCGCCGACGCCCTGATCGGCACTTCCATCGACGTGTTTCACAAAGACCCGGCGCGGTGGCGCGCCTTGCTCTCTGATCCAACGAACCTGCCTCACACCGCGCGCATCCGTGTGGGCACCGAAAGCCTCGACTTGCGCATCACGGCCATCATGAATGCGGACGGCAGCTATGCCGGCCCCATGGTCACATGGTCACTGGCCACCGGGCACGTTCAGGCCGCCGACGCCATGACGCGGGTGGTTGGCGACATGACGGTGACCGCAGAAGCCGTCGAGGCCTCCAGCGCACAACTCCTCGACCTGACGCATGCGACCGAGCAGACCGCCTCCGCCGTCTCGACGTCCACGCTACAGGTGTCCAACGCCTTCGATGAGATTTCCGATCGGCTCCGCGAGGCGCTGACGATGTCGGGTGAAACCGCAACGAAGGCCGAGGCGACGGACGACATCGTCAACAGCCTTGCCAACAGCGTGAAGCGGATCGGCGCGGTTACGGATCTGATCGAGAAGATCGCCTCGCAAACCAACCTTCTGGCGCTCAATGCCACCATCGAGGCGGCGCGCGTCGGGTCCGCCGGAAAGGGATTTGAGGTTGTGGCGCAAGAGGTGAAGGCGCTCGCGGTGCAGACCGCGGAGGCCACCAAGGATATTCGTGGCCAAGTGGGCGCCGTGCAGCAGACCAGCAGCGCCGCAACCGGTGCCGTATTCGAGATTACGCAAAGTGTCGGCCGACTCACCTCCGTCTTCAAATCCATTACCGCGGGGATGACGGCCCAGGCGCAGGCCAATCGTGGAGTCAGTGAGAGCATGGAGCACGTCGCCCGGGCCGCGAGCGAAATTCGGGCAGCCGCGTCCGAGGTGAGCGGCGTCGCAGGCGGTGTCGCGGACCTCGCCGACACCCTCAAGGGGGAGGTGCGAACCCTGTTGAGCGACAAGGGAAGAGATAAGTAATTCTACTTAAGTGAAATCCGCAGTCGCTCCAAAGACACTTTGCGCCGGGTGATTCGGTAAAAGGGTAAGTGGTGTTTCCCACCACTTTGGAGCGAGCCGTCGCTGCCCACTTCTGCGTGTCCCTTCGCATCAGCCTCGCGCAAGCCACGTCCTTACAAAGGTGTGAATGCACCAACGCAGCGTGTCCGACTGATGGGATGACGCGCCCCCATAAGGGAGGGGATACCTATGAAGACGCAGAGAGTGACCGCCGCTGGCCCGGCAGGCCTGCCATTGGCGATGGACACCAAGGTGATCGAGCACCTGCCCGTCGCAGTCCTCGTCTGCAATCCGCGCTCCCTTGCCATCCTTCACGCCAATGCTCAAGCCCGGACGCTGCTGTCCACCTGGTTGGGAACCGCCGCGTCGGCCCAGCCCGCTCTTGAGGACATCCATAAGGACTTTGCCGCGCTGGCTTCGGCTCTTGCGCGGCCGGCGGGCTTGCCTTGGTCGCGCGACCTGGAGATCGCGGGCGCCGGCCTCCACGTGAGCGCCGATCTGATGGAAGCGGGGCGTGGCCAGCCGGGCTATGCCCTCGTGACGTTCGAAAAGAGCGGGTCGACGGTTTCGGCCGCTGCCCGGCGGCTGCGCCAGATGGTCGATGACATGCCCATCAATGTCATGACCTGCGTCCTGGAGGACTTCCGCATCGATTATGCCAACAAGGCGAGCATCTCCACCTTGCGGCGCATCGAGCGTTACTTGCCCATCACGGCGGACCAGCTGATCGGCTCGTCCATTGATGTCTTTCACAAGGATCCCATGCGCATTCGCCGGCTGCTGGCGGATCCGAAGAACCTGCCGCATCAGGCGCGTATCAAAGCCGGGCCGGAGACGCTGGATCTGCGTATCTCCGCCATTTTCGACGATAATGGCGTTTATGCCGGCCCGATGCTCACATGGGCGCTGATGACCGAGGACGTGGCGGTCGCCGATAGCGTGTCGCAGGTGGTCCACGCCATGGGCGGGATGGCGGAGCGCGCGCAATCCTCAAGCGAGCGCCTGCTTGCCTTGACGCAGGAGAGCGAGGACATGGCGCAGGCGGTTTCTGCCTCGGCCGTGGAAATGTCCGCCTCGTTCGACGAAGTGTCCGGCCAGTTGCAGCGCGCGAGCGAAACGTCTCGCGATATGGCGGAAAAGGCCGGGGCTACCGACTCTCTGGTGAGCGGGCTGGCCGGCAGCGTCGAGCGCATCGGCGCCATTACCGCGCTCATCGAGAAGATCGCGTCGCAGACCAACCTGCTCGCGCTCAACGCCACGATCGAGGCCGCGCGCGTGGGCGAGGCCGGACGCGGGTTCGCCGTGGTGGCGCAGGAGGTCAAGGCGCTCGCCGTCCAGACTGCCACCGCCACCAAGGATATCCGCGAACAGGTCGCGGCAGTGCAGCAGACCAGCGCGGCGGCGGCCACGTCCGTTTCCGAGATCACCGGCAATATCGGTCGCTTCAGCGAGGTGTTCACCGCGATCTCCGCCGCCATGGAGGAGCAGGCCGTGACCAACCGTGGGGTCAGCGAAAGCGTGACCGGCGTGTCGCGGGCCGTCCGTGACATCCGCGTGGCCGCGCACGACGTGAGCAGCGTCGCGACCGAGGTGTCGGATTATTCCGAGCGCCTGACGCAGGAAATGCAGACCCTGCTCAATCGTCGCGGCTGAGGCCGGATCTCCGAGCACGTTCCGATCTGATTGCATCGCAATCAGATCGGTAACACGCTCTTTATCCATAATTTAGAGACTGGTTCACCGACCCGGTTGGTTCAACCTGATCGGAGCAGATTCTAGAGCGCGAATTGCGTCTCCACGAGCCGCGAATAGAGACCGCCCGCCGCCATCAGGTCGCGGTGGGCGCCTTGCTCGGCGACCCCCTGGCGGGTGACCACCATGATGCGGTCCGCATTGCGCACCGTGGAGAGGCGGTGGGCGATGACCAGGGTGGTGCGTCCCTGCGAGAGCGCGGAGAGCGCCTTCTGGATCTCCATCTCGGTTTCGCTGTCGAGCGCGGACGTCGCCTCGTCCAGGATCAGAATCGGCGGATCTTTCAAGAACATGCGGGCGATGGACAGGCGCTGTTTCTGGCCCCCCGACAGCTTCACCCCGCGCTCGCCGATAATCGTATCGAGCCCCGCCGGCAGGCCGGCGATCATGTCGTCGAGCCGGGCGCGGTGCGCGGCGGCGCGGATGTCCTCTTCGCGCGCGTCCAGCCGGCCATAGGCGATGTTCTCGCGGATGGAGCCGCTGAACAGGAAGACATCCTGCTGGACGATGCCGATGGAACGCCGGAGCGAGGCCAGGGTGACGTCGCGAATATCGTGGCCGTCCAGGGTGATGCGGCCGGCGGTGGGCTCGTAGAAGCGTGGCAGGAGGGAGCAGAGCGTGGTCTTGCCGGCGCCCGAGGGGCCGACGAAGGCGACGGTCTCGCCGGCCCGGATCTCCAGCGAGAGATTTTGGAGCACGGGCTTGTCCGCGCTATAGCCAAAGCTTACGGCCTCATAGCGTATATCGCCGCGCACCTGCAGCAAGTCGCGCGCGCCCGGACGGTCGGCAATGTCGGGGCGGGCGGCGAGGAAGTCGAGATAGGAGCGAAAGCCGGCGATTCCCTTCGGGTAAATCTCGACAATTGCCGCGATTTTCTCCAGCGGACGGAAGAAGACGCCGACCAGAAGAAGGAAGCTCACGAACCCGCCTGCACTCAACTGCCCGTCGATGACGAACCAGGTGCCCGCCACCATCACCACCACCTGGGTCAGCCGCATGCCCAGATAGCTCAGCGCCATATTGGCCGCCATCAGCCGATAGGCCGCGAGCTTGGTTGTGCGGTAGCCAGAGTTATCTTTTGCGAACAAGGACTTCTCATGCTCTTCATTGGCGAAGGCCTGCACCACCCGGATGCCTCCGACATTCTCCTCGATGCGGGCGTTGAAGGCGCCGACGCGGCCGAACAGGGCGCGGAAGTTCTCGGTCATGTCGCGCCCGTAGCGGCTGGTGGCCCAGGCGACGATCGGCACGATGGCGCCGGTGATGAGGGCGAGCGGCACGTTGACGGTCAGCATCAGCAGGAAGGCGCCCACGAAGGTCATGAGGGCGAGGAATACGTCTTCCGGGCCATGATGAGCGACTTCGCCCACTTCCTCCAAGTTCTTCGTGAGCCGCCCCACCAGATGTCCGGTACGGTTATTGTCGAAGAAGGAGAAGGACAGCTTTTGGAGATGCTCGAAGGCGCGCCGGCGCATCTCGGTCTCGATATTGATGCCGAGCATATGACCCCAATAGGTCACGACCGCCATTAGGCCGGTATTCATCAGATAGAGTACGAGAAGCCCGGCGGCGGAGGCCAGAATCAGCGGCCAGTCGCCGGCCGGAAGCAGGTGATCGATGAACAGGGCGACCGCGATGGGGAAGGCGAGTTCCAGCAATCCGGACAGGATGGCGCAGCCGAAATCCAGCAGGAACAGCGCCTTATGCGGCGCATAATACGAGAAGAACTGCCGGATGATGCCCATAGTCGACACAAATTACCCTGTTTTACCCGGTGTTACCCGTCGAGATCGACGCCCGCCTGACCCCGCCGCCAGTAGGCCGCCACCAGCCGGCGGTCCTTCGGCACCCCGGCCGCCGCGAGCCGGGCGCGGATGCGCCGGGCCTCGGCCTGCTCGCAGGCGACGAAGGCGCGCAGCGTGCCGAGATGGGGGGCCAGGTCCAACTCGGCGATGGCGGCATCCAGCAGGCTCGAACAGCCGGGCTCCGCGGCGCCCCGCAGCAGATAGCGCAGATCGAGGGTGGCGGGCGAGGGGAGGGGCTGGATTTCCTGTTCGTCCTGCACTTCCAGGCGCACGATGGCGCGGGTGCCGGCGGGCAGGGTCTCCAGGCAACGCGCGATGGCGGGGAGCGCGGTCTCGTCGCCGGCCAGGAGCATGACCGGGGCCGGCGCGGGCGCCGCGCCGCCGGGGCCGAGCAGGCCCACCACATCCCCGGGCCCTGCGCCCCGCGCCCAGTCCGCGCCGGGCGTCGAAATCCCGCCGTGCAGCACCACGTCGATGGCGATCTCGCCGCGCGGAAGGTCCACGCGGCGCACCGTATAGACGCGCGGCACCAGGGCGTCGGGCGCCGGCGGCCAGATCATGCGGCCGTCCGCCCCGGCATGGGGCCAGACCGGGGCGCGGCCGGCCGGGGGGATGAGCACGCGCACATGCAGCGCGTCGGCGGCCTCAAAATGGGCCGCGTCCCCGGCGAGGACCACCCGCCGCATGAGCGGCGTCACCGCCTCGGTGCGCGCGACCTGCATCTCGCGGAAGAAGGGCAGGACGCCCGCCGTCTCGCCGCTCCAGGCGAGGGCGCTCGCGTCCGGGCCGGCCAGCTCCACCAGCCCCTCGGCGGTGTACATTTTCAGGAAGGCGAGGGCGCTCGCGCTCGGGCTCTCGCATTGGGCGGTCAGCGTGTCGCCCTCGGCGCAGAGCGTCAGCCGGCCGAATTTCTCCGCCTCCAGCACCGCCCCGGTCTCGGTCGGGGTGATGGCGGCATGGTCCGCGAAGCGCGCGCCCAAGGCGCGGATCAAACCCGGCGCGTCCGCCACCTTCAGCCGGGCGCTTGAGAGCAGGGCGGAGCCGGGGTCAGCCATGGGAGGGGCCTTCGCGCTGGAGCAGATAGATGAGATAGGGGCCGCCGATGAGCGCGGCGAAGAAGCCGACCGGGATCTGGTAGGGGAAGGCGACGGTCCGCCCCAGCCAGTCCGCGAGGATCATCAAATCCGCCCCCAGCAAAGCCGACGCCGCCAGGAAGGCGATGCCGCCGCCAAAGCCCAACAGCCGGGCGAGATGCGGCCCCAGCAGGCCCACAAGGCTGAGCGGCCCAACGAAGAAGGCGGCGATGGCGGTCATGAGCGCCGCCAGCAGGGAAATCAGCAGCCGGCTCCCACGCACCGGGACGCCGAGCGCGGTGGCCACGGGCGAGCCAAGCGGCAGGATGGCGAGCCAGCGGCCGAGCAGCGGCAGCGGGGCCAGCAGGATCAGGGTCGCCACCGCCATCGCCCCCGCCTCCATCGCCCCCACGCGGTCGGTGGAGCCCGCGAGCCAGGCCAGCAGCAGGAAGGTGTTCCAGCTTCCCGTGGCGAACACGGCGGACAGGAAGGCGAGACAGGTGCAGCCGAGCGCGACGCCCGCCAGCAGCATGCGCTCGGGACCAAAGCCGGTGCGCGCCCCCATGAGCAGGATGAAAAGCAAAGCGGCGCCTGCCCCGCCGACGCTGCCGGCGAGCAGCGCGCCATGGCTCGGCGTGCCGAGGGTCAGGATGGCGAGGGCCAGGCCCGCGCCGGCCCCCGCGCTCACGCCCAGCACTTCAGGCCCCGCCAGGGGATTTCCGGTGAGACGCTGCATGAGGCCGCCCGCCGCGCCGAGCAGCGCCCCCGCGCAGGCCGCCGTAAGGGTGCGCGGGGCGCGGAACGGCAGCAGGTCGGCGAAGAGGGCGCCTTGGGCGAGCATCCAGCCCTGCGCCGTGCGCCCGAGCACCAGCGTCAGCAGGGCGAGCAGGAGCCCGCCCGCCAGCAGCAGGCCGACCATGCGCCAGGGGTGGTGTCGTCGCGCCCGCCCGCCGTGCGGGCGCGGACGCGGCGGCGTGA
>JBFMAV010000013.1:0-73536 GCA_040755535.1 Pseudomonadota bacterium | reverse complement strand
GCTTCCGCTTCCACAAAGGCCTCATGGGCCTCATCCCGCTGCTGGCGCAGTTCCTGGGCCGATTGGGCGAGGTTGGCACGGCGCTGGCGCGCCGCCGCCGCCAGCGGCGGATAGGCGAAATGGCGCGGATCATTGATGCCGGATCGCGCCTCCTCGGCGGCGACATCGCGATCCAGATCTGCCGCCATCCGGTCGAATTCGGCAATCATGGTATCGATCTGGGCGAGCCTGCGGCGCGCATCTTCGGTCTGGAACCGTTTGGCGCGGATCAGGGATTCACGCGACTTCATGGGACGCGACACTCCGAAGAACACGGGGACACGGCCACCGCCGCAGCGGCGCCCTTGGCAGGCAGAATGGCGAACACCCGTTGCCCTTTCCTTACCGCCCGGTGCCGCTGGGGAAAAAGTTTCCACCGCCCCCGGCTTGGAAACCAATCGTTTACCGCCTTCGTTAATGATGCCTCCATGGTTCAGGCAGCGGACGGCGGGAGATATCTTGTCGAATGCCCGCCTGAAGACCCGGCTCGGGGCTGTGTGGAGTTGGCGTCTGGGGCGTGAAAAATCTCTGTGTGCGGCTTAAGGACTCAGTGTTGGGAGCCATGCACAAAGTTTTCCGCGTTCTCTCTTGTGCGATAGAATCCGTATCGGTTATCGATTCCTCATTCGTATCGCGACTCACACTGTGGCCTGAGCACGAGGAAGGCGGCACGCCGTCTTTTGACTTGGTGCGAGGAAAGGGATTGCCATGCGCGTCTTGCTCATCGAGGACGACAGTGCGACGGCCCAAAGCATCGAGCTGATGCTGAAGTCCGAGAACTTCAATATCTATACGACGGACCTCGGCGAAGAAGGCGTCGATCTCGGCAAGGTGTATGAGTACGATATCATCCTGCTGGATCTGAACCTGCCGGACATGTCGGGCTTCGAGGTGCTGCGCAGCCTGCGCGTCGCGAAAGTGAAGACGCCCATCCTCATCCTGTCCGGTCTCGCCGGCACCGAGGACAAGGTGAAGGGCTTCGGCTTCGGCGCCGACGACTATCTGACCAAGCCGTTCCACAAGGACGAGATGGTGGCGCGCATCCACGCCATCGTGCGCCGCTCCAAGGGACATGCGCAGTCGGTGATCCAGACCGGCGATCTCGTGGTCAATCTGGACACCAAGACGGTGGAGGTGGAAGGCACCCGCGTCCACCTGACCGGCAAGGAATACCAGATGCTGGAGCTGCTCTCGCTCCGCAAGGGCACGACGCTCACCAAGGAAATGTTCCTGAACCACCTGTATGGCGGCATGGACGAGCCCGAGCTGAAGATCATCGACGTCTTCATCTGCAAGCTGCGCAAGAAGCTGGCGAATGCGTCGGGCGGCAAGAATTACATCGAGACCGTCTGGGGGCGCGGCTATGTGCTGCGCGAGCCGATGGCTGGTGCGGAGCGGATCGCGGTCTGAGCGCCGGCGTCTCTCAAAGAAAAAGCCCCGCGCGAGCGGGGCTTTTTTGTGTGCAACGCTTCGGGGCGAGCGCCAGGGCGTCGCCCTCAGACGTTCGGCACGAGGCGCATGACCATGTCGTTATAGTCGAAGTCCGAGCCCTGTGCGGCGGTGAGATCCTCGAAGCCGAAGGTGTTCTCGCCGAAGATGCGGATATATTCCGCCCCGCCGGCATTGCCCGTTCCGGGCACGAAGATGTTGCCCGACTGGGTGATGAGAACCGGGGCGTAGAAGCCGTTCGATCCCGCCACGGTCCAGCTGTCCGTATCCGAGAAAGTGCTGCCGCCATAGGTGGCGGAGAAGCCGGAATCCAGGTTGGCCATCACGGCGTCGTGGAAGGCGTCGGTGTCCCCATAGGCCACGCCGTCCACGCTCACGGTACCGTCCTTGGCGTTCAGATCGAAGCGGACGAAATGCAGGTCGTTGGTGTTGGCCGCGCTGCCGCTCACGTTCACCGTGAGTTCCTGGCCCTGGGTCAGGTACACCAGCGGGAAGTTGTACATGCGCTGGATGCTCGCCATGTTGTCGGCGGCATCGAAGGTGTTTTGGACATCGGCGGTCATCTCGATGCCGCCCACATTGAGGCTGAAGGCGCCATTCGCCAGGGCGGTCGCCGTGAAGGACGGCGACATGTTGATCGTGTCCTGCCCGGTCTGAACGGCGAAATGCAATTCCTGGCCGAGGCCCAGATAGACCATCTGGCTGCCGTTGAAGAGGGTCGAGCCGGTATCGCTCTGGACATCGCCCACATAGCCGAGGGCGGCTTCCTTCACCGTGTCCACCACCTGCCCGCTGGTATCCACCATCTCGCCAGCCGCATTGGTGCGGTAGAGGATCAGCGTGGTGCCGTTCGGCAGGCTGGAGCTGAGGGCGTCCAGGGAAATCCAGTTGCCCTGGGTGGCCGAGCCGTCGCTCACCAGGGTCATGCCGCTCGCCGTTGAGGACAGAGCGAGGTCGTTCATGCTGACGGTGAGCGACAGCGGCGCGCTCGCCTTGCCGATGGGCGTGGTGAAGGAGGTGTCGTCGCCCATATATTGGGTCATGGTCACCGTATAGGTGCCGACGCCCAGTTGCTGCTGGATGTCGCTCTGCCACTGGCCGTCAATGTCGGCGATGATGGAGAGCGGCGCGATATAGGCGCCCGAGGCGGCCGCGAAGCTGAGCACCGCCGCCTGCGTTCCGTAGATCTTGTTGGTGTAGCCGGAAATCCAGCTCGGCGTGGAAGCATCGTTATTGAGGCCGGTCCAGCCGAAAGAGAATTCGCCAGCGCCCACGGACACGCTCGGCGCCGTGTCGCTGGTCTGGCCAGAGACGGCGGTGAAGGTGGACCCGCTGAGGGTGCCGATCACCGGCGCCGTGGGCGTGGTGAGACCTTGGATATAAGTGGGGTCCGTGTTCCACTCGAGCAGGGAGAAGTCGACGGTCGGCGTCGCACCGGTCAGCGCCACCGTGAAAGTCAGAAGGCTCCCATCGTCCCGGGTCGCGCCGGTGGCAACGGTGGCGAGCCCATCGCTCGCGAGCACCACCGGGCCGCCACTTGTGGGCGCCTCGAACTCATAGTTGCCATTGGTGGTGGCGTAGACGTTGAACGTCTTCTGGGCTGCCCCCTCGCCCACCACGACCTGATACCAGTTCACGCCGCTCTGCGAGACCGGCGGATTGGCGATGACGAGGCTGCTCGGCGTCTGGTTCGCGCCGCCGTTTCCGGTGACCGTGAAGTCGGAATTGATGGTCCAGGTCTGCCAGGGCGTGACCGTGTCGCTGCCCAGCTGGACTTCGGTCCAGATGGGAGTCGTGCCGTTATAGCCGGTGATGAACTTGAAGACGATCGGCACGTCCTCGCGGAACGCGAGCGCCTGCCCCGAGCCGAAATCCAGCGTGATGCTGGAGCCATTGGGCTGGTAGGTGGCGATCTCGTAGGTCGTGCCGTTGGTGGGCGCAATGTAATTGCTGATCTGCGGCGTCACATAGCCGGCGGGCGTCTCGCTGTCGGCGTAGAGATTGACGGTCAGCGTCGAGATGTTTGCGCCGTTCTGATAGGTCGGCAGGAGCGGTCCACCCTGATTGTAAGCGGCCATCAGCGCGTCGGAATAGGTCGAGCCGTAGGAATTTGTACTGTCGAAGAACACCTTGGAATAACGATCGTAATAGAGCGGCGTGCTGCCCGACACGAGATTGTTCGCGAACGCGTAGGTGGGATCCCAATTATAGTTCTTATCGAGATCAATACCCTCGGTGACCTGTCCATTGAGAGACTGACCCGTCACACCATAATAACCAGCGGTGAATCCGTTGGTGAATTGCTGGAGGATTTTGCCCCACTGGTTATTCGCTCCCACGTTCATCTGGGAGTCGTTGGAATAAACCATGTAGGGTGTGGAATCGGTCTTAGAGCTATAGATCTCCACCGTTCCAAGGCTGGAATAGATGCTGTTCGCCAGTTGCTCGGCGGTGATCTGGATATAGCCCTGGATCTGGCTGTTGGCGGTCGGGCTCAGCCAGAAGACCTGCTTGGTGGTGTCCCATTCCAGTTCGTAGCTGAAAAAACCCGCATTGCGCCATTGACCGGTGGTGCCAGCCGGCTGGCCCGCCTCAACATCCGGCGCTCCGTTGAAATAGCCGTTGAGGACGATGTCGGTGGCGGCAGAACCTTGGAGGCTTTGAATATAGCTGTTCCAGTCGTCGGCGGAGAACGCCGCATTGTTGATCGGCACCGCCGCGGTCGGCGAGATCGCCATGCGGTCCTGGCCGGCGAGCGGACCGTCGGAATAGGTATAGACGACCGTCCCGCCGCTGGTGCTGGTCGGGGGCAGGTCGGTCTGGAACAGCGTGTTGCCGGAAACGTCGTAGCTGCGTGTGCCGGTGGACGCACTGAGCTCCATGGGAATGCCGAAGCCTTCCACGGACGTCAGATTTGCGGCGTCTCCCGACTTGTTGAGCAGGCTGACCTCGACGCTGTCATAGCGATAGCTATTTTGCGCTGCCGAGGTCCAATTGATGTCCGATTGCGAGGCGAACGTCAGCGGCGATCCGGCGCTTGTGCTCTGGATGACAAAGTAGACCTTGCCACCATTCAGCGTCGGCTGCGACGAGGTGGTCAAAGGAACATTGACGCTGCTGGGAATCACGCCATCCTGTGAGCCGTCACCCGCATAAATCGCCTCGTAAAGCGGCGTGGCAGAGTCATTTCCGAAGACGAGAACGGTCAGGTAAACGCCCGGATGCGTGAGCTGCGTCTGCAGCGCCGTGCTCAGATTAACCGTCATCGTCGTGGTCATCGGACGCTCCTAAAACAAATCCATGCTCGCCGTCCGGCCCCCGCCGTATGGCTTTGCTCCGGCTCTCCGCCGCGCCGAGCGTCCGGTGGTGACCGAACAGCCCTTCCCCGCGCGCAAGCGGAACCTTGAGCACCTACGGCTGGTGACTAAATCTTAATGTATCCCGTCGCGCAACTTGATTCGCGGCTATGGTTTACCGCCTATGACTCTGGACGCGCTTCATTTTCTTGTCGCGAAGGGGCGCAGAATCCAGAGATCTCGGGGGTTTGCGCGGCACTTCTCCGCGCGGAAGCCGAAGAGGGTCGGCTGGCCTGTCAAGACTGAAACGCCTGCAAAGCGAAGCACCTGGCCACTCGGTGCGACGAAACCTCGCGAGCCTTGATCGCCTGTCGCCGCACGGGCGATCTGCGCCCGCCCGCATAACCGGCGCAGAGCTTGGCTGGCCGGAGAGCGGACGTGCGCGCACGCGTCGGAAACGCTGCCGCCCGCCGGCGCATGTTCCTCCCGTGGCCTCAGGCGCCGCGGCGCTTCCTCATCAGGGCTTCGAGCTCGCCGTCCTTGTCGGCGGGGAGCTGGAGGCTGATTTCCACCAGCAGGTCGCCGTGCCCGCCGCTCGCCCTGGGCAGGCCCTTGCCGCGCAGGCGGAACACCTTGCCGCCGGAGGTCCAGGCGGGGACATTGAGGTCCACCGCGCCGGTGAGGGTCGGCACGCGGACCTTGGTGCCCAGCACCGCATCCTCCAGCGCCACCGGCACCTCCTGGCGCAAATCCTCGCCCTCGCGCCGGAACACGGCGGACGGCGCATAGGAGATGGTCACATAGGCATCGCCCGCTGGCCCGCCCGTGGGGCTCGGCTCGCCCTGCCCCTTCAGGCGCATGCGGTGGCCCTCGACAGTGCCGGCCGCCACCTTCACGTCCACCTGCTTGCCATTGGGGAGCGCGACACGCTTGCTCGCGCCGGCCGCCGCCTCCTCATAGCTGACCGGGAGCGTGATCTCGATGTCCGCGCCCGGCTGGGGCTGGAAGCCGCCGCCGGCACTGCGGCGCTGGCGGCCGAAGCCGAACAGGTCGCCAATGTCATCGAACGCCCCCCCCGCCCCGGCCCGGCCGGCGCCATGGCGCCGGGCGCCCTCGGGACCGAAGGAGAAGCTTTCGAAAATTGTGTCGCCGTCGAAACCGGAGAAGCCACCCGGACGGGGGCGGCCGCCGCCGCCGAAGCCGGCGAAATCATGCATGCGGGGCTTGCCCTCCGCATCGATCTCGCCCCGGTCGAACTGGGCGCGCTTCTCCTTGTCGGAGAGCAGGTCATAGGCGCCGGTCAATTCGGCAAACTTATCCTGCGCCTTCGGATCGTCCGTATTGGAGTCCGGATGCAACTTCTTGGCGAGCCGCCGATAGGCGCGCTTGATCTCGCCTTCGTCCGCGCCCTTGGCCACGCCGAGAACGTCGTATGGATCGCGCATGCAATATCACCTCGGGACCGGCGCTTTCCGGCCGGTCGCAGCCTTCATGTGGGGTGCTGTTGCCCGATTGCAACGCCCTGGCTGGCCCCACGCCACCCGTCGCCCCGCATGTGCGCCATTGAACGCGATTCACGCCCTTTTGGAAGAGGGCGCGAGCGCGCACGCCTGGGTCACGCGCGCCCGAGAACCCGCACCTGGGAGAGGGAAACGCCCCCCTTGGCATCCTTGCATGCCGATCCTTGGACCCATTGCTCGCCCGCCGCGCCGACAACGCCGATGCGAAACTCCCGGCAGCCGTCCGCGCCGGCCGAGCCGATGGGCGTGGCGGTGCCGCGCGCGCCGGTCTTGGGGTTGTCCCAGGGAATGCTCGCCGCCTTGTCGGGCGAGGCCAGGGCCTGATCCAGGGCGATCTTGGCCTGTGCCCAGTCGCTGGCGACGATGCCGCTCGGCGCCTCGCCCTCCGGCACCGTGAGCGCGGCCTGCTGAATCTTCACCGATCCCGTCACGATCGGGTCCACCGGTTCCGAAAGGCGCAGGGCGCCGCAGCCTTGCAAGGCCCACAGGCAGACGAAAAGCCCCGCCGATCGCACCAAGCTCACCGCTGGGCGGGAGGCGCGGACACCTCTATATAGAGGCCGGACGGATCGACCGGGATTTGAAATCACCATGTGTCGCCGCACCGCGAAGGCCCCTCAGCATGTCCGATGTCTCCATGGAAGCCACAAACCCCTTAACAAGCGGTGATTTCACCGAAGCCGGCGAACCTTTCCGCCTGTTTGTCGAATGGCTTGAAGAGGCGCGCAAATCGGAGCCCAACGACCCGAACGCCATGGCGCTCGCCACCGTCGACGAAACCGGGCTGCCCGACGTGCGCATGGTGCTGCTGAACGGCTTCGACGAGCGCGGCTTCGTCTTCTTCACCAATACCGGGAGCGCCAAGGGCCGCGAACTCGCGGGCCAGCCCAAGGCGGCGGCGGTGTTTCACTGGAAGTCGCTGCGCCGGCAGGTGCGCGTGCGTGGGCCGGTGGAGCAAGTCAGCGATGCTGAAGCGGACGCCTATTTCGCCTCGCGTCCGCGCCTGTCACAGATCGGCGCCTGGGCGAGCCAGCAATCCCGCCCCCTGGAGGGCCGGTTCGCGCTGGAGGCGGCGGTGGCCGCGACCACCGCGCGCTTCGGCGTCAGCGAGGTTCCGCGCCCGCCCCACTGGACCGGCTTCCGCATTCTGCCGAGCGCCATCGAATTCTGGCACGACCGTCCGTTCCGCCTCCATGACCGCGTTACCTTCCAGCGCAGCGCGTCCGACGGGAACTGGACGAAGACCCGCCTCTATCCCTGATCCCCGCACCTGCGGGGCGGCGGCGTGTCCTGCCCCGCCGCACGCCAATTTCCTCCGTCGCGGGACCCAACGGTCCTGAAAGGCCATTGCTCCATGTCCGCCAGCACCAACCAGCCGCAGCGCATCATGCTCCTCACCGGGGCCTCGCGCGGGATCGGGCATGCGACCGTCAAGCGGTTCTCCAGCGCGGGGTGGCGGGTCATCACCTGTTCGCGCCATCCGTTTCCGGAGCAATGCCCCTGGGGCGCCGGCCCCGAGGACCATATCCAGGTGGACCTCGCCAACCCCTCGGACACCGCCACAGCGGTCGAGGAAATCCGCAGCCGCCTGCCCAACGGCGAACTGCACGCTTTGGTGAACAATGCGGGCATTTCGCCCAAGGGACCGGGCGGAGCCCGGCTCGACACCCTGCACACCGAGCTGGCCACCTGGATGCAGGTGTTCCAGGTCAATTTCTTCGCGCCCATCATGCTGGCACGCGGTCTGATGAGCGAGCTGGAAGCGGCGCGCGGCTCGGTGCTGAACGTCACCTCCATCGCCGGCTCGCGCGTCCACCCCTTCGCCGGCGCGGCCTATGCCACGTCCAAGGCGGCACTGGCGGCGCTGACGCGGGAAATGGCGCGCGACTTCGGCCCGCGCGGCGTGCGGGTCAATGCCATCGCGCCGGGCGAGATCGACACCGCCATCCTCTCTCCGGGCACCGACAAGATCGTCGCGGAAATTCCCCTGCGCCGGCTCGGCACGCCGGACGAGGTGGCCAAGATCATCTATGTGCTGTGCAGCGAGACCTCGTCCTATGTGAACGGGGCCGAAATCCACATCGACGGCGGACAGAACGTGTGAGACCGCGCACGCGCGGGGGCTCCGCCGCTAAAGCCACCCGCGCCATTTGAAGAAGAGATAGGGGGCGATGGCCGACACGACCATGGCTACCAGCGCGATGGGATAGCCGGCGACGAACCGCAACTCGGGAATGTGCTCGAAATTCATCCCATAGATGGACGCGATCAGGGTCGGCGGCATGAAGACCACCGAGAGCACGGCGAAAATCTTGATGATGTTGTTCTGCTCCAGGCTCACGAGGCCCACAGTACCGTCGAGCATGAATTGCAGCTTGTTGGCGAGGAAGGTCGCGTAGTCCGAGAGCCCTTGCACGTCGCGCGACATGCTTTTGATGTCCGCCTTCAGGCTCTTGCGCACATAGGCCTGGCTTTCATCCGACAGACTGAGAAAGGCCAGCATGCGCGAGAGCGAGTTCAGCGCCTCGCGCGCGCTCGACATCAAGCCTTCCTTGCGTCCCACATGGGTCAGGATGGCCCGATAGTCGCGCCGGGTGCGCGCCCGCTCGAAGATCCGCTGCGACAGGCGTTCGATGTCCTGCCCGGCCTCTTCCAGCACGTCCGCAGTGCGATCGATGATGGCTTCGACCATGTCCACCAAAATGGTGTCGCCCCCGGCCGTGTCGGGACAGGCTTTCTGCAGGCGGCTCATAAGGCTGGGAAAGGCCAGGGCTTCGTCGTAGCGCACCGTGACGAGGCGCCCCTTGCTCAACATGAGGCTGAGCGGCGCCAGCGCCCATCCCTCGCCATTGCCGCCCACCAGGACGGAGAGCGTCATGAAGCGGACGCCGTCCTCTTCATAGAGCCGGCTGGAGGGTTCGATCTTGCGCAGGTCGTCGCGCGTCGGGATGGACGCGCCAAACGCGGCCTCGGCCGCCGCATCCTCGCCGCTTTGCGGAGAGGCGAGATCCAGCCAGAGCGCGCCGGCCGGCACCGTTTCACCGGCCGAAATCACGTGCGGGACGAGCCGTCCCGCGACTAGTTCATAGGCCGTCAGCATGTCCGGTTTCGCTCAGTTGCCGCAGCGCGGGCCGAACGGGTCCGCGTGCCAAACGTTCCGGACAAGGGACAGATCCGCGCGCCGATCAGGCCGCGAGGTGATCGATGTCGCGAAGCGTCACGATCTTCTTCGGCTCACCAGCCGCCTGCGCGTCGGTGGTGCTCGCGTAGCGCGCGCCAGCCGCGACGGCGGGGATGCCGATGTCGCGCCACTGCTGCGCCTGCTCGCCATAGGTGCTCTTCGTGACCGCCGCGCGCTGAGCCTGTTCCTGCGCGGGTTGGACGTTGGCCATGATGACTCTCCGTTACGCTCGGCGCGTGCCTAATTGGTTTGCGCCGTCCTCTCAAGACCCCCGACAGATGGTGAGCAACTGCGTCGAAACTGTGCAAATGCGGTGGCTCACCCAAGGTCTTATTGCGTAAGGATCGCGCGAACCTTGCAAAGCCGGGTTAACGGTGACGAAAGGGCATGAGCTGAGACATTTTTGCCACGCCTTCGCGGCACCGCAACGTGGCGCCTTTGTGGCCCCTTCTAGGCTGGCCCGGGTTCGTTTAAGTCCTGTCTGAAGATGTTATTCACCATGATTCTCGCGAGGCGGACATGAGGGTGCGGACGGTTACGGCTGTTCTGCTGGGGTTGGGGCTGGCGGGCTGCATGACGAGCACCCCTCAACCTGCGCCGGAGGCGGCTCTGAAGCCGCGCGACAAGCAGCTTTTGGCAAATGCGCCCTATCCGAAGGTTCGTCCCGACGGAGAGTTTGCGCGCCATATCGTCAAATATGACGGTAAGGAAACGCCCGGCACCATCGTCGTGGATACCGACAAGCGGTTCCTCTACCTGATCCAGGGCGACGGCACCGCCATCCGCTATGGCGTGACGGTGGGCGAGGAAAGCCTCGCTTTCCGCGGCAACGCAAAGATCGGCCGAAAGGCCGAATGGCCGAGCTGGACGCCCACCCCGGAAATCCACCAGCGCATCGCCGGCCTGCCCGCTTATGTGGGCCCCGGCCCGCATAATCCGATGGGTGCCCGCGCGCTCTATCTCTACCAGGGCAACCGAGACACCCTGTTCCGCATCCACGGCACCAACCAGCCGGAACTGCTGGGCCAGGCGATCTCCTCCGGCTGCATCCGGATGCTGAACGAGGACGTCATCGACCTCTACAACCGCGTGCCCCAGGGCGCGTCGGTGGTGGTGCTCTGAGCCTTCGCCTGCTCGCAGCAGACGAGAATGCCCGGCTTCGGCCGGGCATTTTGCGTTTGGGGCGCGGTTCGAGACGCGCAACCGGTCTGCCTCGGCCACCGGTACGCGGGACGTGACGGACCGCACACGCTCTTAGAACCGGTCTCGCCCCCGCCCGCAGACCTCTATCCGCCTGATCGCCCGAGCCCGGCCGGCCGGCGCGGCGGCAGCGGCACATCGGCGATGGCATCCATCTCCGCTGCCTCTTGCGTCTCCGCCTCTTTGGCCGGTTGCGGGGCGGCTTGGCCGGGAGCGGATGCGCCCTCGGCCTGGGCGGGTTTCGGCTCAGCCCGCGCGACCTGCGCCGGCGCAGGCGCCTTGATGGTCCATTTGCACAGCCGGATATCGAGGCGGCGCACCGCGAGGTCCACATGGATGTGGTCTTCGTGGAAGCCGTCCGAGCCCGGCCCGAGTACTGTCGTGAACCGCTTGCAGGCGGTGGCCTTCAGGTCGGTCTGGAACTCCACCGGCATCTGGGAGCCCTTCACCGTCAGCGCCCGGCCATCGGCCAGCACGAAACCGTAGGTGTCGAAGGCATTGCCTTGGCCGTGTTCGCTGATTTGGGCCCCCTTGCGGCGGTTGCGCGTGCGGCATTGGTAGGAATCCGCCACCCGCACCGTTTCGAGCCGCGTGCCGAGCGCCGCCACGGCCGGGCCGATATCCTCGCGCACCCATTGGGCCACCGCCGCCACCGCCTCGCAGCGCATGATGGCGGGCGGGGAGAGGGCGGCGAGATTGCCGTCAGCAAGGCGCACGGCGCTGATGCGCACCGGCACCGGAAGGCTGCATCCATCCTGGGCCGGCACCGGCGGTGCGCGCTCGGCCAGAATGGTCTTTTCCTCCACCAGCGCCTTGCAGAGCGCGGGCAAATCCCCCGGCGCCACCGCGTCGGCCACCGCGGGTGCTGCCGGGGCGGGACGGGCGGCAGGCGGGACGGGAGCGGCCTGCGTCCCAGCGGCCGGCCCCTCTTCCTCGGCCTCATCCTCCGCCTCCTCGCCGAGATCCATGGGCCTCGGCTGGGGGATGGGTACGTCCGCGCGCGGCAGGCGAGGCCATTGGGCGACGGGCGGCGCCGCCAGGGCGCCCGAGGCGAGCCCGCCGGCCGCGATCACGAGCGCGGCGAGGGACAGGCCGCGCCACGCGGCGCGCGGCGCAAAGGGAGAAACGCGAACCATCTGCATCGGGCGCGACTTTAGGGGCTCGCCCGCCGCGAGAAAACCCCGGCGGCCGCGATGGCGCGGATCGCGCCGGGGATTGATGAAGCCCGCCAGTCGTGATTGATGCGTGAGGCGGCGCATTTCGCGCCCACGGTGTGCGCATGTCCCTACCCGGCCTTCGGGCGCTCCTGTTCGACAAGGACGGCACCCTCGTCCATTTCGACCGGACCTGGGGGCCCGCCGCCGGCGCGGTCATGCGCACGCTCGCCGCCGACGACACCGCCGCCCTCGCCCGGCTGGAACAGGCGAGCCACTATCTGGCGGACGAGGAACGCTTTCTGCCCACCTCGCCCCTGGTCGCCGGTTCCTCGGCGCATTACGGGCCGCTCTGGGCCGACGCCTTGGGGCGGGAGCCGAGCGACGCCTTCTTCAGCCGCATCGACGCCTTGTTCAGCGCGGAGGGCCTGCGCTGCCTGACCCCCATCGGGCAGGTGCAGCAGACGTTGCGGGCGCTCCACCGTCAGGGCCTGATGCTCGGCATGGTGACCAATGACGCGGAAGCCAATGCCCGCCTTCAGGCGGAGGCGCTCGGCATCCTGCCCTTGTTCGGCGCGGTGCATGGCTATGATTCCGGCTTCGGCTCCAAGCCCGGCGCGGGCATGATCACGGCCATGGGCGCGCGGTTCGGCCTGTCGGGTCCGCAGATGGCGGTGGTGGGCGACAGCGCCCATGATCTCGCCGCCGCGCGGGGCGCGGGCGCGCGCTTCATCCTGGTGCGCACCGGCCCGGCGCCCGTGGAGGACATGGCGCCGTTCGCCGATCTCGTGCTCGACAGTATCGACGACCTGCCCGGCGTGCTGCGCGAGGCCGTGCCATGCTGATCAAGCGCAGCCTGTATCTGGAAGAGCGCACCTCGCGGCTCGCCGTCTGGAGCCTGCGCCTCGCGCTGTTCGCCATTCCGGTGACGGTGCTGGCAGCGGGCCTGTATCGCATGGACATGCTCGCCTTCCAGCCGGCAGTCGCCACCCTCGGCCTTGGGCTCGCGCTCGCGCTGGTCGGCGGCCTGCTGGCGGTGGCGGCCTGCATCAGCATCTGGGAGAGCGGCTGGCGAGGCTTCGGCAAGGCGCTCGGCGCCCTCGCCATCACCTTGGCGCTGGTGGCGGGCCCCGCCGCCGTGCTGGCGCGCGGCTGGATGCTGCCGCCGCTCACGGACCTGTCCACAGATCCGGCCGACCCGCCGCATTTCCGCGCCATGGGCTTTGCCCGGCCGAGCGGGGCCAATTCGATCCTGGATCCTGATCCGGACATGGCCGCGCTCCAGCGCAGTGCCTATCCCGGCATCAAGCCCATGGACCTGGACGCGACGCCCGAGGAAGCCTTCAACGCCATTCTGGCTCTGGTGCGCCAGCGCAAATGGCGCATCCTGGATGCCGTGCCGCCGCGCGGCGGGGTGCGTGACGGCCAGATCGAGGCGGTGGCGCCGACCCCCCTGCTCGGCTTTCGCAACGACATCGTCATTCGCGTGCGCCCGACCTCGAAAGGCGCCCGGGTGGATGTGCGCTCTGCATCGCGCTACGGCGTCCACGATCTCGGCGAAAATGCCTGGCGCATCTCCCGCCTGATGGCGGACCTCTCCGCCGAGCGGCGCAAGCGGCATTAGAGCATGCGCCGCGCCCCCGCCTTGCTCTATCGAGAGTTTAGAGACTGATTCAGCAATCAGGCTCCAGGAGCCCGCAATGACCGACCGGCCCGCGAAGGGACCCGCGTCCTACTTTCCGTCCATCGACAAGAAACACGGCCGGCCCATCGCGGAGTGGAAGGCCATCGTGCGCGCCGCCTATCCGGCCAAGGACATGGAGCTTGTGACCCTTCTGAAGGACCAGCACGGCCTCGGCCATGGCCACGCCAACGCCATCGTGGCGCACACGCTCGCCGAGGATAAGGGCTGACGCCTCCTCGTCCCGTCTCGCCGGGGCGCCTGCGCCGGGCCTGGGGCGGCCGCGCTGTCAGGAGAGCGCGTAGCGCCCGTCCATGGAGGGCTCGCCCTGCGTGACAACCAGGCCCCGCGCCACGAGATATTCGAGGTTCGCCAGCACCGTGAGGCTCGCCGCGCCCACCAGGCGCGGGTCAAGGCCGATATAGATGCCGCGCACCAGATCGGGGATGGTCTGCGCCCGCTCCAACCCCCGCATGATCGCGGCCTCGCGGGCGCGCCGGTGGGCCAGATAGTCCTGCACGAAAGCGGGCGCGTCCGTCACCGCCGGGCCGTGGCCGGGCAGATAGAGGCGCTCGGAGCGGCGGGCCAGGGTTTCCAGCGAGGCGACATAATCGCCCATGGAGCCGTCGGGCGGCGCGACGATGGAGGTCGCCCACGCCATGACATGGTCGCCCGAGAAGATGAGGTCCTCGCCCTCCAGCGCGAACGCCATGTGGTTCGCCGCATGGCCCGGAGTCGCGATCGCCTCCAGTCGCCACCCCTCGCCCTCCAGCCATTGGCCGTGGCGAATGGCCATGTCCGGCACGAAGGCCATGTCGGCGCTCGCATCGAGCGGATTGGCCTCGCCGATATGCAGCGGGCGCGCTGGCCGGTGCGGCCCCTCCCCCACCGTGACCGCACCCGTGGCGGCGACCACCGGCACCACCGCCGGCGAGTGGTCGCGGTGGGTATGGGTGACCACCACATGGGTCACTGTTTCTCCGCGCACCGCCTCCAGCAGCGCCGCCACATGGCCGGGATGGTCCGGTCCCGGATCCAGAATGGCGACGCGGCCCTCGCCGATGATGTAGGAGCACGTACCCGTGAATGTGAACGGCGAGGGATTGGGCGCAAGAATACGCCTGACCCCTGGAGCGACCTGCTGGACCGTTCCGGGCGTGACATCGAAAGTTCGGTTGAATGAAATATCGTCGCTCATGGGATGATCCATAGAGCATGTTCGTGGGTTTGCGTTAAGGCTTGTTCGGCTATGCCAAGGCCCGCAAGACAATGGAGGAAGCATCATGAAGACGTCAGCCAGGATTGCCGCCCTGGTGGCAGCCGGCCTGCTCGCCCCCGGTGTGGCGATGGCCCAGGATTTCCCCAACACCCTCAATATGAGCTGCGCCGAAGCCACCGCGCTGGTGAACAACCAGGGTGCGGTCACGCTGAGCACCGGCCCGAACGTCTTCAATCGCTATGTGAAGGACGAGGCCTATTGCAGCGGCGGCCAGCAGACCCGTCCCCAATGGGTGCAGACGAAGGATCAGGCCCAATGCCCCGTGGGCAATATCTGCGTCGATCCGAGCAATGAGGGCGGCGGACGCTGAGGTCTATGGTGACGAACCGATTTGCTGCGAAAGAGGATGGCGCCATGGATGCGCGGATGATGTCGAGCCCCAGGCGCGTGGCGCGAGGCACGGCGCGACTTGCGGGGGCGGTGCTCGGCGCCCTTGCGCTCGCCGGCCCAGCGGCTGCGCAGCAGGGCATGCCCAATACGCGCAACATGACCTGCGCCGAGGTGCAGTCCCTGGTGGCGCGCAGCAGCGGCGTGGTCCTGGCGACGGGGCCGAACACGTTCGACCGCTATGTCGCCAATGTGCGCTTCTGCACGGGTGCCGAGCAGATCAAGCCCGAATGGGTGCCGACCAAGTCCGGCACCTGCTATGTGGGCGGGGGAACCTGCTGGGATCCCACCACCCTTTACGGAAGCCGGTGAACTGGGGCGCCCGGGCGGGCGCCCCTTCACTGTGCAAAGCCGCGCGATTTCAGCGACAGCGTGATGTCGTCCAGCGCGCCGGGATCATCGATGGTCGCCGGCGTGGTCCAGGGATCGCTGTCGGCGATCTTCTTCATGGTGCCGCGCAAAATCTTGCCGGAGCGCGTCTTGGGCAGGCGCGGCACGGTGATGGCGATCTTGAAAGCCGCCACGGGCCCGATGCGGTCGCGCACCAGCGTTACCAATTCGCGCTCGATCACATCGGGCGCGCGCCGATCGCCGGCCTTGAGGACCACGAAGCCGCACGGGACTTCGCCCTTCAATTCATCCTTCACGCCGATCACGGCGCACTCCGCGACGTCGGGATGGGAAGCGAGCACTTCCTCCATGCCGCCCGTGGAGAGGCGATGGCCGGCGACATTGATGATGTCGTCGGTACGGCCCATGACGAAGACATAGCCGTCCGCATCGCGGAAGCCCGCGTCGGAGGTTTTGTAGAAGCCGGGAAACTCCGCGAGATAGGATTCCCGGAACCGCTCGTCCTGCTGCCAGAGCGTCGGCAGGCAGCCGGGGGGCAGCGGCAGCTTGATGACGATGGAGCCCATCTTGCCGGCGGGCACCGGGCGCGCCGCCTCGTCCACGATCTGGAGATCGTAGCCGGGCATGGGGACGGTCGGTGAGCCGTCCTTGAAGGGCAGAAGCCCGAGCCCCACGGGATTGCCCGCAATGGCCCAGCCGGTCTCGGTTTGCCACCAATGGTCCACCACCGGCACGCCCAGCGTGTCGCGCGCCCAGGCCACCGTGTCGGGGTCCGCCCGCTCGCCCGCCAGGAACAGGGTGCGGAAATGGGAGAGGTCGCGCCCTTTCAGGAAGGTGGCGTCGGGATCTTCCTTCTTGATGGCGCGCAGGGCGGTGGGCGCGGTGAACAGGGCGACCGCCTTGTGCTCCTCGATCACCCGCCAGAAGGCGCCGGGATCGGGCGTGCCCACGGGCTTGCCCTCATAGACCAGGGACGTCGCGCCGAGGATCAGCGGGGCATAGACGATATAGGAATGGCCCACCACCCAGCCGATGTCGGAGGCGCACCAGAAGACCTCTCCGGGCTTCACCCCGTAGAGGTTTTCCATGCTCCAGCGCAGCGCCACGAGATGGCCGCCCGTGTCGCGCACCACGCCCTTCGGCTTTCCCGTGGTGCCCGAGGTGTAGAGAATATAGAGCGGGTCGGTGGCCGACATGGCGGCGCAGTCCGCGCCCTTGCCTGCCGCTGCGGCCGCGGCGCACTGTTCGGCCCAGTCCAGATCGCGCCCGGCCACCAGGGCGCAGGGCGATTGCGGGCGCTGGAGAATGAGGCAGGCGGCCGGCTTGGCGCTCGACATGGCGATCGCCTCGTCCAGCAGCGGCTTATAAGCCACCACACGCGACGGCTCGATGCCGCAGGAGGCGGCGAGGATCACCTTGGGCGCGGCATCCTCGATGCGCGCCGCCAGTTCCTTGGAGGCGAAGCCGCCGAACACCACGGAATGCACGGCGCCGATGCGCGCGCAGGCGAGCATCGCCACCACCGCTTCCAGCACCATGGGCATGTACAGGACGACGCGGTCGCCCTTGGTCACGCCGAGATCGGTAAGGACCGCCCCCAGCACCCGCACCTGCGCGAGAAGCTGGGCATAGGTCAGCGTGCTTTTCGAGCCGGTGACCGGGCTGTCATGGATGAGCGCCACCTGCGCGCCCCGCCCTGCCGCCACATGGCGGTCCACGGCGTTGAAGCAGGTGTTGCACACGCCGTCGGGAAACCAGCGTCCATAGACGCCGGCCTCGGGGTCGAAGACGGTGCGGGGCGGCGTCACCCAATCGACGTTCCGGGCCGCCTCGCCCCAGAAGCCTTCCGGGTCCCGCTGCCAATGCCCATAGACCTCGGCATAGCGGCTGCGCGCATGATCCTCCATGGTCCGTTCCCTCGGTTGCTTTTCTTAAGGTGTCGCTTTTAAGTCGATGTTGCGCAGCGCCCGCGCGCAAGCAAGTCCGCTCTAGTGCGTAAGACCTTCGTCGGGCGCGGCGGCGATTGCATGGCGGCGAAACACTCGGGTAACGTCGCGCCCCAACGCTGCGGCTCAAGCCGCTGCAATTTTAAGAAATCACATCGAGGAGGGGACCCGATGGCCGGCATCTATGACCAGGATCTCGACCGCAACGCGGCCAATTACCAGCCGCTGACGCCCCTGGGCTTCCTGGAGCGAGCGGCCTCCGTGTTCCCTGATCATCTCGCCGTGGTCCACGGCGAGATGCGGCGGTCCTATCGCGACCTCTACGCACGCTCGCGGCGCCTGGCCTCGGCGCTGGAGAAAGCCGGCGTGGGCGTGGGCGACACGGTGGCGGTCATGCTGCCGAACGTTCCGGCCATGGTGGAGGCCCATTATGGCGTGCCCATGTGCGGCGCCGTTCTGAACGCCTTCAACACCCGCCTGGACGCGGCCATCCTCGCCTTCACCATCGATCACGGCGAGGCCAAGGTCCTCATCACCGACCGGGAATTCTCCCCCGTCATCAAGGCCGCCCTCGCCATCGCGACGCGCAAGCCCATGGTGATCGATTATGACGATCCCGAATATGCCGGCCCCGGCGAGCGCATCGGCGGCGTGGAATATGAGGACTTCATCGCCGGCGGCGATCCCGACTATGCCTGGGCCATGCCGTCCGACGAGTGGAACGCCATCGCGCTCAACTATACGTCGGGCACCACGGGCGACCCCAAGGGCGTGGTCTATCATCATCGCGGCGCGCACCTGCTGGCGCACGACAATGTGCTGACCTGCGGCATGGGCCGCCATCCGGTCTATCTGTGGACCTTGCCCATGTTCCACTGCAACGGCTGGTGCTTCCCCTGGACCGTCTGTGCGGTGGCGGGCACCCATGTCTGCCTGCGCCAGGTGCGGGCCAAGCCCATTTTCGATGCCATCGCGGATCTCGGCGTGACCCATATGTGCGGCGCGCCCATCGTGATGAGCACGCTGCTGAACGCCCCGGAGGCGGACAAGCGCCCCCTGCCCCGCGTGGTGGAGTTCATCACCGCCGCCGCCCCGCCCCCCGCCGCCGTGCTCGCGGCCATGCAGGAGGCCGGCTTCAATGTCACCCATGTCTATGGGCTGACCGAGGTCTATGGCCCCGCCGTCGTGAATGAGTGGCACGCCGAATGGGAGAGCCTGCCCGCCGAGGAGCGCGCGCAGAAGAAATCGCGCCAGGGCGTGCGCTACGGCGCGCTGGAAGCCCTCGACGTGCTTGATCCCGACACCATGCAGCCGGTGCCCGCCGACGGCGAGACCTTGGGCGAGGTGATGTTCCGCGGCAATGTGGTGATGAAGGGCTATCTGAAGAATCCCAAGGCCACGGAAGCCGCCTTTGCCGGCGGCTGGTTCCATTCCGGCGATCTGGGCGTGAAGCATCCCGACGGCTATGTGCAGCTGAAGGACCGCTCCAAGGACATCATCATTTCCGGCGGCGAGAACATTTCCTCCATCGAGGTGGAGGATGCCCTCTACAAGCATCCCGCCGTCGCCGCCGCCGCCGTTGTGGCCCGGCCGGACGAGAAATGGGGCGAGACGCCGCTGGCCGTGATCGAATTGAAGGACGGCGCCAGCGCAACGGCTGAGGAGCTGATGGCCCATTGCCGGGCCAACCTCGCCCATTACAAATGCCCGCGCCATTTCGTGTTCGCGGAGATCCCCAAGACCTCCACGGGCAAGATCCAGAAATTCAAGCTGCGGGAAATGGCGAAAAGCGCCTGAGCCGCATCGGCCCGCTCGCGGAACGGCGCGGCTGCGCGCCGGGCCGCCGCGCCCGTCCGTTTTCCCGCGACCTCCCGGTTCACTGACGCATACTTATGCGTTGAGCGCATGACACCCATGCTCTCAACGCATGAATTTCCGTGCGCTCGCGCCAGTCGGCACGGACACCGATCAAGTCTGCGCTCGCCGCGCGGCCGATCGAGCGAAAACAATTGCATCCAAGATACGGCGGACCCAATCATCAGGTTGCACAACCCTTCCTGACGTTACGTCCGTCATCGCATTTAAACTTTCTAAAAATATGTATAAATACATCATCATCCCCTGAATACAGAATTACAAATTTACATATTTTATAATTTAATCGTGTCTGGCCTAATTTTATCTATTCAATAGTGCAGACCAAAAGGGCTATATCTGGCAGGATTACGCGATCAATAGAGGGCATCTACTTTCGCTCATGACCGCCATCACAAGCCTCAAGACAGGTTCGTCCGATTTGCTGCCCAGCTGACGACACTCAGATTGGCGCGGGGGCGCGCCGACGTCAGCGGATGGGGGCCTTCATGTCATACAAGAATTTGTCATTGAGCTGGAAAGTGGCCAGCCTGTTGATCGCGCTCGGCGTCCTCAGCCTGGGCGGCGCGATCTACTCCACGTTGGAGACGCTGAAGACTGACGCTGCTTATTCGGACCTCATTGAGGGCGAAGGCAGCGCCCAGGTCGCGCTGGCGCGGGCCAATCGGCGGATGATCGACCAGATCGCCTCCATCTATCTCACGGTGGCAGCCTCCGATCCGGCATTGTTGAAGCGGGCCGAGGAGGCGCGCGCCGAATCCGTCACCCAATTCAGCACCAACATCGCCCAGGCCGAAAAGGGAGCGTCGGCGCACGCCCAGGAGATCCGGGCGATCGGGACCAAATTCACCAACATTCTCCAAAACGAGTGCAGTGAAGTCATTCGGATCGGCGCATCTACCACTGATGCGGCCAGCATGACCAAGGCATTGGCCTTGATGCTCCAGGGGTGCGAGCCCGCTTTGCGCCAGCTCTCAACGACCCTGCGCGATCTGACGGTCGGCATCGAAAAGTCCGCAGCAGAACGCTCGGCGGCCATCTCGTCCTCCACCATCACCGCCAGCTACGTCACGCTCGGCGCCATCGCCGTGGGCACCCTTGCCATGCTGGTCCTGGCCGTCGTCCTCATGCGACGGGGCGTGGTCGCGCCGATCCAGTCGCTCATTGAGGTCATGTCGGGCCTCGGCCAAGGCAAGCTGGACATGGCGGTGCCCGGCGCCGACCGCAAGGACGAAGTGGGCGCCATGGCCAATGCCCTGGAAGTGCTGCGTGGCCAACTCTCGGATGCGGAACTCGCGCGCCGTCAGCAGCAGCAGCGCGAAGCCGAGGAGCGCGAGCGCCTCGACAAGCGCAATGCACTCGCCCAGCGGTTCGTGCAGCGCATGACCGAGCTTGCCGCCGCGTTTGCCGCTTCGTCCCAGCAGGTGGCCGGCTCGGCCCGTGATCTCTCGGCCACCGCCGAGCAGACCGCCCAGCAGGCGCAGAACGTCACCGAAGCGGCCGAGCTTGCCGCGAGCAATGTGCAGACCGTGGCGGCCTCGTCCGAAGAACTCGCGGCGTCGGTGCGCGAGATCAACGGGCAGGTCACGCAGTCGGCCCAGGTGGCGGATGTCGCCTATCGCGAGATGGAAGTCTCCAACGAGCGCATCAACGACCTCGCCCAGTCGGCGGCCGCCATCGGCGACGTCGTGTCCCTGATCAAGGGCATCGCCGACCAGACCAACCTGCTGGCGCTCAACGCCACCATCGAGTCGGCCCGGGCCGGCGAGGCGGGCAAGGGCTTCGCGGTCGTGGCTTCGGAGGTGAAGGAGCTCGCGACCCAGACCGCCCGCGCCACCGAGGAAATCTCCCAGAAGATTTCCGAGGTCCAGTCCTCCACCCGCGAGACGGTCACCTCCATGTCGGAAGTCATGCGGGTCATCTCCAACATGAAGCAGATCTCCTCCTCCATCGCCGGCGCGGTGGAGCAGCAGGGCGCGGCCACGGCCGAGATCGCGCAGAACTGCCAGCGGGCCGCCAACGGCACGCAGGACGTCACCAGCAACATCACCGGTGTCGGCCAGGCCGCCCAGATGACCGGCTCCGCCTCCACCGAATTGCTGGCCCTCTCCGAAGGGCTCTCCGGCCAGGCCACCGACCTGCGCCAGGCGGTGGAAACCTTCGTGGTCGAGCTCAAGGCGGCCTGACCCTTAGTCCTCCAAGGCCTCCGCACGCCGGTCGGCATCTCCCGGCCGGCGTGTTTCGTTTCCGCGTCGGGGTTTGCACCTGACAAAGAGGTAATGTGGTGGCCATGATCCCTCCACATCGCGGCGCCATATGCTGCCGATCGCATCGGAGCGTCCCACAGCATGCGTGCCCTGAAGTTTCTCGCAGATATCCGCCGCCTGGCCCTTCCCTATTTCAAGAGCGAGGAACGCTGGATCGCCCTCGGCCTCCTGGGCGCGGTCATCGCGCTCGAACTGGCCTGGGTCTATGCCACGGTGCTGCTGAATGAATGGAACAGCGCCTTCTACAATGCGATCCAGGAAAAGGACTATGCGGAGTTCAAATACCAGCTTCTGATCTTCTGCGGGATCGCGGCCGGCGCCATCATCGTGGCGGTCTACCAGATCTATCTGAAGCAATGGCTCATCATCCGCTGGCGGCGCTGGCTCACGCGACGCTACCTGTCCCACTGGCTGGAGGACGAGACCTTCTACCGCCTGCGCCTTCAGGGCGACCAGGCGGACAATCCGGACCAGCGCATCGCCGACGATGTGCGCCTGTTCGTGAGCCAGACCATTTCCATCGGCGTCGGACTTTTGGGAACGGTGGTATCCCTCATCTCCTTCAGCGTCATCCTGTGGGGCCTGTCGGGCGCCTATGACCTGACGCTGTTCGGCACCGACATCGTCATTCCCGGCTATCTGTTCTGGGCGGCTCTGATCTATGCGGCGTTTGGCACCTATGTCGCCCATGTCATCGGCAAGCGTCTGGTGGGCCTGAATTTCGATCAGCAACGCTATGAGGCGGACTTTCGCGTGGATCTGGTGCGCGTGCGCGAAAACAGCGAGCAGGTGGCGCTGCTGCGCGGCGCGCCGCAGGAGGAACGCCGGCTCGACGGCCGGTTCGCGCGCATCTGGAGCAATTTCTTCGACCTCATGCGGCTTCAGAAGCGGCTCACCTGGTTCACGGCCGGCTACGATCAGATCTCCACCATTTTCCCCTATGTGGTGGTCTCTCCCGCCTATTTCTCCGGCGCCATCCTGCTCGGCCCCCTGATGCAGACGGCGAGCGCCTTCTCCTCCGTCCAGACCTCCTTCTCCTTCTTCATCACCTCCTATTCGGACCTCGCGGCATGGACCGCGGTCGTGAATCGCCTGACCGGCTTTGAGCGGGCGATGCAGGCGGCCAAGGATGGCGCGGCAGCGCCGGCCATCGTGCGGACGCGCGCCGGGATCGAGCCGCTCGGCCTTGCCCAAGTCCAGATCCGCCTGCCCGACGGGCAGGCCCTGCTGGGCGTGGACCACCTCTCGCTGGCAAAGGGGGAAAAGGTTCTGATCATGGGGCCTTCAGGCTCGGGCAAGAGCACCTTGTTCCGGGCCATCGCCGGCATCTGGCCCTTCGCCGAGGGCGACGTTGCCATTTGCGGCGACGCTCCGGTCCTGATCCTGCCCCAGCGGCCTTACGTGCCGGTCGGGCGTCTCGACGCCGCGTTGAGCTATCCCGATGCGCCCGGCACCCATTCGGACGCGGACCTGGCCCGTGTCCTCACGGCGGTCGGGCTGGCAGGCCTCGCGCCGCGCCTCCAGGAGAGCGCGCTCTGGCCGGATGTGCTGTCGGTGGGCGAACAACAGCGTTTGTCATTTGCCCGCGCGCTGCTCACGCGTCCGCAGGTGCTGCTGCTGGACGAGGCCACTTCCGCGCTCGACGAAGCGGGCGAAGCCGCCCTCTATCAGCTTCTCGCCACCCATTTGCCGGATACGGCAGTGCTTTCCATCGGCCATCGCGCGACGCTGCGCGACCTGCATGATCGCCAAGTGGAGATCGAAGGCGAGGCGCCGCCGCGTCATCTGGGACCTCCCGCGCCTCCTGCCCTGGTGGCGGTGTAAGGGCCGAGGCGAAGGGGAATGCGCGCATTGATGCGCTTCCTGCTGCATCGAAGCCGTTCCCGGGCGCAACCGGCCCGGCCTGGAAGATCGCCCCGGTGCAAACCGACCGCTTTTGTTGCGTTGCAAGGGCCTCGACGCCTGTTCTAAACCTGTCGGGTCGCCCCGCTCGGGCGCGGCCGGACGGCAGGGGAGTGGGCGCGTGAGCGGAGCGGACGGGAAGAAGCCGGGCGGGGTTTCCGATGCCGGCTATTATGCCATCTCCATTGCGGTCGGCGCGGTGGTGGGCTGCATCGGCACCATCTTCCATCTGTCCACCGACGCCATTTCGGGCTGGCCGGGCCTGTTCGCGGGGTCCGACCTTCCCGCCCTGCCCCGCCTTATCCTGATGGGCGTGATCGCCGCCGCCATGGTCACCGCCGCTGTCTGGCTGGTGCGCACCTTCGCCCCCGAGGCGGGCGGGTCCGGCGTGCAGGAAATCGAGGGCGCGCTGGAAGGACTGCGCCCGGTGCGCTGGCGCCGGGTCCTGCCGGTGAAATTCTTCGGTGGCCTTCTCTCGCTCGGTTCGGGCCTCGTGGTGGGCCGCGAGGGGCCGACCATCCATATGGGCGCCTCGGTGGCGCAGGCGGCGGGCGAATGGCTCGGCTTGTCCACCCGCGACCTGCGCGGCCTGCTCGCGGCGGGTGGCGCGGCGGGCCTTGCCGCCGCCTTCAACGCCCCGCTCGCCGCCATCCTGTTCGTCATCGAGGAGACGCGCCGGCAATTCCCCTATGGCTTGCGCACTTATAGCGCGGTCATCTTCGCCTCGGTCACCAGCGCCATCGTCACGGAAAGCATCGCCGGCGTCGGGCCGGACATGCGAATCCTGGTGCCCGACATGCCGCTCGTCATGCTGCCGGCCTTTATCGGCCTCGGCGTGGTGCTGGGCCTTGTTGGCGTGGTGTTCAACCGCACCCTCATCTGGTCGCTCGATGCCGCGCGCACGCTCGGCCTGCGCACTTCCTTTTATGTGCTGCCCGCGCTGGTCGGGCTTGCCATCGGCGTGCTGCTGGTCCTGCGCCCCGAGGCGACGCTCGGGGGCGAGAAGCTGGCCGTCACACTGGCCCACGAGAACCTTCCCCTGCTGGTGCTCGCCGGCATTGTGCTGATCCGCTTCCTCATGACCATGGCGAGCTATTCCACCGGCGTTCCGGGCGGCATCTTCGCGCCCATCCTCGCGCTCGCGACCGCCGTGGGCGTGCTCTACGGCACGACGCTCGAAACGCTCGTGGCGCTGCCGGCGGGCGGCATCGCCGCGCTCGCCATTGCGGGGATGGGCGGGCTGTTCTCCTCCACCGTGCGCGCGCCCTTGGTGGGCATGGTTCTGGTGGTGGAACTGACCGGCGCCTACACGCTTTTGGTGCCCGTCATCCTCACCTGCGTCTTCTCCCATCTCGTGGCCGAGGCGCTGGGCGGAAAGCCCATCTATGAGGTGCTGCTGGAGCGCACGCTGCGCTTGGCCGGCCAGACCCCGCCGCCCCCGGCGCAAGAGGACGAGATCGGCGGCTGGGACCAGCGCGAGCGGGTCGGTCCCGACAAGACCTGAGCGCCCCCAGCTTCAGGGCGCACGGATCGCATCGATCTAGATCCACCGCTTCGGCCAGGGCGCATCGGACATGAGCCGGTGCCACAGGAGCGCGAAGACGCACAAAATGGCCGAACCGGTCGCCACCGGCACCAGGATGAACAGGGGCGACGGCCCTTCGGCCACGATGAGCAGCGGATCGATCCCGGCCGGCGGATGCATCGTGCCGGTGAGGCGCATGGCGACCAGGGACATGCCGACCGCCAGGGCCGCGCAAACAGACGAGGAACCGAACAGGCTCAGCATGGCAAATCCCACGAGGCTCGCCACCAGATGGCCGCCCACGAGCGCGCGCGGTTGGGCCGGATCCGCCTCCGGCATGCCCATCACCACGGCAATGGAGGTCACGAAGGGAATAAGGGAGACGGGGGTTTCTCCCAGCGCCGCCGCGGCCTCAAGACCTCCCACCGCCAGCGCCGCACCGAGCCCGCGCCAGCCCCACAGCAGAACCGTTCGCCCCTTCATGCCCACTCTTTCCACGCCGATGGAGCCGAGGGGCTCCCGCGATGCTCCCATTGCGAAACGTCTGGGCTCCCATGCAAATCCGGGGCCGGGTCAAGCGGCGATCAGGCCAGCGTGACGCCGGCCTTCGCCAGCAGGGCGGGAGCATCGGCGCCGGCCAGCACGCCATATTCCATCTCCCGCGCCTCATGGACGCGATCGCGTCCGCGCAGAATCTCGTCCACATGGCCGGGATGGACCATCATCAGGCCGCCATCGTCGAGACCGCCGGCGCAATGCGCCAGGAGCGCGGCGAAATCCGTCCCGGGGGAAAAATCATAGGCGCCGGCAAAGCCGCGATTGACCCGCAATCCCCGCGCACCTGCCTGCGACGCGAGGCCCGCCGAGAGCCGGGAAATCAGGCGGCCCTTGAGATCCAGACCAAGACGCGCCCGGGGCGCCTGGGTACAGTCGCGCAGCAGCGCGCCGGGGGCACGCTGGGCGGCGATGTCCAGAACCACCGCGCGCACCATGGGCAGCACATGGGCATGCTGGTGCCCGTCCACATGGTCGGGAGCACGGCCATAGGCCGCTTCGAACGCCTGGAACTGCGCCGTCACTTCAGCGGCGATGGCGCGCGTATCGATCCCGCGCAGCATCGCAGCGGCGAGAAGCTGCCCGAGCGAGGGCAGCCTCTCCCCTCCGAGCGGGGCGGCTGCGAGCGGCGCGAAGCCGCCGGTGAGCGTGACATGGAGGCCGATGCTGACACCCGTGTCCTGCGCCACAATATCCAGACGGCCGGCCTCTTCCACCCGGTCGGGAAACAGCATCATGACCGAGGTCGCATTGATCCTGCGCCGCGCGATGAGATCGCGGATCGCGAGGCTGACGCCGGGCGACAAGCCGTAATCGTCTGCGCAGAGGATGATCCGCCGACTCATTCTGCCCTCACGCGTGCGGCGGGTGGGACTGGAGATCGCCCTCGGCGGGATGCAGCGCATGGCTCGCCACCAGATAAACCGGCCGTCCCTTGATCTCGGACAGGACGCGAGCGAGATATTCGCCCATCACACCCATAACGAGCAGCTGTATGCCGCCGATCCCCATCACGCCCACCACGACCGAGGGATAGCCCGGCAGCGGAATGCCCCAGACCAGACGCTCAACGATGATCCAGAAGCCGTAGAGGAGCGCGGCCCCCGCGATCAGCACGCCCACCAGGGCGGCGAGGCGCAGCGGCGCGGGCGAAAAGGAGGTCAGCCCCTCCATGGAGAGGCCGAGCAGGCGCCAGAAGCTCCAGCTGCTGGTGCCATGGGCGCGCGCCTCGGGCCGGTAGGGCACCGCGCGCTGGCGGAAGCCCACCCAGATGGACAGGCCCTTGAAGAAGCGGTTGCGCTCCGGCAGGCGCCGCAGCGCCGCCGCCGCGCGCGGCGACATCAGGCGAAAGTCCGCCGCATCCTCGGGAATGCGCGTGGGGGCGCCGAAATTGAGCAGCCGGTAGAAGCTTTTGACGAACAGCCGCCGCGCGGCCGGCTCTTCCGAGCGATCCGCCTTCACGGCATAGGCCACATCCACGCCCTCGTCCTTCCAGAGACCGAGGAAGGTGTCGATCATCTCCGGGGGATGCTGGCCGTCGCCGTCCATGAACAGGAGCGCATCGCCCCGCGCATGGTCGAGGCCCGCCATGAGCGCCGCTTCCTTCCCGAAATTGCGGGACAGGGCCACCACCTGGACGTCGGTGCCCAGCGGCTGAAGCTCCGATGCGCGCGCCGCCGTCTCATCGCGGCTGCCATCGTCCACATAGACGATCTCGACGCGCAGGCCCCGGGCCTGAGCCGCCCGCTTCGCACAGGCCGACAGGCGGCGATGGAATGCGTCGATGCCCGCCGCCTCATTATAGAGCGGCACGACAATGCTGAGGTCCGGTGTCACTGCCGCCCACCCAGGCTGAATGTGGAACCCGGCGTGGGTTTATCCCCCTTCGGGACACGAAACGAGGGGCGCGAATTTTTTTTCATTTTTCTGGAACCCAGGTTCGGGGCGGTCGTTATGTCATCGGAGCGATCGAAATCCCCCCCCCCTTTGATCGTTCCATGCGACGCGGCCGCCTTTCCCCCGGGCGGCCGCGTTTTCTTTATGCGGCCTCCACGGCGGCTTTGCGGCGGATCAAGACTGCCGCGCCGCGTGCACTTTAGGCTAAGGTGTCGCCGATTTGCGGCACGGGGAGGCCATCGTTATGATCCGCGATATTCTCGTCAATCTCAGCCAGGGCACGGACACCGATCGCGCCGCAGCCTTCGCCACCAGTTTGGCGGCGAAATTCTCGGCCCATCTGACGGGCCTTGCCGTCACATACGAGATTGACGTGCCGCCCTTCTATATGGGCGCGCTTCCCACTGATTTCCTCGAAACCCAGATGCAGGAAAACACCGCCGCCGCCATCGCGGCCGGAGAGTCCTTCGCGGCCCATGCCGCTGCCGCGGGGGTGACGCACGAGGTGCGCACCCTCAACGGCTCGCTGGGCATCGCCGCCAGCAGCCTTGCGGAAATGTCCCGCGTCTTCGACCTCACCGTGGTCGCCCAGCCGGACCCGGACCGGCCGGGGCCGGAAGAGGTGATCGCCGAGACGGTTCTGCTGGAATCCGGCCGCTCGGTTCTGGTCGTGCCCTATGTCCAGCGCGAGGGGTATGGCTGCGGGCGCGCGGTCGTCGCCTGGGACGGCAGCCGCGCCGCCGCGCGTGCGCTCGCCGAGGGCCTGCCGCTTCTGCACCGCGCCGCGCAGGTGGAAGTGCTGCGCGTGGTGCGCGCCAGCGATGAGGCCGCGAACTGCGACGAGGTGCTGCGCCACCTCGCGCGCCACGGCCTGTCGGCCACCACACGCACGCTTCATGTGGGCAATGGCGAACCCAGCATCGCCCAGACCATCTTGAACGAGGTGTCGGACCAGGGCGCGGATCTCGTGGTGATGGGCGGCTATGGCCATTCGCGCCTGCGCGAGCTGGTGATGGGCGGCGTGACCCGCGAAATCCTCTCGGCGATGACCGTGCCGGTGCTCATGGCGCACTGACCGGCGCACCCAGAAACAAAAGAGGCCCCTGCGCATCCGCAGGGGCCTCTTTTTTGTCCTGACGTCCCGATTGCCTGTGACCGCGACCGGGGAGCGGGGCTCATTCCTCGTCTTCGTTCTCGCCCTTGCGCGCGCCGCCGAGCTTGGCGAACACGGTCTCAAGGTCCAGCGACTCGCGCCGCGCCGGGGGCTCGTCGTGATGGCGGGTGGTGACGTCCGCCGGCAGCAGGGTCGCGCCCTTCTCCTCGACGGCGCCTGCGGGACGATCCTTGGCCGCGCGCTGCACTTCGATGTCGAGGTCGATCTGGCTGCACAGGCCGAGCGTCACCGGGTCCATGGGCTGGAGCTGCGCCGAATTCCAATGGGTGCGCTCGCGGATCGCCTGGATGGTGGTCTTGGTGGTGCCAACCAGGCGGATGATCTGCGCATCCTTCAGCTCGGGATGGTTGCGCGTCAGCCAGAGGATCGCGTTCGGCCGGTCGTGGCGGCGCGACACCGGGGTATAGCGCGGGCCCTTGCGGGTCTTCTTCTCCGGCAGGCGCACCTTGGATTCCAGCAGCTTCAGGCGCCGGTTCTGATCCTTCTCGGCGAGCGAGATTTCGTCGCGCGAGAGCTGGCCGGTGGAGATGGGATCGAGACCCTTGATGCCCTGGGCCACTTCGCCGTCGGCGATGCCCTTCACTTCCAGGGCGTGCAGTTTGCAGAAGTCTCCGATCTGCTCGAACGTGAGCGCCGTGTTCTCGACCAGCCACACGGCGGTCGCCTTCGGCATGAGAGGGGTGTTCGACATGGAGCGGCCTCTTGGAGCAGCCTTTCGGCGTTGTTGGTCTTCACCGCCCGTCCGGGGATCCGGCACCGCGCGCGGGGCGCGCGGCGTCCAGGAACCGGTCAGCGGCTGGCACGAGGGGTCCGTCGCTCGCCCTTCTGCCGGGCGAACCGCGGATCTCGCAATGTCCGGGATGCCACAACAATAGGCGCCCCGGCGGTCGGATGCAAATGGGCATTGGCTGACCCGCGCACAAGCGCCCTTGACACGTCTCGCCGCACCCCGCCATTCATGGCGCGATGCAGTCCGACGTCACCCTTCAAAAGCCCCGCCTGCGGGTGCTGCTGTGCGCGCCCCGCGGCTTTTGCGCGGGCGTGGTGCGCGCCATCGACGCCGTGGAACAGGCGCTCGCCCTCTATGGGCCGCCGGTCTATGTGCGCCACGAGATCGTCCACAACAAATATGTCGTGGAAGGACTGAAGCGGAAGGGCGCGATTTTCGTCGAAGAACTGGACGAGGTGCCGGAAGGCCCCGCTCCGGTCATTTTCTCCGCTCATGGCGTGCCCAAGGCGGTGCCGGAGGCGGCCGCCGCGCGCAACATGTTCGCCATCGACGCCACCTGCCCGCTGGTGACCAAGGTGCATCGCGAGGCGCAGGTGCATCACCGCAAGGGCCGCGAGATCCTTTTGATCGGCCATGCCCGCCACCCCGAGGTGATCGGCACCATGGGCCAGTTGCCGGACGGGGCCGTGACGCTGATCGAGACGGCGGAGGATGCGCGCACCATTCAGCCGCGCAATCCCGACAATCTTGCTTATGTGACGCAGACCACTCTCTCCCTCGACGACACCGCCGAGATGGTGGAGATCCTCAAGGCGCGCTTCCCCCAGATGGCGGCGCCCCACAAGGAGGACATCTGCTACGCCACCACCAACCGCCAGGACGCGGTGAAGAAGGTGGCGCCTCAGGTGGACGCCATGGTGGTCGTGGGCGCGCCCAATTCCTCCAATTCCCAGCGCCTGCGGGAAGCCGCCGAGCGCGCGGGCTGCGGCCTCTCCGTGCTGGTGCAGCGCGCGAGCGACATCGACTGGGACCGCTTCTCCACCATCACGTCCCTGGGCGTGACGGCGGGCGCCTCCGCCCCCGAAGTGCTGGTGGAGGAGTTGCTGGACGCCTTCGCCGCGCGGTTCGATCTTGACGTGCAGAGCGTGACGGCGGCGGAAGAGGATGTGTTCTTCCCCCTGCCCCGCGCGCTTCGTCCCGACGCGGCGGAGTAGGACGTGGCGGTCTATACGGACGTCACGTCCGCCCAGCTGGAGGATTTCCTTGCTCGCTACGATATCGGGACCCTGGTCTCGTATCACGGCATCGCCGAGGGCGTGGAGAACTCCAATTTCCTGATCCAGACCTCGGCCGGCACCTTCATTCTCACCCTGTATGAGAAGCGGGTGGCGCCGCGCGACCTGCCCTTCTTCATCGGGCTGATGCGCCATCTGGCGATGAAGGGCATTTCCTGTCCCCAGCCCGTGGCGGCGCGCGACGGCGTGGTGCTGGGCGAACTGGCCGGCCGCCCCGCGGCCATCGTCACCTTCCTGAAAGGCGTGTCCGTGCGCCGCCCGGCGGTCGCCCATTGCGGGCAATTGGGCACCGCGCTCGCCCGCCTGCATCTGGCGGGCGAGGATTTCAGCGAAGTCACCCGCCCCAACGCCCTCTCCGTGGCCGGCTGGCGGCCCTTGTTCGAGGCGGCCGGCGCGGGGGCGGACAGCGTGGCGCCGGGCCTTGGCGCCACCATCGTGGCCGAATTGTCCGACCTGGAAGCCCAATGGCCGTCTGACCTGCCGGCCGGGGTCATCCATGCCGACCTGTTCCCGGACAATGCCTTTTTCCTCGACGACCGGCTCTCGGGCATCATCGACTTCTATTTCGCCTGCAACGACCTCTATGCCTATGACGTGGCGGTCTGCCTCAATGCCTGGTGCTTCGAGCCGGATGGCGCGTTCAACGCCACCAAGGGCCGCGCGCTCCTCGCGGGCTATGCGCAGGCACGCCCTCTGACGGTGGCCGAGGCGGACGCTCTCCCCCGCCTCGCACGCGGCGCTGCGCTGCGCTTCCTCCTGACCCGCCTCGTGGACTGGCTGAACGTGCCCGAGGGGGCGCTGGTGAAGCCCAAGGACCCGCTGGAATATCTGAAGAAGCTGCGGTTCCACCGCGCGGTCGCGAGCGCCCGCGACTATGGGCTCGAAGCGTGAGCGCGCCGGTGGAAATCTGGACCGACGGCGCCTGTTCGGGCAATCCCGGTCCCGGCGGCTGGGGCGCGATCCTCAAATCCGGCGCCCATGAGAAGGAATTGCAGGGCGGCGAGGCGCAGACCACCAACAACCGCATGGAACTGATGGCGGCCATCAGCGCGCTGGAAGCCCTGAAGCGCCCCTGCTCGGTCGATCTTCACACGGACAGCGAATATCTGCGCAACGGCATCATGAAATGGCTCGCCGGCTGGAAGCGAAACGGCTGGCGCACCGCTGACAGGAAGCCGGTGAAGAACCAGGATCTCTGGGAGCGGCTCGACGCGGCCATCGTGCGCCACGATATCCGCTGGCACTGGGTGAAGGGCCATGCCGGCACCGAATTGAACGAGCGCGCCGACCTGCTGGCCCGCCAGGGCATGGCGCCCTACAAGGGCGCGCGCATCGCCTGAGCGCCGTTCATCGTGCCGCGCCATCCGTCCGGCCCAACGCGCGCGGCAGTTGATCCCCACGCGGCGGCCTCTGCACTATGTGTCTTGCGAGTCGCGCGGGTGGTGCGGGTCCAGAGGATAATGTGCACAGGCGTGCAGAACGCTGCCGGAGGATGGTCTGCGATGCAGGAGGCACCGGCGCGGATCGAGCTGCGGGTGGAGCACATCACGCAGCTTCTCAACACGCTCGACCCCTATCCGTTTCGCGAGCGCGACCTCGACCCTTCCGCTGAAGCCTTCATCCTCGAATGGGCGCGGGACCTGCCCACCCACCAAGCCCTGGCCGTCATCGTCCATGTGGCAGGAGATCGGCGAGACGAGGCGGAGCGGGACTTTCCTCTCGCCCTACGTCATTTCTTCGCCGCGCGGGCTGAGCAGAGAAGCCGGGATCTGCGGCAGCTGTTCCGCGTCGGTCGCGTGTCCCTCGCCATCGGGCTCGGCGTGCTGGCGATATGCATCCTGCTTTCGGAACTGGTGGCGGGACGGATCGGGGATCGTCCGTTCGCGCAATTCCTGGACGAGAGCCTCATCATCCTCGGATGGGTCGCCAATTGGCGGCCCATCGAGATCTTCCTCTATGACTGGTGGCCGATCGTGCGTGAGCGCCAAGTCCTGCGCCGCCTCGCCGCGGCGCATGTGGAGGTCCGCCCGACGCAGGCGCGCGCCTGACCCTGAACGCAAACGGCCGGGCATGTGGCCCGGCCGCTTTTTTCATCTGTGGGGCGCCGGTCTCACTTGCCGCGCTTGAAGCTCTGCCAGGTCCGCGTCACCACCCGCTGGACGTCCTGCGGGTAGGTCGTGACCGTGAACAGGCGGGAGAAGGTGTCCTTGTCCGGATAGATGGACGGATTGTCGAGGATGGGCTTGTCGATGAACTTCTGCGAGGCGAGGTTGCCGTTGGCATAGGAGATGAAGTTGGTGTTCTTCGCCGCCACTTCCGGCTTGTTCATATAGTTGATGAACGCCAGTGCCTCATCGACATTCTTCGCGTCCTTCGGGATCGCGAAATTGTCGAACCACATCAGCGCGCCTTCCTTCGGGATGACATAGGCGATGGTGATGGGCTTCTTCTTGGTCTTCTTGGCGGCTTCCTCGGCGCGGGATTTGGCCTGGAACATGTCGCCCGACCAAGCCACTGCGATGCAGATGTCGCCGCGCGCGATGGCATTGATGATGCCGCCCGAATCGAACTTGCGAACGAAGGGCCGGATCTTCATCAGCATCTCGCCGGCCTTGGCGATCTCCTCGGGATTCTTCGAATCGGGCTCGAAGCCGAGATAGCGCAGGGCGGCGGGAAGAACCTCTTCCGGCGCATCCAGGATATAGACGCCGCAATCTTTCAGCTTGGACAGGTTTTCCGGCTTGAAGATGATGTCCCAGGTATTCATGGGGACATCGCCGAGGCGTTGCTTCACCATGTCCACATTGTAGCCGATGCCTGTGGTGCCCCACATATAGTTCACGGCATATTCGTTGCCGGGATCATAAACGCCGAGGCGCTGGGTGATTTCCGGCCACATATATTGCAGGTTCGGCAGCTTGGACTTGTCCAGCTTCTGGAACACGCCGGCCTTGATCTGGCGCTGCAGGAACGAGCCGGTGGGAACCACCACGTCATAGCCGGTCTTGCCCGCCAGAAGCTTGGTTTCCAGCACCTCGTTGCTGTCGAAGACGTCGTAGCGAACCTTGATCCCGGTTTCCTTGGTGAAGTCTTCCAGCACAGATTCGTCGATATAATCCGACCAGTTATAGACGTTCACCACCTTTTGCTGGGCAGAGGCCGGCAGAGCGCCAAGGGCGACCAGACCGGCCGCGGCCGCAAGGGCGAGGCGACGCATGATTTTCTCCTCTCGAAGGTCCCGCGGAAGCCGTTTTCCCGGCTTGCGGGGAACAGGCTATTGCGGGATCGCGCGCCGCTCAACCGCCAAGAGGGGTTTACCGGAGTACGGCGTTAGACCAATACCCCCGGAAGCATCAGCAGTGCGCCCTGGCTGGTCGCCTTGTCCAGCAGGATGAAGAACAGCAGCACGAGACCGGCGAGCGCGAGAAAAATACCGAACAGCACGAAGGAAATGCGCCGTGCGACGGCGGAAATGTTCATGAATCCCATCGCTCCCGCGAGCATGGAGACGACGAGGAAGAAGATCGCATATTTCAGCATGGCCGAGGCTCCGTTTGTCGGAGCGGGAACCCCGGCACCCTTCCGCCGGTTCCTTCCCCACGCGCTCCCAGCTTTACGGACTGTTCAGCCAGCGCGAGACCTCCAGCTTCAACTGGCGAAAGTCCCAGAAGGCGGCGGCCAGCACGACGAACGGCACCAGCGCGCACAGCAGGGACATGGTCGATGACCAGTCGAGCGCGCCGCGCAGGAAGTCGTAGGCGAGATAGGTGGTGAGAAGGGTGATCAGGGCCGAGATGAGGAAATATACCTTGCGGGTCAGCCGGCTGAGCGCGAAGCCCACGAGACCGGCAAGCACCAGCGCCACCACCAATCCCCACACCCAGGTCAGGCTGAACTGCGTCGCGACGAAGCGTCCGGCCGAGACACAGAACAGGATCAAAGCTAGCAGCAGCAGCAATCCCGCGCGCATCCGCACGATTGCGGGCTTTCCCGCCACCCCACTCTCCTCCGCCGCCATCTTGATGCTCCCTTGCTGGGGAAACATTACCGTGGCTTCCTACGCCTTGCACCCTGGAGCCGCCTGATGGCCCGCACACTTGTCATTCTCAATGCCCAAGCCGGAACCATCAGCGATCTCGGGGCGGAGCGCGTGCGCGAGGACGTGGACGCCGCCCTCACCGAGCCCGGCGTCGATGTGGAGGTGAAGCTCTGCCAGGGGGAGGACATGGTGCGCCTCATCACCGCAGCGCCGACGCTCGGATATGACACGCTCATCGTCGGCGCGGGGGACGGCACGGTGAGCTTCGCCACGTCGGTTCTTGCGAACACCGGCATGATTCTCGGCGTGCTGCCGCTCGGCACCATGAACCTGCTAGCCTATGATATCGGCCTGCCGCGCGACCTGCCCGGCGCACTCGCCGCCCTGCGGGAGGCGGAGGCCATGCCCATCGATCTCGCCCAACTGAACGGGCGCGCCTTCCACGGCGTGTCGGGGGTCGGCTTCTTCAGCCAGATGGCCATGGCGCGCGAGGCCATGCGCCAGCAGCACGGGCGCGCCATCGGCTGGTTCCTGGCTTTGGGCAAGGCGCTGGTGCGCGCCGGCCGGCTGCGGCTCAATATCGATGTGGACGGCCAGCGCGTCTCGCTGGATGCCTATGCGGCGCTGGTCACCAACAATTCCTTCGACGGCGCGGGCTGGCATCGCTCCCGGCTCGATGGGGGGCAAATGGAAGTGCTGGTGGCGGAGGATCTCGGGACGCTCGCCCGCGTGCGGGTGGGCGCGGACCTGCTCATTCAGACCTGGCGCGACAATCCGGGCATCCACACCTTTTCGGGCCGCTCCATCACCATCAATGCCCCGCACCGCCATCGTCTTTGGGTGGCGACGGACGGCGAAGTGACGCGCGAATCCCTGCCTCTGCGCTACGAGATTCAGCCCCAGGCGCTGCGCCTGCTCATGCCCAAGGGCGCCCTCCAGACCCCCGAGCCGCAGGCCGACTCGGCGGCCTGAGGCGACCGGGAGCGGGACGCGGGCGTCAGATGCTCGCGCCCTGCGCTTTCGCCCGCTTCAGATGCTCGTCGAGCCGGGGGAGGATTTCCACGAAATTGCAGGGGCGGTGCCGCACGTCCAACTGCTTGACGAGGATTTCGTCCCAACCGTCCCGGCAGGCACCCGGAGAGCCCGGCAGGCAGAAGATATAGGTGGCGTTCGCCGTCCCGGCCGTCGCCCGGCTTTGCAGGGTGGACGTGCCGATCTTGGCGAACGAGACCATGTGGAAAACGGTGGAGAAGCCTTCCATGCGCTTTTCAAACAGGGGCTCGATGGCTTCGGGCGTCACGTCTCGGCCCGTGAAGCCGGTGCCGCCCGTCGTGATCACCACATCGACGTGAGGGTCCGCGATCCAGCCCTTCACCGCCGCGCGGATCGCCGCCACGTCGTCGGGCACGATGTCGCGCGCGGCCAGAAGATGGCCGGCCTGCTCCAGGCGCTCCACCAGGGTCGCGCCCGACTTGTCGGTGGCCAGATCGCGGCTGTCAGAGACGGTGAGCACCGCGATGCGGAGCGGAACGAAGGGCCGCGTTTCGTCGATCCCCGGCATCAGATGGATCCCTGCAATGTATTGCATTGCTGCATGGACCCCGTCTTAAGCCCGCGCGTGAACCAGGTCACGCGCTGTTGCGATGAGCCGTGGGTGAAGCTGTCGGGTACAACCACGCCCTGCGACTGCTTCTGCAGCTTGTCGTCGCCGATGGCGCTGGCGGCGTTCAACGCCTCCTGAATGTCGCCGGGCTCCAGGATCTGGAAGCGCGCATTGGCATGGTGCGCCCATACGCCGGCGAGGCAGTCCGCCATCAGTTCGGTGCGCACCGACAGCGCATTGGCCTCGGCCTTGCTGCCGGCCTTGCGCTGGGCCTCCTGGACACGCGGGAGGATGCCCGTGATGTTCTGTACATGGTGCCCCACTTCATGGGCGATCACATAGGCATTGGCGAAGTCGCCGGGAGCGTGGAAGCGGTCCTTCATCTCCTGGAAGAAGGAGAGGTCGAGATAGACCTTCTGGTCCAGCGGGCAATAGAACGGCCCCACCGCCGAGGTCGCGCCGCCGCAGGCCGAGCGGGTGGCGCCGGAGAACAGGACCATGGTCGGGTCCTTATAGGTGCGGCCCTGCGCGCGGAACAATTCGGTCCACACATCCTCGGTCTGGGCGAGGACGGTCGCGGCGAAGCGGCCGAGCTGATCGCTGGGCGCGCCCGGTTTGCCCTGGGGCTGCGCGCTCTGCTGCTGGCCCGTGCCGCCCTGGATAGCGTCGAGACCCGAGAGCACCACGAGCGGATTGATGCCGAGAGCCCAGCTCACCAGCCCCACCACGACCAGCGTGCCGATGCCGATGCCGCCCACCCCTCCGGGCACGCCGCGCCGGTCCTCCACATTGCCGCTGGAGCGGAAATCCTCCCACCGCATCACGTCCTCCGTGCAGACCGCGCGTGACCAACGCCATGGCGGCGCTTCCGGTTCAGTCAGGCTTGCATGCTTTTCGCGGGGAAACTGTGACGCTCAAGCGGGCGCGACGAGCCGCCCCTCCTCCCGCGCGTAACGCCAGAGCGTATCAGGGGTGAGATGGGTGCCGCCCATCCAGCGGTCGATACCGTTGCGCGCGGCATGGTCGAAGGTGCCCTGGAGCGCCGCAAGGCCCGCCGGAGTGATCCGGATTTCGGCGCGGGCATAGTCGCGATAGGTCTTCTCGCCCGCGTCCGGCTTTTGGCCGGGCGTGAAGGGGCGCACCTCGGCGACGCCGAAGGGGAGCCCCGTGATCAGCGGCTCGGGGCCGGCGGCCAGCGCATCCAGGCGCTGGAAGAAGCTGAGATCGCCCATGAAACGCGCCTCCTCCATCTCGCTGACCAGGCCGAACAGATGCCCGACACTGCGCGGCCCGCCCTCCAGCAGGCGCAAGGTGCGCTCCTCGATCAGCGACAGCCCGCTGCCGGGCGCGGGAAGCTCGCTCAAGAGCCGGCGCAGGGCCGCGCCGAGATAGGGCAGTTCCGGCAGCGCGGCGGCGCACAGGCGCGCCATCTGCTCGGGCGTCGGCGCGGTGAAGGCGTCCCAGGCGGCGCGCCCCGCTTCCAGTTGCAGGGTGGTCACGGGCGCGGCGGTCCCGTCGAAGCGCCCGATTTCGGCCGGGGCGAGCGCGCCGAGATAGGTGTCGGCCTGCATCAGGCGCAGGCCGAGCCGCTCCGGCGCGTCGGCGAAATAAGCGAGCAACTGGATGAGCTGAAGCTGGTCGAACAGATCATGCTCGAACCACAGCTCCACCTCGCCATAGACGATATGGGCGGCGAGCACGCCGTCGCGTTGGGCGAAATCGGCGCGCACCGTGCCGAGGTCGAAGCCAAGACTGGTGGCGATATAGTCCGCGCGCACATCGGAGACGAGATCGAGGCTGCGCGCGGCGGGCACTGGCCCCTCATGGAGCATGTCCCGCCATTCCAGCACTCGCCCCTTAACCCCGGCATCGCGGATATTCTGCGCCGCCGAGTCTCCATTGGTGACGATCAGCCTTGCCATCTGCGCCTCGCCGGCCTGCGTTTCCCGTCTCGTTGCAGGAGAGCGTGACCTAATCGGCCGGCAATGCAAGCAGATCCCTCAAAAGACCGAATCACCGATCTGATGGCGATCTCATCAGATCGGAACCTGCCCTAGCTGTCGTTTCCGATCAGGTTGAATCAACCTGATCGGTGAATCCGTCTCTAAACTATTGATAGAGAATGCGTGATCCGATCTGCCTGCGGTGCAGGCTGATCGGCGCATGCTCTAGCCGCGCCCGCGATAGGGCGCGACGCCCGGATCGGGCAGCCAGATGCCGGCGGGCGGCGCGCCCGTCTGCCAGAAAACATCGATGGGGATCCCCCCCCTGGGATACCAATATCCGCCGATGCGCAGGTAGCGCGGCGCGAGCAAGGCGACCAGCCGCTTGCCGATGGCCACCGTGCAATCCTCGTGGAACGCCCCATGGTTGCGGAAGGCGCCGAGATAAAGCTTCAGCGACTTGGATTCCACCAGATGGAGGTCGGGCACATAGTCGATCACCAGATGGGCGAAATCCGGCTGGCCGGTCACCGGGCAGAGCGAGGTGAATTCCGGGCAGGTGAAGCGCGCCACATAGTCCGTGTCGGGGTGCGGGTTCGGCACCTTGTCGAGGACGGCGGCCTCGGGGTCGACTGGCAGCGCGGCCATGCGGCCGAGCTGAAGCTCGCTCTCGGTCATGGGGGATCCTTCGGGAAGAGAGGTCGGGCGCGAAAATAGCCGCCTTGGCGCCGCAGGGGAACGGCGTGCGCGGCAGGGTGCCCCTTCGCTTTCCGCCGCCGACGCGCTAGAAGCGGCGCCGAACGCGGAAGCCTGCGCCGCTCCGCGCCATGCGAGAAAAGGGAAGGCACGTTCCATGACCGCCATCGTCGATATTATCGGCCGTGAAATCCTCGACAGCCGTGGCAATCCCACGGTGGAGGTGGACGTGCTGCTGGAAGACGGCGCGCTCGGCCGCGCCGCCGTGCCCTCTGGCGCTTCCACCGGCGCCCATGAGGCGGTGGAACTGCGCGACGGCGACAAGGGCCGCTATCTCGGCAAGGGTGTCGAGAAGGCCGTGGACGCGGTGAATGGCGAGATCTTCGACGCCATCGGCGGCTTCGACGCCGAGGACCAGGTGAAGATCGACCAGACCCTCATCGCCCTGGACGGCACGCCCAACAAGGCGCGCATCGGCGCCAACGCCATTCTCGGCGTGTCGCTCGCCGTGGCCAAGGCCGCCGCGCAGGCCGCCGCTCTGCCGCTCTACCGCTATGTGGGCGGCGTGAACGCCCGCACCCTGCCGGTGCCCATGATGAACATCGTCAATGGCGGCGCCCATGCGGACAATCCGATCGACTTCCAGGAATTCATGATCCTGCCGGCCGGCGCGGACAGCTTCCGCGAGGGCCTGCGCTGGGGCGCGGAAATCTTCCACACTCTGAAGAAGGGCCTGAAGGACGCCGGCCACAACACCAATGTGGGCGATGAGGGCGGATTTGCCCCGAACCTCGCCTCCGCCGAGGCGGCGCTGGACTTCGTGATGGGCGCCATCGAGAAGGCCGGCTTCAAGCCCGGCCAGGACGTGTTCATCGGCCTCGACTGTGCCGCCACCGAATTCTTCAAGAACGGCGCCTATCATTATGAGGGCGAGGGCAAGGTGCGCGATATCGAGGCGCAGGTTCAGTATCTCGCGAGCCTCGTTGGCGCCTATCCCATCGTCACCATCGAGGACGGCATGTCCGAGGACGACTGGGCGGGCTGGAAGCTGCTCACCGACACGATCGGCTCGAAGTGCCAGCTGGTGGGCGACGATCTGTTCGTCACCAATGTCTCGCGTCTCTCGCGCGGGATCAAGGAAGCCACCGGCAATGCGATCTTGGTGAAGGTGAACCAGATCGGCTCGCTCACCGAGACGCTGGATGCGGTGGAAATGGCCCACAAGGCCGGCTATCGCGCCGTCATGTCCCACCGCTCCGGCGAGACCGAGGACGCGACCATCGCCGACCTCGCGGTCGCGACCAATTGCGGACAGATCAAGACCGGCTCGCTCGCCCGCTCGGACCGCACCGCCAAGTACAACCAGCTTCTGCGCATCGAGCAGGAACTGGGCGATGCGGCCAAATATGCCGGCAAGGCCGCGCTGAAGGCGCTCGCCTGATCGTGCCACCCGTCATGGCCGGCGGCGCCGGCCATGACGTTTTGGTCCGGGATCAGGCCTCCGCGACCACGGGATTGACGAGGCGGCCGACGCCCTCGATCTCCACCACGATCTCGTCGCCCGGCTTCAGGAACACGGGCGGCGTGCGCGGATAGCCGACGCCGGCCGGCGTGCCGGTGGCGATCATGTCCCCCGGCTCCAGCGTCATGATCTCCGACACGATGGCGACCACCTGGGCGACCGAGAAGATGAAGTCGTCCGTCGTCCCGTCCTGCATCACCTGACCGTTGAGGACGGAGCGGATGCGCAGCCCCGTCGCGCCGGGCGGCAGTTCGTCCGCCGTCACGACCACCGGGCCGACCGGGCCGGTCGCGTCGAAATTCTTGCCCGCCGTCCATTGGGTGGACTTGCGCTGATAGGCGCGCACGCTGCCGTCATTGAACATCGTGTAGCCGAACACATGGTCGAGGGCCTCGGCCTGTGGAATATGCCGCCCGCCCTTGCCGATGACGATGGTCAGTTCCGCCTCATAATCCAGCGTATGGGAGGCGTTGGGGCAGATCATGGGCTCGCCGTGCGCGATCAGCGAGGAGCCCACCCGCAGGAACAGGGCGGGATAATCGGGGATCGGGTTGCCCCCTTCCTTCGCATGGTCCGTGAAATTGAGGCCGACGCAGACGAACTTGCCCTGGCCTTCGAACGGCTGGGCGGCGACAGCCTGCGCAAGCGGGATGCGGGCGGATGACGGCGCTGCGGCGGCCGCAGTCGCGACCTGCGCCAGTTCAGCGGCACCACCGGCGACCACCGCGCGCAGGGTGCGGCCCGGCAAAAGCGTGACGCTCTCCCCCTCGACAAGGCCCAAGGCCGGGCCTTCGGCCGAGCGAACCATCATCAAACGCATGAACATCTCCATGAAAATCGATCCGGCATGAAACCGGGTGGACTGCAAGCGTTGTCTGCACGCCAAACTATTGCCGCGCAACATCGCGCTGCTTGAGAATCGATTTTTTATCCACAGCCACGGATTCACACGTTTGCGTTCGGGCGCAGGGCGACCCTTGCCATCGCTGTCCAGGCGGGGCATGGGCTGAGAGACAGGTCAGCGGGGAGCTTTTGAATGCAGGGACCGACGCCTCACCGATCCACCGGTATCACGGCCCCCATGGCCCCGGTGCGCTCGCTCACGTCCGCCGTGCATGCCTCGCTCCGGGCGGATATTCTCACCTGCCGCTTGCCGCCGGGGGAGAAGCTGCCCATCGCCGTGCTGGCCAAGCGGTTCGACGTCAGCCTGTCGGCCGTGCGCGAAGCCCTGTCCCGGCTGGTGGCCGATGGTTTCGTGCAGAGCGAGGACCAACGTGGCTTCCGGGTCACGCCACTGGACCTTCAGGACCTTGAAGACCTCACCCGCACCCGGATCGAGATCGAGACCCTTGCTCTGCGCCACGCGGTGCGGGAGGGCGACCGGGAGTGGGAGGCGCGGGTGCGCGGCGCGTGGGATGCCCTGCGCCAGGTGCCCTATGCGCTGGCCCGCCAGGCATCTCCCCACGACGGAAGCTGGGCGGATCTGCATTTTGCGTTTCATGAGTCGCTTCTGTCGGGGTGCGGGCTGGCCTGGATGATGCGGATTCAGCGCACTTTGTTCGAACAATCGGAACGTTACCGTGCCCTGGCCCGTGCGGCGCCGGAGGGTGGTGAGCGGGACGCGCATTCCGAGCATCAGGCCCTGTTCGAGGCCGCGATGGACCGTGATCCGGAGGCGGCGGCCCATGCCCTTTCCAACCATTATGCGCGAACGCTGGATCTCGCGCGCCGCGTTCTGGAGCCGCTTTCCTCCTCTCATGGCGCGGATGCGAGTTGATCGGGGCAATCCGCGCTCCCAACGGTGACCCGCCCGATCTTTGCTCCGGCGCGGCGCGTGGCCGGGATCGAACGCGAGATCCCGGGCCTTTGCGGTTCAGAAACATTCCCGCACCATGATGGCGCACGCCGCGCTGCGCATGCGCGGCGAAGCGAGGGCGGGCCATGGTTTCGTTCGCAACACTTTGGCCCTGGGTAGGGCTCGGCGCCGCCGGCATGCTTTTCCTGTTGCTGGTCGCCGGCGATTCCCTCGTTGCCGACCGGCGCAGCCCGCGATGGCAGGACAGCGCATGGCTCGCTTTCGCCGCCTTCGCCCTCACCCTGCTGCATCAATTCGAGGAAAGCGGCATCGACCTGTCGGGCCGCCCTTCGGCCCTGCTCAGCCTGCTGTGCACGGGATTCGGATTTCGCGACGCGGTCGCGTGCCCGGTGCCGGTCGCCTTCCTGACCGCCTACAATGTCGGCACGGTGTGGATCGCGGGCCTGATCGCAATCCTCGCTGCCCCCCGCCATCCTTTGTTCGGCCTCACCGTGTTCGCGGTGCCGCTCGGCAATCTGATCCTGCACATCGGGGCGGGCCTGGGGCTCGCGCGCTACAATCCGGGACTTGCCTCGGCCCTCCTGATGTTGCCGCTTGCGGTCTGGAGCTTTCTCGTGGCCGGCGCCCGTCACGGCGCGGGGCCACGTGTCTTCGCCGCGATTCTCGCAGCCGCGCTTTTCACCGGCGGCCTCTCGCTCGCGCTGCTGCTGGCGGCGCGCCACGGATATGTGGGCGACGTCCCTGTGTCCGCGGCCCTGGTCCTGCTGGGGCTGGTGCCCGCGGCCTTCATGCGTTTCGCGGTACGCAAAAGTGACCCGCCGAAGGCCGCGCGCCGCGCGCCGGCCCGCCGGCCCCGAAGCACCGCACCCAAGACGGCTCCGACCCCGCCTCCGGACTGATCGCCGCCGCCCGGCCTCTCAGCGGCGCTGGATTGGTCAAACCGCCCTCTGGCCCTGGCCTGCGCCTGTGCTACAGGAACCGAAGTGGCCGAAGCGCCGGCACGGTTGCCGTGACGCGCGCGCGTGCCCTGCCAGACATTCGAGTGCCCCATGTCCCGCTTCTGGAGCCCCGTGGTCGAGACCTTGACGCCCTATGTGCCCGGCGAGCAGCCGCGCATGGCGGGCCTGATCAAGCTCAACACCAATGAAAACCCCTATCCGCCCTCCCCGCGCGTCGCCGAGGCGATCGCGGCCGAGATGGCGAACCTGCGCCTCTATCCCGAGCCGACCGGCCATGTGCTGCGCGCCGCCGTGGCGGAGCGGTTCGCCGTCGCCGAGGATGAGGTGTTCGTGGGCAACGGCTCGGACGAGGTGCTGGCGCACGCCTTCCAGGCGCTGCTGAAGCATGAGGGGCCGCTGCTCTTCCCGGACATCACCTACTCCTTCTATCCGGTCTATTGCGGCCTCTACGGCATTTCCTATGCCGAGGTGCCGCTGGACGAGGGTCTGCGCATCCGCCTGTCGGACTATGATCGGCCTTGCGGCGCCATCATCCTGCCCAATCCCAACGCGCCGACCGGCATCGCCTTGGCGCGCGCGCAGATCGCGGCGCTGCTCGCCGCCCATCCCGACCAGATGGTGGTGGTGGACGAGGCCTATGTGGATTTCGGCGGCGAGAGTGCCATTCCCTTGGTGAAAGACCATCCCAACCTGCTGGTGGTCCAGACCCTCTCCAAGGCGTGGTCGCTCGCGGGCCTGCGGGCGGGCTTTGCGGTGGGACAGCGCCCCCTCATCGAGGCTCTGGTGCGGGTGAAGGACAGCTTCAATTCCTATCCGCTCGACCGCCTCGCCCTCGCCGGGGCGGCCGCCGCCATCTCGGACGGGGACTGGTTCACCGACACCTGCGGCAAGGTGATCGCGACCCGGGAGCGGCTCGCCGGGGCGCTTGGTCAGATGGGGTTCGAGGTTCTGCCCTCCGCCGCCAATTTCCTGTTCGCGCGCCATCCCGCCCATGCGGGGGCGGATCTGGCCGCCAAGCTGCGCGAACAGGCCATCCTGGTGCGCCATTTCAAGCGGCCGCGAATCGATGAATTCCTGCGCATCACCGTCGGGACGGACGCGGAGTGTGATCGGCTGGTGGGCGTCCTCCACGAAATTCTTGAGCCGTGACGCCAATCGGGGGCGGTTGTGACGTTTCGGCGAACCGCCGCCATTGAAACCGCTGGCTACCTTCGCTATAGGGGCCAACGACTATCCGAAGGGCCGTCCGCCGGCCCTTGGCTTTGCCGCGAGCGCTCGCAGGTGCGACAAGCCGCGGGCAGAGCCGAGCACCATAGAGGCGTATTCATGTCTTCGACGTTCGATACGGTCGCCAACATCATCGCCGAAACGTGCGACATCCCGCGCGACACGATCACGCCGGAAAGCCATGCCATCGATGACCTGGGCATCGACAGCCTCGACTTCCTCGACATCGCCTTCGCCATCGACAAGGCGTTCGGCATCAAGCTGCCGCTGGAGCAGTGGACGCAGGAAGTGAACGACGGCAAGGCGACGACCGAGCAGTATTTCGTCCTCAAGAACCTCTGCGCGCGCATCGACGAGTTGGTCGCTGCGAAGACCGCCTGAGGGCCAGGCAGGCCTGATGCGTCCCGAAGTCTTCAAGATGGTGGACCGGATCGTTGCCATCGATCCGGCCCTGAAAACCATTCACTGCCAGGGCCTCGTGCCCGAGGAAAGCTCCATCTTCGAGGGGCACTTCCCCGGCTATCCCATCATGCCCGGCGTGCTGCTCATCGAGGCGATGGCGCAGACAACGGGCTGGCTGGTGCTCGCCCGCAACCGCTTCGAGAAGATGCCCTTCCTCGCGACCGTGAAGGAAGCGAAGCTGCGGACCTTCGTGGTGCCGGGCCAGAATCTGGACCTGCATTCGGAAATCCTGCACGAGGGCTCCGGCTTCGTGGTGGCGAAGACCCACGCGCTGATCGACGGCAAGCCCATCTGCAATGCGGAACTCACTTTCCGCGTCCTGTCCTGGCCCGAGGGCCGGATGAAGAGCGTGGTTCTCAAGGTGGCCGAGCATGTCCAGTTCCCGGTCGCGGACTATGTCGATGCCTGAGGGCAAGCGCGACGTCTGGATCACCGGCATCGGCCTGGTCTCCTCGCTGGGCGAAGGCCCGGACGCCCATTGGCAGGCGCTCTCCGCCGGCGCCGCGCCGGTGACCGACGCGGAACGCTTCGCGCCCTATGTGGTCCATCCCCTGGTCAAGCTGGTCTATGACGCGCAGATCCCCAAGAAGGGCGATCAGCGCCAGATGGAGACCTGGCAGCGGATCGGCACCTATACGGCGGGGCTCGCGCTCGACAGCGCCGGCATCGCCAAGAATGCCGAGATCCTGGGCCGCACCGACATGGTGGTGGGCGCGGGCGGCGGCGAGCGCGACCATCAGGTGGACACCGCCATCCTGAATGACGTGCTGGCCTCCAACGAACCCGGCAAGCTGCTCAACGAGCGCCTGCTGGCGGACCTGCGGCCGACCCTCTCGCTGGCCCAGCTCTCCAATCTGCTGGCGGGCAACATCTCCATCGTGCATGGCGTCACCGGCTCCTCGCGCACCTTCATGGGCGAGGAAAGCGCGGGCGTGGACGCGGTCCGGGTGGGCTATTCGCGCATCGCCGCCGGCCAGAGCGAGATCGGCCTCGTGGGCGGCGCCTACAATGCCGAGCGCGAGGACATGCTGCTCCTCTATGCGCTGAACGATTTCTGCATGACCGGCCAGTTCCGCCCGGTCTTCTCCGGCACCGAGGCGCCCGGCATCCCCTCCGGCTCCATGGGCGCTTTCCTGGTGCTGGAATCGCCCGAGCATGCCACCGCCCGCGGCGCCACGCCCATCGCCAAACTGACCGGCGTCTGGTCGGAACGGGCGCGACGCGACGAGGAAGGCTCCATCGCCGCGCAGGTGACGGATTTCCTGAACACGACCCGCCCCGACGCGGTGCTCTCCGGAGCCACCGGCGCGCGCGGCGCCACCGAGGCGGAAGCGCAGGCGCTTCAGGCCTCGGCTCTTCCGGTGCGCGCGATCACCAACCGCATCGGCCACGGCTTCGAGGCGCAGTTCCCCGCCGCCATTGCTCTGGCGGCCCTCACCGTCGCCAAGGGCGAGCTGTTCCCCGCTCTCCCCGGCGACCCGGTGGAGCGCGGCGCGGGCGCGGCGCGCCGCGTCCTGGTGACCGGCGTCGGCCATTGGCGCGGCGAAGGCGCGGGGCTCGTGGAAAAGATCGACTGAGCCGCCGCCTCCCGTGGGGCGAGTTGCAAAGGTCGCGTTTTCCGCGCATTCGACTAAATAAAGCGGAAGGATGCGCCGGGCGGGGCGTCGTCGCGATTTTCAGGAGGTGCCCATGGCGCACACCGATAAGCATGGCCGTCCCATCGTCGTCGTCACCGGCATCGGCGTCGTTTCCTCGCTCGGCCAGGGCAAGGAAGACAATTGGCGCCGCCTGACGGCGGGCGAAAGCGGCATCCACCGCATCACCCGCTTCCCCGTCGAGGGCATGCGCACCACCATCGCCGGAACGGTTGACTTCCTGTTCGACAGCCGCGTTCCCGCCCCGGATCTTTCCGAGCGCCTCGCGACGCTGGCGGCGGAGGAAGCCATCGGCCAGTCGGGCGTCGGCGCCAAGGGCAATTTCCCCGGCCCGCTGTTCGCCGCCGTGCCGCCGGTGGAGATGGAATGGCCGGAGAAGCGCAAGCTCGCCGAAAATTCCACCCATCATCCGGTGGAGTATCGCGACCTTCTGGTCTCGGCCGCTTCGGGCAAGTTCCGCCCCTGGCATGAGCGCTTCCTGTTCGGCTCGGTGGCGGACCGGCTGGCCGACAAGTTCGGCACCAAGGGCCAGCCGATTTCCCTATCCACCGCCTGCGCCTCCGGGGCCACCGCCATTCAATTGGGCGTCGAGGCCATCCGGCGCGGGGAATGCGACGTGGCGCTCTCGCTCGGCACCGACGGCTCGGTGCATCCCGAGGCTCTGATCCGCTTCTCCCTGCTCTCGGCCCTGACCACGGCCAACGAGAAGCCGGAGGAGGCCGCACGTCCCTTCGCCAAGAACCGCGACGGCTTCGTCATGGCGGAAGGCGCGGGCGCCTTGGTTCTGGAAAGCCTCGACCATGCGCTGGCGCGCGGCGCGCGCATTCTCGGCGTGCTGGAAGGCTGCGGCGAGATGGCGGACAATTTCCACCGCACCCGCTCCAGCCCCGACGGCAAGCCCATCATCGGCTGCATGAACAATGCCATGGCGGATGCGGGCGTGACGCCCGAGGACATCGACTATATCAACGCCCACGGCACTTCGACGCCCGAGAATGACCGCATGGAATATGTGGGCCTCAAGGCCGTGTTCGGCGAGGAGGTGCTGGCGGGCATTCCCATGTCCTCCAACAAGTCCATGATCGGCCATACCCTGACGGCGGCGGGCGCCATCGAGGCGGCGGTGTCCTTCCTCACCATCGCCAATGGCCGGATCCCGCCGACGATCAATTACCACATCCCCGATCCGGCCATTCCCATGGACGTGGTGCCCAACGTGGCGCGCGATGCCACCGTGCGGCGCGTCATCTCCAACTCCTTCGGCTTCGGCGGGCAGAATGTCAGCCTCGTCATGGCGGGGGAGCCGGCGTGACCGCCACCGCGGCATCACAGCATTTCCCGTCATGCCCGGGCTTGACCCGGGCATCCACGGCCCTCCGCCTGAGCGCCCCGACGGTCGCTGTGCCCGGTCATTCCCCGTGGATGGCCGGGTCAAGCCCGGCCATGACGGATGAAATGGCTGCGTATTCAGGCGCGGTGGGCGGTGCAAGGAGCGCAGTGACCGGGCAGCGCCCGGCCGTGCCCGCCTGCAAACCCTTGCTCTTTCTCTCCATGGAGCGCCACGCCGCATGACCGGCAAGCGCATCCTCGTCACGGGCGGGGGCCGGGGCCTGGGTGCCGCCATCGTGCGTGCGCTAAGCGCGGCCGGCTTCGATGTGACCTTCACCTATCGCAGTGCCATGGCCGAAGCCGAGGCGCTGCTCGAGGAGCTGAAGGGCTGCCCCGGCGCCACGCCGCGCGCGGTGGCGCTGGACCTCGCGGACCGGGCGGCGGTGGACGCCTTCGCCGCGGAGCTGGAGGCCGAGGACGGTCCCTATTTCGGCTTCTGCCACAATGCCGGCCAGTCCTACGACACGCTCGCCGTCATGGTGGATCAGGACAAGGCCGAAGCGGTGATGCAGGTCAATCACTTCGCCTTCGTGCGCATCGCCCGCGCCCTCGCGCGGCCCATGACGCGCGCGAAGGAGGGGCGGATCGTCGCCATCGGCTCGGTTGCGGCGCTGCTCGCCAACCAGGGCAATGTCGCCTATGCCGCCTCAAAGGCGGCGCTGCTCGCCCATGTGCGGGGCCTCGCCATCGAGACCGCGCGGCGCGGGGTGACGGTGAACTATATCGCCCCTGGCTTCATCGACACCGCCATGCTCGCCAAGTTCGCGGACCATCGCGAGCGCATGGCAGCGCAGATTCCCGCTGGGCGTTTCGCCCAGCCGGACGACGTGGCGCAGGTGGCGGCGTTTCTTTTCTCCCCCGGCGCGGGCTATATCACCGGCGCCGTGATCCCGGTGGATGGCGGCCTCTCGGCCCAGCTTGCCGCCCATCGCTGAGTTTCAAGGACCACCATGCGCGCCCTCCAGCTCGTTTCCGATCGCAAGCTCGACATCGTTGACCTGCCCGAGCCCGAGGCGCCCGGCGCCGGCGAGGTGCAGATCCGCGTGAAGGCGCTGGCGCTGAACCATATCGATGTGTGGGGCTGGCGCGGCATGGCCTTCGCCAAGCGCAAGATGCCGCTGGTGGTGGGCGCGGAAGCGGCCGGCGAGATCGTCGCGCTCGGCGCCGACGTGCGTGGGCTCAAGGTCGGCCAGACGGTTGCCATGTATGGCGCGCTGACCTGCGGCCACTGCAAGAACTGCATGAAGGGCCGTGACAATCTGTGTGAGAATGTGGGTGGCGTGCTCGGCTTCCACATCGACGGCTTCGCCCGCGACGTGATCAACATGCCCGAGCGGCTGGTCATCCCCGCCCCCGAGGGCGTGTCGTTCGAGGACGCCGCCTGCGCCGGCATCACCTTCTCCACCGTCGAGCACATGCTGTTCGACAATGCCCAGTTGGAGAAGGGCGAGACGGTTCTCGTCCATGCGGGCGGCTCGGGCATCGGCTCCGCCGCCATCCGCCTCGCGAAAGACGTGGGCGCCACCGTCATCACCACGGTGGGCGACGACGAGAAGGCCATCAAGGCGGAGATGCTGGGCGCCGACCACGTGATCAATTATCGCGAGGAGCGGTTCGAGCACATGGTCCGCAAGATCACCAAGAAGGTGGGCGTGGACGTGGTGTTCGAGCATGTGGGCGCGGACACCTGGAACGGCTCGCTGCTCTCCATGAAGCCCGGCGGACGGCTGGTCACCTGCGGGTCCACCTCGGGCGTCTCGGTGAACATGAACCTGATGCAGCTGTTCCAGCGCCAGTATCGTATCCTGGGCTCGTTCGGCGCCACCATCCGCAACGTGGCCGACGGCTTGGAAAAGATGGGGCGCGGCGTGCTTCCGGTGATCGACAGCGTGGTGACGCTGGAGAATTTCAATGACGGCCTGGAGCGGCTGGAAAGCCGCAAGGTGTTCGGCAAGATCGTCGTGCGCTTCTGATCCGGGCGGGATGGGACGCGGACGTGGCGCCATTGAAGGCCATCTGGGTGCGCATGATGCGTCGCCTGCGCGCGGGGCTCGCGCCGGTGTGGGAAACGCTGGTGGTGGGCACGCTGCGCGGCCTCGTCTGGTGGTCGCGCCTGTTCCCGGTCTCCTGGTCGTCCACCATCATATCGACCCTCGCCAAGCTGTTCGGCCCCTTCTTCGTGGTCAGCGGGACGGCGCGGCGCAATCTGCGCGCCGCCTTTCCCGAGAAGAGCGACCGGGAGATCCGGGCGCTGGTGGTGGCGGTCTGGGACAATCTCGGACGCATGGCGGCCGAATTCGCCCATCTCGACCGCATCTGGGACTATGACCCGGCCCATCCCGACGACGGGCGGATCGAGATCGTCGGCGCGCACATCATGGAGCGCCTGCGCGACGACGGACGCCCCGGCCTGTTCTTCACCGCCCACACCGGCAATTGGGAACTGAACGCCATCACCGGCGCCAAGCTCGGCGTGCCCGGCGGGGTGCTCTATCGCGCGCCCAACATCAAGAAGGCGGCGGACCTCATCACCGACATGCGCGCCGAAACCATGCCCGGCCTCGTCAAGGCGAGCCGCAATGCCGGCCGCCAGATGGCCCGCATGCTGGAGAATGGCGAGCATATCGGCATGCTGGTGGACCAATATTGGGGCCAGGGCGTGGTGGTGGACTTCTTCGGCCGCGCCGCGCACACCAATCCCACCCTCGCCCGGCTCGCCCGCCAGTTCGACTGTCCGGTCCACGGCATGCGCGTCATCCGCCTGCCGCGCGGGCGCTTCCGCATCGAGATCACGGAAGAAGTGCCCCTGCCGCGCGACGCCGAAGGGCGGATCGACGTGGACGGGGCCATGCAGGCGGTGACGAAAGTGATCGAGGGCTGGGTGCGCGAATATCCCGGTCAATGGCTCTGGCTGCACCGCCGCTGGCGGTGACGCGTCATCCCCGGTTGCTGTTCCGGCTACCATCGCTCGCAGAAGCCGTTGCGATAGAAATTCCTTCTGTATTTGAAGATATTTCGCCGGATTTTTGGATCCAATCCGCGCTGCCATTCATTCAAAATGGATCAAAAATTCAAGCGTCTCGCCAACACCTGCGCGCGTGTTCGGATATGTTGCCGGGAGAGGTATATTCGAAGGTTGTCCCATGCGCGTAATGTTGGTCGAACCCAGCAAAGTCGGCCTCAAAGTGATGGCCCGGATGATCGAAGACATGGGCCACAGCGTCTGCCCCTTCTTTGACGGCGAAGACGCCCTTCAGCACCTGCATGAGGATACCAATCTCGATGTGGTGATGACCAGCTTCGAGGTGCCCGGCGTGTCGGGCATTCAATTGTGCTGGGAGTCGCGGATCATCGCGAACAAGGGCCGGCCGATCTATGTGATCGCCATGTCCTCCAGCAACGACACCACGCATCTGGTGGAGGCCCTGGACAGCGGCGCGGACGACTTCATCCGCAAGCCGCCGGACAAGATCGAGCTGGAGGCCCGCCTGCGCGCGGCCGAGCGCATGAACCAGGCGCGCCGCGAACTGGTGCGCTGGGCCACCCATGACGCGCTGACCTCGCTGCTGAACCGCCGCGCCTATTTCAACCTCGCCGAGGAAATGATCCATGGCGGCGGCCCGATTTCCCTGCTGCTGTTCGACATCGACCATTTCAAGGGCGTGAACGACGCCTATGGCCATGACAGCGGCGATCTCATCATCGTCGCGGTCTCCCGCGTGCTGTGGGCGCATTCCGGCCGCGCCGCGCGCGTCGGCGGCGAGGAATTCGCCATCCTGCTGCCGGGCACGACGGAAGCGGCCGCCCGCGACACCGCCGAGGCGCTGCGCCGCGAAATCGAAGGCATGGCCGTGACCCTGCCGTCGGGCGCGAAATCCTCCGTCACCATCTCCATCGGCGTCGCCGAGCATCTGCCCAGCGAAGACGTGGACGACTGGATGAAGCGGGCCGACGATGCCCTGAACTTCGCCAAGGACGAAGGCCACAACCGCGTGGTGCTGGCGAGCCAGCTGGCCGACTGATCGGCCGCGCCCAAAGCGCGGCACCTGAAGGTCGGGGGCGGGCTCCCTCTCCTTTAGCGGAAGGAAAGAAGTCAGACGGCCGGCCGGCGCGCCGGCACGCGATCTTGTTTCCCTTGCCCCCGCGATCCCAATCCGATAAAGCCGCGCTTTCCTTATCCTGCAGGGATCACGACGATGGGTTCGCGGCCGGTGGCCGTCATCATGGGCAGCCAGTCCGATTGGGAGACCATGCGGCACGCCGTCGAGATGCTCGAGGCGTTGGAAGTCGCGTGCGACGTGCGCATCGTCTCCGCCCACCGCACGCCCGAGCGCATGTATGCCTTCGCCAAGGGCGCGAAGGATGCCGGCTTCAAGGTGGTGATCGCGGGCGCCGGCGGCGCCGCCCATCTGCCCGGCATGGTGGCTTCCCTCACCTGTCTGCCGGTGTTCGGCGTGCCGGTGGAATCCAAGGCGCTGTCCGGCGTGGACAGCCTGCATTCCATCGTCCAGATGCCCGCCGGCGTGCCGGTGGGGTGCCTCGCCATCGGCAAGGCGGGCGCCATCAATGCGGCGCTGCTGGCGGCGAGCGTGCTCTCCCTGAACGACGAGGCGCTCGCGGACCGGCTGGAAGCCTGGCGCCGCGCCCGCACCGAGAGCGTGGCGGAGCGGCCCTCCTGACCTCCATGATTCAGCCCGGCGCCACCATCGGCATTCTTGGCGGCGGCCAGCTCGGCCGCATGATCGCGCTCTCTTGCGCCCAGCTCGGGCTCAAGACCCATATCCTGTGCCCCGAGGCGGACAGCCCGGCCTTCCAGGTCAGCGCCGGCCATATCTGCGCGGCCTATGACGATGAGGCGGCGCTGGCGGAGCTGGCGCGGGTCAGCGACGTGGTGACCTACGAATTCGAGAATGTGCCGCTCTCGACCGCGCAATTCCTGGCGGCGCGGGTGCCGGTGCGTCCCGGCCCGCGCGCGCTGGAGGTCTCGCAGGACCGGCTGGCGGAAAAGACCTTTGTGCAGGGGCTCGGCATCGACACGGCCCCCTTCGCCCGCGTGGACAGCCTCGCCGACCTTGAGGCGGCCGTGAAGGAAATCGGCCTGCCGGCGGTGCTGAAGACCCGCCGCTTCGGATATGACGGAAAGGGTCAGATCACCCTGCGCGACGGCGCGGACCTGTCCGCCGCCTGGGACGGCATCGGCCAGCAGAGCGCCATCCTCGAAGGCTTCGTCAACTTCCGCCGTGAGGTCTCCGTGGTGGCCGCGCGCCGCGCGGACGGGGCGTTTGCCGCCTATGACGTCACCGAGAACGTCCACCGCAACCATATCCTCCACACCTCCACCGCCCCCGCCGCGATCTCCGCTGAGACGGCCCGCCGCGCCAGCGACATCGCGTGCAAGATCGCCGGGGCGCTGGACTATGTGGGCGTGTTCACGGTGGAGCTGTTCGTGGCCGAATGCGGCATGGGCGAATGGCTGGTGGTCAACGAGATTGCGCCGCGCGTTCATAATTCCGGCCATTGGACCATGGACGGCGCGGCCACCAGCCAGTTCGAGCAGCATGTGCGCGCCATCGCCGGCTGGCCGCTGGGCGACACGGCGCGGCTGTTCCGCGTGGAGATGCTGAACCTCATCGGCGACGATGTGGCGGACTGGCAGCGGTTTCTCGCCGATCCCACCGCCCACCTGCACCTCTATGGCAAGCAGGAGGCCCGCCCCGGCCGCAAGATGGGCCACGTCAACCGCCTGCTGGACCGCGCGCCCGACGGCTGCTGAGCGCGGGTGCGCTTTCGCGCCCGATCCCCCAACTACCATTTCAGTCCCTTGACAGGACCGCCCCGCCTCCCTTCAAATCGTTTTAAACCGGCACGCCAGACTCAAAGCCGGACCTGGGAGGACATCATGCAGATCACCCGTCGCGGCCTTGCGGCCGCGCTCGCCCTTGGCGTCGCGCTGACCTTCGGCGGCATGGCACAGGCGCAGACCAAGCTGAAATGGGCCCATGTCTATGAGCCCGCCGAGCCGTTCCACACCGCCTCCGTCTGGGCGGCGGCGGAAATCGCCAAGCGCACCAACGGCCGCTACCAGATCGATGTCTATCCCTCCTCGCAGCTCGGCAAGGAGAGCGACATCAATCAGGGCCTGACGCTCGGCACCGTGGACATGATCATTTCCGGGTCGAGCTTCGCGGCCAAGGCCTACCCGCCCATCGGCGTGACCTATTATCCCTACACGTTCCGCGACGCGAACCACCTGCTCGCTTATGCCAAGAGCGACGTCTTCAAGGACCTCGCCAAGGGCTATGCGGACAAGACCGGCAACCAGATCGTCGCCGTCACCTATTATGGCGTGCGCCAGGCCACCTCCAACAAGCTGTTCAAGACCTGCGCCGAGATGAAGGGCCTGAAGATCCGCGTGCCGGACGCGCCCGCTTATCTCGCCATGCCCAAGGCCTGCAGCGCCAATATCGCGCCCATCGCCTTCGCCGAAGTCTATCTGGCGCTCCAGAACGGCACGGTGGACGCGCAGGAGAACCCGCTCACCACCATCGAGGCCAAGAAATTCTACGAGGTCCAGAAGAACATCATCCTGACCGGCCACATCGTGGACCACCTCAACACCATTCTCTCCAAGCAGCTCTGGGACAAGCTCTCGCCGGAGGATCGCCAGATCTTCATCGAGGTGACGCAGCAGGCCGCGGCCAAGGCCAGCGGCGAGGTGGCGGCGCGCGAGAAGGAGTTGATCGAGGTCTTCAAGGGCAAGGGGATCAACATCGTCGAAGTGGACACCACCGACTTCAAGGATGCGGTGATCAAGAACATCACCTTCGAGAGCCTCGGCTACCGCAAGGCGGACTGGGACAAGATCCAGGCGCTCAAGGGCACCATGTGATCGCGCGCCCCTCCCGCGCCGCGCGCGGGAGGGGCTTTTTTTGCCCGTCTTTCATTGCGGAATTGTCCATGGCCGAGCAGCCTCCCCACGAGATCCACACCAAAGTCACCGCCGCCGAACTCGCAGAAACCTTCGAGCAGGAGGCCCCCGTGGACCTCTCCAGCTACGGGCTGGAGGACTGGGCGACGCTGATCGCCTTCTGGGCCATGGCGGGGCTCGTCTTCACCCAGTTCTTCACCCGCTACGTGCTGAACGACAGCTTCGCCTGGACCGAGGAACTGGCGAGCTATGCCCTGGTGATCGTGGTGTTCTGGGGTGCCTCCATGTGCGTGCGCCTGTCGCGCCACATCCAGGTGGACCTGCTCTACCGCTTCCTGCCCGGCCCCGTGGGGCGCGCCCTCGCGCTCACCGTGGACGTGCTGCGCACCGGCTTCTTCGCCTATGCGGTCTGGCTCATGTGGCGCTATGTGGGGCTGGTGGGCGATGAGCCCATGATCATGGTGGAGGCCTCCAAGGGCCTCGTCTATTACGCCGTGCTCGCCGCCTTCGTGCTCATGCTGCTGCGCTCGGTGCAGGTGACGCTGGCCAATATCCGGCGCGGATATTCGCCCCTGGAGCGCCCGGAAGCCTTCGACGCGGTGGAGGCCTGACATGTGGCTCCTGATCGGCTCCTTCCTCGGCCTCATGCTCATCGGCGTGCCCGTGGCCCTCGCGCTGGCCGGCGCGTCCCTGCTCTATATCCTCGTCACCGGCACCGCGCCGGACGTGGTGATCGCCCAGCGCATGATCGCGGGCGTGGAGAGTTTTCCGCTTCTGGCGGTGCCCTTCTTCATCCTCGCCGGCAATCTCATGAACATCGCGGGCGTCACCGGACGCATCTATGCCTTCGCGGTCGCGCTGGTGGGCTGGATGCGCGGGGGCCTCGGCCAAGTGAACATCATCGGTTCGGTGATCTTCTCGGGCATGTCCGGCACCGCCATCGCAGACGCGGCCGGACTCGGCACCATCGAGATCAAGGCCATGAAGGATCATGGCTATTCCACCGAGTTCGCGGTCGGCGTCACCGCCGCTTCCGCGACGCTCGGGCCGATCATCCCGCCGTCCTTGCCGTTCGTCATTTACGGCATGCTGGCCAATGTCTCCATCGGCGCGCTGTTCCTGGGCGGGCTCATTCCCGGCCTGTTCATGACGCTGCTGATGATGGCGACCGTCGCCTATTATGCGCGCCGCAACCATTGGGGCGCCGACGCCAAATTCTCCTGGCGCCAGCTCGGCGGCGCGGGCGCGGAAGTGGCGGTGGTCGCCTGCTTCCCGCTCGGCGTCTATCTGCTGATCCAGTTCGGCCTCTCCACCAATGCCGCCGTGCTCATCGCGCTCGCGGTGCTGGTGGCGGCGGACTGGTATTTCGACTTTTCCGCCGTCATGGCGCTGATGACGCCGGTCATTCTCATCGGCGGCATGACGCTCGGCTGGTTCACGCCCACCGAGGCGGCGGTGGCGGCAGTGATCTGGTCGCTGTTCCTCGGCCTCGTGCGCTACCGCTCCATGACGCTGCGCAGCCTCGCCAAGGCGACGTTCGACACCATCGAGACCACGGCCTCGGTCCTGTTCATCGTCACCGCCGCCTCCATCTTCGCCTGGCTGCTCACCGCGAGCCAGGCGGCGCAGATGCTCTCCGACGGCATCCTCTCGCTGACCGACAACAAATGGGTCTTCCTGCTGCTGGCGAACCTGTTGATCCTGTTCGTCGGCTGCTTCATCGACACCATCGCCGCCATCACCATCCTGGTGCCGATCCTCCTCCCCATCGTGCTGAAGCTCGGCATCGACCCCATTCATTTCGGGCTGGTGATGACGCTGAACCTGATGATCGGCCTGCTGCACCCGCCGCTCGGCATGGTTCTGTTCGTGCTGGCGCGGGTGGCGAAGCTCTCGGTGGAACGCACCACCATCGCCATCCTGCCCTGGCTGGTGCCCCTCATGCTGGCGCTGATCGCCATCACCTACATCCCCGAAATCACCCTCTGGCTGCCGCGCATGGCGGGCATGGGGCGGTAGGCGGGGAAATGGCGAGGGGCTTTCGCTTGGCGCGTGCCCCCTCCCCGACCCTCCCCCGCAAGCGGGAGAGGGAGTTTTGCAGTGTGCGAAAGGGAAACGCCCTCTCCCGCCCCAACTCGGCATGTGCCGAGTTGGGCTGTTTAACGTGCCGAAGTCGGAAACATCCGACTTCGATGGGGGAGGGTTGGGAAGGGGAAATAGGCTGGGTGGGGCAAAGCCGCGGAAGGGCGAAGGGCAGGAGGCAAACACCCGCTCCAAATCAAAACCAACAAGCCGGCACGCCGCTCGCTCTCACCCCTCCAGCGAGGCCCGCACCAAAGCGCCCACCATCCAGCGCACCGTCGCCTCGGTATCCTCCGAGGAGAGTTCGCAGATGTCGCGCAGCACCACCACCGTCTCGATGCCGGCCAATACGCTGAGCGCGGTCATAAGGCGATCGAAGCGGGCCTGGGGCATGGCGCCCGCGAGCGGCGCGAAGGCCGCGCGCAGCCAGCGCAGGCGGCGGCTGCCCAAGGCGGAAGCGCCATCGCCGCGCGCGGCCAAAGCCATATAGGCGCGAAACAGCGGCTCGTTGCGCATCACCATGGCGAGATAGCGGGCCATGGCGTCGCCCGCCGCCTCCTCAGCCTCGGATTCCCGCCCGAGATCCGCCGCGATGGCTTCCATCTCGCCCGCGAGCCGGTCCAGCGCCGCCTCCTGCGCCATGGTTTCGGGCGTCGAGAAATAGCGATAGGCGGTGGCGCGCGAGATGCCGGCATAATCCGCCGCCTCGGTCACGCTCGGCGAGTGGCCGAGATCGAGAAAATAGCGGGTCGCGTCCAGAAGCGCCTGCCGCGTCTTCTGCTTCTGCGCCACGCGCCCTCGGCGCACATAGTTCATCCCGGCCCCCCGGAGCGTGAACAAGAGATCGTGATCGTTTGTCAGACGCTCGTATCATGGGGAACCGCTGTGGACAACGCGCGGGTCCGGCCGCGGGGGTCGAGCAGCGTGACCCGGGCCTCCCCATGCGGCTCAAGTCTTTCCAATGCCAGCGTTAACGATGTCCTCAATTGGCCGGCTCGGGCGGCTGCGGGCGGCGCCCCGCTTTGCTACCCTCAAGAGGGTGCGTCCATGGAGGGTGAGCGCACCGCGAGGCGCCCATGTTCTTTCTTCTGCGATTGGCATTCTGGCTCGGCATCGTGCTGCTGCTGCTGCCCCTCTCCACGGCGGAGGACGGGACGCGGCAGATCGGCGCGTGGCAGGCCCTGAGCGCGGCCCAGTCCACCCTCGCCGACGCCAGCGGCTTCTGCGAGCGCCAGCCGCAGGCCTGTGCCGTGGGCGGCCAGTTGCTCGCCCATCTCGGAGACAAGGCGCAGGCGGCGGTGGAATGGCTGTTCGCCAATGTGGGCACGCAGCAGGCGTCTCCCTCCCCCGGCGAGGGCGCCCATGCCCTCACCCCTGACGACCTCGCCCCCGCCTGGGGCGGACAGACAAGCGATGCGCCCAGGGCCGCCGACGCGCCCAAGGCGGGCGTTCCCGCGCCGGCCACGATCCCCCTGCCCCCGCGCCGGCCTGTTTAGCCTTTACCCGCCGAACGCCGAACCGTTCCGGGCTTGAAGCCAGCGCCCCGCCGAACCGGACGCGGGCTTTGGTCGCTGGCGCGCGCGCCCTCCAGGGTTTCATCGCCGCCCTGCGCCATGCTCTAATGAGCACCTTCCCGCGCGCGACACCGGTAGGCTCATGACCGTCGACGATTTGATTTCAGACTTCGACCTGCTCGACGATTGGGAAGACCGCTATCGCTATGTGATCGAACTCGGCCGCGCGCTGCCGCCGTTCCCCGAGGCCGAGCGCACCGAGGAGAACAAGGTGCAGGGCTGCGCCAGCCAGGTGTGGCTGGTCTCCCATGCCCATGCCGGCCCCAATGGGGGCGTGCTCGACTTCGAGGGCGATTCCGATGCCCATATCGTGCGCGGCCTGGTGGCGGTGCTGCTCAAACTCATGTCCGGCCGCAGCCCCAGGGAGATCTTGGACACCGATGCGATCGGCGTGTTCCGCCGCATCGGCCTGGAAGGCCATCTGACGCCGCAGCGGTCCAATGGCCTCGCCTCCATGGTCGCCCGCATCCGCGCGGATGCGCAGGCGGCCCTCGATCGCGCCGGGGTCGCCTGACGGCACAGGACCGACCCCGGCGCACGGCTCCATCAGGCGGCGCGGTAGGTGCGCGGATCCGGGCCGAAGCGGTTCGGACCAACCGTGCCGGCCAGCACATTGAAGATGAACAGCACGATGATGCCGATGCCTGTGAAGGCAATGAGCAGCCACCAGCCGGTGCGGTCGATATCGTGCAGGCGCCGCACGCCGATGGCGATCCCGGGGACGAAGTGAATGAGCGATACGATGGCGGTAATGGGCCCGCCGTCCGATACGTCGATCCCCACCACCAGGGAATCCAACACGCCGGCGACGCTCATGATGATGAAATAGAACAGAGTGTAGAGCCAGAAGCCCGCGCGGCTGGTGCGACCGCTGAAGGTCGCATAGTGGCGCATGGCGTCGAGATACGCATTCATGGTCCAAGCCCCCGAAATGTGAGTCCCCGCGCGACTATCGCGCGGAGATAAGACGGCGTCACTCCCCCGGCGCCGGTGGTTCGTCGTCACACGCGGGCGGCGCGCGCCAGGCGCGGGTCCGGGTGGAGGGCCGACCCTGGGCCGTGGTGGCGAAGCCGTAATGCACCGCCAGTCGGCCAAGCCCGAGGCCGAGCACCACCTTGGCCGCGCGCGGCGGCCAGCCCCGCTCGCTTTCCACCCTCTCCAGGCCCTTGAGGAAGCAGCACACATCCAGCAGCACGCCGGACAGCTCGGGGCCCACCGCCGAGAGCGCCGCCTGGAGACGGCCGCGCGCGGCCAGAACCATGTCGGAAAAGCTTTCCGGCCCGCCCGGTCCGCCGCCACCGGCCGCGGACCAATTGGTGGTGACGCGCGGCGTGAGCCCGGCCTTGGTGAAGTCGAGCCGCAACCGCTCGCCGGCCAGAACCTGCGCGGCGTCCAGCAGCGGGCGTCCATCGCGGCCCTTGCGCGTGGCGAGCCAGCCGAGCGGGCTTTCCGCAAGATCCAGCTCCACACGGGCGCCATCGCCGGCGCCGTCCGCCGCGCGGGTGACGGTCGCCCGGCGTGCCGGTCCGCGCGCGGACGCGCCGGAGCGGGGACGGCGGGGGGCGGCGGCCGGTTGCCCCGCCGTCAATGCAGCCCCCTCGGGCCGAGGCCCCGCGCTGCCGCTTCGAGGCGGGCGATCGCGCCATCCAGGGCCGCATTCTCCCGCAGATGCTCGATCCGCCGCACGCCATAGGCAATGGAGCTTGGATGGCAGGCGGACAGACGCGCCACGGCCCGCAGCGGCAGCCCGCAGGCCACGTGGGCGAGATAGAAGCCGAGATGGCGGGGCAGGCTGAGCGGGCTTCGCCCATAGGCGGCGGCAGTGTCTCGCCGGGAGCGGGTCCAGATGACAGCGAGGCGGCGGCAGCGCACCCACTGCCGGGCGCAGGGCGGGAACGCCACCCCGGGCCGGGGGCGCGTCGCCGGAACGGAGACGGTGAACATGGCGGATGCTCCGATATTGGATTTTTTTCCTATATCACGCCAGGCCTCACCACAGAAAGACGATAATCCCTATTCAAGCCCGAAAATCGGAAATTTTTCTTAGGACCGTTATCCGACACCCGGATGAGCCGGGTCATACTGGCGCTCCACCCGAGGAGGGCCCATGACCAGACGACCCCGTCCCCGTTCCGCTTCCGCTTCCGCCGCGCGCGCGCCGCGCATTCGCGGCTTCTGCCCTGGCCGGGAAGCCGACATCACGGCGCGGCTGCCCGCCCTGGCGGTCTTTACCGGCAGCGATCCCGAAAGCCTGCGCGCGGCGCTGCGCGCCATGCGCAAGGCGCGCCTGCAAACGCCGCACGCCTACGACGCCGTGCGCCATGCGGCCCTATTGCGTCTTCTCAAGCAAACGGCGCCGTCCGGGGGGACGACGCCGCATGCAACATTCAAACCGTCGAAGCGAAACCGCTGACCGGCAGAGGTCTCGTGCCCGGGCCTCACCCTGGACGGCAGATCCCGCCCGATCGGACATTGCCCGGTCGGACGCGAGACCGGGTCGCTCTCAGCGGCGGCGACGACGCTGCTGACCGAGGCCCATCTGCTTGGCCAGCTCCGAGCGGGCCGCCGCATAATTGGGGGCCACCATCGGATAGTCGGCCGGCAGGCCCCACTTCTCGCGATACTGCTCGGGGCTCATATTGTACTGCGTGCGCAGGTGGCGCTTCAGCGACTTGAACTTCTTCCCGTCTTCCAGGCAGATGATGTAGTCGGGCGTGACCGACTTCTTCAGCGGCACGGCGGGCTTCAGCGGCTCGGGGGCCGGCTCGGCCTCGCCCTTGGACACGCGCGTCAGTGCCGCATGCACTTCATTGATGAGGCTCGGCAGATCGGCCGCCGCGACCGAATTGTTGCTGACGTAAGCAGAGACGATGTCCGCAGCCAGCTCGATATAGGTGGTCGATTCCGTGGATTCGCTCATGGCACTTTCTTCTGGTTGGGAACGAAATTCGCAGTGATCCGACGGATAGAAGCCGGCGTTCGGAAACGAACGCTGCAACCTCAACCAGCCGTGAGCGGCGCAGCGATTCGATGTCCACACCGTGATTGCTAGTTATGTTGTTCAGATCTGAATTGCAAGTTCAATTTCCAGTTAAGCACGTCTCTTCTTCCACCATATTCTCTCACAAAATGCGAAAGCGCAGGCAGGACTAAAAACATTCAAGTGCAGTGCGGCTCCGGCAAGGTCTGGTTGAGCAGCCCCGCCCCTGCCCCACCGCCTTGCGGCGCGCGGCGCGCATGCTTACCTCTGGGGTCACATTCGGGAGGTGTCCATGAGCGAACAGTCCCCCTCCACCGGCGCCGGCGGCGCGAAGGTGGTGAAATCCGAGAGCGAATGGCAGAGCTGCCTCACCCCCGAGCAATTCCGCATCGCCCGCCAGGCGGGCACGGAGCGCGCCTTCACCGGCCCCTATTGGGACGAGAAGCGTACCGGCCTTTATTCCTGCGTCGCCTGCGGCGCGCCGCTGTTCCGCTCCGAATCCAAGTTCGACAGCGGCACCGGCTGGCCGAGCTTCTTCTCCCCGGTCTCGGCCGAAGCCCTCACCAGCCACGAGGACCGCGCGCACGGCATGCGGCGGGTGGAGGTGCGCTGCGCGCGCTGTGACAGCCATCTGGGCCACGTCTTCCCGGACGGGCCGCGTCCCACCGGCCTGCGCTTCTGCATGAACGGGACCGCGCTGACCCTGTCCCTCGACGGCGCGGGCGAGGATGGCCATGGGGTCTGAAACGCGCGCCAGCGCCCCGCAGCCGCCCACCGCCCCCCGCCATCCCACGTCCCGCAGTGTTCACGGCGTCACGCTCAGCGATGATTTCGCCTGGCTGAAGGCGGAAAACTGGCGCGAGGTGATGCGCGATCCCGCCCTCCTCGCGCCCGAGATCCGCGCCTATCTCGACGCGGAAAACGCCTATGCCGATGCCTTCTTCGCCCCCGATGCCGCGCTGAAGGCCAAGCTGGTCGCCGAGATGCGCGGGCGCATCAAGGAGGACGACGCCGGCGTCCCCTCCCCCGACGGCCCCTTCGCCTATTATTCGCGCCACCGCACCGGGGGCCAGCACCCCCTGGTGTGCCGCAAGGCGCTGCCCGAAGGCGAGGAGATGATCCTTCTCGACGGCGATGCCCTCGCCGAGGGGCAGGCCTATTTCCAACTCGGCCATGTGCGCCACAGCCCCGACCACCGGCGGCTCGCCTATTCCGCCGACACCCAGGGCGCGGAACTCCATACCCTGCGCATCCGCGATCTGGACACCGGCACCGATCTTCCGGACCGCATCGAGGAGACCACGGGGGACATTCTGTGGTCCGAGGACGCCGCGGTCCTCTATTACATCCGGCGCGACGCCGAGCATCGGCCCTCCCATGTCTTCCGCCATCGGATCGGCACCGACCCGTCCACGGACGAACTGATCTATGCGGAACCGGACAAGGGCTTCTTCGTCTCCCTGGGCGAGACCCAGTCGCGCCGCTTCGGCCTCATCGCCTGCGGCGACCATGAGACGTCCGAGGTCCATCTCATCGACCTGATGGAGCCGGACGCGCCGCTGCGCGTCGTCGCGCCGCGCAGCACCGGCGTGCGCTATGAGGTGGAGCATCACCCGGACCTCGGCGGCGATGACCGCCTCGTCCTCCTCACCAATGCGGACGGCGCCGAGGACTTCAAGATCGTCATGACGCCGAGCGCGACGCCCGGCCGCGATTTCTGGCGCGACCTCGTCCCGCATCAACCCGGCCGCATCATCCTGAGCCAGGTGGCCTATCGCGGCTTCCTGGTGCGGCTGGAGCGCGAGGAGGGCCTGCCGCGCATCGTCATTCGCACGGTCTTTTCCTCGGAAGAGCACGCGATCGCCTTCGCCGAGGAGGCCTATGCGCTCGGCGTCGATGACGGCTACCGCTTCGACACCACGGAACTGCGCTTCACCTATGCCTCCATGACCACGCCGGCGGAGGTGTGGGCCTATGACATGCACACGCGCGGCCGCACCCTGCTGAAGCGCCAGGAGGTGCCGAGCGGCCACGATCCGGCGGACTATGTGACGCGCCGGCTGTTCGCCCGCGCCCCGGACGGGGAAAGCGTCCCCGTCACGCTGCTGCATCGGGCCACGACGCCGCTGGACGGCTCGGCGCCCTGCCTGCTCTATGGCTATGGCGCCTACGGCCTGACCATTCCCGCCAGCTTCTCCACGACACGCCTGTCGCTGGTGGATCGCGGCTTCGTCTATGCCATCGCCCATGTGCGCGGCGGCACCGACAAGGGCTGGCGCTGGTACACGGGCGGCAAGCTCGACAAGAAGCCCAACACCTTCACCGACTTCATCGCCGCCGCCGAGCATCTGGTGCGCGAGAAGGTGGCCCGGCCGGACGGCATCGTCGCTCATGGCGGCTCGGCGGGCGGCATGCTGATGGGGGCGATCGCCAATCTGCGCCCGGACCTGTTCGCCGGCATCGTGGCGGAGGTGCCGTTCGTCGATGTGCTCGCCACCATGCTGGATGACACTCTGCCCCTCACCCCGCCGGAATGGCCTGAATGGGGCAATCCCATCGCGAGCGAGGCGGCCTTCGCTCTGATCCGCTCCTATTCGCCGGTCGATAACGTCGCCGCGCAGTCCTATCCGGCCATCTTCGCCCTCGCCGGCCTCACGGATCCGCGCGTCACCTATTGGGAGCCGGCCCGCTGGATGGCGCGCCTGCGCGCCGCGAACACGGGCGCGGCGCCGCTCCTGCTGCGCACAAATATGGACGCCGGACACGGCGGAGCCGCCGGGCGGTTCGATCGGCTCGACGAGGTGGCGCTCGTCCAGGCCTTCGCGCTGAAGGTAGTGCAAGGTGTGACGGCCCCCGAACATTAAGGAGAATTCATTAGTCGCCCCCGTGCGCCGCAATTTATGGTGGCACCGTTGAGCTTCCAAAGGGACGGGGGACCCTATGGCCGTTGCCGAAATCGCGAACTCTTCATATCTGGACTTCACCGGATACGGGGTGGTCAGCCCCAGCGTCACGACGGTGGCGGAAGCCTGGGACCTGACGTCCGGCGATATCACCACGCCCAACGCGTCCTGGAAGATCAACGTGGCGCTGATCCTGGACCGCGCCACGGACCCGGCCGCCCTGCTCGCCAGCAACTGGGCGACGCGCCAGCAGATCCTCGGCTCCATGACCAAGGCGGAGCTTTTCAGCGTCTACGGCGCGGACGTCGACCAATATAACGACGTGCTCACCTATCTCGATGGGAACAACCCCGCCTCTCGCACCTTCAAGGTGTTGGGCCTGAACGGCAGCGACACGGACGGGGACTATGTGTCCTCCGCCGCCTCCCGCACCATCTGGGTCGAACTCGACGCCGCCGGCTTCAAGGACCTGTTCGGCACCGACCTCTATCTCGCCAATTCCGCCAGCGGCGCGTTCCTGTTCTGGAACGGCAATCTCAGCCTGCCCACGGAGGCGGGCGTGGTGGGCCTGTGGATGGACACGGAAAACGTGCCCCCGGCAGACAATCTGGCGCCGGGCGTGTCCGTGGAATTGCCGGACGGCAACCAGAGCATCGGCAACGCGCTCGGCTTCACGTTCCAGAACGCCGCCAAGAACCCGCAGGTGGCCGCCAGCGACTATTATAATTTCCCGCTGGCGAATTTCACCGATGTCCAGACGGGCGCCATCGGCCTGATCGAGCCGGGCATCGGCTCCGCGCTGCTCGCCAACGCGCCGCAGGATTTCCAATATTATCTGCAGCGCTACTACGAGGCCATGCGCGTTACCGGGACCGGCATCGCCTACACCCAAGGCGCTTCCGGCCAGGAATATGGCAGTGGGGCGGAGGGCGAGCGCTCGCTGGACGTGGGCATGGTCAGCGCCATCAACCCCAACAGCGACATCGCCCTTTATGTGGGCTCCGGCTATAACGGCGCCGCCGATGCCAGCACCTTCACCGCCTATCAGAGCGCCATCTGGCAGACGCCGGACGGCGTGCCGGCTGGCTGGACCAATCCGGCCGTCCTCTCCAGCTCCTTCGGCGACCTGCAGGCGCCGTCCCCCAACTCGCCCTTCTATGCCGCCTATTGGCAGCTCATGATCGACGCTGCCCTGATGAACCAAAGCGTGTTCACCGCGCTCGGCGACGGCGGGTCCGGCAATGAGCAGGGCAACGGCCTCACCAATGTGGAATTCAACTACACCAGTCCCTACACGGTGCTGGTGGGCGGCACCTCCATCTCCACGGCCGAGCAGGCGGAGTTGGACAGCACTCTGACCTGGATGCTCCAACTCGCCGAGCAGAGCGACCGGGCAGTGCTCTGGCGCCTCGTCCAGGGCGGCCTCGCCACCCTGCCCCAGAACGCCACCGACGCCGACACCTTCCTCGAGGCGGTGTGGAACGAATATTACGTGGATGGCAGCGCCAACACGATCATCGAGGGCGGCTACCAACAGAACAACACGTCCTCGGGCGGCGTGGACACCACCCAGCCCACCCCCTCATACCAGCTCGACTACGGCCTTTCCCCCACCGCCGCCTACACGCCAGGCGCGGGCCAGGGTCGCGGCCTGCCGGACGTATCGGCCAATGCCGGCGGAAACCTGTTCTACTGGACGCCCGACGGCTCCATGGAGGGCCTGACGGAAGAAGGCGGCACCAGCGCGGCCACCCCGCTCTGGGCTTCTCTGGCGGTGCAGATCAACGCCGTCTTCGCCGACCAGGGCCTGCCGCAGCTCGGCTATATGAACGACCTGCTCTATATCGCCTCGGCCATCGCGCCCGGCTCCTTCAACGACATCCAGTTCGGCAACAACACGTCCAGCTTCTCGCTGGGCGGCGACTATACGAGCAACGGGCAGGCCATCACGCCCACGGGCTACGGTTTCGAGGCGGCGCCCGGCTATGACCTTGTGTCCGGCCTCGGCACCCCCAACGGCACGCTGCTGGCCCGCGCGCTCACCTCCATCGCCCATGCCCAGATGTCGTTCGCCGACCAGCCCGAGGTTCTGGTCGCCTTTCCCGACAATCCGAGCGATCCCACGTCCGCCACCCAGAATGTCAGCGGCGCCACCCAGAGCCTCCTGTTCCAGCCCATTCTCGCCGCCGCCACCGACTGGTCGCTGGAGCTGGGAACGCAGTCGGTGAGCTTCTCCGGCGTCCAGTCCGCCGCCTATGCCTGGACCAACCAGTTCGCCCAGCAGGTGGTCCAGGCCGACTTCGATCCCGCGCTCGTCACCCTGTTCGACGGCTTCTCCCACGGCACCCTGGTCCAGACTGAGGTCGGCGTCGGCACCAGCGTCGACATCGCCTTTGCCGGCACTGCGGCGAGCCAGCCGCAGATGAGCCTCACCAGCCAGTTCGGCTTCGTGGACTATGTGAACGGCACCCAGGACACCGCCATCCAGGTGGCCCGGCCCATCGCCATCGCCGAGACGGTCAATGCCGAGGACGACCAGATCGCCATCGTGCGCCTGCGCCAGAGCGGCACCAACGAGAGCAGCGTCACCTTCTACAAGGTAGACGATTTCAGCGGCGCCATCGGCGGCATCGATCCGGGCGAGGCGGGCTATGCGGCGGCCGTCCAGGCCCGCGCCTATGCCACCACGCTCGGCCAGACCGCCATTGCCGGCGCCGGCTTCGGCGTTCAGAGCGAGGCGCAGCTCCAGAATGTGGATGCCGGCGACCTCATCGCCATGAAGCTCACCAGCGGCGGCCAGACCTATTACGCCTTCGCCCAGGCCAATGAGCAGGTGAACGGCCAATATGTCGGCCACCTCTGGAACTACGGCCTCAACACCTGGGGCTGGGAAGACCTCTATGGCGGCGGCGACCAGGACTATAACGACCTCATCGTCCAGCTCGACTTCACCTCCGCCTACGGGTCGGGATATCTCGTCTGAGCCCCCTCACCCCCGCCGCGCGCGGCGCCAGGCGGCGGGGGTCAGCCCATGGAAGCGGCGGAAGACGCGGGTGAAGTGCGCCTGGTCGGCGAAGCCGGCCTCGACCGCGATCTGGGTCAGCGGCAGGTCCCCCGCCGCCAGCATCTCCTCGACGCGGCGCAGACGCGCCTTCATGTGCCACTGATAGGGCGGAACGCCTGTAGCGGCCTTGAAGGCGTGGCTGAAATAGGATTGCGACAGGTCGGTCAGCGCCGCCAGTTCCTGGAGGCGGATGTTGCGCAGGCAATTCTCCTCGATGAAGGCGATCACCCGGCGCAACTGGCGCTCCGACAGGGCTGAGCGGCGCGGCGCGGCGCGGCGGCCCACCTGCATCAGGTCGATGAACAGCGCCAGCACCAGCCCGTCGCCATAAAGATCATGCCGTGCGTCCGGGGCGAGGCATTCCTGGGCGATGAGGCCGGCGAGGCCCTGGAGGCGCGCATCCGTGAAGCCGAGGCGAGGCCGGGCGAGGCGGGCGGGATCAATCTCCTCGCCGAGCCGCTCGCCGAGCGTCGCAACGTCGAAATGCAGATCGAGATGGCGCAGGTCGCCGCCCTCCTCCACCCGCGAGCGCAGCGGCATGTGGGCCGGCACATAGCTCATATGGAGCGGAGCGCGGGGCGCGGGAAGCTCCCGGCCCTCCGACGCCAGGCGCAGATGGGTGAAGCCGCGCTCGCGCTCCAGCATCACGAACAGGCGGGCGGTCTCCGAGACATAATCCCCGCCCGCCCCCGCCTCGCAGGCGACCCGCCAGACATCTGCCACCACGCCGTTCCAGCTGCGCCAGCGCAACGGATCCAGCAGGGTGATGCCTCGCAGGTGTGTGGTCATGCGCGGCTGAAACGTCATGGGCGGAAATGATCCCGACGCCGCCGCCCCCGCAGGCGATGCAACTGTGGGGGATGCGGCGATAGATTTGAACTGTTTTGATCTGCAGGGAAAAAGACCCTTAGCGCCTTTCCCTTGAGACCCAGCCGCGATATCAGGCCAAAAATGGTCAAAGCGCAAGAGGAACGCACAATCCGATCGTAATGCGGATTGCTATGAGACGCCGAAGGCTGGCGATAAGGCCAGAACTCTCTCTTTTGAATGGTTCTTAACTGAACTTTTCGGCGCATGGATAAAAGAATGACTATGACGTCTCGCGTGCAACTTCGCATGGTCCTGTTGAGCAGCGTCGCGGGCGTCCTGTGTTTCGCGCCTGCTGCGGCCCGTGCCCAGCAGGCCAATGCCGTGGCGCTGGAGCAGATCACGGTGGAGACCAGCCGCGAATCGCCCACCGGCCCGGTCCAGGGCTATGTGGCCCACCAGACCCTCACCGGCACCAAGACGGACACGCCCATCCTCGAAGTGCCCCAGTCCATCTCCGTGGTCACGCGCGACCAGATGGACGCGCGCGCCGTGCAGAATGTGGGCGAGGCGCTGAATTACACCGCCGGCGTGCTCGGCCAGCCCTTCGGCGTCGATCCGCGCTTCGACGCGCCCATCATCCGCGGCTTCGATGCCTCCAACAGCCAGTATCTCAACGGGCTGAAGCTGATGCGCACGCAGGGCTCGGTCTCCATCGAGCAATATGGCCTGGAGCGCATCGACGTGCTGCGCGGGCCGGCCTCCGTGCTCTATGGCCAGGGCAATCCCGGCGGCCTCATCGACATGATCAGCAAGCGCGCCACCTTCACCACTTTCGGCGAGGTGCAGGGCGATATCGGCACGTTCGACCGCTACACCGCCGCCTTCGACATTGGCGGCGTGCTGGGCACCGATTTCTCTTACCGCCTGACCGGCCTTGCCCGCCAGAGCGGCACCCAGACCGATAATGTGGACGACAACCGCTATTTCTTCGCGCCCACCTTCACCTGGAAGCCGGCCGACGACACCTCCTTCACGGTGCTCGCCAGCATCCAGCGCGACGAGGCGGGAACGCCGGTCGGCCTGCCGGAAGCCTATACGGTCGGCCCGCTCACCAACCTGCTCGCCACCAACACCTTCCTGGGCGATCCGTCCTATGACGATTCCACCCGGACGCTCACCAACATCGGCTACGAGTTCCAGCACAAGATCAACGACACATGGCAGGTGCGCCAGAACGCGCGCTATACCATGCTCGACTGGAACTATGAGAATCTCTACTTCAACGGCCTGGACGCGAGCAATCCGGCGATCGCCTATCGCGGCTCCAACGTGAATGACGAGAACCAGAACACCATCACCATCGACACCCAGTTGCAGGGTGACTTCCAGACCGGCGGGCTCAGCCACACGCTGTTGCTCGGCCTCGATTATCGCAAGTTCTCGAACAACATCCTGACCCAGTTCGGCTATGCGCCGTCCATCAACATCATGGCGCCGGTCTATAACCAGCCCATCCTCAACGTGCCGTGGTACGTCTCGCAGGTGGACGGCAATATCAGCCAGACCGGCATCTATGCGCAGGACCAGATCCGCTACGGCAAATGGCTGCTCACCGTCGGCCTGCGCCAGGACTGGGCCTGGACCGACAGCACCACCTTCACCAATTTCGGCAACACCGAGCAGGACCAGGACGACCAGGCCCTGACCGGCCGCGTCGGCCTCACCTATCTGTTCGACAACGGCATCGCGCCCTATTTCAGCTATTCCACCTCGTTCGAGCCGGTGATCGGCAACATGCCGACTGCACTCGGCGGCGCGCCCTTCCAGCCCTCCACGGGCGAGCAGTATGAATTGGGCGTGAAGTATCAGCCGGTGGGCTGGAACGGCTTCTTCACGGCCGCGCTCTACGACATCCGCCAGAGCAATGTGCTCTCCAGCGAGCTGATCGGCGGCGTCAGCTACCAGACCCAGGTGGGCGAGGTCCATGTCCAGGGCCTTGAACTCTCCGCCACGGCGAGCCTCGCCGAGGGCCTGAACCTGATCGCCAACTACACCTTTATGAACGCCGAGATCACCCAGGGCCAATATGCCGGGAACCGGCCCGCCAACGTGCCGGAGAACATGGCGAACCTCTGGCTCGACTATACCTTCAAGACCGGCGCCTGGACCGGCTTCGGCTTCGGCGGCGGCGTGCGCTATGTGGGCGACCGCTATGCGCTGGACGACGACAGCATCCTGCTGGACGCCAACACGCTGTTCGACGCCGCCGTGCATTATGAGCGCGGCCCGTTCAAGGCGCAGATCAACGTCAACAATCTCGCCAACGAAACCTATGTGGCGAGCTGCGGCTTCTTCGGCTGCTATTACGGAAACGGGCGCACCGTGATCGCGCAGATCACCTACAAATGGTGACGCAGACCGCCCGCGCCGCCCAATCCGAGGCCCCGCTCTGGGAGATCGAGGGGCTGGCCGTCTCGGCCGGCGCCCACGACATCCTCGCGCCCCTCACTCTGTCGCTGGAGCGCGGCCGGGTGCATGGGCTGATCGGGCCAAACGGCTCGGGCAAGAGCACGCTTCTGAAAGTGCTGGCGGGCCAACTTGCCCCGCGCGCGGGCACGGTTCGCCTGGAGGGCCGCCCCCTCTCCCAATGGCGCGGCCGGGCCTTCGCGCGCAAGGTCGCCTATATGCCCCAGTTCACGCCGGCGGCCGAAGGCTTGAGCGTGCGCGAACTGGTGGCGCTGGGCCGTTATCCCTGGCATGGCGCGCTGGGGCGTTTCGGCGCGCAGGACCAGGCCTGCGTCGAGGACGCCGTGCGCCGCACCGGCCTCTCGGCCTTCTCCGACCGCCTGGTGGACAGCCTCTCGGGCGGCGAGCGTCAGCGCGCCTGGCTCGCCGTGATGCTGGCGCAGGAGGCGCAGTGCCTGCTGCTGGACGAGCCGACCTCCGCCCTCGACATCGCCCACCAGATGGATGTGCTTTCCCTGGTGCGCGACCTTGCGGCGGCGGGAAGCACCATGGCGGTGGTGGTGGTGCTGCACGACATCAATCTCGCGGCCCGCACCTGCGATGATCTCGTGGCGCTGCGCGGCGGGCGCCTCGTGGCGCAGGGGACGTGCGCCGACATCGTGACGCCCGAGACCCTGGAAGCCATTTACGGCGTGCCCATGGGCGTGATCCCCCATCCCACCCATGGGACGCCGATGGGATATGTGCTGTGAGCGCCTTTTCGCGCCGCGCCGTGCTGAACGGCGCCCTCCTGGCGGGCGCGCTGTTTGCGCTCGGTCGGCCGAGCCCGGCGGCGAGCCAAGGTGCGGACCAAGGTCCGGGCCAACCTGTGGCCGCGCCCGGTGCTGAGGCGCCCGGCCCCGCGACACCCCTGCGCGCGACGCCCCTGCGCGCGGCGACCTTGGACTGGGCCTTGCTGGAGACCTTGCTCGCGATGGACATCGTGCCCGTCGCGGCGGCTGAACTCGTGCTGTTCCGCGCGGTGGCGGTGGAGCCTGCCGTTCCGGCCTCCGTGGTGGACATCGGGCTGCGCGGCATACCCAATTTCGAGGCCCTGAAGCTGGCGCGGCCGGACCTTATCTTCAATTCCGCCTTCTATGCCTGGGCGGAAGCCCGCCTGAAGGACATCGCACCCATCGAGACCATCTCCATCTATGAAGCCGGCGGGCGCCCCTATGCGCGGGCGGAGGAGGCCGCGCGGCGGCTCGCCGCCGCCGTGGGGCGCGGGGCCGCGGCGGAGCGGCTGATTGCGCAGACCGACGCGACGCTCGCGCGCTGCGCGCGGGAGGTGGCGACACGCCCCGCCCGCCCCGCTTTGGTGATCAATCTTGGCGATCCGCGCCATTTCCGCGTGTTCGGGCGCGACAGCATGTTCGGCGAGGTCCTGGCGCGCCTCGGCATCGAGAATGCGTGGACGCGCGACACCTCCTATTCCGCCTCCGCGCCGGTGGGCCTTGAGGCGCTGGCGCAGTTTCCCGAGGCGGACCTCGTCATCCTGCCGCCGGTGCCGCCCGATGCGCAGCGCGTTCTGCCGCGCAGCGCGCTGTGGCGGGCGCTGCCCAACGTGACCGCCGGCCGGGTGTTCACCCTCGGCTCCATGAACCCATTCGGCGGACTGCCCACGGCCGGACGCTTCGCGCGCCTGCTCACGGCGGCGCGTCTTGCGGGGGGAGGCAACGGCCTTGGCTGACCTGCTGCTCACGGCCCCCGCGCGCCGGGCCTATCCCTGGCCCTGGATCGGGCTCATGGCGCTCGCGGGCCTGCTCATCCTTGCGGTGGTGCTGCGCCAGTCCGCGCTCTCCGGCAATGCGGATACGGTTCGCGCGCTTCAGGACGCTCTCTTCTGGCAGGGCGTGGTGCCCCGCATCGTCACCGCGCTGCTGGCCGGGGCGGCGCTTGGCCTGTCCGGTGCCCTGCTCCAGCGGGTGCTGCGCAACCCCATCGCCGATCCTTCCACCCTCGGCATCGCGGCCGGCGCCCAACTGGCCCTCACCGCAAGCCTGCTCATCGCGCCCGCTTTGCTCGCCTGGTCGCGGGAAGGCGTGGCATTCGCGGGCGGGGCGGCGACTGTCGCGCTCGTGCTCGCCATGAGCTGGCGGCGGCGCCTCGATCCGGTGTCCGTGGTGGTCGCGGGCATGACGGTCTCCCTGATGGCGGCGGCGGCGGCCACGGCGCTGATTCTCGCCCGGGGCGAATATGTGCTCTCCCTCTTCATCTGGGGCGCGGGATCGCTGCACCAGCAGAATTGGGACGCGGCGCTCGTCATCGGCACCCGCTTCGCGCTCGGCGCGATCGCCGCCATCGCCCTGACCCGCCCCCTCTCCCTGCTGGCGCTGGATGACGAGGGCGCCCGCAGCCTCGGCGTCGCCATTGCCGGGCTGCGCCTTGCGGTCATTGCCCTCGCGGTCTGGCTGGCGGCGAGCGTCATCGCGCAGGTGGGCGTCATCGGCTTCGTGGGCCTCGCCGCGCCGGCCCTGGCGCGGGCCTTCGGCGCGCGCACGCCCGCGCAAATTCTCTGGCGCGCCCCCTTGGCCGGCGCGCTGCTGCTTTCCATCGCCGACAGTCTCGTCCAGGCGGGCGGGCAGGCCGGGGCGGACGTGATCCCCACCGGCGCCGCCGTGGGCCTTCTCGGCGGGCCGCTCCTGCTCTGGCTCTTGCCGCGCGTCACCGCCCTCAC
>JBFMAV010000012.1:0-81566 GCA_040755535.1 Pseudomonadota bacterium | reverse complement strand
GCCCCTCTTGAATAGTGAGGTCCGCCGCCTCGCCCTCCACGATCTCCAGACCCGGCTGGGCGGCGAGCGCCGCCCGCATGGCGCGGGCATAAAGCTTGCGGTCGGCCTGGGCGCGCGGGCCGCGCACGGCCGGCCCCTTGCGGCGGTTGAGCAGGCGGAACTGGATGCCGCCCTGGTCTGCCACCCGGCCCATGAGACCGTCCAGCGCATCCACCTCGCGCACCAGATGCCCCTTGCCGAGCCCTCCAATGGCCGGATTGCAGGACATGGCGCCGAGCGTCGCCGCGCTCATTGTGACCAGCGCGGTGCGCGCGCCCAGGCGCGCGGCGGCTGCCGCCGCTTCGCAGCCCGCATGCCCGCCGCCCACCACCATCACGTCAAAACCCGCCTGGGACACGCTCGCCTCCTGGCCCCGCGCACGGGGCGCCGCCTCGGCTCTCTGGAAACGCGACTTTCGCGGCAGCGTCAAGGCAAAGGCGGGGCAGTGCCGGGTGTTTCACGTGAAACGGGAGGGGCGGTGTGGCACAGGCACCGTCACCGTTGCCGGATGCCGAGGAAGGAGGACCTCAACCCAAGCGCATGGGAACGCCGCCCCACACCGTCCAACTCCCTCCCCCGCTTGCCGGGCAGGGTTGGGGGGCCCGGAGGGGAGAGGTGACCGCCGACAGTTGAAGACTGGGACAGGAGCGACCGACGGTCTATGGCTGCTCCCGCATTGGACGCCCCTCATGATGCCGACAGCGACGGGCTGCCCGGCCCCCTCCCCAACCCTCCCCGCAAGCGGGAGAGCGCTTTTCCGGCCCGCGCGGCGCAGAGGCTGCGGGCGGACCCCCGCGAACCGCCAAGACGACCGCGGGCGATCCAGGATCACGGACCGGGCGCGGGCGTGGCGCAAAGCAGAAGGGTTACTCGCCCGCACCGTCCAACTCCCTCTCCCGCTTGCGGCGGAGGGTTGGGGAGGGGGCCCGGCGGGGAGAGGACAAGGCCTCTGAAAAGCAGAAGATGGGAGGCAGAAGCGGCCAACGGTCTACGGATGCCCCGCACCGGACACCTCTCATGCTGCGGACAGCGCCTGTCGGCCCCGCCCCCTCCCAACCCTCCCCCGCAAGCGGGAGAGGGCTTTTGGCGCGCGCAGCGCGGAGGCGGCGCAGACCGGCGGGCGTTCGAGGAGACCAGCGCCAAACACCTGTTTCACGTGAAACATCCCTGACGCGCCTCACTTTCCAATGCAGAAGGTGCGGAACAAGGCGTCGAGCACATCTTCCACGTCCACCCGGCCCACCACGGCATCCAAGGCCCGCGCGGCGAGGCGCAGATCCTCGGCGAACAATTCCTCGGCGTCCGCCACAGTGGCGCGGTCGAGATGGGCGCGGGCCTCCTCCAGGGCGGACCGCTGGCGGGCGCGCGTGACGAGCGCGGGCTCGCGGCCGGACAGAGCCTCGGCGCGCGCGGTCAGCACCCCCACCAGCGCCTCCAAACCTGCACCGGTGCGCGCGGAAATCCTCAGGGCCGTGTCGGCGGCGGGAGACGGTGCGGACGCGAGATCCGCCTTGGTTTGCACACACATGGCGTCGGCGAGGTCGGTCGGCGGGGCCTCCCCCTCCGGCGACAGCCACAGGACGAGATCGGCCGCCGCCGCCCGCGCGCGGGCGCGGCGCACGCCCTCCGCCTCGATCTCATCGTCGGTCTCGCGCAAGCCCGCCGTGTCAATAAGCGTCACAGCCTGCCCCGCGAGGTCCAGATAGACCTCCAGTATGTCCCGCGTGGTGCCCGGAATGTGGGAGACGATCGCCGCCTCGCGCCCCGCCAGCGCATTGAGCAGGGTGGACTTGCCCGCATTGGGCGGCCCCGCGATGGCCACGGCGAGCCCGTCGCGCACCCGCTCGCCGCGCGCGGCCTGGGCCAGCGCCGCCTCCAGTTCGGCGCGCAAGACGGCTGTTTCGGCGCGCGCGGGAGCCAGCAGAGCATCCGGCACGTCGCCCTCGTCGGAAAAATCCACTCCCGCTTCCACCAGCATGAGGGCGCGGATGAGCCGCGCCCGCCACCCCTCCACTGCGCGCGAGAGCGCCCCGGAGGCCTGCGCCAGAGCCTGGCGGCGCTGCGCCTCGGTCTCGGCGGCGATCAGATCGGCGAGGCCCTCCACTTCGGCGAGGTCCATCTTGCCCGCCGCATGGGCGCGGCGGGTGAATTCGCCCGGCTGCGCCAGCCTCAGGCCGGGCCGGCGGGCGAGGGCGGCCATCACCGCCGCCACCACGGCCCGCCCGCCATGGAGGTGGAACTCCACCACATCCTCGCCCGTTGCGCTGGCTGGGGCGGGAAACACGAGAACCAGGGCGGTATCGAGCGCCATGCCGGCGTCATCGCGCAGAGTCACAAGGGTCGCGCGGCGCGGCGGCGGCGTGCGGCCCGCGAGCGCGGCGGCGGCGGCAACCGCCCGCGGCCCGGAAATTCGCACCACGGCGATGCCGGCGGGCAATCGCCCGCTGGACAGAGCATAGATGGTCTCATAACACGCCATGGCACAGGCACCTTATTGCGGGAGCACGACGTGAGCGAAAACCGCCTGTCGGCCGAGACGAGCCCCTATCTCCTCCAGCACCAGGACAACCCTGTCCATTGGTGGCCCTGGGGGCCGGAGGCGTTCGCCGAGGCCCGCCGCACGGGCAAGCCCGTTTTGCTCAGCGTGGGCTATGCCGCCTGCCACTGGTGCCATGTCATGGCCCATGAGAGCTTCGAGGACCCGTTCGTCGCCGGCCTCATGAACGAACTGTTCGTGAACATCAAGGTCGACCGAGAGGAACGCCCGGACGTCGACCAGATCTATATGGGCGCGCTCTATCATCTGGGGGAGGCGGGCGGCTGGCCGCTCACCATGTTCCTCGATTCCGAGGGCGCCCCCTTCTGGGGCGGCACCTATTTTCCCAAGACCGCCAGCTATGGCCGGCCGGGCTTCGTCCAGGTGCTCCAGCAGGTGGCCGAGGTTTATCGCGAGAGCCCGGACAAAATCCGCCAGAACCGTGAGGCCCTCATCAGCCGCCTGGAAGAGGCCGCCCGCCCGCAGGGCGAGGTGGTGATCGCGCTCAAAGATCTCGACCGGGCGGCCGACCAGATCGCCGGCTTGTTCGACCGCGCCCATGGCGGCCTGCGCGGCGCGCCGAAATTTCCCCAGTGTGGCCTGCTCGAACTCATGTGGCGCACGGGCGCGCGCACCGGCGACGAGGGCTTGCGGGCGACCGCCGCCTTCACGCTGAACCGCATGTGCGAGGGCGGCATCTATGACCATCTCGGCGGCGGCTTCTCGCGCTACAGCGTGGATGAAGTCTGGCTGGTGCCGCATTTCGAGAAGATGCTTTACGACAATGCACAGCTGCTGGAATTGCTGGCGCTCGCCTATGGGGACACCGGCGATCCCCTGTTCCTGGCGCGGGCGTGCGAGACGGTGGGCTGGCTTCAGCGGGAGATGGTGACGGGCGAGGGCGCCTTTTCCGCTTCGCTTGATGCCGACAGCGAAGGCCACGAGGGACGCTTCTATGTCTGGACCAAGCGCGAGATCGAGGCGGAACTGGGCGCCGCGGACGCCGCCTTCTTCGGCCGCTTCTATGATGTGAGCGACGGCGGCAACTGGGAAGGCGCGGTCATCCTCAACCGCACCAAGGCGGGAGACGTGGAGCCTGAGGACGAGGCGCGCCTCGTCGCGCTGCGGGAAAAACTGCTCGCCGCCCGTGCCCGCCGGGTGCGTCCCGGCCTCGACGACAAGATTCTGGCCGACTGGAACGGGCTGATGATCGCGGCGCTCGCCCGCGCGGGCTCCTATCTCGAAGAGCCGGACTGGGTGGGAATGGGCGCACGCGCCTTTGCCGCCGTCTGCCGCCTGATGGAGCAGGAGGGGCGCCTCGCCCATTCCTGGCGGGCGGGCAAGAAGGTGTTTCCCGGCCTTGCCAGCGACCAGGCCGCCATGGCCCGCGCCGCGCTCGCGCTGCACGAGGCCACGGGAGAGCGGTGCTATCTGGCCAAGGCGGAAGGCTTCCTGGAGGCGCTGGAGCGCCATTATGCGGACCCGCACAGCGGCGCCTATTATCTCACTGCCGATGATGCCGAGGCCCTGGTGGTGCGACCGCTCTCCACCATGGATGAGGCGCTTCCCAATTATCAGGCGGTCGCGGCCGATGCCCTGGTGCGGCTCGCGGCGCTCACCGGGCGCGAGGATCTGCGCGCGCGGGCGGACCGCATCCTTTCCGCCATCTCGCCCGCCGCCGCCAAGAACGCCATCGCCCATGGCGCGACGCTCAATGCGCTCATGACCCGCCAGGCCCTGGTGGAGATCGTGGCGGTGGGACCGCAGCCAGAGCGGTTCGCCGCCGCCGCGCTCGCGCTGCCCTTCCTCGACCGGGTGGTGGTGCGCGCGGGGACGGCGGATGATGTGCCGGCAAACAGCCTGGCCCGCGCCCAGGCGGAGGCCGCCCCGGAGGGCGGGGCGGCCTTCGTCTGCCGCGAAGGGCGCTGTTCCTTGCCGGTGACCGAGCCAGAGGCGCTGCGGGCGGCGTGGGAGGGGGCTTGAGCCGGATGACGGCTCTCCGACCCCTCACCGGCCTCTTTTTTGCGCGGGGCGCGCCCGACCCCACGTTTTAAGGGGCTTAGGAAGGCGACCAGCGGGCGCTCTTCTTCCGATGACGTTTGGTATGGAAGGGAGGGCGTTCAGCCGCTCACGACGCTCCTATTGAAGCATCTTTTTCGTGCATCCGGGTTGTGACTAGACCACTGCGTGCATCTGGAGCGCGGCGGGCGGGCAGGCGCCCACCGGGCGGCGGTCCGCCTCCGCCAGCAGGGAGAGGCCCGAATGGCGTTCGGACGGCGGGCGGACCAGATCGCGCACCACCGCCTCCACCACAACGTCCCAGGGATACCAGGTCAGCCCTTCGATGGCGGCGCGTGCCTGGGCCAGGGCGCCCGGCGCGTCCAGCTGGAGGAGCAGGGCGGCCAGGTCCTCGGGCGTGCGGAAATAACGCGCGGCGCCGCCCATCACCTCGCGAAACACCGGCAGGTCGCGCAGCACGACCGGCAGGCCGCGCGCCGCCGCCTCCAGACCCGGCAGACCGAAGCCTTCCTGGTGCGAGGCGGAGATGAAGCCGCAGGCGGCGCGATAGCAGGCCTCCAGGCCCGCGTCGTCGGCCTCGGTCTCCCAGAACAGATGGGTGTCGCGCCAGGGCGATGCGAAGATGCGTTCCGCCGCCTCCTCGATGTGCCAGCCACGCCGGCCGACGATCAGCAGCGGACGATCATAGCCCTGCGCCCATAACTGCTCGAAGGCGGCCACCACGTCCGCGTGTCCCTTCTTGGGCTCCACGGTGCCCACCATCACATAAGGCGCGCGGTGCAGCATGCGCCGCACCTCCGGCGTCAGAGCCGAGGCGTCCGCCGCGATCGCGGGGGGCGTGAAACCGTTATAGGCGACCGCCGCCGTCACCCGCGCGCCCTGCGCCGCGGCGAAGGCGGTGACGTCGGCGAGCGTCTGGTGCGAGATGCCATAGACATGGCCCAGGCAAGGCAACAGACGCGCGAACCGCTGCTTGAACTCGAAGCGCCAGGGATATTCATGAAGCTGGGGCAGGGTGATGGGCATCACGTCATGCACCAGCACCACCACTTCGGCCCCCGTCGCCCGCACCGCCTCATAGGCGGAGATCTCCATGTTGAACCAGCAGCCCGGCACGAACAGCACGTCGCCGGGGCCGAAGGTGACGGGCTCAGCAACGGGACTGCCCATGCCGAACAGCCGCTTCAGCTTGGGCACGAACTTGCCCACTGAATTGGAGAAACGGTGCAGCACCTTGCGCACCGGCTTGATCGGCAGCAAGGCGGCGAGGAGATTGAGGCTGTTCTGAAGCACCGGCCCCACATAGCGCAGCAGCTCAATGAGCAGTTTCAGCGGAATGAGCCGCAGATCCCGCCGGCGCCGGGGGGCGGGCGGGGCGGGCGGGGCGCCGGGGCCGCGATAGCGGGCGAATATCCCCTCGCGCACATAATCCACCGCGACCAGATCCACGCCGGCCCGCGCCGCAGCGGCCGGGGCATAGGCGAGATATTGCCGGACCACGCGGGGAATGCCCGTCGGGCGCTCGTCCAGCGGAGTGCGGGAACAGTCGATCAGGATGCGGCGTACGGGTCTGGTCATGCCGACTGCCGCCCGGCCCGCGCCGCCATCCCCTCGGAAGCGGCCGACACCGGCACGCGCTCCAGGGCGGACATGAGGTCGGCACGCCGATCTCCCGGCGGCCGAAGCAGATCGCTCACCACCGCCTCCACCACGCTCGGCCAGAGATACCAGGCAAGGCCCGCCTGACCGGACGCGGCGGCGGCGTGGGCCGCGGGCGCCTCCAGCTCCAGCAGGCGCGCGGCAAGGTCACGCCGGTCGGCGAAATAGAGAGCGGCCTCGCCCAGAATCTCCCGCGCCACCGGCATGTCGCGCGCCAGGACCAGCAGACCACGCCCGGCGGCTTCCAGAATGGGCAGGCCGAATCCCTCGGCAAGGGAGGGAAAGAGAAAGCCATAGGCGCGCGAATAAGCGCAGTTCACGTCGACATCCTCAAGGCCCTCGAACCAGAACAGGCGCCGGTCCTTCCACGGCGAGCGGGCGATGGCGTCGCGCACCGGCTCGCTCATCCAGCCGCGCCGGCCAATGATCAGCAGGGGCCGTTCATAGCCGCGCGACCACAGATGCTCGAACACGGCGATGGCATCGGCATGCCCCTTCTTGGGCTCCAGCGTGCCCACCATCAGCCAAGGCGCGCGCGCCAGAACGGCGTCGAGCGCGGGCGAAACGCTTGTGTCCGGCGGTGCCGCCGCATCCGCCGGGTCGAAGCCGTTATAGGCGACGCTCGCGGACACCTCGATGTCCTGCCAGGCACCGAAGGCCTTCACCTCGGCGCAGGTCTGGCGGGAGATGCAATAATAATGGGAAACGCTGGCAAAGGAGCGCGTCAGGCGATCCGCGAATTCCTGCCGCCAGGGATAGACATAATGCTGGGGCAGTGTGATGGGCAGGATGTCGTGGATCAGGAACACGATGTCCGCGCCGCGCGCCTTCGCCGCCTCATAGGCGCTCATGTCCAGTTCGTGCCAGTAGCCCGGGCAGAACACCACGTCGCTCGGCCCCACCTCCAGGCGTGTGCCCAGCATGGGGGCATGGTCGGTCCTGCGGCGCAAGGCGGGCACAATCTCCTCGCAGGCGGCGGCGACCGAGGCCATGGCGGTGCGCATCCTGCGGGCCGGCACAAGGGCGGCGGACAGCTGCGCCAGCGCCGAGAGGATGCGTGTCGCATAGCGACCGCTTTCCAAGGCGATCTTGGCGCCAAGCCCGCGCTTTCGGCTGGCCCGCGCACGCACCATGTCCGGCTCATAAGCGTGCAGCGCGGCACCCACGCATTCCGCGAGCACCAATTCCACGCCCGCGCGCGCCGCAGCGGGCCGGCCATAGGTGATGTATTTCTCCACGACCCGGGGAATGCCGGTATGGGCGGGATGCGGGGCGATGTGCGTGCAGTCCACGATGATGCGTCGGATATCCGAACGCCCGCGCCCTGCTGTCCCGTCCGTCATCCACCTGTTCCCCGCCGCCCGAAAGGGCGCTGTGCACCCTTTCGGTTCCCTTCTGCGATACCCGCCGACCCCTTGACGAAGCGTTCACGCTCCGACGGTCCCGTGCGCGTATCTCATAAAACAGGACCTCCGCGCCACTCTCGGCGCCGCCGCGCGGTCTTTTCATCCGCTCCCATTGCGGCGCGAGGACGTCAGCCGCCGCTGGCGGGTGTCCAGCCGTCCTGCATCAGGCAGGCGCGCACGATGGTCTCGCGGCCCGGGGCGTTGGCGTCCTTGGTGCCATAGACCGGCGGGTGCCATTCCTGGCGCGGATTGCAGTCGTAGCTGCCGTGATCGTTCTTCACGCAATTATGCCCGGTGCTGGAGGTGTAGGCCGGGGCGACCTGATAGGTGCTCGGCGCCGCCGGCAGCTGCGCCCAGGCCTGCGCCTCGCAGCGCGTGCGCGCGGCGTCATAGTCCGCCTGCGACGCGCCCGGCTTGGTCATCTTCTCCGGAACGCAGCCGGCCACAGTAAAGGCAATGACAGAAACAGTAAGAATACGTAACAACATGGCTTTACACCCCGAAATACATCCCGCGCCACATTGCTTAACTTTGTGAGCTAAAAAAGACAAAAGAAAAGGCGCCGCCCCGAAAGGCGGCGCCCGCAGGCCCGAAGGCGACGGCGCGCGGAGCGCGCCGCCCGGCTCAGGCGGAGATTCAAGTGTTCATGGAGTCGAAGAAGTCGCCGTTGGTCTTGGTCTGGCGCAGCTTGTCCAGCAGGAACTCGATGGCGTCCACCGTGCCCATGGGATTGAGGATGCGCCGCAGCACGTACATCTTCTTGAGCACGTCCGCCGGGACCAGCAACTCTTCCTTGCGGGTGCCCGAACGGGTGATGTCGATGGACGGGAAGACCCGCTTGTCCGACACCTTGCGGTCGAGGATGACTTCCGAATTGCCGGTGCCCTTGAACTCCTCGAAGATCACCTCGTCCATGCGCGATCCGGTGTCGATCAGCGCGGTGGCGATGATGGTCAGCGAGCCGCCTTCCTCGATGTTGCGCGCCGCGCCGAAGAAGCGCTTGGGCCGCTGGAGAGCATTGGCATCGACGCCACCGGTCAGCACCTTGCCCGAGGAGGGAACAACGGTGTTGTAGGCGCGCCCCAGGCGGGTGATGGAATCCAGCAGGATCACCACGTCGCGGCCATGCTCCACGAGGCGCTTGGCCTTCTCGATGACCATTTCCGCCACCTGCACGTGGCGGGAGGCCGGCTCGTCGAAGGTGGAGGAGACCACCTCGCCCTTCACCGAACGCTGCATGTCCGTGACTTCCTCGGGCCGCTCGTCGATGAGCAGCACGATGAGGAAGCATTCGGGGTGATTGGCGGTGATGGACTTGGCGATGTTCTGGAGCAGCACCGTCTTACCGGTGCGCGGCGGGGCGACGATCAGCCCGCGCTGGCCCTTGCCGATGGGCGAGACGATATCGATGATCCGGGCGGAATAGTCCTTCTTGGTCGGATCCTCGATTTCCAGCTTCAGCCGCTCGTCGGGATAGAGCGGCGTCAGATTGTCGAAATTGATCTTGTGGCGCGCTTTCTCGGGGTCCTCGAAATTGATCGTATTGACCTTGAGAAGCGCGAAATAACGCTCGCCCTCCTTGGGGGAGCGGATCTGGCCATTGACCGTGTCGCCGGTGCGCAGGCCGAAGCGGCGGATCTGCGAGGGGGAGACATAGATGTCGTCCGGGCCGGGCAGATAATTGGCGTCGGGCGAGCGCAGGAAGCCGAAGCCGTCCTGGAGCACCTCGACCACGCCTTCGCCGATGATCTCGGTCTCGCTGGCCGCGAGCTGTTTCAAGATGGCGAACATCAACTCCTGCTTGCGCAGGGTGCTCGCATTTTCCACCTCGTTTTCCTCGGCGAAGGCGAGCAGTTCGACAGGGGTCTTAGACTTGAGATCCTGGAGTTTTACTTCCCGCATTGGGGAAAGCCTCAAAAGCTTGAATGATTGTGCGGCCTCCGAAGGAAGCCGGTTGCTGCGCTGGGGGAGCCGCAGGTCTTCAGGAAAGCCGGGAGGTCTGGCTCCGCCTCACGCGCCGACCCGAGTCCCTGACGTGACCGGAGAAGCGAAGCGCGTATCGCCTGCGTTGGGGAAAGCACAATGACATTAGCGGAGTCGCGGCAACTCGCGCAAGCCCCCGCGCGCGCCGGGACACGCATTTCACGAATCGGACGCGGGCCACGCGCCATGGGAGGGACGGGCGCGCGGGCGGCCCCGCTCAGCGCGGGGCGCGCTTGGCGAGGATGCGCTGGAGGGTGCGGCGGTGCATGGACAGCCGCCGCGCCGTCTCCGACACGTTGCGGCCGCACAATTCATAGATCCGCTGGATATGCTCCCACCGCACCCGGTCGGCGGACATGGGGTTTTCCGGCGGGGAGGGTTTGTGGTCGCCGCTTGCCATCAGCGCCGCCACGACGTCGTCGGCATCGGCGGGCTTGGCCAGATAATCCACAGCTCCGAGCTTCACGGCCGTTACAGCGGTGGCAATGTTGCCATAGCCGGTAAGCACCACGGCCCGCGCCCCGGCCCGATGGCGCTTCAGGGCGGAAATGACATCAAGGCCGGTGCCGTCGCCAAGCCGCATGTCCACCACCGCGAAGGCGGGCGGATTGGTCTCCACCTGCGCGAGCCCCTCGGCGACGGATTCGGCCGTGAACACGGAAAAACCCCGCGCCTCCAGCGCGCGCGCAAGGCGCTGCAGGAAGGAGCGGTCGTCATCGACGAGCAATACGGACCGCTCGCTCTCGGCTTCAGGCAGACTGGGCTCGGACATCAGGGACTTTCCTCAACGCATTCTCGGCACGCGACCTTTTGGCGGCTTTTACGCCCCTTTGACTCCCTCTGGGGTCAACAGGGGACGATTTGTCGCAGATTCAGGCGCCGATCTCCAGCGCATCGCGCATCCAGGAAATCTTGACCTCCGCCCCCCGCTCCGGCGCGGCGCGGTTCTCCACCCACAGGGTGGCGCCGGAGCGTTCCAGCAGCGTCTTGGCGATGAAGAAGCCGAGCCCGAGCCCGCTTTCCTCTTCCGCCGTGTCCTGGCGGTCGCGGCCCCGGCTCGTCACATAGGGCTGGCCGATCCGGTCGCTCACCTCGGGCGCGAAGCCGGGACCGTCGTCGCGCACCACGATCTCCATGCGGGTTGTGGTCCAGCGGGCCTCCACCTCCACCCGCCCGCTCGCGAAGTCCACGGCATTCTCCACCAGATTGCCGAGGCCGTAGATCAGCCCTGGATTGCGGGCGAGCACCGGCTCCTCGGCCCGGTCGGCGGGCAGCGCGACCACAATGGTGATGCCGAAATCGCGGTGCGGCTCCACCACCTCCTCCAGCAGATGGGAGAGCGGCATGCGGTCGAAGGGGGCATCGCCCGAGCCGAGCGAAGTCAGGGTCTGGAGAATGTCGCGACAGCGTTTCACCTGGTCGCGCAGCAGCGCGATGTCCTCGGCATGGGAGCTGTCGGGCGTAAGGGAGCGTTCCATCTCCTTCACCACAAGGGCGATGGTGGCGAGCGGGGTGCCGAGTTCGTGCGCGGCGGCGGCGGCAAGGCCGTCGAGCTGCGAAAGGTGCTGCTCGCGGGCCAGAACCAGTTCGGTGGCGGCGAGGGCGTCGGCAAGCTCGCGCGCCTCCTCCGCCACCCGCCAGGAGTGCAGGCCAATGAAGCCGATCGACACGGAAATGGCCACCCAGGTTCCCGCGAGGAACAGATCGGGCAGGACCGGAACATCCGGCCCCGCCCAGGGCAGGGGCCAGTGCCAGAGGCCCACCGCGCCGGCGCACAGGGCGGCAAACAGGCCGAGCGTGACCGTGGTGGTCCAGGACAAGGTGGTCGCGGAGAGCATGACCGGGGCGAGATAGAGCAGCGCGAACGGATTGCTGAGCCCGCCGGTGAAATAGAGCAAAGCGGTGAGCTGGAGCACGTCATAGGCGAGCAGCGGCCCGGCCGCGATATCGCCGAGCCGGTGCGCCACGGGATAGCGCACCCGCAGCAGCAGATTGAGCACCACGGACAGGCCCACCGCGACCAGGCAGGGCAGCAGAGGCAGCGGAAAGCCGAGGATGAGCTGGACCACCAGCAGCGCCACGCCCTGGCCCACCACCGCCAGCCAGCGCAACCGAATCAATGTGTCGAGCCGCAGCCCGAGGGTCCGCCCCGGCGGCAAGGCGGCAAACACCGGCGGCGACTTCATGCCCAGCCCACCGCCAAAAGCATCCGAAACGGAACCTTAAGAAAGCTGGAGCGTCTTTTCATTGGAAACCCTTCTTTCGTCACCGCTTTTGCGAAAATCGATCGCGCGGCACGGCGCCAGCTTCGCGCCGGTGTTCGAGACACCGACAGAGGTTTAACTGTGCACGACTGTCAATCCGAACCCAACAACTTAGAGGCGCGATTGACCGCTTGACGCTTTCACGACACTGTCCTGGCAAAAGAAGCATGAGGCAACGCGCGATGGCCATCGGGGAATTTGGCGGGGCGGTGCGCCAGCCAGCACTGGCGGGCACCAATCTATCCGCTCCGCTCTACTGGATGTACGAGATGGCCCACGCGGCCCTCAATCCCTCGCGCACGCTCGCCGACATGAGCCGCCTGATGCTGCGCTATCCGCTGAACCCGGCGGCGCACACCACCATGGGGAAATCCATGGCGGCCGGCTTCGAACTGTATGAGCGCGCCACCCGCCGCTATGCCAAGCCCGACTGGCGCATTCCCAATGTGCTGGTGGGGGGCGTCCGAGTCCCGGTCCATATCAACACGGTGTGGGAGCGGCCCTTCTGCCGCCTGCTGCATTTCGAGCGCGCCTTCGAGCATCCCCCGCGCCGGCCCCAGCCGCGCCTCGTCATCGTGGCGCCCATGTCGGGCCATTACGCCACCTTGCTGCGCGGCACGGTGGAAGCCTTCCTGCCGACCCATGACATCTACATCACCGACTGGACCGACGCGAAAATGGTCCCCGCGGCGGCCGGGTCGTTCGGCCTCGATGATTATGTGGATTATCTGATCGCCATCTTCCGCAGCATGGGCGGGGACTGCCACGTGCTGGCGGTCTGCCAGCCGGCCGTGCCGGTGAGCATGGCGGTGGCGCGCATGGAGCAGATGGGCGATCCCTCCGCCCCGCGCTCCATGATCCTCATGGGCGGCCCCGTGGATACCCGCGAATCCCCCACCGGCGTCAATGAACTCGCCAAGGAACGGGGCATCGACTTCTTCCGGCGCAACGTGATCACCCAGGTGCCCTGGCCCCATCCGGGCGCCATGCGGCAGGTCTATCCCGGCTTCCTGCAGCTCAACGGCTTCATGAGCATGAATCTGGACCGCCATCTCATCGCCCATGCGGACCTGTTCCGCCACCTGATCCAGGGCGACGGGGATTCGGCGGAGAAGCACCGGGAATTCTACGACGAATATCTCGCGGTCATGGACCTGGACGCCCGCTTCTATCTGGAGACGGTGGAAAGCGTGTTCATCACCCATGCGCTGCCCAAGGGCGAGATGACCCATCGCGGCGAAAGCGTCCGCATGGACGCCATCCGCAATGTGGCGCTGATGACGGTGGAAGGCGAGAAGGACGACATTTCCGGCGTCGGCCAGACCTATGCCGCCCATCGCCTGTGCCCCGCCATCCCGGACGAGAAGCGCGCCCATTGGCTCCAGCCGGGGGTCGGCCATTACGGCGTGTTCAACGGCTCGCGCTTCCGGGCCGAGATCGCGCCGCGCATTTCCGACTTCATCCTCTCCCAGGAACTCCCGCGCCGCGCGGATGGCACCACCGGCGTCACGGCCCTGCGGCCCCACCTCGTCACCAGCTGAGGGTATCCCCGATTGCTCACGTGATCGGGTGTTCCCTTTTCGTCCCACTCCGTCCTACAGTCGAACACTCGGTGATTCTCCTAAGGCGCTCCGGCGCCGGAGCGGCCGAACCCCGCATGGGCGAACGAGTTGGCGATGGATTGCATGCTGTTTCGCAGGCAGGTCAGGGCGCCCCAGCCGCGTGCGCAGGAAAGCATTGATCTCGCGCTCGGCGCGGAGTGCGGCGGCGATGTCGTGCGCGTTGCGGTGCGCCGCCATCCCTCCGCGCGGCGCCTGACGCTGCGGGTGCGCGCGGCGACGCGGGACGTCACCCTCACGGCCCCGCTCTCCGTGCCCCTTGCCACAGCCGAATCCTTCGTTCAGCGCCATCGCGCCTGGGTGGAGGCGCGCCTCGTGCGGCTCCCGGACAACGTCCCGTTCGCGGATGGGGCGGTGGTGCCGCTGCGCGGCGAGCCGCATCGCATCGTGCACCGGCCCGGCGCGCGCGGCACCTGCTGGCTGGAGCGGAACGAAGCGGGGGCGGGTCTGATCTGCGTGGCCGGAGACGCACCGCATCTCGCCCGGCGGGTGCGCGATTTTTTGAAACGGCAGGCCCGCGCGGACCTTGCGGAGGCGGTGCGCCGGCACGCCACGGCTCTGGCGGTGGAGGTCGGGCCGATCACCTTGCGCGACACGTCGAGCCGCTGGGGCTCCTGCGCGGCGGACGGCGCCTTGTCCTTCTCCTGGCGGCTGATCCTCGCGCCGCCCTTCGTGCTGGATTATCTCGCCGCCCATGAGGTGGCCCACCGGCTGGAGATGAATCACGGCCCGCGCTACTGGCGCAACGTGGAGCGCATCTTCCCTGGCCGGCGGGCGGCGGAGGCCTGGCTGCGCACGAACGGCGCCGGCCTCCACCGCTATGGGGCGTCCTGAGCCCTATTTGCGTGCTCCGAGCGCATAGGCGCCCGCGCCGGCCACGAAATAGAACATGGACCCGCCCATCAGGGCGAGATTCTTCAGGAACTGGATCTGCTGCATCATGGCGGCGGCGGGATCGGTGAATTCCCAGAAACGGTGGGCGGTCAGCGTCGCCACCAGGATGAAACCGCCGGTCAGGATGGCCGTGATGCGCGGCACCACGCCGAGGATCAGCAGCACCGGCAGCAGCACTTCGGCGCCGCCGGCGATGAGCGCCATCACGTCCGGCGCGGGCACTCCCATGCGGGTCATATAGGCGGCGGTGGCGGAGAGGTCCATCAGCTTGCGCACGCCCGAGGGAATGAGCAGGGCGGCGAACAGGATGCGCCCTACGAGGAGGGCCAGATTGTCGAGGAAGGTCATCAAAAATCTCCGTGGCAAAAGCCGAAAGGGAAGCAGCGCCTTCTGCGTCCGCCAAGCGCACCGGACAATGCTGCGCCGCAACAAAACCGCGTGATCACTCGGCGGGCGGGTCGCTGGGGCGCGCCTGAAACAGGAGATGGGCGATCAGCGGCAGCAGAATGGAAAGGCCGGCAAAGCGGAAGATGTGATGCGCGCTCATGAAGGCGGGGTCATAGCCGAGGGCGAAGCCGAGTACGGTCATGGTTTCCAGGGCGCCCGGCGCGAAGGCCGTGATCATCTTGCCCGCGTCCTCGCCCGTGATCGCCGCCGCCGCCAGCGCGCACGCCACGGATACCACCATGGCCACCAGGAAAGCGCCGAGCGAGGCCAACAGGCACGCTTTGAGCGTGTCGAGCGTCGTGCCGCGAAAACGGATGCCGACGCCCGCCCCCAGAATGACGAAGGCCGGCACCATCAGCATGTCGGGCAAGCCGGCGCGCGACCAGCCGAAGGCATGGAGCAGTCCACTCGCCGCCAGCGCCCCGATGAGAATGCCCCCCGGTATGCGCGCCCGCGCCGCGAGCAGCCCGCCCACCAGGCTCGCCGCCAGCAGGATCGCCACATCGAGGAGCGGCGCCGCGCCCAGCGGCCCGGCGCCCTCGGACGGCAGGGGCGCAAGGTCACCGGTCTTCAGGCGGCCGAGAATCTGGGTCAGCAGCGCCACCAGCAGGAACAGCCGCAGGGCCTGGGCGAAGGCGACGCGGCGCATGTCCGCCTCGCTCGCCGCCGCCATGGCAAGGACAGCGGAGAGGGCGCCCGGCGCAGATGCGTAGTAGGCGGTCGCCAGCGACCAGCCCGCCACCTTGCGCAGGAACAGCGTCACGCTGACCATCACGCCCACCACGGAGAGGCCGAGCAGGCCCATGCTGATGGGCCAGGTTGCCGCCTGGCGGATCATGTCCGGCGTCAGCGCCGCGCCCATGGAGGCGCCGAGCACCAGGAAACAGGCAAAGCGCAGCGGCTCGGGCAGCTTTGCGGGCGCGCCGCCGAGAACCTGGATGGTGACCGCCACCAGTGCCCCCGACATCCAGGGCGCGGGCAGTCCCAGCAGGGCAAAGAGGACCGCGCCCGCCGTGGCGCAGGCCAGGGTCAGGAGCGTCGGCTTCAGGCCGGCGCGCACCAGCGCGAAGGGAAAACGGCGGGGCATGGCGGGCGCTGCGGTCAGGCGGCGGGACGCGCGGAAATCCAGCGGGCGAGCCGCCGCGCGGCTTCGGCCAGCTGGCCTTCCCCGCGCGCGAAGCACAGGCGCATGAAGCCCTCGCCGCCCGGCCCGAAGGCCGTGCCCGGCGCGAGACCGACCCCCGCTTCATCCACGAGCTTCAGGCCGAGCCGACGCACATCCGCCTCGCCGTCAATGCCGAAGAACAGGTAGAAGGCCCCCGGCGGCTTGGCGAGCCGCACCCGCCCGGTGGCGAGCAGCGCATCGCCCACGAGGTCGCGCCCCGCTCGCGCGCGCGCCACCTGCTCGGCCACGAATCCATCGCCCTCGTCGAGGGCCGCAATGGCGCCGCGCTGCATGAAGGCGGCGACCCCCGAGGTGGAATATTGGATGATATTCTCGATGATCTGGCCCAGCGCCGGATGCGCCTCGATCCAGCCGATGCGCCAGCCTGTCATCGCCCAATTCTTGGAGAAGGTCTGGACGAACAGGATGCGGTCGTCCGGCTCCATCACGTCGTGGAAGGACGGCGCGCGGCCGCCTGCATAATGGAACTGGCCGTATATCTCGTCCGCCACGATCCACAGCCCGTGCTTGCGGGCGAGGGCGAGCATTTGGCGTAAGTCGTCGAGGCTCGCGACGAAGCCGGTGGGATTCGCCGGGGTGTTGAGGAAAATGGCGCGGGTGCGGGGCGTGATCGCCGCCTCGAAGCGCGCATGGTCCAAGGTGAAGCCGTCATCCCCGTAAGCGAAAGGAATATAGACCGGCACGGCGCCGATCTTCTGGGCGGCGGCGGGCGCATTGGGCCAGACCGGGGCGGGGATGAGAATTTCTTCGCCCGGTCCCAGCGTCATGGCGAAGGCGGTCTGAATCGCCTGCATGCCCGAGCCGGTCACGAAGAAGCGTTCCGGGTCTTCGGCCATGCAATAGAGCCGCGCATGATAGCGGGCGAGCGCAGCGCGCAGGTCCGGCAGGCCGCGCTGCCAAGTATAGAAGGTCTCCCCCGCATGGAGGGAGCGCGCGGCGGCCTCGCAAATGAAAGCCGGGGTGGGCACATCGCCTTCCCCCGCCCAGAGCGGGATGGTGCCCTCGCGCCGCCGCCCGTAATTCATCACCTCCACGATGCCGCTTTCGGGAAGATCGCGCACATGGGCGCGGACCTGATCGATCATTTCGGCAATGGCGGGGGAGGTGGCGGGCATGGGCATCCGGCGCTGGTCCATGGAGCCTGATCCCATCAGGGTGATTCAACCCGACGGGTGAATCAGTCTCCAAATTTTGGATAGAGACCGTTTTACCGATCCGATTGCGATGCGATCAGATCGGAACGTGCTCTGAGGAGGTGCCGGACCATAAACAGGTTCGCGCCGGGACGCCTCTGCGGATTTCTCAACGCGACGCGCGGGCCTCTGCGCAAGGCGGTGGGCTGCAAGCTTGCAGGCAAGATAAGCTCAAGCCCGCGAAAAAGTCCGCTCGCCCCTGCGTCATTGCATTCGCGCAAGTCACAGGTTGCAGCCGGGCGTCTTCCCCTGCATCGGTAAAACGCCTAGCTGGGAGGGGGAGGCCGCTCTACGGCCAGCTTCACAGGTGATCCCATGACCTACCGCGTTGATCCCGCCGCCCTCGACACGCTGTTCTTCAAAGCCCGCTCGCACAATGGCTGGACCTCCGAGCCGGTGAGCGAGGCGGAGCTGCGCGCGCTGTATGATCTGATGATCTACGGCCCCACCTCGGCCAACACCCAGCCGGCCCGGATCGTCTTCCTCACCACGCCCGAGGCCAAGGAGCGCCTCCGCCCGGCGCTCATGGAAGGCAATCTGAAGGCGCTCGCCGCCCCGGTGATCGCGCTCATCGGCTATGACCTGGAATTCTACGACAAGATCCCCCAGCTCTTCCCCCACAATCCCGGCTTCCGCGACCTGTTCGTGAACAATCCGGGCATGGTGGAGCCCCACGCGTTCCGCAACTCGGCGATCCAGGGCGGCTACTTCATTCTCGCCGCCCGCGCGGTGGGCCTGGATGTCGGCCCCATGTCGGGCTTCGATGCCGGCAAGATTGAGTCGGAATTCTTCCCGGGCAGCAAGGTGAAGGTGAACTTCATCGCCGCGCTCGGCCATGGCGACCATTCCAAGCTGTTCGATCGCCTGCCCCGGCTGCCGTTCGAAGAGGGTGCGAAGATCCTCTGAGACGGGTTGGCCTCACGCGCGGTCAGATGTCCGGAAGGCCGGTGAGGTCCGGGTCATAGAGCCGGGCCAGCCGGCCGCTCGCGGCGCGGGCGAGGCGGATCAGCAGCGCCTTGCGCGTCGCGGCGGGCAGAGGATGGAGCGGCGCGGGGCGAAGGGTCTCCGCGCCGAAGGCATCGCCCACCAGGATGCCCGTGTCGTCGGGCAGGATCTCCAGCGGGAAATCCGGCGCCACCGCGAAATAGAGCCGGTCGCAATAGATGCGGTATTCCGGCCATTTCAGGTCGGCGCGGAAATCGGCCACCGACGACTTGATCTCGATGATGGCGATTTCGCCCTTCGCGTCCAAGGCGGCGATATCCGCCCGCCGGCCCGAGGCAAGACAGAATTCCGGAATGCCGGTCTGCCCCAAGACCGCGAGATGACGCATCACGCCGCGCTGGATTGCGAGCGCGCCGGGAGATTGGCGGCCATCGATGGGAAGCACGGGCGGGACGCTCACGGCGCGCTTTGTTCCCCCGCCACCTCTCCCCCGCCCTGCGCGATCAACGTGCGCGCCTCCGCCCGCCGCGTGCGCGCCCGGGCCAGGGCCGCGTTGAACTCCCCGCCGAACAGGAAAATGCTGGCGGTAAGATAAAGGAACACCAGCGCGATCATCACCGAGGCGAGGCCCGCATAGGTGTTGACGTAATTGGCCGCGAATTCCGACAGATAGAAGCCGAATGCCGCTGCTGCGACCAGCCACAGGACAAGCGTGACGAGGATGCCCGGGGCGATCTCGCGCCAGCCGCGCCGCCCGGCCGGCAGCCATTTGTGGGCGACGACGAGGCCCAGGATCAGCACCAGAGAGGTCAGGGCATAGCGCACCAAGGTCACGGCCGGGCTCAGATGGCGCACCGCCGGCACATTCTTGATGATGATGCTCCAGAACAGCGGGCCGAGCACCACCAGGAAGGACAGAGCGAGCATGCCCATGGCGCCGATCATCACATAGATGATGGATTCGAACCGGAGCCGATACCAGGCCCGCATCTCGCGCACCTGATAGGCGCGGTTGAGCCCGATGCGCAGGCTCTCCACCCCGTTGGAGGAAAAGTAGATGGCGAGCGCGACGCCGAAGGTGAGCAGGTCCGTGCGGACATGGTTCACCACATTGTAGATCTCCCGCGCGATGGGCTCGGAGACCGCGTCGGGCCAGGTGTCGAGAATGAGCAATATGGTCTCGTTGGCGAGCGGGCGCAGATCAAGAAAGGCCGCAAGCGCCGTCACGAAGATCAGGAAGGGGAACAGGGACATGAGGATGGACAGGGCGATATGGCTCGCGATCGCCCAGCCGTCGTCGGCGAGGAAAGTCCACACCGCATCCATCACGATCCGGTAGGCGCGCCGCAACATGCCGTGTCTCACTCCCTGGTCCAGGTCTCCCTCATAGCAAACGCCTCACGCTTGCAATACGACGCATGGCCCCGGCGCCTTCGTCCAGGATACCGGCCTCAGGCCGCCGCGCCCGGTTCGGGGTCCGCCGCGCGATAGCTGTTCCAAATCGCCTTGTCCCCGAGCCCCTCCACGAAGGCGGCATGGGCGGAGGCTTCCTCCGCGCTGAGGCGCGGGGCGAGGGGCACGGGGCGCTGGCGCGCGGCGGCCACCGTCGCGGCCACCAGCCGCGGCGCGGCGCTTTCTTCCTCCACCAGGCCCACCAGCATGGCCTGCCGCCCGCCCAGCAGCTCGCTATAGACCTCGGCCAGCAACTCGGAATCCAGCAGCGCGCCATGCTTCACGCGGCGCGAGGCGTCGATGCCGTAGCGGTTCATCAGCACGTCAAGGCTGTTCGGCCCGCCGGGATGCTTGCGGCGGGCGAGCGCGAGCGTGTCCACCACCCGGTCGCGGGCGATCACCGGGCGGCCGGCGCGGTCCAGCTCCGCATTGAGAAAGCCGATGTCGAACGCCGCATTGTGGATGACCAGCGTGTCATTGCCGATGAAGGCGAGGAACTCGTCCGCCACCTCGGCGAATTTCGGCTTGTCGGCGAGGAATTCGGCGGACAGGCCGTGGACGTTGAACGCCTCCTGCGGCATGTCCCGCTCGGGATTGATATAGACGTGGAAGACGTTGCCGGTGGTGATGCGGTTCACCATCTCGACGCAGCCGATTTCTACCAGACGGTCGCCATTGATGGGATCAAGGCCCGTGGTCTCGGTATCGAGCACGATCTCACGCATGGCTTGTCCCCCTTCGCCGGCCCGGCCCGCTCACGGCCCGCACGACGCCCTGTACCTGATGGCGGGCCGCGTCGAAGCCCCGGCTGGTATCGATAATGAAATGCGCCCGCCGGCGCTTGTCCGAATCAGGCATCTGCTTGCCGAGAATGAGCGCGAACCGCTCCGCCGTCATGCCCGGACGGGCAAGAACCCGATCGCGCTGCACCGCCGCCGGGGCGCTCACCACCACCACCGCATCCACCCGCCCCCCGGACCCGGTCTCCAGCAGGAGGGGAATGTCCAGCACCACGAGCCGCGCGCCCGCCGCTTGCGCCTGTGACAGGAAGGCCGCCTCGCGGGCCCGCACGAGGGGATGGACGATGGATTCCAGGCGCTTCAGCGCGTCCGGATTGTTGAGCACACGCGCGGACAGCTCGACCCGGTCGATGGCGCCGTCCCGCGTCACGCCCGGAAAGGCAGCCTCCACCGGCGCGACGGCTTCGCTTCTGTAGAGATCATGGACGCTGGCGTCGGCATCGTGCACCGGCACGCCGTGTGCCCCGAACAGCGCGGCGGTGGCCGACTTTCCCATGCCGATGGAGCCGGTGAGGCCGAGCACCCACATGCCTTAGCCCTCCAACTGGCCCTTGGCGCGCAGATCATCCACCAGAAGCGTGCGCAGCCCCTCATCCACGGTCGGGCGAAGGCCGAACCAGCGTTCGAAGCCCGGCACCGCCTGGTGCATGAGCATGCCGAGCCCGTCCACGGTCTTGAGGCCCCGCGCCTTGGCCGCCCTGAGGAAGGGGGTTTCGAGCGGCACATAAACGGCATCGCTCACCACTGCGTCGTCCCGCACCCGCGCGAGATCGAGATCCAGCGGCGGCTGTCCCTTCATGCCCAGCGTCGTGGTGTTGGAAATGAGCCCGGCCTCCGCGAGCGGCCCGGCGAGGTCGCCAAGGCCGATGGGCCGCACCTTGGGACCGAACAGATCGCGCAATTCCTCGGCCTTCGCCAAGGTGCGGTTGGCGAGCCAGATGGTTTGCACGCCCCGCTCGATCAGCCCATGCAGGATCGAGCGCGCGGCTCCGCCCGCACCGAGCACCAGAGCCGGACGCCCGCTCGCATCCCAGCCCGGCGCCCCGGCATCAAGGCTGCCCACATAGCCGATGGCATCCGTATTGCCGCCCATCATGCGGCCGTCCTCGAACCAGATGGTGTTGACGGCTTCCAGGCGCCGGGCGGTGGCGTCCGCCTCATCCACGGCGCGGAAGGCGGTCTGCTTGTGGGGCGCGGTGACATTGCCACCCGCATAGCGCGCCTTCATGCCGGAAAAGAAATCCGCGGCCGCCTCGGGCGGCACATCCTCGCGGCCATAGCTGCCGTCCAGCCCGTGGCGGGCAATCCAATAACCGTGCAGCAGAGGCGAGCGGGAATAGGTGGCGGGATAGCCGACGATGCACAGGCGGACGGTCACGCGAGCAATCCTTCTTGCCGCAGCGCGCCGAGCAGCGGCAGAAGCGGCAGGCCGAGAATGGTGAAATGGTCGCCCTCGATCCGCTCGAACAGATGCGCGCCGAGGGCCTCCAGCTGGTAGCAGCCGACCGAGCCGAGAATGTCCGGGCCGGCGGCGTCCAGATAGGCCTCGATCTCGATATCCGACAAGGCGCGCATGGTGAGGCTGGCGCTCACCACGGTCTCGAACAGCACCTCTTCCTCCCGCACCAGAGCGACAGCGGAGTGCAGCATGTGGGTGCGGCCCTGGAGACGGGACAATTGCAGCTTCGCCGCCGCCCTGTCTCCGGCCTTGTGGAACAGCGTTCCGCACAGAGCCAGGGTCTGGTCGGCGCCGACCACATAATGCTCCGGCCCGGCGAGCCCGCTGCCGGCCAGCGCCTTGGTGCGCGCCAGCAGGCGGGCCACATCGTCGGGGGCGGCTTCCGCGCCGGCGGCCTGCGCCTCGACCGCGCGCTCGTCCACGGCGGGGACCATTACCTCCAGCGGAATGCCCGCGGACTCCAGCACCGCCCGCCGCGCCGCGCTGCGCGAGGCCAGGACCAGAGGAAGAGAGGCGCGCCACAGGCTCATGTCTCGACGATGCTCCGGCGCTGGCGCTCATTGAACAAGGCGATGATGGCGGCCGCCGTCTCCTCGATGGAGCGGCGCGTGACATCGATCAGCGGCCAGGCATTGCGGGCGCTGAGCTTGCGGGAATAGGCCAGTTCCTCCGACACTGCCTCGCGGTCCACATAGGCGGCGCTGGGATGGGCGGCATTGAGGCCGAGCAGCCGGTTCTGGCGGATTTCCACGATGCGGTCGGGGCTCGCCACCAGCGTCACCACCAGCGGCTTCTTCAGCCGCTCGATATGGGGCGGCAGCAGCACGCCCGGCACCAGCGGGATGTTGGCGGTCTTGATGCCACGATTGGCGAGATAGATGGAGGTGGGCGTCTTGGAGGTGCGCGAGATGCCGATCAGCACCACGTCGGCATTCTCCAGATCCTCGGTCATGTGCCCGTCATCGTGCATGACGGTGAAGTTCAGCGCGTCGATGCGCTTGAAATAGGTGGCGTCCAGCGCGTGCTGCCCGCCCACGCGCGGCTGGGGCTCGCCGCCGAGATAGGCCTGGAACAGCTGCACCACGGGCGCGAGCACGGAGAGGAAAGGCACGCCCAATTCCCGGCAGCGTTCCTTCAGCCGCTCACGCAATTCCCGGTCCACCAGCGTGTAGAGGACAATGCCGGGATTGGTCTCCACCTCGGTCAGCACCCGCTCCAGCTGCTTCATGGAGCGCACCAGGGGATAGACATGCTCGATGGGCAGCACATTGGAATATTGGGCGCAGGCGGCGCGGCCCACATTGATCAGCGTCTCGCCGGTGGCGTCCGACACCAGGTGGAGATGGAAATAGGCGGGTTGCGCAACCTTCTCATCACTCACGCGTTGGTGCTCCTTGAAGTCAGCGCCCGACCTTATCCACGCCCCTGTGGACGGCGTGTGCAGGAAGGCATGCCCGAAAGGCCCGCGCAAGCCGAGCCTGGGGAGATCGGGAACATCCATCCACATTTCGGCTTCTGGGGATGCCGTTGGGCAGGCCGGCTGTGAACCGGTGTGGACGCTTTCAAGAGCCGGCTCTTAACCTTTGATTAACCTCTTCATTCCCTCCCGCCGCGCGCGGGACAAACGGGGTGCGCCGAAGGGTCCGTCTGTGGAGCGATTGTCGAGGGCGCCTGGAAGTGGTTAATCAACCGTTAAAACCCAACAGACTCTCTCTTTTAAAAAAGAATCTTATTTTATGACGGGACTGGGAAAGACTGCGCCTGCGGCCGATCAATCGCCCTTCCTCGCGGTTCTGGACGGAGAGGTCCGCTCCGCTCCGCCCCCGCTCTGGATGATGCGGCAGGCCGGGCGCTATCTGCCCGAATATCGCGACGTCCGGGCCAAGGCCGGCGATTTCCTGACCCTGTGCTATACGCCGGAACTCGCCGCCGAGGTGACGCTCCAGCCGATCCGGCGCTTCGCCTTCGATGCCGCCATCATCTTTTCCGACATTCTGGTGGTGCCCCATGCGCTGGGCGTCGGCCTGCGCTTCGAAACGGGAGAGGGGCCACGGCTCGATCCCGTCACCGATGCCGCCGGTGTCGCCGCTTTGCCCGATACGCTGGATGCGGCGCGCACGGCCCCCGTTTATGAGGCGCTCGCCCGCACCAAGGCCGCCTTGCCGCGCGCCACCGCGCTCATCGGCTTTTGCGGCGCGCCCTGGACGGTCGCGACCTACATGGTCGCCGGGCGGGGCACGGACGACCAGGGGCCGGCGCGGCTCCTGGCCTTGCGCGATCCGGGCCTGTTCCAGGCGCTGATCGACCATCTGGTCGAGGTGTCAATCACCCATCTGCTCGGCCAGATCGAGGCTGGGGCCGACGCGGTGCAGATTTTCGACACCTGGGCCGGCGTGCTCGATCCTTTGTCTTTCGAGCGCTGGTGCTTCGATCCGCTCGCCCGCATCGCCGCCGGCATCTGGGCAAGGAAGCCGGACGCCCGCATCATCGCCTTTCCCAAGGGCGCATCGGCCGAGGCGCTGTCCCGCATCGCGGCGCTCGGTGTCAATGCGATCGGGCTCGATTGGACCGCCGACCGCCAGAGCCTGCGCAAGCTTGGGGAAAAGACCGCGCTTCAGGGCAATCTCGACCCCCTGCGCCTGATCGCCGGCGGGCCGCAACTGGACGAGGAAATCCTGCGCATCCGCAGCGACCTCGACGGCGTGCGGCACATCTTCAATCTCGGCCACGGCATCAAGCCGGAAACGCCCATCGCCCATGTGGAAAGGCTGGTGGACAGGGTGCGCGCGCCGCTGTGAAGCGCCGGCCCTGACGCCGGCGCGCTGGCGCCCCTCCCTCGCCCATGGCACAAGGGAGGCCGACAAGCGGAGGCTGGCGTGCTCTATCTCTGGATCAAGGCGTTGCACATCCTGGCGATCATTTCCTGGATGGCCGCCATGCTCTATCTGCCGCGCCTGTTCGTCTATCATTGCGGGGCGCCGGTGGGCTCGCCCCAGTCCGAGACCTTCAAGGTGATGGAGCGCAAGCTCCACCGCTACATCTCAAACCCCGCCATGATCGTCGCCTGGCTGGCGGGCCTGTGGCTCGCCTGGGATGGGGGCTGGTTCACGCAGGGCTGGCTCCACGGCAAGCTGCTTCTCGTGCTGGTGCTCTCGGGCGTTCATGGCATGCAATCGCGCTGGATGAAGCAATTCGCCCGCGACGAGCGCCCGCACAGCGAGCGCTATTTCCGGATCATGAACGAGGTGCCCGCTTTGCTCATGGTGGGCATCGTCATCCTGGTGGTGGTGAAGCCGTTCTGAAGGCGGGAAGAGACATGAGCCCCAAGCGCCAGATCCACGAGCCGGGCCATCGCCGCAAATTCCTGGTGGTGGTGGACGATACGCCGGAATGCGACCGCGCCCTCTATTACGCCGCGCGTCGGGCCGCGCGCACCGGCTCGGGCGTGACCATGCTGGGCATTCTCGCGCTGGAGGAAATGCGCCAGCAATGGCTGGGCGTCGCCGATCTCATGCGGGCCGAGGAGACCGAGGCGATGCAGCAGAAGCTGGACCGCTTCGCCGCCCGGGCTCGCCAGATTTCCGGCGTCGCGGCGGAGGGCGTGATCCGCGAAGGGGACAAGGCGGAGGCGCTGCGCTCGGTCATCGCCGAGGATCGAGACATCGCGGTCCTGGTGCTCGCGGCCGGCACGGGGTCGGACGGTCCCGGCCCGCTGGTGGGCCTGCTGGCCGGCCCGGCGTCCGCGCGCTTCCCCATTCCCGTGACCATCGTGCCCGGCACCTTGTCCGACGAGGAACTGGACGCTTTGGCCTGAGCCGCTGTGTCGCGTGGCCGGTAATAAATCGTTCGCCGAGGCCGCTTAGCCTCCACCCTCATTGCCGCTTGTTCTTCGCGCCGGTGGACGGGGCCATGACAGACATTGCGCTTGAGGCATCCCAGGACGCCGATCGGGAGGCGCGCATCCGTGGCCTGTTCGGCACGGTGGAGCAATTCCTGGCCTTGACAGGCCTTTACATCGTCGCCGGATCGGAAATCACCAAGACGCTGGAGATCCTGGCCCGCTGGCATGATCCACGCCGGGCCATCCTCCACATCATGGCGGTGCTGTTCCTGGTGGGGTTGATCGCGGTGGTGCAATATTTCTTCGTCATTTCCTTCCGCCTCGCCATGCGGCGGGTGTTCTGGCAGGCACCGCGCCGGCTGGAGCGGGTGATGGAAGGGGTCATTCTGCTGTTCGCCGGCGTGACCCAGGTGGCGGTGGCGCTGACCTTCATTTCCGGCTTCTACGATCTGGCGTTCCTGGGCGAGGTCTTCATGCCCTTCGACGCGCTTATGCACTGAGCTTTCGGACCATCGCGCTGTGCGGGCGGCATCTTTCCTGCCACCATGGCGCGGGGAGGACGGATGCGGTGAAATTGTTTGAAGCGCGACGGCCCGCGTCCCTGGAGGACGTGTCCTGGCTGCGCAAGGCGTTGCGCCGGCAATTCGGCGAATTGCGCCTGCCGGGCGACGTGGCGGACGAGACGGTGCTGGCGGTCGCTGAGCTCGCCGCCAATCTCGTCGCCCACGGCTCGCCGCCGGCCCGTGAACTCACCCTGGACGCTGTGTTGGACGGCCTCGTCCTCACCGTCACGCTGGAGGATGATGGCGGCCCCTTTGTCGGGTTCGATGCGCAATGGGGGCGCGCCACGCTCGCCGGTGCCGAGGATGGCCTTTCGGGCCGGGGCCTTGCCCTGGCGCGCCGGGCGCTCGACCGGGTCACCTATCACCCGGGTCCGCCCAATCGCCTCGTGGCCCAGCGCCTCCTGGCCCGCCGCCGCCCCGTGGTTCTGGTGGTGGAAGACGAGGAGATGCTGCTGGAAACCTATTGCAGCATTCTCGAACCCCATTACCGCCTGCTCGCCGCCGCCACCCTGAAGAGCGCGCTGGAGATTGCGTCCGCAACCACGGTCGATCTGATCCTCACCGATTTCCATCTCGGTGCGCAGCCCGGCACGCGGCTGGTGGAGGCGCTGGAGAATGATGCCGAGCGGCCCCCCATCCCCATCGTCATGATCACGGGGGATCCGAGCGTGCGGGTACGGGCGCTGGAACTTGGGGTCGACACCTTCCTCACCAAGCCGGTTCAGCCCCAGGCCCTGCTGGAAACGGTCGGGCTCGCGTTGATCCGTGCCACCCGCCAGCGCGCGCGGCTGCTGCGCTATTTCGGCTCGGCGCTGGACAATCTGGTGCGCCCGGCGCTGCCCGACACCCTCGGCCCCTTCAATCTCGCGCTTCAGACCGGAACCGCTGACATTGGCGGCGGCGACCTCGTGGTCCATCTGCCGCGCCAGGGCGCCGACCGGATTGTCATGGCGGACGTGATGGGCCATGGCATCAACGGCAAGGCCGGCGCGGTGGCCCAGGCGGCCATGATCCGCGCCCTGGATGTTGGCACCCAGTGCTCGCCCAGCCAGTATCTCACCCGCTGGTCCAACCTGATCTTCTCCGAGCCAGGCTTCGATGCCGCCATGGCCACCGCGCTGGTGATCGATCTGTGGGAGGACGGCGCCATCGAGATCGCCTCCGCCGGCCATCCCTTTCCCATGATCCTGTCGCGCGACGGGGTGCGGTCGGTAGCGGCGGAAGGGCCGATTCTCGGCATGATCAAGGATGCCCGCTACGAGAGCGTGCAGATGCGCCTGGAATGGGGCGATCGGCTGCTGCTGGCGACGGACGGACTTGACCCCGTGGCCCTGGCGAGCGGTGGGCCGTGCCCCGACTGGCTGGTGCGCGAAGTGACGGACCGGGGTCGCCAGCCACTGGAGAAGGTGGTGGACGGGGTCTCGCGCCGGATCGCGGAGCGGCTCGGCCCGGACCCGGAGGATGATTGGACGCTGATCCTGGTGGAGGGCCAGTCCTGGGCGCAGCGCGCGGGCGGACTGCCGCCCATGGCGCAGCCGGAGCCGGGCACCACTCCTGCCGCTTCTGCGCCCGTTCACGCCAAGCAAGAAATGGGAGAAGAGACCGGCGGCGGGCTCGATCTTGCCGGTGTCTGTGCCTTGCGCCGGGCGGTGGGGGAGGAGGGCTTTCGCCGCCTCGCCTTGCGGTTCATCGACAATACGCGCCGCCGGCTGCTGGAATGGGAGGACATGGTGGCGCGGGGCGATCCCGAGCCCATCGCCGCCGCCGCCCATGCCTTCGCCGGCGTGCTCGGCCAGTTCGGCCTTGCGGGAGCCGCAGCTCTGGCGCGGCAGGTGGAGCATGAGGCGGACCCTGCGGCCCGGCTGGCGCTCGCGGCGGAGGTCACCCGCGCCGGCCCGGTGGAACTCTCCGCCTTCAAGGTGTGGCTGGACGCGCCGCTTCCGCCGGCCTGACGGCCGCCGCGCCCTCGCCCTCGGCGAACAGTGCGGAAAGGCCCTCGCGATAGGTGGGATAGCGCAGGCGAACCCCGAGGCCCTTCAGCCGGTCGTTGCGCACCCGCTTGTTGCCCGCCCAGAAGGTCAGGGCCATCGGGCTCATGCTGCGCGCCGCCTCCGCGAAGGGGAGGAGCGGCGGCGGCTCCAGGCCCAACAGGCCGGCTGCATAGGCCACGGGCTCGCCGGGCGCGCTCGGCAGGTCGTCGGTGACGTTCAGAACCCCGTCAAAGCCCTGATCCACAACGGCGGACAAGGCGGTCGCGATATCGTCCACATGGATTCGGTTGAAGACCTGGCCCGGCTTGTCGATGCGCCGGGCCTCGCCCGCGCGCAGCTGGAGCAGCGCGTTGCGTCCCGGCCCGTAAATGCCGGCGAGCCGCAGGCTGGCCACGGGTATCCCTTTTTCCCGGCCCAGCGCCTGCCAGTCGGCCTCCGCCGCGAGCCGCCTCCTCAGCCGGTCCGAGCCGGGATTGGGGACGCTGTCCTCATCCACCCACGCCCCGCCATGGTCGCCATAGACGCCGAGGGTGGTGAGATAAAGGATGTGGCGCAGGCTCGGGCTCTCCCGCAGCGCCGCCCGCGCGACCGCCAAAAGAGGATCGCCCGCCACGCCGGGCGGGGCCGAGAGCAGCAGGATGTCCGCCTGTGCGATGGCGTCGGTGAGAGCCTGCGGCAAGACTGAACCGTCGAAGGCGATGGCCTGGGTCCCCGGCGCGGACCGGGCGAGGTTCGCCACGCCCTCCGCGCTGCGGCTGGTGCCGATGACACGGGCGAACCGCGCGGGCTCCGCCGAAATCCAGATGCGCCCGCAATAGCCGAGCCCGACCGCCAGAAGCGTCGTCATAGGTCCTCCTGGCTCGCGCTGCCCATCCATTCCCCCCGCACGTCCGGATCGGTTTCGCTGCGCAGCATGGGCGCAGCAAATTCAGCGAATTCCTTTTGTTCCATGAGCTGCTCCAGCGCCCAGGCGGCCGCGCCGCGCACCAGCGGGTCGGCATCTTCCGCCAGCGTGCGCGCCGTTGGAATATGGCTCGGGTCGCCGGAATTTCCCATGGCGACCAGCACATTGCGCACCATGCGCGCGCGGCCGGTCCGCTTGATGGGGCTCTTGGGAAAGCGCGCGCGGAACGCGGCATCGTCCAGCACGGCGAGCTCGGCCAGCGCCGGGGCGCGGTTCTCTTCGCGGGCTGCGAGCTTCATGTCGCGGCCCTGCTGGGCGAACTTGTTCCAGGGACAGGCGGCAAGGCAATCGTCGCAGCCATAGATGCGATTGCCCATGAGCGGGCGCAGCGCCCGGGGAATGGGGCCGTGATGCTCGATGGTGAGATAGGAGATGCAGCGCCGCGCATCGATCTGGTAGGGCGCGGGAAAGGCGGCGGTGGGGCAGGCATCCAGGCACGCCCGGCAGGCGCCGCAATGGTCCGCCATGGGCGGATCGAAGGGCAGCGCCCAGGTGGTGGCGATGGCGCCGAGAAACAGCCAGGAGCCGCGCGCCCGTGAGACGAGATTGGTGTGCTTGCCCTGCCACCCGAGACCGGCGGCGGCCGCGAGCGGCTTCTCCATGAGGGGCGCGGTATCCACGAAGACTTTCACATCTCCCGTTCCGGCTTCCGCCAGAAAGGCGCGGGCCATGCGCTTCAGCTTCGCCTTGATGATCTCGTGGTAGTCCTCTCCCCGGGCATAAACCGAAATGGCGCCGTGCGACCGCTGCGCGAGGATGGCGCGGGGGTCTTCGTCCGGCCCGTAATTATAGCCGAGCATGACGATGGACCGCATGTCCGGCCAGAGCGCGCGGGGCGCCGCCCGCCGGTCCAGCGTTTCGCGCATCCAATCCATGTTGCCCTGCCGGCCCTGCGCCACGAACTGCGCAAGGCGCGCCCCCGCGTCGGGAATGGCATCGGGGTCGGCAATGCCGAAGGCGTCGAAGCCTTCCTCGGCCGCGAGGGTCTTGAGGCGGGCCTTGAGGATGTCGGGGCTGGGCGGGGCAGGCGGGATATCGGCGCGGGAAACCGCGCGCGGCGCCTCACCGGACAGGTGGGGCGAACCTGCGTCCGCGCGCCCGTCCGCCGCGCTCAGAAATCGAGATCCGTATAGGTCGGGGAGGCCGGCATGCCCGGAATGCTGTCGTTCAACAGGCCGCGAAAGGTCGGCCGCGATTTCATGCGGGCGTACCATTCCTTCGCGTCCTCGTCCTCGTCCCACGGCACGTCGCCCAGATAATCGGCCACGGAGAGATGGGCGGCGGCGGCGAGATCCGCATGGGTCATGCGCTGTCCGGCCAGCCAGTTCCGCGCCTTCGCGAGCCATCCGATATATTTCAGATGATAGCGGATATTGGCGCGGGCGGCGCGCAGCGCGGTGGCGTCGGGCGGGCCGCCGCCCTGCTGGGTCCGCATGTAGCGCTTATAGATGCGCTCGCGCACCAGATGCTCGGTGACGTCGAGATACATCTTCTCGTTGAACCAGGCCACGAGGCGCCGCACCTCGATCCGATCCAGGGGGCTTTCGGGCAGGAGGCGGCGATCGCCCAAGGCGAGGCCGCGCGTCTCGTCGAGATATTCCGCGATGATGGCCGCGCCCGGCACGGAGGGCGCCTGCTGTTCCACCACCACCGGCGTCTCGTTCGCGGGATTGAGCGCCAGGAAGTCGGGACGGCGCTCCCATGTGCGCTCCTCCACCAGTTCGGGCTCGATGCCGTATTCGGCGAGCACGAGGCGGACGAAACGCGAATGGGGGCAGAAGGGGTGGTGGTGCAGCTGCATTTCGGGGGAAGTGCCTCTCGGGCTTGTTTCCCTCTAGAGCCCTTCTTGCGGTGCCGCAAGACGCAATCCCGCCTTCCGTTGTGGCAATGGCGCCACATGGTGAACCAAAGGAAACACCTCTCCTTGGGACAAGTCGGTGGCCCACGAGCGCCTTTCCTTGCGCCCCTCGGGACGACCGCTCAGGATGCCGCCGCCGCCGCGCGCGGCGCGATTTGCCGGACGGACGACCTCATGACGCTTGGTACGATGCTCGAAGCCCTGGTCCTTGGAATCCTGGAGGGGCTCACCGAGTTCATCCCCGTTTCCTCGACCGCCCACCTGCTCCTGGTGGGCCATTTCCTCGGCTTCGAGAGCAACGGAAAAACCTTCGAGGTGCTGATCCAGCTCGGCGCCGTGCTCGCCATCGTCACGGTCTATTTCCAGCGTTTCTTCCGGGTGGCCCTGCTGCTGCCCAGCAGCCCGGGTGCTCGCCGTTTCGTGATCGGGATCGTCCTCGCCTTCCTGCCGGCGGCGGTCATCGGAGCCGCCGCGCACGGCTTCATCAAGGCGGTGCTGTTCGAATCACCCATGCTGATCTGCTGCACCCTCATCCTGGGCGGCATCGTGCTCTTGTTCATCGACCATGTGGCGCCGCAGCCGCGCTACAACAATGCCATGGGCCTGCCGCTCTCGATGGCGTTCAAGATCGGCCTGTGCCAGTGCGTGGCCATGATCCCCGGCATGTCGCGCTCCGGCTCCACCATCGTGGGAGCCATGCTGATGGGCGTGGACAAGCGCGCGGCGGCGGAATTTTCCTTCTTCCTGGCCCTGCCCACCATGCTCGGGGCCTTCACCTACGACCTGTACAAGAACCGCAACGCGCTGACCTTCGATGACGGGCTCTTGATCGCCATCGGCTTCGTGGCGGCCTTCTGCTCGGCGGTTCTGGTGATCCGCGCGCTGCTCGATTTCGTGTCGCGCCACGGCTATGCGCCGTTCGGCTGGTGGCGCATCGCAGTGGGTCTTGCGGGGCTCGTCGGCCTCATGGTCTTCAAAGGCTGAAGGTGCGCCGTCGCGCCATGGGGCCGGCCGGCGTCAGAAATCCGAGGCGATCCCGCCCACTTCCCAGTCTCCGTACCGCACCGGCTCCTTGCCGCCGCGACCGTTCAGTTCCTTGGGCATGGCCTGGGCCAGTGCGTCGATGGCGGCGCGGCGTTCAGCGGCTTCCGCAAGGGCGCGCTTGGCCGCTTCGCTCAGCGGGCGCTCCTCAGGCACCAGGGTGACCGTGGAAAAGGGGATGTTCGCTTCGCTCATGTCGTGTCTCCGGCGCGCCGCCATCCTTGCCCCCCGCTTGCAGCCGTGCTAGCGCACCCGCGACCTCGCGGGGACGAGGCGACGATTGCAAGGAGATGAGCATGGCGACGCAAAATGGCAGCCCGACGGACACCCAGGCGCCCGCGCTCAATGTGCTCGCCCAATATATCAAGGATCTGTCGTTCGAAAATCCCAACGCGCCGCGTTCGCTCGCCAATCCGGGCGGCCAGCCGGACGTGAAGATTCAGATCAACGTGAACGCCCGTCCGCTCCAGAATGACGAGTTCGAGGTGGAGCTGAAGATCGACGGCAGCGCCACGGCGGGCGGATCAACCCTGTTCGCCTTCGATCTCGTCTATGGCGGCATCTTCCGCGTGCGCAACATTCCCGAGCAGAGCCTCCAGCCGGTGGTGCTGATCGAGTGCCCGCGCCTGCTGTTCCCGTTCGCCCGCCAGATTGTCGCCGAAGCGGTGCGCGGCGGCGGCTTTCCGCCCCTCATGATTGATCCGGTGGACTTCGCCGCGCTCTACCAGCAGCGCATGGCGAGCGAGGCCCAGCGCCTCGCCACCGTCGGACAGGCGTGAAACCGGGCCGCACGGCCCTTCTTATGGCGGCGGTGCTGGCCGGCGCCGCCCCCTTGCCCGTTGGCGCGCAGGCGCCGCAGCTTCCCCCGCTCGCGTGCAGCGGCCCGTTCGCCAAGGATGCGGACGCGGCGCGGTTGGCCGCCGTGTTCGGCGCCGCCAACGTGCGCCATGGGGATGTAACTGTGGCCGAAGGTGCCACCGAGCCCGGTACCATCCTGTTTCCCGACGATTCGGCCCGGCGCCTTGAAATCCTTTGGCACGATGCGGAGGCCCGCAAGCGCCCCTCTTTGGTACGCGCCGGAGAGGGCAGCGTGTGGCGCGCGCCGGTTCCGCGCGGGGTGCTTTCCATTGGCCTGCCGATTGCCGAAGTGGAGGCGATCAATGGCCGTCCCTTCACCCTCTATGGGTTCGAGTGGGATTATGGCGGCTACGTCTCGGACTGGAAGGGCGGTGCGCTTGGGATGGCCCGTGAGGGCTGCGTGATCGGCGCGCGTTTCGCGCCCGATCCGAACGCTCCCGACACGGCCCTGATCAAAGTGGCCGGCGACCGCCAGATGTCGTCCGCCCTGCCGGCGATGCGCGCGGTGCGCCCGAGCGTGCAGCAGATCTCCATCGCCTGGCCCGAATAGGGGCGTTTTCCCCGCGCCGGCGCGGTTTTTCCGCGCGCCGCGTTGCGGCGTCCGATTCCCGTATTGCGTGCCGTCGCCGTGCCGGTCAGGATGGCGAAAATTCCGCAATGCACAAAGGGGGTCCATCGCCATGTCCGCCAGCGCCGCGCGCCATCTGGAAGAAGATGCCATCGATGCGGTCGCGCTCGGCCGTACCGCGACCGCCCTTCTGGAGAAGCTCCTCGCCGAAGCAACCTCCGCCGTGAAGGCGAAGGTGAGCGAGAACGGCAAGCTCTCCTCCCGCCTCATCGAGGAGGAGCAGCGCGCCACCCACGGCCTCGCCTGGCTCGCGACCTATGTGTTCGGCGTGCGCGAACTGGTGCATTACGCCGACCGCCTGACCGAAGTGGGGACCTTCGGTCCGGCCGAGCATCTGCTCGTACAGATCGGCCTCGGGGAATATGTCGCGCAGATCTTCGGCGGCATTCCCATGAGCCAGGGCGAGACCGTCCGTCTGGACGACCTGTTCGTCTCGGCCGGTTCGGCGGAGGCGGTGCGCACCCATCCTGCGGTCGCCGAACTGATCCGGGACGGCAACACCGCCGCCGCGCGCAAGGCGCTGGCCGCCTTGATCCGCGCGCAGGGGCCGGGAACCGTGGGCGATTCCGGGCTCGACGAGACCATGGCCGCCATGCGCGCGGAAATCCGCCGCTTCGTGGAGGCGGAGGTGGTGCCGCATGCCCATGAGTGGCACCTGAAGAATGCCTATATCCCGCTGGAGATCGTCCAGGGCCTCGCCGATCTCGGTGTGTTCGGCCTGACCATCCCGGAGGAATTCGGCGGCCTCGGCCTTTCCAAGGAGGCCATGTGCCTCGTCACGGAGGAGCTTTCGCGCGGCTATATCGGCGTCGGCTCGCTGGGCACCCGCTCGGAAATCGCGGCGGAACTGATCATCGGCGGCGGCACGGACGAACAGAAGGCGCATTATCTGCCCAAGATCGCCTCGGGCGAGATCCTGCCCACGGCGGTCTTCACCGAGCCCAATACCGGCTCCGACCTCGCCTCGCTGCGCACCCGCGCGGTGAAGGAGGGCGAGGGAGAGGATGCGGTTTACAAGGTTTCCGGCAACAAGACCTGGATCACCCATCCGGTGCGCGCCGACCTCATGACACTGCTGGTGCGCACCAATCCCGCCGAGCCCGGCTATAAGGGCCTGTCCATGCTGCTGGCCGAAAAGCCGCGCGGCACGGACGCCGAGCCCTTCCCCGCCAAGGGGATGACCGGCGGCGAGATCGAGGTGCTCGGCTATCGCGGCATGAAGGAATATGAGATCGGCTTCGACGGCTTCGAGGTGCCGGCGGGCCAATTGCTGGGCGGCGAGGAAGGCCAGGGCTTCAAGCAGCTCATGAACACCTTCGAGGCCGCGCGCATCCAGACCGCGGCGCGCGCCGTGGGCGTTGCCCAGGCGGCGCTGGAGACCGGCCTGCGCTATGCCGAGGAGCGCATCCAGTTCGGCAAGCCGCTCATCTCCTTCCCGCGCGTCGCGGACAAGATCGTCATGATGGCGGTGGAGATCGCCATCGCCCGCCAGATCACCTATTTCGCCGCCCGCGCCAAGGATGAGGGTCGCCGCACGGATCTTGAGGCCGGCATGTCCAAGCTGCTGGGCGCGCGCGTCGCCTGGGCGGCGGCCGACAATGCGCTCCAGATCCATGGCGGCAACGGCTTCGCGCTGGAATATCCGGTCTCGCGCCTCTTGTGCGACGCGCGCATCCTCAACATTTTCGAGGGCGCGGCGGAGATCCAGGCCCAGGTCATCGCCCGCCGCCTGCTGGAAGGCGGGAATTGAGGGGAGATCCTCTTCCCCGGTAAGAAGGCATCGAACCCATTCGCGCCAGTGATGGCGCGGAGGGGGGCCACCCGGTGCCTCCCGCCCCAGCTCGACCTATACCGGCGCGGCGTCCGCCGGCCTGCGCATCAAGACGAACCCCAGCGCGACGCCCGTCGCCTCCAGGGCCAGCAGATAGGCCATGGGAATGGCGGGAAACACCGGGATCACGGCCGCTATGAAGATGGGGGTGAGCCCGGCCATGATCCCGAAGCCGAAATTATAGGCCAGCGACACGCCCGAAAAAGCGACCTGCGGGGGAAAGCTGCGGATGGCGAGCAGCGGGACGGCGGTCAGAAGGCCGGTTCCGAAGGTCGCGGCGCAATAGGCCGGCAGCAGCAGGCCGGGGTGATGCACCGCCACGGCGAGGAAGAACTGGCTCGCCAGACCCGCCAGAAGGGACGCGACCAAGAGCGCCCGGCCCGGCCCGAGCCGGTCGAACATGAGGCCCGAGACCAGGCAGGCGAAGAACGAGCAGAAGGTGCCCGCGCTGCCGATGCCGAGCGCCTGCTCGGCGGGAAAGTGATATTGCGTCTGAAGCAGGGTCGGCCCCATCAGCACCAGCACGGCGAAGTGTCCCACAAGCACCCACATGCCGAGCGCCGACACCGCCAGCGCGGCGGAATGCTCCCGCACCACGAGCTTCACCGGCAATTGCACGGCCAGGGCACGGCGCCGCTGGAGATCCTGGAAGACCGGGGTTTCCTCCAGCCAGCGCCGCAGGATCAAGGTCACGAGGCCGAGCACGCTGCCGACGAGAAAGGGAATGCGCCAGGCGAAGGCGAGAATGTCTTGAGGGCTCGCCACCATGTGCATGAAGGTCGCCATGCTGACGCCGAGCAATGTGCCGGTCGTGGCGCCGGCGGCGAGGACGCCGCAGGCGAGGCCCCGCCGGTTCGGCGGCACATGCTCGCTGGCAAACACATAGCCGCCCGCCACCTCGCCGCCCACTGCCAAGCCTTGGACGAGGCGCAGTGCGGCCAGGATGACCGGGGCCGCGATGCCGATTTCCCGGTAGCCCGGCAGAAGCGCGATGGCGAGCGTCGCGCCCGCCATCAGCAGGACGGAAAAGGTGAAGGTGCGCTTGCGGCCGATCCGGTCGCCGAAATGACCGAACAGCACGCCGCCCAGGGGCCGCGCCAGAAAGCCCACCGCGAACACGGTGAAGGTCTGAAGCTCCGCCAGCCAGCGGGGCGTGTCGGGCGGGAAGAAAACCTGCGAGATGACCGGCACGAAAAACACGAACACCATGAAATCATAGAGTTCGAGGCCCCCGCCCAGGGCCGAGAGGCCGAGCATGGCCGCGTGCTTGCGTGTCAAAGGCGAGGCAGGGGGAGCGGGCACGGGCATTCTCCGAGCGGTTCTTATTGGGATACCGGCTCCTTCTGCTGACGCGCAAGCTAAAGCTTACCCTTGCGACCGCCACAGGACGGCACCCACCGCCACTCCGCTGAGACAGGCGGCGGCGAGGTACCACAGAGGCGCGCTCGGCAGCCAGGGCAACAGTCCCGCGATGAGAACCGGCGTGAGGCCCGCCATGATGCCGGAGACGATGTTGAGGGAGAGGGAAACGCCAGTATAGGCGATGGCCGGGGGAAAGGCGCGGATCATAACCACGGAGGCGCCGCCCAGCAGGCCGCCGCCCGCCCCCGCCACCATGAACAGCGGCACCACCAAGTCCGGCGCGCCCCGAGATCCGAGCAGGAACAGCGCATCGCCCATCAGCGCCATCAGGCAGAGCAGGACCAGCGCCGGTCCCGGTCCCATGCGGTCGAAGAGAAGTCCAGAGAGAGGCGCGCACAGGACGAAGGTCGCGGTCGCGAAGCATCCGGCCCCCAGCGCATCCACCGCGCTCAGCTGGAACAGGGATTGGAGCAGGGTCGGCCCCATGAGGCACAGCACCACGAAATGGGCGATGAAGGACCAGAAGGCCCCGACCGACAGGAGGATCGCGCGGCGGTGGGCGCGCAGGACCTCGCCGAGCGGTAGGCGGGCGGAAATCCGCCCCGACTCTTCCAGGGCGCGGAACACGGGTGTTTCGTGGAGGTCGCGGCGCAGGACCAGGGTGAGCAGGCCGAGACCTCCGCCCAGCACGAAGGCCAGCCGCCATCCCCAGGCGAGGATGTCGGCCGCGCCCAGCATGTGGTGAATGAGGGTCGCCACACCCACGCCAAGCAGTACCCCGCTCGTCATGCCGCCCGCCACAAAGCCGCAGGCGCGCCCGCGCCGGCTGTCGGCCACATGCTCGGCGCCGAACAAATAGCCGCCCGCCACTTCGCCCCCCACCGCAATGCCCTGGATGATGCGCAGCAGCGAGAGCAGCAGGGGGGCGGCTATGCCGATGACCGCATAGGGCGGCAATACCGCCATGCCGAGCGTGGCTCCGGCCATCAGCGTGACGGTGAATCCAAAGGTGCGCTTGCGGCCGACGCGGTCGCCGAAATGGGCCACCACCACGCCGCCGAACGGCCGGGCGAAATAGCCCACCGCGAACACCACAAAGGTCTGAAGCTCCGCCAGCCAGTGCGGAATGCCCGGCGGGAAGAAAGCCGCCGCCAGCGACGGCACGAAATAGACGAAGATGACGAAGTCGAACAGTTCGAGCGCGCCCCCGAGCGAGGTGAGCGCGAGCGTGCGCATCTGTGCCGGGGTTAGCGATCCGGTGTCGCGGGTTGATATCGCGGCAGGGGGCATGGGCGCCATGGCATGAGAACCGTTACCCGGCGGTATCATGCACCATTCGCGTCTTCAATGCCCGGCGGATCGGTCCTCGCGCGTGGGCCGAGACACGGCGTCGATCAGCGCGGTCCATCTCCCCTCTCCTTTAAAAGGGGCGTCGCGATCACATCGAGGCGCCGTGGGACCCCTTAAGTTGCGCTTCTCCCGGCGCACTTGCGACCGCGCCGGGCACGAGCGCGAGCCCCAGCCCGACGGCGCACAGGCCCAGCACATAATGGGCATGGGCCATGGGATCCACCTGGAGCGCCAGGGTCACGGCCAGCGGCGTGAGCCCGCCGAACACGGCATAGGCGACATTGTAGGAGAAGGAGACCCCGGAAAAGGCCACGGCGGGGGGAAAGGCCCGCACCATCACGAAGGGCACCACGGAGATGGCGCCCACCGTGAGCCCGGCCAGGGAATAAAGCGGCAGCAGCAGGTCGGGGCGCGTGGGCAGGAGATAGAACAGCGCGGCCACCGCCGCCGCGAGCGCCAGCGACCCCAAGCCCAGGACCCGGCGCGCGCCCAGCAGGTCGCACAGCGCCCCGGTGAGGATGCAGCCCAGAGTCAGGAAGAAGGTGGCGAAGGCATTGGCCGTCAGCGCGGTGGGCGCCGGGATGGCGTAGCGGGTCTGCAGCAGGGTGGGCGTCATGAGGATCACCACCACGATGCTCGCCGACAACAGCCAGGTGAGCAGCATGGACACGCTCACCGCCCGCAAATGGTGGCGCAGCACCACGGCGAGCGGCAGGCCGGCGGAGAGTTCCCGCCGGGCCTTCATCTGCTGGAACACCGGCGTCTCGGCCAGCCAGGAGCGCAGATAGACCGCGCAGAAGCCGAAGATGCCGCCGAGCGCGAACGGAATGCGCCAGGCGTAATCGTGGATCTCCTGTGCCGAGAAGCTGCGATTGATGGCGGTCGCCACCAGCGCGCCCAGGAGAATGCCGGCGGTCAGCCCCGCCGTGAGGATGCCGCAGGCGAGCCCCACGCGCCGGCGCGCCACATGTTCGGAGACGAAGACCCAGGCACCCGGCACTTCGCCACCGATGGCCGCGCCCTGAAGCACCCGCATGGCGAGCAGAAGCAAAGGCGCGGCATGGCCGATGGTGGCGAAGGTGGGCAGGCAGGCGATGCCGAAAGTGGAAACGGCCATTAGGAAGATGGATAAGGTGAACATGCGCTTGCGGCCGAGGCGGTCGCCGAAATGGGCGAGCACGATTCCCCCGAGCGGACGCGCCAGATAGCCCGCCGCGAAAATGCCGAAGGCCTGGAGCTGGACCAGCCAATCCGGAATGCCGGAGGGAAAGAACAGATTGCCCAGCACCACGACGAAATAGACAAAGATGATGAAATCATAGAATTCCAGCGCGCCGCCGAGTGCCGAAAGGCCAAGAGTGCGCATGTCGGCGCCGCTGAGGCGCGCGGGGGCCGAACCGGTATTTTCGCTCATCATCGTCCTCGGGACACTCTCGCTCTGCCACGCGGGGCGGAGCCGTCATCAAAAGGGGCCGGAGGGCGCTTCAAGCCAGCCGTGCGTCACGGCGGGACCATGCGCCGCTCCAGAACAGTGCACGTCCGCAGCTCGCTGCCGGTTATGCTTCAAGCCGAGAACCGGTGCGCCGTGAACGAAACGCAGTGCAGGATGTTGCATAATGAGGAAAGGCGCCTTGGTCCATGGCCGGGCCGGTCATCCGCGCATCCCGCGCAGCCGTAAGAGAACGAGGCCAGCCGCGCGAGGGCGTCCATGACATCCAATCTTATGAAACCGAGACAGACGCTCGCGATCGCCCTCCTGCGCCTTGCCGTGTGCGGGGGCCTTCTGGCGGGTGTGAGCGCGCTCGGCGCGCTCGCCACCTATCCGGCGATTCCCGGCTGGTATGCCGGTTTGCAGAAACCGGCCTGGACGCCGCCCAATGTCGCCTTTCCCTTGGTCTGGACGACGCTCTACGCCTTCATGGCGATCGCCTTGTGGCGGCTGTGGGACCGGGCGGACGAGAGCCCTGCGCGCAGCCGGGCCATCGGCCTGTTCCTGGCGCAACTGGTGGTCAATGCCGCCTGGTCGCCCATCTTCTTCGGTCTGCATGCGGTGGGTGCGGGCTTCTTCGTGATCCTGCTGCTCATCCTATTGGTCGCGGCCACGGTGCACGCCGCCTTCAAGGCGGACGCGACGGCGGGATGGCTGCTCGTGCCCTATCTGCCCTGGCTGCTTTATGCCGCCTCGCTCAACGGGGCGATCCTGTTCCTCAATTGACGGCGCCCCAGCGGCGGCCGAGTGTGCGCTCATGGTGTCCTGGTCTATTTATCTGCTGATCCCGCTCGCATTGGCGGCGGTTGCCGGCGTTCTCTTCCTCGGCCTCATGAATCTCGCGACGGGCGGCTCGCCCCAGCGGTCGCAAAAACTCATGCAATGGCGCGTGCTGCTTCAGTTCGTCGCCATCGTGCTGATCATGGTGACCATCTTCGCCATGGGACGCTGAGCGGGCCGTTCAGAGAAGGACAAAGGGAGAAAGCCGCGCATGGACCGATTCGGTCCCGCTTCGTTCGCCCCCGGTTCTCCTTTCGCGCGGCGTGTCGTCCCGAGACGGCACGCGGAAGAACAAAGCACGAGAAATGCCCGGCGCGCGATTCGCGCGTCTTTTGTTCCTGGGGCGTTCACGCGCGGGACCGCCTTGGTCTCACTCTGGGACAATGGACCGTAAGGCGAACATTCGGGCGCTTCAGGCCAGCGCGATTCGCGCGCGTTTGGTTCGCGGCGTGTTCCACCTCCGCCGGGCGCGTCTCATTCTGATACAAGTGAGCGCGTTCACCCACCCCGGATGAAGTCCGTTTCACCGATCGGGGTGATTCAATCTGATCGGTGAATCGGTCTCTAAGCGCCTTTGAGAGAGAGGATGATGAGGATGGCCGCGCCCGCGGCCATGAAACCCACCATCATGCCCCAGAGGTGCCATCCCGATTGGTCCGGGAGAGATCGGGGCGTTGAGGCGCGGTCGCGCGAATCGAATGAGGGAAGTCGCGGCGCGAAGGCGCGCGGGTCGCCCATCACCCGCGCATCATCTCGCGGGTCCGTATGGGGAAGGTCAGTGCCGGCAGTGTCTGGAACCCCGCCGGAGCGGGAGCGATCAGCGTAAGATCTGGTCATGGGCCGCTCCTTTCATGGGAGTAACCCGGTGACTGTCCTCCGGTTCCGGGAGGTGTCGCTCCCGCCGGTCAGCCGCGCAGCCAGGGCGCCGGCCGGTCGAGGGCGATGAGCGCGTCGACATCGACGCGCGGTCGCACCAGCGCCCAGTCGGCCCCGTTCACCAAAACTTCGGGAATAAGGGCGCGGGTGTTGTAGGTGCCCGCCTGGACCGCTCCGTAGGCGCCGGCCGTCATCACGGCCAGCAGATCGCCCGGGCGCGGCAGGGGCATCTCGCGGCCGAGGGCGAGATAATCGCCGGTTTCGCAGACCGGCCCCACCACATCGACGCGCCCCGCCGGGGTGCCCAGAGCGGGCAATTGCACGGGCTCAATGTCGTGATGGGCCTCATAGAGGGTCGGCCGGATGAGGTCGTTCATGGCCGCATCGGCGATCACGAAGGTCTTCGCCTCGCCCTCCTTCACATAGAGGACGCGGGTGACCAGGATGCCCGCATTGGCGACGATCATCCGCCCCATCTCGAACACCAGCGGCAACTTCAGGTCGCCCAAGGCGCGGTTGACCACTTCGGCATACGCGGACGGGGCGGGGGGCACCGGGTCGGAGGCCTTGTAGGGCACGCCGAGCCCGCCGCCGAGATCCATGTGATGGAGCTGATGGCCGGCCGCGAGCAGGTCGCGCGCGAGTTCCGCGAGCAGCAGCGTCGCATTCTCGAACGGCGCCATGTTGGTGATCTGGCTGCCGATATGCATGTCGACGCCGCGGATCGCGATGCCCGGTAGGCGGGCGGCCTCGGCATAGACGGCGCGGGCGCGCGAGATGGGAATGCCGAACTTGGTCTCTGACGTGCCGGTGGAGATCTTCGCGTGGGTTTTCGCATCCACGTCCGGATTGACGCGGATGGAGATGGGCGCCACGACGCCACGGCTCGCCGCCACTTGGGAGAGGGCTTCGAGTTCCGGCTCGCTCTCCACATTGAAGCACAGGATGCCGGCATCGAGCGCCGCCGCCATCTCCGCCTGCGTCTTGCCGACACCGGAAAACACGATCCGCTCGGGAGGAATGCCGGCGGCGCGCGCGCGCTTCAATTCCCCGCCGGACACGATGTCCGCGCCCGCGCCGAGACGGCCGAGCGTGCCGATCACCGCCTGGTTGGAATTGGCTTTCAGCGCATAGCACAGCAGCACGTCGCGGCCGGTCTGGGCGAAGGCCTCGGTAAAGACCCGATAGTGCCGCTCCAGCGTCGCGGTGGAATAGCAATAGAAGGGCGTGCCCACCTCATCCGCGAGCGCGGTCAGGTCCACGTCCTCGGCCTGAAGGCGGCCGTTGCGATAATCGAAATGATGCATGGGGACCTGCGCTCAGAGCAGGAAGTCGAGGAAGAAGCCCTTCTTCGCGGCGGACGCGGCTGGGGCGGGCATGGAGACGGAATTGCCCGGCATGTCCGGCGGATTGATGCCGCCGACGCTCACGGGGTTGGCGCCCCACGCCTGGTCGCCGGCATCGCGCGCCGCGTCCGCATTGGTCATGGGCGTGGTCGCCATCGGGGAAGACGCGCTGGGCGAGCCGGCGGGCGTCTGGCCGGCCGAAGACTGCGCGGCGGGCGCCGCCGTGTCGGCCTTGGGCGGCTCGAGCGGACCCTTCACGCCGCAGCCGGCAAGGGCCAGGGCTGCGACGCAGGACAGGAGAAGGAGGCGAACAGGCACGGTGCTGCTTTTCCACTGGAATTCGGCGGCGAATTCGCCGCCACTATAGCGGCGATGGCGGCAAAGGCGAGCCCCGACCTTTCGCATTGCACGCACCGCCCAGCGTCAGCGGCGCAGGATGGTGTCCGAAGCGGCGCGGCGGCGCTCCCATCCCTGTGTCTGGAGCGTCGGGGTATCGCTCTCCTCGGCCGGGTAGCCCATGCAGAAATAGCCGATAAAGGTCCAGTCTTGCGGCACGTCCAGCGCCGCCTGGATGGTGGCGGGATCAAGAATCGAGACCCAGCCCACGCCGATCTCCTGCGCGCGCGCCACGAGCCACAAAGTGTGAACCGCCATGACCGCCGAATAGGCAAGGGTCTCCGGCATGGTGAGCCGGCCCAGCCCATGGCCCTGCGTGGTGCCGGGGTCTGAGAAGACCGCGAGATGAACCGGTGCGTCGTCCAGGCCGGCGAGCTTCAGGCGGGCATAGGTGGCCGCGCGCTCCCCCTTCTGCCGGGCGAGGGCGTCGGCGTTGCAGGCGGCAAAGGAGGCGCGGACCCGGGCGCGCCGCGCGCGATCTTCCACGATCACGAACCGCCACGGCTCGCTGAGCCCTACCGAAGGCGCAAGGGCGGCGGTCTCGATCAGCCGCTCCAGCGTGCCCTCCGGCAGGGGATCGGTGCGGAAGGCCCGCACATCCCGCCGCCAGACCAGCAGATCCCGCAGGCGGTCGCGGAACGCATCATCGAAGCGCGGCCCGCCCATGCGCGCTCAGGCCTTGGGCTGGAGCTTCTTCAGCCAGCGCCGCGCCTGTGCGCGCACCCGCACCGGCGCGGTGCCGCCATAGGAGGTGCGGCTTGCCACCGACTTCGTCACCGAGAGCACGGAGAAGACATCCTGCGTGATCTTCTTGTCCACGCTCTGCATCTCCTCCAGCGAGAGGCGATGCAAAGGGACGCCCTTGTCGGAGGCGAGCGCGACGATGCGCCCGGTGATGTGGTGCGCCTCGCGGAAGGGAATGCCCAGCGTGCGCACCAGCCAGTCGGCAAGGTCCGTGGCGGTGGAATAGCCCTGGCCGGCGGCGGCGCGCATGCGGGCGGCGTCCGGCTCCAGGTCGCGCACCATCCCGGCGCAGGCGGCGATCACCAGCGAGAGGGCCGAGAAGGCATCGAACGCGCCTTCCTTGTCTTCCTGCATGTCCTTGGCATAGGCGAGCGGCAGGCCCTTCATCACCACGAGCAGGCCCGTGAGGGCGCCGATGATGCGCCCCGCCTTGCCGCGCGCGAGTTCCGCAGCGTCCGGGTTGCGCTTCTGCGGCATGATGGAGGAGCCGGTGGTGAAGGCGTCCGACAGCTTGATGAGGCCGAAGGAGGGGGAGGTCCAGATCACCACTTCCTCGGCGAAGCGCGAGAGATGCATGGCGCAGATGGAGGCCGCCGCCAGCGTCTCCAGCACGAAGTCGCGGTCGGACACGGCATCGAGCGAATTGGCGGTGGGCCGGTCGAAGCCGAGCGCGGCGGCGGTGGCCTCGCGGTCGATGGGGAAGGAGGTGCCCGCGAGCGCGGCCGAGCCGAGCGGGCATTCATTCAGCCGCGCCCGCGCATCGCGCAGCCGGCCCCGGTCGCGGGCGAACATTTCCACATAGGCCATCAGATGATGGCCGAAGGTCACCGGCTGCGCGGTCTGGAGATGGGTGAAGCCGGGCATGACGGTCGCGGCATGGGCCAGCGCCTTCTCGGCGAGCGCCAGCATCAGGTCGGCCAGCTGGGCGTCCAGCGCGTCAACCGTGTCGCGCACATAGAGGCGGAAATCGGTGGCCACCTGGTCGTTGCGCGAGCGGGCGGTGTGCAGGCGCCCGGCGCTGGCGCCGATCAGGTCCGCGAGCCGCTGCTCCACGTTCATGTGGATGTCTTCCAGGTCACGCCGGAAGGTGAAGGTGCCGGCCTCGATCTCTGACAGGATCGTGTCTAGACCCTTCTGGATCTTCTGGACATCCTTCGCCGCCACGATGCCTTGGGCCGCCAGCATGGCCGCATGGGCCTTGGAGCCGGCGATGTCCTGGGCGTAAAGACGCTGGTCGAAGCCGATGGAGGCGTTGATCTCCTCCATGATGGCATCCGGGCCCGTGGAGAACCGCCCGCCCCACATCTTGTTGCTCATGACGGACCTCCTCGATGACTGACCCTAATGCGCCGATCCCGCCTACCGCTGAACCGCGCCGCGCGGGGCGCGGGCGCATGGTCGCGGTGCTGGGCGCGGCGGTTTTGGCCGGCGCCCTTGCAGGGGCGCTCGCCCTATACGTGATGGAGGGCACCCCCCGCAATGCGGCTTCCGCCGATCCGGCCTCCAGCACGCCAAAGGCCACGGCGTCCACCTCCGCCGCCGACCCCGCCTGCGCCGGGGCGGTGAGCCTGGCCGAGCGGCTGAAGCCGCTGGTGAAGGGCGAAGTCGCAGCTCTCTCGCTCGCCACGGAGCCGCGCCGCCTTCCGCCCTTGAGCTTCACGGATGGCGCCGGCAAGCCGATGACGCTGGCCGATTTCAAGGGCAAGGTGCTGCTGGTCAATCTATGGGCCACCTGGTGCGTGCCCTGCCGCAAGGAAATGCCCGCGCTCGACCATCTGGAGCAGGCGCTGGGCGGCGACCGCTTCCAGGTGGTGGCCATCAATCTCGACACCAAGGATCCGGAAAAGCCGCAGGCTTTCCTGAAGGAGATCGGCAACCGCTCACTCGCTTTCTATGCCGATCCGGGCACCAAGAGCTTTTCCGCCCTGCGCGCGGTGGGGCGCGGCTTCGGCCTGCCCACCAGCCTTCTGGTGGATGCCAATGGCTGCGAGATCGGCTTTCTCGCCGGCCCCGCCGAATGGGCGAGCGAGGATGCGCAGGCCGTCATCAAGGGCGCGATGGCAGGCGGATAAAGCGCGCCCCGCTCAGTCTTCGACCATCTCCGAGCGTTGCGGCCTGGCCATCAGCTCCGCCACTGCCGCCGAAATGGTGAGCCGGTCATCGATCACCGCCTCCACGGCGGCGCAGATGGGCATGTCGATGTCGTGCGCCCGCGCCATTTCCATGAGGACGGTCGCGGTAAAGGCGCCTTCCGCCAGCTTGCCCTCGGGGCGCCGGCCCTCGCCCAGCGCATGGCCAAGGGCAAAATTGCGCGATTGCGCGCTGGAGGCGGTGAGAATGAGATCGCCGAGGCCCGACAGCCCGGTCAAGGTTTCCGCCCGCGCGCCGAACGCGACGCCGAAGCGCGAGAGTTCCGCAAAGCCCCGCGCGATCAGCGCCGCGCCCGCGCTGGCGCCGAGCTTGCGCCCCGCGACGATCCCGGCGGCGATGGCGAGCACATTCTTCGCCGCCCCGCCGATCTCCACGCCCCGCACATCGCTGGAGTGATACAGGCGAAAGCTCGCAGATCCGAGGGCGGTGCAGAGATCCCGCGCCATATTGGCGTCCGGGGCGGCCAGCGTGACGGCGGTAGGCAGGCCATGGGCGACGTCCACGGCGAAGCTCGGACCGGACAGGACGGCCGGCGGCAAGGCCGGCGCGGCCTCGCTGAGGACCTGCGTCATGAAGGCATGGGTGCCGCGCTCGATTCCCTTGGCGCAGGTCACGAGCGGTGTCCCGGCCGGCAGAACCTCCGCCAGCGCGGCGGCGACCGCCCGGCTCGCCTGGGCGGGCACCACCAGAAGCACCGCATCGCAGGCGGTCAGATCGCCGAGCGCTCCGGTCGGGGTTACGCCGGCTTCCAGGCGCACGCCGGGCAGGCCCCGCGCATTCTCCCGCGTTTGCGCCATGTCGGCGGCCTGCTGCGCGTCACGCCCCCACAGCACCACCTCGCGCCCCGCGCGGGTGGCGGCATTGGCGAGCGCGGTGCCCCAGGAGCCGGCGCCCGCGACGCCGATGCGCGAAAACCGCACACTCATGCCTTGGCGCCCGTGGAGGAGGGGTCGAGCGGCCAGCGGGCGCGGGGGCTGATGGTGAGCGTGTCGGTGAGCCCGCGCGACAGCCGCTCGGCGCCGGCCCAGGCGATCATGGCGCCATTGTCGGTGCAGAGCGCGGGTGGGGGCACCGCCATGCGCGTGCCCAGTTCCGCCGCCGTCTTGTGGAGCGCGGTGCGGATGGCGAGGTTCGCCCCCACCCCGCCCGCCACCACCAGGGCGGTCGGCCCGCACCCGGCGATATCGCGGAACTGGCGTGCCCCGGCCCGCACGCGGTCGCAGATCACATCCACCACCGCCGCCTGGAAGCCGGCGCACAGGTCCGCCACATCGGCGTCGGACAGCGGGGCGAGCTTGTCCGCCTCGACACGAACGGCAGTCTTGAGGCCGGACAGGGAGAAATCGGGTTCGCGGCGGCCCAGCAAGGGCCTCGGAAAGGCGAAGCGGTCGGGGTCGCCCATCAGCGCCTGTTCCTCCACCGCCGGGCCGCCCGGATAAGGCAGGCTCAGCATTTTCGCCACCTTGTCGAAGGCTTCACCCACCGCATCGTCGATGGTGGTGCCGATGCGCCGATAGCGGCCCACATCCTCCACCGCCAGCAACTGGCTGTGCCCGCCCGAGACCAACAGCAGCAGATAGGGAAAGGCGACGCCGTCCGTGAGGCGGGCGGTGAGCGCGTGCGCCTCCAGGTGATTTACTGCGATCAGCGGCCTGGCGCTCGCCAGCGCCAGGGCCTTCGCCGTGGTGAGGCCGACAATCACCCCGCCGATCAAGCCCGGCCCGGCGGCGGCGGCGATGCCGGAAAGGTCGGAAAAGCTGATCCCGGCCTGGCGCATGGCCTCCTCGATCACGAGGTCCAGCACTTCCACATGGGCGCGCGCGGCGATCTCGGGCACTACGCCGCCATAGGGGGAATGATCCTCCACCTGGCTGCGCACCACATTGGAGAGCACATGGCCCGCGCCTGATGGCGCGCGCGCGACCACGGAGGCGGCGGTCTCGTCGCAGGTCGTCTCGATGCCGAGCACCAATAGATCGGCCAAGGCCCCATCTCCCCGCGCGGCTCCCCGCGCCCGAACGCCGCTCCATCGCGTCGCAATTCCCGGCTATCATTCAAGGCAGCCATGACACAAGCCATCCCTGATTCCCTCGCTCCGCGCCTCGCCATCGGCACGCGCGGTTCCCCCCTCGCCCTGTGGCAGGCCCACGCGGTGCGCGACGCGCTGGCCGCCGCCTTCGGCCGCCCGGCGGAGAGCATCGCCGTGGAGGTGATTCGCACCTCCGGCGACCGCATCCAGGACCGCCCGCTGTCCGAAGCGGGCGGCAAGGGCCTGTTCACCAAGGAGATCGAGGAGGCCCTGCTGGAGGGGCGCATCGACCTCGCCGTGCATTCCGCGAAGGACGTGGCCACCGCTTTGCCGGAGGGGCTGCATCTTGCCGGCTTCCTGCCGCGCGCGGATGTGCGCGACGCGTTGATCCTCGGCGCGGGCGCGAGCCTTGACGACCTGCCCGCCGGTGCGCGGGTCGGCACCGCCTCGCTGCGGCGCGAGGCGCAACTGCGCCGGCTTCGCCCGGACTTGGACGTGGCGCTGCTGCGCGGCAATGTCCACACCCGCCTGTCCAAGGTGCGCGGCGGCGAGTTTCACGGAACGCTGCTGGCGCTGGCCGGCCTGACCCGGCTCGGCCTCGCGAAGGAAGCAAGCGCCATCCTCCCCGTGGACGACTTTCTGCCGGCGGTGGGGCAGGGGGCGGTCGCCATCGAGTGCCGCATTGCCGATCCCGCGACCAATGAGGCGATCGCGCGCATCGCCTGCCGGGCGACGGGCATCGCGCTCGCCGCCGAGCGGGCGTTCCTGGCGGCGCTGGACGGCTCCTGCCGCACGCCCATCGCGGGCCTTGCAAGCGTCGAGGGCGAGCGCGTGCGGCTGCGCGGCCAGCTTCTCTCTCCGGACGGACGCGACGCGGCGGAGATCGACGAGACGGCCGGCATCGCCGATGCGGCGGTTCTGGGCGTCCATTGCGGGGCGCGGCTGCGCGGCTCGGCGCCGGCGCGCGCGCTCGGCCTCTAGCGCGGTGCGCCTGCTCCTCACCCGGCCCGAGCCCGGCGCCGCCCGGACGGCCCGGCGGTTGCGCGACGCGGGTCACAGCGTGATCTGCGATCCCATGCTGCGCATCCAGCCGAAAGAGGAGCCGCGCCCGTCAGGACCGTTCGACGCCATCGCCTTCACCAGTGCCAATGGGGTGGCCTGTTTCAGGGGGGAAATCCTCAACGTCCCTGTCTTCGCGGTGGGCGCACGCACGGCGCAGGCGGCGCGTGCGGCCGGATTCACCGGCGTCACGGCCTGTGATGGGGATGCCGCGGCGCTCGCGGCGCGGCTGTCCGCCGATCTTCCCCGCTCCGCCCGCATTCTCCACCCGGCGGGCGAGGAGCGTGCCGCCGACCTTGCAGCGATGGTTGCGCCGGCCGGTCTCGAAATCGTGACCTGGGAGGTCTATCGCGCCCGTCCCGCCGAGGCGCTGTCCGACCAGACGCGGAGCGCGCTTGTCCAGGGCGGGCTGGACGGTGCGCTGCACCTCTCGCCGCGCACGGTCGGCGCGCTGCTCGCTTGCGTCGCCAAGGCCGGGCTCATGGAACCGTTCGGCCGGCTGCGACACTTCTGCCTGTCACCGGCGGTTGCGGCGGTGCTGGCGCGGGCGGACGTGGCCTCGCGCGTCGCGCCGATCCCCGAGGAGGAGGCGCTTCTGGCGCTGATTGAGGAGCGCAGGTTTTGACCGAAGGTTGCTCCGAAGGGGCAGCCGGTTTAAGCCGAAGGGACGGTAAGCGGAGCACGAGGGAGGCCATGGCGAGCGAGGATCCCAACCGGCAGGAGAACCCGCCCGCCGCCGCACCGGAGGCCGGCCTCTCCGAGACCAAAGGCGGCAAGACCGAATCCGGCGCGCCCGTGTCCCGCCCGGCTGTCGCGGAACCCGCCGAACTGGACTCGGCCGCCGAGGAAACATCCGCGGCGTCCTCGCCTGCGGCGATCGAGGCCGCAGTCGCGCGCCTCACCTCCGACGAGGGTCGCCCGCACGATCATTTCGAGAAGGATGCGGCGCACGCGCATCCACATGTCGAGACGGACAGGGAGGCGGACCCCGAGCCTCTGCCTCCGCCACCCCCGCCGATCCGTCCCCGTCGTGAGGGCCCCTCTCCCTGGCTCGCTCTGCCCATCGGCGCCCTTGCCGGCGCGCTGGCAGCGGGCGCCGTGGCCTATGCTCTGGTGGAAACCGGCGTGCTGAAGCCCGGATCGCGTGGCGACATGCAGCCTTTGCTCGCGCGCCTCACCGCGCTGGAACAGCGCCCCCGCACCGATGCCTCCCCCGCCATCGCGCAGCTTGAAAGCCAGATGGCGCACATGGAAGCGGTGGCCCAGAGGGTCGGCGAGATCAACGGCGCTCTGGCGGCGGCGCAGGCCGAGATTGCGGCGGTGAAGCAGAATCTTGCCGCCTTGACCGCCTCCGCCTCTCAATCCGCGACCCTCGCCCAGCAGGCGAGCGGACTTGCGGCGCAGGTCGGCACCCTTGCCAAGACCGTTCAGGACCGCGCCACCGCAACGGACGCCTTCGACCGCGCGCTCGGCGCGGTGGTCACGGTCGGCGCCCTTCGCGAGGCGCTGGCCGTTGGCCGGCCCTTTGCTGCTGAACTTGCCGCCGCGCGCGGCCTCCTCGGGCCGCAGGCGGCCTCCCTTGAGCCTTATGGCGCAGCTGCGGCCAAGGGCTATCCCACCGCCGTCCAGGCGGCCGCCCGCCTGCGCGCCGCAGCGCGCGCTCCGGCCGAGGGCCAGGCCACCGCGTCGCCAACAGGCGAAGGCGGTTCCCTCATGACCAAGATTCTGGCGAGCGCCGAAAGCCTCGTGAAGGTGCAGCCTGCCGACAGCGCGCCCCGCGCCAGCGACCAGAAGGCCCTCGACACGGCCGCCACGGCCCTTGAAGCCGGCGACACGGCCGGCGCGCTCGGGGCGCTGGACACGCTTTCGCCCGAGACCAAGGCCAAGGTGGCGCCTCTTATCGCCGACATCACCGCCCGCCGCGATGCGCTTCAGGCCGCCGCCACCCTTCTTCAGCAGGCGCTCGCCGCCATATCCGGGAAGCTGCCGTGATCCGTCTCGTCCTGCTCCTCGTCCTGCTCGCCGCCATCGCGTTCGGCGCGGCCTGGATTGCCGACCGGCCCGGCGAGATGGTGGTGGTCTGGCAAGGCTGGCGCCTGGAGACCACGGTTCCCGTGGCGCTAGCGGCGCTTGCCGCCTTCTCCTTCGTGCTGCTGGTGGTCGGCAAGCTGGTGTCGCTGATCCTGAAATCGCCGCGCCTGGTCGCCGCCTTATCGCGCCGGCGCAAGCAGGAAAAGGGCTGGCAGGCGCTCTCGCGCGGCCTCCTCGCGATCGGGGCCGGCGACGGCGCGCGCGCCCGCGCGGCGCGGGACGAAGCAGCCCGCTTCCTGCCCCACGAGCCCCTGACCCATCTGCTTGCCGCGCAATCCGCACAGTTCGACGGCGACGGGAATCTCGCCGCGAAATCCTTCCGCCTCATGCTGGAGGCGCCGGAAACCCGGCTGATCGCCTTGCGCGGCCTGCATATGGAAGCGCGCCGGGCCGGCGAGGCCGGGGCGGCGCGGGCCTATGCCGAGGAAGCGGCGCGCGAAGCCCCGACGCTCGACTGGGCCGTGGATGCGGTCGTTGAGGCGCGCTGCGCGGACGGCGATTATGCCGGCGCGCGCGAAGTCCTGGAGCGCCGCATGGCCGGGCGCGGGGTGGATCGCGCCACCCATCGCCGCCATCGCGCCGTGCTGCTGGCGGCCGAGGCCATGGCGCTCGAAACCGCCGATCCGCCGGTCGCCAAGGAGCGCGCCCTGGAAGCGATCCGGCTCGCCCCGACGCTTGTTCCCGCCGCAGCGGTGGCCGGGCGCCTGCTCGGTGCCGGTGGCGAGTTGAAGAAGGCGGCGAAGATCATCGGCACCGCCTATGAGGCCTCGCCCCATCCCGAACTGGCCGAAGCTTATGCGCACCTGCGCCCCGGCGATGCGGCGCGCGATCGGCTGAAGCGCGTGCGGGTGCTGGCCGCGCGGGCGCCGAGCCATCCCGAAAGCCTGATCGCGCTGGCCCACGGCGCCATCGACGCGGAGCAATTCGCCGAGGCGCGGGCCATTCTCTCCCCGCTGGTGGACGAGCCCACTCAGCGCATCTGCCTGCTCATGGCCGAACTTGAGGCGCGTGAGCATGCGGACGTGGGCAAGGCCCGCGAATGGGCTGCCCGCGCCGTGCGCGCGCCGCGCGATCCGGCCTGGATCGCGGACGGTGTCGTTTCCGAGCAATGGGGTCCGGTGTCTCCCGTCTCGGGTCGCCTCGATGCCTATGTGTGGGCGGTGCCGCCCGGCGTCACAGCGACGCCGCTTCTGGAGCACGAGGCCGAACGCGTGCGCAACGCCATCGCGGCGATCCCCGCGCCGCAGCCTCCGCTGAGCGAATCGCCGCCCGAGCCGGCGGCGCTCCCCGAAGCGGTCGCGGCGGACACGTCCTCCCCCGCCGAGCCCGTGGCCGCGCCGCAGCCGCCCGCCGCAGCGCCCGCGAAACCCGTTGCCGGCACCAATGGCGCCCATCCGCCCGCGCCCATCGTCGCTCAGCCGCCGCTGCCGGACGATCCCGGCCCGCTGACCGAAGACGACGATCTCAGCGCCCCGCGCAAGGCGTGATCTCCATCCGGCGCCTCAAATCGCCGGAATCGAGGCTTGGGCGATCAAATCCTCGCCCTCGTTGCGTGGACTGTTGAGGCGGGTCGAGACCGGCCAGGCGGTGAGATCGTCCGCGCCATAGGGCACCAGACGCTCGGTACCGCCGGCCCCTTCCAGCCAGGGACGCACGTCCGCCTCGCCAAGGATGATGGGCATGCGGTCATGCAGTCGCGCCATGAAGGGATTGGCGGCGCAGGTGAGGATGGTGAAGCTGCGCACCCAGGCGCCTGTGGCCGGATCCTGCCAGCCATCCCAAAGACCCGCCAAGGCCAGCAGCGCGCCATCGGCCTGCGCTATGGCATAGGGCTGCTTGGGCTTGGAGCCCGGCTGCCATTCATAAAAGGCATCCACTGGCACCACGCAGCGCCGCTTGCCTGCCCAGGCGCCGCGAAAGGCCGGTGAACTGGCCACCGTCTCGGCGCGCGCATTGATGGCGCGGGACCCGAACGACAGATCCTTGGCCCAGCGCGGCACGAGGCCCCAGCGGAGCAGCGAGAGGGCGGCGAGGCCGGTCTCGGGATGCCGCCGCAGGACAAGAGCGTCCTGCGTGGGGGCGATATTGTAGCGGGCCGGCGCGTTGGCGACGCTGGCATCCGCCCAGTCGCGCCCGAACTGCTCCAGATACCGGACCGGGCCGCTATGTTGGGTGAAACGTCCGCACATGGCGCCAGCATAAGGCGGAACGCCTCGCTCTCGCGAGGCGCGCGGTGGGTTTTCTGCGCGAAAGGGTCGCGTCAGGCGGAGTCCAGCACCGCCACCACATCGCCCGAGCGCACCGTGCGGCCCGGCTGGAGGCGCAGTTCGCGCACCCGGCCGGCGGCATGGGCGGTGATGGGTACTTCCATCTTCATGGATTCGATGATGGCGAGCGTGTCCCCCGCCTCCACCCGCGCGCCTTCCGCCGCAACCACCTTCCAGACATTTCCGGGCACGGTGGCGCAGACGGCGATGCAGCCGTCCGGCACCTCGCCCGCATCGGCGGAGAAGACCCCCTCATCCACGGTGAAGCTGTCCAGACCCTCCGCCTTCCAGCGGGCGCGTTCGGCCTCGAAGGCCGCCTGCTGGCGGGTCTTGAAGGCGGAGATGTCGGCCGCGCTGCGCGCGAGGTCGGCCGCATAGTCCGCATAGGAAAAGCGCGTCTCCTCGATCTTCACCGGATAGGCCCCATGGGGAAAGGCCGCCCGCGCCTCCGCCAATTCGCTATGCGAGACCGGGAAGAAGCGCACCTGATCGAAGAAGCGCAGCAGCCAGGGCGTACCGGGGCGGAATTCCCGGGTGGTGCGCCAGGTGTTCCAGACCTGGATGGTGCGGCCGAACAATTGATAGCCGCCCGGCCCCTCCATGCCATAGATGCACATATAGGCGCCGCCGATGCCCACCGCGTTTTCGGGCGTCCAGGTGCGGGCGGGATTGTATTTGGTGGTGACGAGCCGGTGGCGCGGGTCCACCGGGGTCGCGACGGGGGCGCCGAGATAGACGTCGCCCAGGCCCAGCACCAGATAGGCGGCGTCGAACACCACGTCCTTCACCGCCTGGTCGTCCGGCAGGCCGTTAATGCGACGGATGAACTCGATGTTGGACGGACACCAGGGAGCATCGGGGCGCACCAGTTCCTGATATTTGCGCATCGCCAGCTGCGCGTCCTCGTCGTTCCACGAGAGCGGCAGATGGACGATGCGGCTCGGCACCACCACATCCTCGGCGGCCGGGAGCGCGCGCTCGATCTCGTCCAGCAGCCCCAGCAGACGCGTGCGCGCGAGCGCCGTGCCGTCATAATGAAGCTGGAGCGAGCGGATGCCCGGCGTCACATCGATGAGGCCCGGAAGCTTGGCCTGGCCCACCGCCTCCGCCAGCAGATGGGCGCGCAGGCGGAGCGCGATGTCGAGCCGCATGTCGCCGAACTCAACCAGGAGATTGTCGTCCCCCTGCCGGCGATAGACCACGGGCACCGGCCCATCATCGCGCTGTGCCAGGATGGGGGAGGCGGCGTCCGGCACGGACCTCACCGCCGGCCCGGCCACCGGATCGGCGGGCCGCACTTGCGGGCGGAAGCGCACTTTGTCGCCGGGCTTCAACTGGCCCATCTTCCATTGTTCGTCGCGGGCGATCACCGCCGGGCAGACGAAGCCGCCCAGAGAAGGCCCGTCCGGGCCGAGGATGATGGGCATGTCGCCGGTGAAATCGATGGCGCCCACCGCATAGGGATTGTCGTGGAGGTTGGACGGGTGGAGCCCCGCCTCCCCGCCATCACTGCGCGCCCAGCGCGGCGTGGGGCCGATGAGGCGCACGCCGGTCCGGGCGCTGTTGAAATGGACTTCGTAGGTGGCGGTGAAGAGGTCGGAAATGTCTTCGTCTTGGAAGAAGTCCGGCGCGCCGTGCGGCCCATAGAGGACGCCGATCTCCCAGTCATGGGTGAGGGGCGCGGGCGCCGCCGCAAGAATGCCGGGCAAAGGCGGACGCGCATCAATCGGCGCGAGATGCAGCGTGTCGCCGGCCTTCAGCGTGCCGGTGGCGTGGCCGCCGAACAGGCCGAGGGCGAAGGTGGCGCGCGATCCCAGCACGACGGGCGCATCGAACCCGCCACCCACCGCGAGATAGGTGCGCTGGCCGGGGCCGGAAATGGTGCCGATCGCCAGCACCTGCCCCGCCTTGACCGGGAAGCCCGCATCATGGGGCACTTCCGCTCCGTCCAGCGTCGCGGGCATATGCGCCCCCGCGAGCGCGACGGTCGCATCCGCATGGAAACGCAAGGTCGGGCCATTGACCGTGAGTTCGAGGGCCGGGGCGGTCTCTGCATTGCCCACCAGCGCATTGGCGCGGGCGAAGGAGCGTGCGTCCATGGGGCCTGACGGCGGCACGCCCACATGCCACAGATGCAAACGCCCGGGCAGATCCTGGAGGCTGGTCTGAGCGCCGGGGCTCAGCACCTCGACGCTTTGGGGCTGGAAGGCGAAATCCTTGAGCGCCGTCGTCGCCACCTTGCCGGAGGCGAACAGCTGCGAGCCCGCGATGGCCCGCAGATAAGCAAGATTGGTCTCGATGCCGCTCAGCGCCGACTGGTCCAGCGCGGCTTTCAGCGCGGCTATGGCGGCGGGCCGGTCGGGCGCCGAGACGATCACCTTGGCGAGCATGGGATCGTAGAAGGCGGTGACTTCGGTGCCCGTCTCCACCCAGCCGTCCACCCGCGCGCTGTCGGGAAATGTCACCTGCGTCAGCAGGCCCGCGCTCGGCTGGAAATTGGCATGGGGGATTTCGGCATAAATGCGTGCCTCGATGGCGGCGCCCTTCGGCGTCAGGGGCGCGGAGGGGATCACATCCTCCCCCGCCGCCTGGCGGATCATCCATTCCACGAGGTCGATGCCGAAGATCGCCTCGGTGACCGGATGCTCAACCTGGAGGCGGGTATTTACCTCCAGGAAATAGAAATCCTGCCGCGCCGGGTCATAGATGAATTCCACCGTGCCGGCGGATTCGTAGGCCACGCTCTCCCCGAGCCGGACCGCCGCCGCATGAAGGCGCGCGCGCGTGTCGTCCGCCAAAAGCGGTGCGGGCGCTTCCTCGATGACCTTCTGGTTGCGCCGCTGGAGCGAACAGTCGCGCTCGCCGAGCGCCACGACGCGGCCCTTGCCGTCGCCGAAGATCTGCACCTCCACATGGCGCGCATCCGCCACGAAGCGTTCCAGATAGACCCGCGCATCCCCGAACGAGGCGCGGGCGGTGCGCTGGACGCGCTCGAAGGTTTCCCGCAGCGCCTCGGGGGAATGGCAGAGCTGCATGCCGATGCCGCCGCCCCCCGCCGTGCTTTTCAGCATGACGGGATAGGTGATGGCCTGAGCCGCCTCCAGCGCCGCCTCGACGCTGTCCAGGAGACCCGTGCCTGGGAGCAGCGGCACGCCGCTCTTTTCCGCGATCTCGCGCGCCGTGTGCTTGAGCCCGAAGGCGGTCAGATGCTCCGGGCGCGGGCCGATGAAGACGATCCCCGCCGCTTTCAGCGCCTGCGCGAACCGCACATTTTCCGAGAGGAAGCCATAGCCGGGATGCACCGCCTGCGCGCCGCTCGCCTTGCAGGCGGCGATGACGGCGTCGATATCGAGATAGCTCTCGGCCGCCGGCGCGGGACCGAGGCGCACGGCCTCGTCCGCCTCCAGAACCGGGCGCGTGAACCGGTCGGCATCGGAATAGACCGCGACGGATGCGATATTGAGCCGGCGAAGAGTGCGCGCGACACGGCGCGCGATCTCGCCGCGATTGGCGATCAGAACCTTTGTGAACATGGCTGTCAGTCCTGCTCGCCGGCGAAGATCAGCACGCGGATCGGTGTGGGGTTGAAACCGTTGCAGGGATTGTTGATCTGCGGGCAGTTGGAGATGACGCACAGCACGTCCATCTCGGCCATCAGCTCCACATAATCCCCCGGCTTCGACACCCCGTCGACGATGGCAAGATTGCCCGACGGCTCGATGGGCACGTTCATGAAGAAGTTGATGTTGGGGACGATGTCCCGCTTGCTCATGCCGTGCTTGGTCACTGCGAGGAGGAAATTCTCGCGGCAGGCATGCTGGAATTTCGTCTGATGCCCGAACCGGGCGGTGTTGCTCTCGCAGGAACAGGCGCCCGCGGACGTATCGTGGCCGCCGCTGGTGTCGGCCGTCACCGTCGCCATGAGGCGGCCTTCGGTGGAGATGAGTCGGGTTCCGGTCCCCACATAGGCCGAGCCCTGGACGCGCAGCGTGTCCTGCGCGGAATAGCGCTCGGAAAAATCGTCCGCGCGGTAGAACAGCGTGTCCACCGCCTGCTGGCCTTCGAGGTCGATGATGCGGATGGACTGGCCCTTGCGCACCAGACCCGACCAGGGGGCCTCGGCCGGAATGTCGTGGACCGCGATGGCGCTGTTGGGGTCGCGCACGGGGGCGGCGAAGAAGCGTTTGGTCATGTTCTCCCCCTCAGCGCGCGAGATTTTCGAAGCCGCGCGCGGCCTCGCGGGTGGCGGTGCGGCAGAAATCGTCGAAGGCGGGCTCGCTGGCCCAGAAGCGGATGGCCTCCACATTGCCGGCGGCATAGTCCGGGTTCGGATCCAGCGGGTGGGGACAGTTGGAGAGCGCCACCAGCATGTCCATCTCCGCCCGCAGGTCCACGAAATCGCCGGCGACGCGCGGAGCGCCGGTCCACACGAATTTTCCCTCCGCATCGGTGCGAACCGGGGCGAAGAAGGTGAGGCAGGGCGGGATGTCGCGCTTGTCGAGCCCGAGCTTGCCGGCGGCGAGGATGAAATTATCCCGCGTGTTGCGCAGATATCCGGGCGCTTTGTAGCGCCGGTTCGAAGCGGCCGTGGACCCGCCGACCAGCGCGTCATGCATGCCGCTCGTATCCTCCACGATGGAGAACATGACGCGACCCATGTCGGAGAAGATGACGCGGCCCTTGGCGAGCGCGGCGGTCCATTGGATCTTCACCGTGTCGGCATAATTGATGCGCTCAGACGTATCCGCCGCGTTCCAGGCGATCAGGGACACGGCGGAGGGCGCGTCCATCAGCGCGATGCGCAGCGTCTCGCCCGCGAGCAGGCGCGAGGTCCAATACCAGCCGGCGGGAATGGTCTCGCGCTTCACCGGACCGGGTGGCAGCAAGACGGAGCCGTGCGCCGTGGGCGCAGGCATGACGCGTGGCGCCTGGCCCTGGCCTTCGGCCTTCAACTCCTCATAGCGGCGCCGATGGGCGTCCATGCGCGCCTGTGTCTCGGGGGTGACGGTCATGTCTCTCTCCTCAGCGAGGAAACGGCGCCGGGTCGTCCCGGCCGGTGTCCGAAGCGGGCGCCGGGTCGTCCCGGTCCGCAAGAGGGGCGGGCTGGCCCGCCACGCGGCGCGGCCAGACCTCGATGTCGCGCGCCACCACCGCGCCGAAGCGCGCGCGGTCATCGCCCGTGCGGCGGCGCTCGAACGCGATGACGCGGGTGGCGAGCGTGAAGGCTTCCTTGAGGTCATGGGTCACCATGACCACGCTCATCTCGCACTCGTTCCACAGCCGCTTCATGAGCACGTGGATGTCGGCGCGAATGCCGGGATCGAGGGCGCCGAACGGCTCGTCCAGCAGCAGGATCTTGGGCTTGCGCATCACGGCCTGGGCGAGCGCGAGGCGCTGCTGCATGCCGCCGGAAAGAGCGGCGGGATATTTGTCCTCGCTCCCGGCAAGTCCCACTTCCGCGATGAGCGCCCGCGCCTCCTCCTGCGCCTGCCGCCGGCCAGCTCCGAACAGACGCCCGGTGAAGGGCGCCTTGGGGAGTTCCGCGGCCAGCATCACATTGCCGAGGACGGTCAGATGCGGAAACACGGAATAACGTTGGAACACCACGCCCCGGTCGGGCCCCGGCTCGCGGGCGAGCGGGCGCCCATCCACCAGGATCTGGCCGCGCGTCGGCTGCTCCTCCGACAGGAGCATGCGCAGGAAGGTGGTCTTGCCGCACCCGGACGGCCCCACCAGCGCCACGAAGGAGCGCGGCGCGAAATCAAGGGAGATGTTCTCCAGCACGATCTGGTCGCCATATTCCTTCCAGACATGGGAGACGGAAATGGCGGTCATTTCGCGCCCCCGAACCAGGGGAAGGCGGCATCGCGCAGCTTGGCGAGGCCGTAGTCCATGGCGACCGAGAGCAGCGTGATCCAGGCCACATAGGGCAGGATCACATCCATGGCGAGATAGCGCCGCACGAGGAAGATGCGATAGCCGAGGCCGGAATCCGAGGCGATGGCCTCCGCCGCGATCAGGAACAGGAAGGCCGGGCCGAGCGAGAGGCGCACGGCGTCGAGCAGGCGCGGCAGGATCTGTGGCAGCACCACCCGCACCGCGATCTGCCAGGTGGAGGCGCCCAGCGTCTGCGCCTTGATGAGCTGCTCCCTGGGCAATTCCTTAACCCGCATGGCGAGATCGCGGGTCAGGAATGGCGCGACGCCGATGACGATGAGGGCGATTTTCGAAGCTTCCCCAAGCCCCATGACGATGAACAGGATCGGCAGCAGCGCCAAGGGCGGCACCATGGAGATGATGGCGACGAAGGGCGCGAGGAAGGCGCTCATGAGCGGCAGCAGGCCGATGAGCAGGCCGAGCACCAGCGCCGTTGCTGTCGCGATGGCCAGCGCGGCGCCGAGGCGCTCCAGGCTCGCCAGCGTGTCGGCCAGCAGCATGTAGTCGCCGGTGCGGGCATCGGCGACAAAGGCGAGACGGCCCGTGGTCTCGGCCAGGGTGGAGAGGCTCGGGAGGAGCTTGTCGGCCGGGTTCTCGGCCAGACGCTCGGCGGAACCGAGCACATAGGCGGCCACCACCAGCACGAACGGCACGAGGGCGAGCACGAGGCCCGTCCCCTTGTCGGGCCTCAGATTGACGAGGCGCATGTCCGCTTCTCCCGGCGCCCGGTCAGAGCTTGCCGTCGGCGGCGGCGGACATATAAGCGTCCGTGAAGCGGAACTTCACATTCTTCGCGTCGCCCAGGATCTTGCCGTCCGCCATTTCGATGCCCACCACGTCGGCCGACTTGGCGTTGTCGCCCAGCAGCTTCTTGGCGAACAGGAACTTGCGCACCCGGTCCATGGTGACGGCCACATCGGGCGACTTCACGAAGGCGGAGGCGTCGGACGCCTTGGCGAACAGCTTGGTGGCGGCGAGCTGCGCGTCGAAGCCGGCAAGGTCGGTGCCGGACGCCTTGCCCATGGCGGTGCGCGCCGCGATGCCCTTCTCGCCGGGGTCGGTCATGATGGCCATGGTCTCGTACCAGATGCCGGCCAGGGCCTTGCCGAAATCGGGATTGTCCTTCAGCACGCCGGTATTGGCGACCATCAGGTCCATAATCTCGCCGGGGATCTTGGAACTGTCGAACACGTTGTGGGCGCTCTTCTCGGCGAGGATTTCCGAGACCAGCGGGTTCCAGGTCACCACCGCCGTCACGGCCTTGGTCTTGTAGGCGGCCACCATGTCGGCGTCGGAGGTGTTCACCACCTTCACGTCCCGCTCGGACAGGTTGATGCTTTCGAGCGCGCGGGCGAGCAGATAATGGGAGACTGAGAACTCGACCAGATTGACCTTCTGCCCCTTGATGTCGGCGAGCTTGGTCTTGTTCTTCAGGATCACCGCGTCGTTGCCGTTGGAGAAGTCCCCGACGATGACGGCCGTGGTGTCCACGCCGCCGGCGGCGGGCACCGAGAGGGCATCCATATTGGTCACGGTCAGCGCGTCGAAGGCGCCGGCGGTATATTGGTTGATGCTCTCCACATAGTCGTTGAACTGGGTGACCTGGATATTGAGGCCGTATTTGTCGGCCCACTTCTTCACGATGCCTGTGTCGGCCGCATAGCCCCAGGGCATCCACCCCACATAGATGGACCAGGCGACCTTGAAGTCCTTCTTGGGCGCGGCGAGCGCGGGTGCGGCGCCGATCATGAGCGCGGTGCAGGCCACACCGAGATAGGTCAGGAAGCGAGAGCGCATATAAGTGAATTCCCCTTCGTTGCGTCGTGCGTCGCGTTACGATGAGGAATTGGCGGAGACTCGCGTGCCGCCAATTCCTTGGCCACCGAGGTCTCCCGGGCTTTTGTCCCGCCGTGCGTCCGGCCGGATGTCTCCCCGGACCGGCGGCAGCTCTCGGACCAGCGCACCGCCCCTTGGGCGATGCCGGAACCCTAGCCACCAACTCTGAGATAAGCTTTGCAAAGCGTGTGCCAAGCCATCTGTCGCGCGCTCCGGTGGATGAGGGGCGACAACGCCCTCTCCGATTGCCCGTGAATAAGGCGCTTGCCCGCTTTTTGTGCGCCGCGCGCCAGCTTCGCCGTCGCGGGGACAGGCCAGCAAGATCGTGGACGGGGCCGGCGTTCGGCTTCCCTAGCGGTGCCGGTGCCTCTAGCGTGCGCCCATGGCTTCCGTGTCCGAACCCGCCGCCGCCCTCGACAAAGAGGACGCTCCCCCCGTCCTTGCACCCGCCGCCGGACAGGATGCGGCCGCGCGCGGGCATGTGACGCCGGTCATGGCCCAATATGTGGAGATCAAGGCCGCCAATCCGGACTGCCTTCTGTTCTACCGCATGGGGGATTTCTACGAGCTGTTCTTCGAGGATGCCGAACAGGCATCCCAGGCGCTGGGCATCGTCCTCACCAAACGGGGCAAGCATCTGGGCGAGGACATCCCCATGTGCGGGGTGCCGATCTCGCGCGCCGAGGAATATCTCCACAAGCTCATCGCCCTCGGCTTCCGCGTGGCGGTGTGCGAGCAATTGGAAGACCCCGCAGAGGCGCGCAAGCGCGGCGCCAAGGCCGTGGTCCGGCGCGATGTCACGCGCCTCGTCACCCCAGGCACGCTGACGGAAGACGCGCTGCTGGATGCCAAGCGTGAGAATGTGCTGCTGGCGGTGGCGCGGGTGCGCGCGGGCGAGGACAGCCATGCCTATGGCCTCGCCTTCGCGGACGTCTCCACCGGCAGCTTCCGCGTGGCGAGCGCGACCCGCGCGACCCTCGCGGCAGACCTTGCGCGCGTGGATCCGGCCGAGGTGCTGCTCTCCGACGCGCTCTATGACGATCCGGATCTCAAAGAGGTCTGGCAGGGCCTAGCCGCCGTCACGCCATTGCCGCGCCAGGGATTTGAAGGCACGGGCGCCGAGCAGCGCCTCGCGGACTTCTTCCGGGTCGCAACGCTCGATGCCTTCGGCACCTTCAGCCGAGCCGAATTGATCGCCGCCGCCGCCATCGTCGCTTATGTGGAGCGCACCCAATTGGGCGCGCGGCCCGCCCTTGCTCCTCCGAGCCGCACGGCGGACGGCGGCGCCATGCTGATCGATGCGGGCACCCGCGCCAATCTGGAACTGGTGCGCACCACGTCGGGCGACCGGCGCGGCTCGCTGCTGGCGAGCGTGGATCGCACCGTGACCGCCGCCGGTGCCCGCTTGCTCGCCCGGCGCCTGTCCGAGCCGCTGACCGATCTCGACGCGATCCGCGCGCGGCACGACGCCGTTGCCTTTCTGGCGGACGATCCCGAGCGTACTTCCGCCATCCGCCGCCATTTGTCGGGCGCGCCCGATCTTGCCCGCGCGTTGTCGCGTCTGTCGCTCCAGCGTGGGTCTCCGCGCGACCTTCTGGCCATCGGCCAGGGGCTCGAAGAGGGCGCCGCTTTGGCGGTCGGCCTGCCCGAGGATGCGCCGGAGCGTCTTTCCGCCTGCGCGCGTGCGCTGCGCGCGGTCCAGCCCCGGCTGGCAGGGGACCTCATCAGCGCCCTGGTGGATGAGCCGCCCCATCTGCGCCGGGACGGCGGGTTCATTCGCGCCGGCTATGATGCCGATCTCGACGCGACCCGCGCATTCCGAGATGAAAGCCGCCGCGTCGTGGCCGCGCTGGAGCGCCGCTATGTCGACGAGACCGGGATCAAGTCCCTCAAGATCCGCCACAATGCGGTCCTCGGCTATTTCGTCGAAGTAACGGCGCAGCATGCCGAGAAGCTGCGCGAGCCGCCACATCTTGCCACCTTCACCCATCGCCAGACCCTCGCCGGGGCGGTGCGCTTCACCAGCCAGGAATTGGCGGACCTGGAGAGCCGCATCGCCTCCGCCGGCGAACGGGCATTGGCTATCGAGCAGGCGCTGTTTGATCGCCTCGCGGGCGAGGTGGTGGCCGAGGCCGAGCCGATCCGGGCCGCCGCCGAGGCGCTCGCGGAACTGGACGTGCATGCCGGTCTCGCGCGGCTCGCGGTGGACGAGCGCCATGTACGCCCGCACATGACCGATGGCCTGGATTTCGCCGTGGAAGGCGGGCGCCACCCGGTGGTGGAGCAGGCGCTGGCCCGCGCCAAGGATCCTTTCGTCGCCAATGATTGCGACCTCTCGGCACCCGAAGGGGCGGAGGGCGGCAAGGTGTGGCTGCTCACCGGCCCCAACATGGCCGGCAAGTCCACGTTTCTGCGCCAGAACGCCTTGATCGCGGTTCTGGCGCAGGCGGGTTGCTTCGTGCCGGCACGCGCCGCGCGGCTCGGCGTGGTGGACCGCCTGTTCTCCCGAGTCGGGGCGGCGGACGATCTGGCGCGCGGGCGCTCCACTTTCATGGTGGAGATGGTGGAGACTGCCGCCATCCTGAACCAGGCGACGCCGCGTTCACTGGTCATCCTGGACGAGATCGGGCGTGGCACGGCGACCTTCGACGGCATGTCCATCGCCTGGGCGAGCCTGGAGCATCTCCATGAGGTCAATCGCTGCCGGGCGCTCTTTGCCACCCATTTCCATGAGCTGACCGCGTTGTCCCAGCGTTGCGCGCGGCTGGTCAATGCCACGGTGAAGGTCACCGAATGGCAGGGAGACGTGGTCTTCCTCCACGAAGTGGTGCTCGGAGCGGCGGATCGCTCCTATGGCATCCAGGTCGCGCGCCTCGCGGGATTGCCGGCCCCGGTCATCGCCCGCGCCAAGGCGGTTCTGGCGGAATTGGAGGCGGCGGAGCGCGTGTCGCCGGCCCAGAAGCTGGTGGACGACCTGCCATTGTTCGCGGCCGTGATGCGGACGCCCGCGCCGGCTCCCTCCGTGGGCGGGCCGGACGCGGACGACCGGCTGGCCATCGCATTGGATGCGCTCAATCCCGACGAATTGACGCCGCGCGCCGCCCTCGACGCGCTCTATGCCCTCAAGGCGCTGCGCAGGACCGGTTGAGGCCAGCCCTCAATTGGCGGAGGGGGGCACCGGGGACATGGGCGGAGGCTGCTGCGGCAGCAGCTCACCCCAGGCCGCAAAGGCATCCTGGAATGCCTGTTCTCCCGCCGGGCCTTTTTCGAAGGCCAGGATCGCCCGCTTGTTGTTGGTATAGACGATGGGAATATCGATCCAAGGCCGGCTTTGCAGCAATTGGAGGTTGCGGTCCTTGTCCGCGGTCACAGCCGACAGGCCCACCAGGAAATAGGTGGGGTTGACCCGTACCGAGAGCCCGGCGATCGGCGCGCCCTGGGCGCTCTCGGTCTGCTTCATGCGGATGCCGGGCACATTGCTGATGCCGCCATAGGCGAAATCAGGCGGCAGTGTGAAGCTGATCTCGATGGTGTGGGAGGCCGGCAGGGCCGAGTCCGCGTTGCGCCGCAGCGTGAAGGCGACGCCGAGCCGGCCGGGGATCTGAATATCGGCCCGGATGCCCACGTCGGGGGGCAGGCCGGGACCGGCATTGAAGGTTTCCGTCTTCCAGGTGACGGTGCCCTCATAGGTCTGGAGGCCCTGTGCGCCGCCGGCCGCTTCTTCGAACAGATAGGCGCGCTGCGTGCCCATACCTTGGCGGGGCGCCGGGGCCGCTGGCCGCTGGGCAGGTGCGACGCCAGACTGGGTCACGCGGTCGGAATTCTTGGGCTGCTCCTGGCGCATCGCCTCGGGTTCCGGCGCGGGGGTCCCGGTCTGGGCCGGTGCCGGTGCGCCGCCGAACAGCGCCTCGCGATTGACCACCGCATAGGCGCCGCCCGCGATCAGCAGGGCAATGAGACCAACCACCAGAACCGTGCGCTGCCAACGCGGCTTTCCGGTTTCCGCCTTCTCTGCGGGGAGGCGCGGACGCTCGTGGCGGTCGGTCTTTTCCGGGCGCTCGGCCACGCGGCCGCGCCCGAGCACGGGGCGCGTGACGGTGGCTTCGTCCACCAGATCGTCCGTATCGCCTGTCGCGGGCGCGGATGGCGCCGATGCAGGTTCGTCGGCCGAGGGTGGCTTGGTGAGATCGGCGTTCGCGGGGTCCGATTTGCTTCTTTCGGACGTGTCGATGTCCGTGTTCGTGACGTCGATCTTGCCCGGATGGGAAGGCGCAGGCACGCCCACCGGGGCGGCCATGGCCTTATCCGCGAGCGCCTTTGCGGCGGCGAGCGGGTCCGGCCGCGCGGCCGGCGTGCGCGTCGCGCCCTCTTTCGGGAGCGGGGGCAGGGGGGGAGAAGTCTTTTCCGGCTCCGGAGTCGCGGGCGCCTTGGGGGCCGTCTCGGTTGCGTCGGCTGCTGACGTGTCCGGGGCCTGTTCGGCTTCGACGCGCCGGATGGCGTCTTCCAGCGACTGGCGTTCGCGCAGGATCTCGCCTTCGGGCAGCGGCGGCTCGACGCTGCGCAGTTGCTTCAGCAGAGCGCCCCGCGCGCGGTCATACACCGATTTGCGCGCCTCCCCGGTGTTTTGGGGGAGGCCCGAAATCGCGCGAACCAAGAGCGGGTAATAGTCGGCCATGAGCGAAAAGGATGCTCCAAGAGGGAAAAGCGGACGTTAATTCTCGAACGGATTGTGAACGAGGATGGTGTCGTCGCGCTCCGGGCTGGTGGAGAGGACGGCGACCGGGCAGCCGATCAGTTCCTCGACCCAGCGCACATATTTCACGGCCCCGGCGGGCAGGTCCGCCCAGGAGCGCGCCCCGGCCGTGGACTCCCGCCAGCCGGGAATGATCTCATAGATCGGCTCAAGGCGAGTCTGCGCCCCGCCCTCGCTGGGGAGATAGTCGATCTCGCGACCATCCAGGCGATAGCCGACGCAGACCTTGATCTCGTCGAACCCGTCCAGCACATCGAGCTTCGTGAGGGCGATGCCGTGGATGCCGCAGGTGCGCACCGTCTGGCGCACCAGCACCGCGTCGAACCAGCCGCAGCGGCGCGGACGACCGGTCACCACGCCGAATTCACGGCCCCGCTCGCCCAGTAGACGACCGACCTCGTCCTTCAACTCGGTCGGGAAGGGACCTTCGCCCACGCGGGTCGTGTAGGCCTTGGTGATGCCGAGCACATAGTCCAGTGCCGCCGGGCCGACGCCCGCGCCGCTGGCCGCCGAAGCGGCCACCGTGTTGGAGGAGGTGACATAGGGATAGGTGCCGTGGTCGATGTCCAGCAGCGAACCCTGCGCGCCTTCGAACAGGATGCGCTTGCCGGCGCGCCGCGCCTGGTCGAGCAATTCCCACACCCGATCCATGAAGGGCAGCACTTGCGGGGCAAGCGCGGTAAGGTCGGCGATCAGCGAGGCCGCATCCACTTCCTCCACGCCGAGGCCGCGCCGCAGCAGATTGTGGTGCGTCAGCAGCCGTTCCACCTTGGCGGGCAGCGAGGACGGATCGGACAGGTCCACGAGGCGGATGGCGCGGCGGCCAACCTTGTCCTCATAGGCCGGGCCGATGCCGCGCCGCGTGGTGCCGATGCGCGCGTCGGGGCTCGCGGCATTCTCGCGCAGCGCGTCCAGCTCGCGATGCACGGAGAGGATGAGCGGCGTGGTCTCCGCGATGCGCAGCCGCTCGGGACCGACCACCACGCCTTGCTTGGCGAGACGGCCGAGCTCGTCCACCAGAGCCTGGGGATCGAGCACGACGCCGTTGCCGATCACCGACAGCTTGCCGGGGCGCACGACGCCCGATGGCAGGAGCGAGAGTTTGTAGGTGACGCCGTTCACCACCAGGGTATGGCCGGCATTGTGCCCACCCTGGAAGCGCACCACCACGTCGGCCTGCTCAGACAGCCAGTCGACGATCTTGCCCTTGCCTTCGTCGCCCCATTGCGAGCCGACCACGACCACATTGGCCACGGCGGGGTCCTCCGACTTGCCGGGCACCGTGAGGCGCGCCGCGCAAACAAAGCAAAGCCCCGGTTTGGACCGGGGCCGTTGAATGGGCGTCATAAAAGATCACGCGGGGCGAGGCAAGGCGCGCCTGTGCCACGCCCCGCCGCCGCCACCCGGTCCGCGCCTTGAAACCGGGGCCTCAGCCGCTGTTGCGAAGCCCCGCCGAGATGCCGTTGATGGTCAGCTGAATGCCGTGCAGCACCTTGTCGCTCGGTCCGCGCGCCGGGGTCTCCGGGGCGGTCTCCGCCCTCGCCTGGTTCCGGCGGTGGGCCTTCAGCAGCTCGATCTGAACGTGGTTCAGCGGGTCGAGATAGGGGAAGCGATTGCGGATGGAGCGGTCGAGGAGCGGATTGCCCTCCAGCAGCCGGCTCTGGCCCATAATGTCCAGGAGGCGGCGGATGGTGGTGTCATATTCCGCCTTGATGCGGGAAAAGATGCGCTGGCGCAGTTCCGCGTCCTCCACCAGTTCCGCATAGCGCGAGGCAACGGCGATGGAGCTTTTCGAGAGCACCATGTCCATGCTGGACAGCTGGGTGCGGAAGAAGGGCCAGTCCCGGTACATGGCGCGCAGCTGGCTCATGCCGTCGGGATTGTCCTTCAGGAAGGTTTCGACGGCGGTGCCGAAGCCGTACCAGGCGGGCAGCATGAGCCGGCATTGCGCCCAGGAAAACACCCAGGGAATGGCACGCAGCGCCGTGATGGCGCGTGTCTTCTTGCGCGAGGCCGGACGCGATCCGATGTTCAGCGTGGCGATCTCCGAGATCACGGTGGATCCCCAGAAATAATCCTCGAACCCCGGCGTCTCGTAGACCAGCCCGCGATAGGCCTCGAAGGCGGTCTGGGACAGCGCCTCCATGGTCTTCAGGAAAGGCGCGGGCGGCGCGTCGTCCGAACCCTGGAGCAGGGTGGCTTCCAGGGTCGCCGCCACCATGATCTCCAGGTTGCGCCGGCCAACCTCGGGGTTGGAATATTTGGAGGCGATGATCTCGCCCTGCTCCGTCAGGCGGATGCGGGCGTTCACCGCGCCGGCCGGCTGGGCAAGGATCGCGTCATAGCTCGGTCCGCCGCCGCGTCCCACCGAGCCGCCCCGGCCGTGGAACAGGCGCAGCTTCACGCCATGGCGCTTGAATACCTCAATGAGGTCCGTCTCCGCCTTGTACAATTCCCAGCCAGAGGTGACGAAGCCGCCATCCTTGTTGCTGTCCGAATAGCCGAGCATCACCTCCTGCACGTCGCCCCGACTGCGCACCAGGGCGCGATAGGCCGGAAGGGTGAACAGGCGGTCCATCACCTGCGCGCAGGCGCGCAGATCGCCGATGGTCTCGAACAGCGGCACCACATTGATGGCGCTGGTGCCGTCTGCGCGCACAAGGCCCACCTCCTTCAGCAGGAGGGCGGCCTCCAGCATGTCGGACACACCCTCGGTCTTCGAGATGATGCAATTTGGAATCACCTCCTCGCCGAGCGCCGCATGGGCCTCGGCGGCGGCGCGGAAGATGGCGAGTTCCGCGCGGGTTTCCTCGCCATAGGACAGATAGGGCGAGGCCAGGGGTCGGGCATTGGAGAGTTCGCCCGCGAGCAGCGCAATGCGCGCCTCTTCATCCAGGCTTTCATAGACCGTGCCCGGCGCCACGGCCTCCAGAAGCTCCGCGACGGTGCGTTCATGTACGTCGGAATTCTGGCGCAGGTCGAGTGCCGCGAGATGGAAGCCGTACCCGTCCGCGGCGCGGCGCAGCGAGCGCAGCCGGCCCTGGGCAAGGGCGCGCGAGCCATTGGCGATCAGCGAACGCGAGATGATGTCGAGGTCCGCCTTGAAGGCTTTTGCGTCCGCATAGGGCCCGAGCCCCGAAGCGGTGGGCGTCGGCTGGCCCTCCAACGCGGCCGCGCTGGCGTCCAGGCGGGCACGCACGACGGACAAGGCCAGCCGATAGGGCTCCTCTCGGGCACTCATGTCCTGGTCGCGGGCGAGGTCCATGAGCGCCTGCATCTCGTCGGACACCTGAACGAGGCGGCCGGACAGAGACAATTCGGCGGCAAGCAGGTCGATCTGCTCCCGGTGGAAGCGCATGATGCGCGCGCGGTGCATGGTCACCGTCTCGCGCAGCACTTCGGCAGTGACGAAGGGATTGCCGTCCCGGTCGCCGCCGATCCAGGAGCCGATGCGCAGGAAGGAGGGGAGATCCCTTTCACCGTCCGGGTCCAGGACATCAAGCTGGTCCTCGATGTCGCAGAACAGGCGGGGAAGCTCTTCCAGGAAGGTATAATCGTAGTATGACAGGCCGTTGGTGACCTCGTCCATCACCGTGAGCTTGATGCGCCGCAGCAGCGCGGTCTGCCATAGGGTCAGGATGGCGCGGCGCAGGGCGTCTTCCTGGGCAGCCGCCTCGCGCGGGGTCGCCGCCATCCGCTCCGCATCGTCCAGGATGCGGGCGATCTGCATTTCCCGGTTCAGCGTGCTCTTGCGCCGCACCTCGGTCGGGTGGGCGGTGAGCACCGGGCTGATGAGGGCCTCGCCGAAGAAACGCCGCAGGTCCGCGCCCGAAACCCCCTCGCGCGCGGCGCGGGCAAAGGCGTTGGCCATGGTCCCCGGCCGCGGGGCGGAGCCTGCGATCTCGTGGGCGCGGTTGCGGCGGATGTGGTGAACATCCTCGGCGATATTGGCGAGGTGGGAGAAATAACTGAAGGCACGCACGATCTGCACCGCCACCTCGGGGGAGAGGGTGGCGAGGATCGTCTCAAGCTCCTGGCGCGCGCCTTCGTCGGCGTCGCGATGGAACCGGATGGAGGTGCGCCGGATGATCTCCACTAGGTGATAGACCGGCTCGCCCTCCTGCTCGCGCACGGTGTCGCCGAGCAGCCGGCCGAGGCGTCGTATGTCTTCGCGCAGGGGCCGGTCCTTCTCGCTGGATTCCTCCGCCGCTTCCCCGATCACCGCCCAGACCGCACTCGACATGGCCATCCACCCCAGATTGTCCCTACTACTTTAGAAGGGATTTGTGCGGGAGCGAAACCCCGTCCCGCGCCTGCGAACGCAGGGTCCGGTTCCTGAGGGGCGAGATTCCGGGCGGTTTCACGGAGTTTTAGCCCTCCGGATGCTTTCCAGCTGGCAGAACACTTGCACGGGAAGGGGTTTGCGGCGACAAGCAAGGGATTGTCGGACCTTCGACGCCTCGCGGGGGGCGGCATCGAAAGGGTTTTAAATGGCACAGCCGATCGCGGCGCATGGTGCGCCAGGGACTCCACAACCGACCGCGCTGGACCTTGCGCTGACTGCGGTCAAGCCAGCCATGTGGAGCGTCATTGCCTTCAGCTTTTTCATCAATCTTCTGGGCCTGACGGGCTCGATCTACATGATGCAGGTCTATGACCGCGTCCTGTCCTCCCGCAGCATCCAGACCCTCGTCCTGCTGACCCTGATCGTCGCGGTCCTCTATGCGGTGGGCTCCGCGCTGGAGGGGTTGCGGACCCAGATGCTGGTGCGCGCCGGCGTGAAGTTCGACGACAATGTGAAGGAGCAGGCCTTCGACGCGGTCCAACGCGCCTCGCTCCGCCGGCCCTCGCCGGCCCATGTGCAGGCGCTGCGCGATGTGGATACGGTGCGCGACTTTTTCGCCGGCGCCGGCCTCATCGCCTTCTGCGACCTGCCATGGGTGCCGATCTACATCATTTTCGCCACGCTGCTGCACCCGCTCTACGGCATCTTGGTGGTGGTGGCCTGCGTGATCTCCGGCGTGCTCGCCGTGGCCAACGACCGCGCCACCCGCCCGATCCTGGACCGCGCGACGAAAGCGAACATTTCCGCCAACAACCATGCGCTGACCACCTTCCGCAATGCCGAGGTGCTCCAGGCCATGGGCATGGTGCGCCAGTTGCGCGACCGCTGGAGCCAACACCGCGCGGCGGCCCTCGGCTGGCAGGGACTGGCTTCCGACCGGGGGGCGCTGCTGGTCTCGGCCACCAAGTTCAACCGCGTCTTCATGCAGAGCCTGATCCTGGGTCTCGGGGCCTATCTGGCCATCAACCGCGAGATCTCGCCCGGCATGATGATCGCGGCCTCCATCGTGTGCGGCCGCTGCATCCAGCCCATCGAGGCTGCCATCGGCAACTGGAAGGGCATCGTCTCCGCCCGTTCGGCCTATCGCCGGGTTCAGGAATTGCTCCGCTCCCTGCCGGTGTCGAGCGCGCGAATGCGTCTGCCCGATCCGACCGGGGCGGTGCAGGTGGAAAATCTCGTGGTCCATGCGCCGGGGCGCGACGTTCCGGTGCTGCGCGGCGTCTCCTTCGCGGTGCCGGCCGGCGCGACGCTCGGCATCATCGGCCCGAGCGCGGCCGGCAAGTCGAGCCTTGCGCGCGCCATGGTGGGCGTGTGGCCACCCTCCGCAGGCGCGGTGCGGCTCGATGGCTCGGAACTCTCGCACTGGGATCCGGAACAGCTCGGCCGTGCGCTCGGCTACCTGCCGCAGGACGTGGAATTGTTCGCCGGCACCATCGCCGACAACATTTGCCGCTTCGGCCAGCGCGACGACACCAAGATCGTCGATGCCGCGCAGATGGCCGGCGTGCATGAGATGATCCAGCGCCTCCCGCAAGGCTACAACACCGAGATCGGCGAGGGCGGCGGATCGCTCTCCGGCGGCCAGCGCCAACGCGTCGCCTTGGCGCGTGCCCTTTACGGGCGGCCGGCGCTGATCGTTCTCGACGAGCCGAATGCCAGCCTCGACGCCGCGGGCGAGCAGGCCCTGTCAACGGCCGTTCAGGCCCTCAAGACGGCCGGCTCGACGGTTGTCCTCGTCACGCACAAGACCAACAGCCTCGGCCTTTGCGACCTGATCCTGCTGCTGAACGAAGGCGGCGTGCATGGCTTCGGCCCACGCGATGAAGTGCTCGCCAAGGTGCTCGGCCCGCGCCTCGTGAAGCCGGAAGTCAATGTGACGCCGGCTCAGCCCAAGCCCATGGAGGCGTGAGATGTCGGACCCGCTCCGTCCCAAGGACCCGAACGCCCCCGCCGACCGCCGCGATCCCTTGCGGCCCCTGCGTAAGGGGGCCGGATCCGCATCGCCAAGAGGCGCGGCGGCGCCGGGAGAGGCCGAACCCACGCCCTTCGCGGAACCGCCTGCGCCGTCCATGGCCGACGCCGGGATGCAACGTCTCAAGTCGATGCTGGAAGGCGCGCAGGGGACCCTGGCCCGCAATCTGCCCGAGAGGGCCGGGCCCCTGCTGGCCGAGGCCCGCCAGAAGCTTGCCCAGGTGAAGGATGCCATCCTCCCGCCCATTCCCCCGGACAACACGACGCCCGACGCCGCGTCGGGCATGCCCGCGCCGCGCCCGAGTTCGGACTACCGGCGGGTCGCCAGCAAGGGCTATGGGCTGATCATCCTCACCTTCGGCGTGTTCGGTGGCTGGGCGGCGCTCGCCTCCATCGACAGCGCGGTCATTGCACCGGGTGTGGTCTCAGTGGAAAGCCGCCGACAGGTGGTGCAGCATCTGGAAGGCGGCATCGTCGCGGAAATACTCGTCAAGGACGGCCAGCAGGTGAAGGCCGGCGAGGTTCTGTTCCGGCTCGATCCCACCTCATCGCTGGCCAATTACGATTCGGTGCGCGCCCAGCTCGACACGCTGCTGGCGACCGAGAGCCGGCTTGTGTCCGAGCGCGACATGGCTGCGGCGATCACGTTTCCCGCCGATCTCCTCGCCCGCAAGGACAACCCCGTCGTGAAGGCGGCCATCGCCGATCAGCAGGCGCAGTTCCGCGACCGCCGGGCCTCGCTGGAGGGACAGATCGCCATTTTGAATCAGCGGGTGGTCCAGGGCGAGACGGAGATCGATGGCCTCGCGCGCGAAAAGGCGTCAGCCGAGGAGCAGCTCTTCTATTGTGACGACGAACTCGCCGGCATCCAGAAGCTCTCCGACAAGGGGCTCGTCTCAAAGTCGCGCCTTGCCCAGCTCCAGCGCGAGAAGGCCCGCCTCCAGGGCGTGATCGGCCGCAATATTGCCGACAGCGCGAAAGCCCAGGCGACCATCTCTGAAATGCGCATGCAGATCCAACAGATCATGCAGAAGCAGCAGGAGGAGGTCGCGCAGCAGATCGTCGAGACGCGGCAGAAGATCGCAGATCTCAAGGAGAAGCTGAACATCTCGGAAAGCGTGCTGAAGCGCATCGACATCCGCGCGCCCCGCTCCGGCATTGTCCAGAACATCAATCCCAAGATCTACACCGTTGGGGCGGTGGTGCGGCCGGGCGACACCATGCTCGAAGTGGTGCCGCAGAACGACGAATTGATCGTGGATGCCCAGGTGCCCACCACCGACATCGACCGGCTGCACGGCGGGGTGGACCAGGTGGAAGTGCGCTTCCCCGCCTTCCATGCCCGCACCACGCCGCTGATCCTCGGCCAGTTGCGTAGCGTCTCCCCCGACCGGCTGATGGATGAGCAGACCCGTCAGCCTTATTATCAAGCGGTGGTGTCGGTGAACAACACCGACATTCCGGACGAAATGAAGAACCGCCTGCGTCCCGGCATGCCGGCGGAGGTCATCTTCAACACCGGCGAGCGCAGCGTCATGAGCTATCTCACCCGGCCTCTGACGGACGCCTTGACGCACTCCTTCCGAGAGAAGTGAGGACGCGGTTCCATCGGCGTTGACAGGGTTAAGGGCCACTCCTACGTTGCCGCCCCCAAGGTTTGCTGCGCTGCGGCTTTCGCAGCCGCGACCGGGCGTGCGGGAGTGATCCCGCAACCTTGATCAGACCCGAGCCTGATCCATTCGGATTGCTTCAGTCCGGGTGGTGAATCAGTCTCCAAACGAACGACGGAGAGCGATCCGCCCGCGTGTTCCTTCAAGGGGCCGATGTGGGGGCGGGTCGCACTCCAAGCCGGGCCAGGGAGCGCGTGCCGCATGAAGATCCTCGTCCCCGTGAAGCGAGTTGTCGATTACAACGTGAAGGTCCGGGTGAAGTCGGACGGTTCCGGTGTCGAACTCGCCAACGTGAAAATGTCCATGAACCCGTTCGACGAGATTGCCGTCGAGGAGGCGCTGCGCCTCAAGGAAGCGGGCAAGGCGACCGAGGTTGTGGCGGTCTCCGTGGGGCCGGCCCAGGCCACCGAAACCCTGCGCACCGCCCTCGCCATGGGCGCTGACCGCGGCATTCTGGTGAAGACCGACGTCACCACCGAGCCGCTCGCCGTGGCCAAGCTCCTCAAGGGCGTGGTTGAGCACGAGAAGCCGGACCTGGTCATTCTCGGCAAGCAGGCCATCGACGACGACTGCAACCAGACCGGCCAGATGCTGGCCGCCTTGCTCGGCTGGGGCCAGGGCACTTTCGCCTCAAAGGTGGATCTGGACGCCGGCACGGTCGCCGTCACCCGCGAGATCGACGGCGGCCTGCAGACCGTGAAGCTTACTTTGCCGGCGGTGGTCACCACCGACCTGCGGCTGAACGAGCCGCGCTATGCCTCGCTTCCAAACATCATGAAGGCGAAAAAGAAGCCCATCGATGAGCGCGCCCCCGAGGCCTATGGCGTGGACATCACGCCGCGCTTGAAGGTGGTGAAGACCGCCGAGCCCGCCGGCCGCAAGGCGGGCGTGAAGGTTGCTTCGGTTGCCGAACTGGTGGCGAAGCTGAAGGACGAGGCCGGGGTGCTCTGATGACGACGCTGCTCATCGCCGAACACGACAACAAGACCCTCAACGGGGTCACCGCCAAGGCACTCACAGCTGCCGCCGCGCTCGGCGCGCCGGTGCATGTGCTGGTGGCGGGAGAGAATGCCCAGCCGGTTGCGGACGCCGCCGCCAAGCTCTCGGGCGTCGAAAAGGTTCTGCTTGCGGACGGCGCGCTCTATGCGCACCGCCTCGCCGAACCCCTGGCGGCCCTCGTGGTCTCGCTGGCCGGTGGCTATGACGCCATCGTCGGGCCCTCCACCGCCATGGTGAAGAACGCCCTGCCGCGCGTCGCCGCGCTGCTGGACGTGATGCAGATCTCGGACATCATCAAGGTGGTCTCGCCCGATACGTTCGAGCGTCCCATCTATGCCGGCAACGCCATTCAGACCGTCCAGTCGGGCGAGGCGAAGAAGGTCATCACGGTGCGCACCGCGTCCTTCGCGGCCACCGGCGAGGGCGGCTCCGCCCCCGTTGAGAGCGTCGCCGCCGCGGCCGACCCGGCCGTGTCGAGCTTCGTCGAGGAGGTGATTTCCGCCTCCGATCGGCCGGAATTGGCGGCCGCCAAGATCATCGTCTCGGGCGGACGCGCGCTGGCCTCCAAGGAGAAGTTCTCCGAGGTGATCGAGCCTCTGGCCGATGCGCTGGGCGCCGCGGTGGGCGCTTCGCGTGCGGCGGTGGATGCCGGCTATGCCCCTAACGATTTGCAGGTCGGCCAGACCGGCAAGGTGGTGGCCCCCGAGCTGTATGTGGCAGTCGGCATTTCCGGCGCCATCCAGCATCTCGCCGGCATGAAGGACTCCAAGGTCATCGTCGCCATCAACAAGGACGAAGAGGCACCCATTTTCCAGGTTGCCGATTACGGACTTGTGGGCGATCTGTTCTCCCTGGTGCCCGAACTGAAGGCCGAGGTCGCCAAGGTCAAAGGGTGAGGGCCGCGTCCCTCACCGCGCACAGGACCCAACAAGGGAAAGACGACAGCATCATGCCGCTCGAGATCAAGAAGGTCGGGGTCATCGGCGCCGGGCAGATGGGCAACGGCATAGCGCATGTCTGCGCCCTGGCCGGCTACGACGTGGTGCTGAGCGACCAGAGCGAGGATCGGATCCGATCCGGCCTCGCCACCATCAACGGCAACATGGCCAAGCAGGTCGCGCGCGGCACGGTGAGCGAGGAGGACCGCCAGACGGCGCTCGCGCGCATCGTTCCCGCCCCCGGCATGGACCTGCTGAACGATTGCGACCTCGTGATCGAGTCCGCCACCGAGCGGGAAGAGGTGAAGCGCAAGATCTTCACCGACATCTGCAAGGTTGTGCGGCCCGACACCTTCCTCGCCAGCAACACCTCCTCCATCTCCATCACCCGCCTCGCGGCGGCCACGGACCGGCCGGAGCGGTTCATCGGCATTCATTTCATGAATCCCGTGCCGCTGATGGAACTGGTTGAGCTGGTGCGCGGCATCGCCACGGACGACGAGACCTTCGAAGCGTCCAAGGCCTTCGTCACGCGCCTCCACAAGACCTATGCGGTGGCGGAGGATTTTCCCGCCTTCATCGTCAACCGCATCCTGCTGCCCATGATCAACGAGGCGATCTACACCCTTTATGAGGGCGTCGGCTCGGTGGATGCCATCGACCGGGCGATGAAGCTCGGCGCCAACCATCCCATGGGTCCGCTGCAACTGGCGGATTTCATCGGCCTCGACACCTGCCTCGCCATCATGCAGGTGCTGCACGAAGGCCTTGCCGATTCCAAATATCGGCCCTGCCCGCTGCTGGTGAAGTATGTGGAGGCCGGCTGGCTCGGCCGGAAGACGCAGCGCGGCTTCTACGATTATCGCGGCGAGAAGCCGGTTCCCACGCGTTGAAGCCAGCGCCCCCTTCTCGATGAAGAGGGCGCTGCCGCCTCAGAAGCCGACGAAGGCGACCGAGGTGTGATGGACCTGCGGCGGCGCGGCGAACGTGCCGCCGACCAGGCTCCGCCATTCCTGGAAGTCCGCCGAATTGCGGAAATGGACCATGTGGTCCTCCACCGTCTCCCAGGTGACGATCAGCGTATAGGCCGTCGGGGTCTCTATGGAGCGCTCGACGCGCATGCCATGGCAGCCTTTGGCGCGCTGGAACAGCGGCACTGCCTTGCTGGCGCCGGCTTCGAAGGCCGCCTCTTCACCGTCCTTGATGGTCAGCTGGGCAATCTCGTAAATCATCCAATCCTCCCTGCGGGGGCGTCCCGGTCGTCTCCGGCTTCGCCGCCCTGTCTTATGGCAAAGGCCCGCCCGCGCCGCTTGCGGGCGCGTGACCATAGCGGGGAAAAGCTAAGGCCGAAACGCGCCGGCGAGAGCGTGGGGGATTTCCCCGGCGAACCTGAGAGCAGCAGCGGAAACCCTTGCCAATGGACACCGCCGCTGGCTAAAGGCGGAGACCCTTCTCATGTCGTGATCGGAGTGCCAGATGGCCCATTGGCTCTACAAGTCCGAGCCGTTCAAATGGTCCTGGGACCAGCAGGTCGCCGCCGGCGCGAAGGGCACCCATTGGGACGGGGTGCGCAACCATTCGGCCAAGCTGAACCTGTTGGCGATGAAGGTGGGCGAACAGGGCTTCTTCTACCATTCCAATGAGGGGAAGGAGATTGTGGGCATCGTGGAAGTGATCCGCGAGGCCTATCCCGACCCCTCTGATCCCACCGGCAAATTCGTGATGGTGGACCTGAAGGCGGTTCGCCCCTTGAAGTCGCCTGTGTCGCTGGAGACGATCAAGGGCGATCCCCGGCTTGCCGACATGGCCCTGGTCAAGCTCTCGCGCCTCTCGGTGCAGCCCGTGACGGACGCGGAATGGGACATGATCCTCGCTTATGGCGCCATGTAGTGTCGCTTGATCCAGAAGCCTTCGTGCGGGCGGAGACGGTGCTGCGCGCCGTGCCCCTTGTGCCGGACATCGCGCTGCATCTGGCGGATGAGGCGGTTCCCCTCTGGCATCGCACCGAGGAGGAACTGGGGGAAATGGGCCTGCCGCCGCCCTTCTGGGCCTTCGCCTGGGCCGGCGGGCAGGCGCTGTCGCGCTACATCTTGGACACTCCCGACCTGGTGCGCGGCTGCTCGATCCTGGATTTCGCGGCGGGCTCGGGTCTCGTGGGGATCGCGGCCGCCAAGGCCGGCGCGCGCTACGTGGACTGCGTCGATATCGACCGCTTCGCGGCGGCCGCCATCCGTGTGAATGCGCAGGCGAACGGCGTGGACGTGCGGGTGCGCCTGGAGGATCTCGTCGGTCGCGACGAGGGATGGGATGTCATCCTGGCCGGTGACATCTGTTACGAGCGTGATCTGGCCGAACGGGTGTTCAATTGGCTGCTGGCGCTGCGCGCGCGGGGCGCCGACGTGCTGATCGGCGATCCCGGCCGTTCTTATCTCCCCAAGTCCCGGCTGGAGCAATTGGCCGAATACCATGTTCCGGTCACGCGCGACCTTGAGGACATGGAGATCAAGCGCACCTGCGTCTGGCGCCCGGTGAGCTGAAGCGGGAACTCCGGGCACCCTGCGGCCGTTTGCTGAGGGACGAGACCGGAGGACCACCCATGAATATCCAGGACGTCTGGGCGCAGATGGAGCGCAACCCCACCTGCATGCTGGTAGATATGGATGGGGGCCGCCTGCGCGCCCGCCCCATGATGGCGGTGCCACGGGCGGACGAGGGCGTCGTTTGGTTTGTCACGGACATCAAGTCGGCAAAGGATGACGAGATCCGCCGGAATCCGATGGTGTGCCTCGCTTTTTCGGATTCGAGCCCCGGCACGCATCTCTCCGTATCGGGCACGGCGCAGGTGGTGCGCGATCCGGCAAAGCTGCGGGATCTCTGGTCTCCCGCCATGGAGGCCTATTTCCCGGACGGGCCGGATGATCCTTCCGCAATCCTTCTGAAGGTCTCGCCTTCGGAAGCTGAGCTTTGGGAGGTGGACAATGCCCTCTCACGCAACTTCAAGATGGCCAAGGCCCTGATCATGCAGGAGCGGCCGGACCTCGACGACCACGCGAAATTCCAGATGTGACCTCAAGCGGGGCGCCTCGGCGCCCCGCGGCCTATCTAACCCGCGGCGCGATGAGTGCGCCGCCGATTCCGGCAGAAACCCAGCCGGAGATCATCAGAAGCCCGCCGAAAGGTGCCGTCCCCCACAAAAGCTTGATTCCCATCAAGGCGCGCAGCGCGAGGTCACCGGAAAACAACAGCGTACCCATCGCCATCGCGCTCGCGCCCACCAGCAACAGGACAGCGCCGCGCGTGGCGAGCAGACCCGCAGCGGAGAGCGCGGCGATGGCGGCGGCGTGGATCAGGAGAAACTGCGCAGCGGTGGAGAGGTTTGCGCCTCCCGCCAGATGCGCCGCCATGGCAGATGCGGCGACCCCGCTCGCGCCAAACAGTCCTGCCACCAGCATCAGCACGCGAAACCATGTCGTCATGGCCAGTCTTCCCTTTGCTGTCCTTGTCTATAGGCAGGCCAAGCGGCAGGGGACAGTCACGCGCGTGACGCGATGGGTGCGGCAAGAAGACCGCGACGCGAGGCCCGGGTGTTCGCCCAAAGTCGCGTGGGCGGTGCCTTGTGGAGGGGAAACGGCCTCCCCATAATCCGGTCAACCAAAGGCGGTGCGTGCGCGCGTAAACCGCTCACGCGAGGAGGGAACAAGCCATGTCCGAGAAGATTTACGACGTTCCGGCCGCCTGGGCCGAGCGCGCCTTCGTCGACACCGCCTATTACGAGGCGCTCTACCAGCAGTCCATCGACAATCCGGAAGGTTTCTGGCTTGAACAGGGCAAGCGGATCCACTGGTTCCACCCCTACACCAAGGTCAAGCACACGAGCTTTGATCCCGGTCACGTTTCCATCAAGTGGTTCGAAGATGGCGTGACCAATGTCGCCTATAATTGCGTGGACCGGCATCTGGCCACGCGCGGCGATCAGGTGGCGATCATCTGGGAAGGGGATTCGCCTGAAGAATCCCGCAAGATCACCTATCGCGAACTCTATTCCGAGGTGAACAGGTTCGCGAACGTGCTGCGCAACCGTGACGTTCAGAAGGGCGACCGCGTCACCATCTATTTGCCCATGATTCCGGAAGCCGCCTTCGCCATGCTGGCGTGCGCGCGGCTCGGCGCGATCCATTCGGTCGTGTTCGGCGGCTTTTCGCCGGACAGCCTCGCCGGGCGCATCTCGGATTGTGGCTCGAAATGCGTCATCACGGCCGACGAGGGCCTGCGCGGCGGGCGCAAGGTGCCGCTGAAGGCCAATGTGGACGCAGCCATCGAGCGGATCGACGGCGGGGTGGACCATGTGATCGTCGTGCGCCGCACCGGCGGCACTGTGAACATGGAGCCGGGGCGGGACGTCTGGTATCACGAAGCCGCTGACATGGTGACGGACGAGTGCCCGCCCGAGCACATGAACGCGGAAGACCCGTTGTTCATTCTCTACACGTCAGGCTCCACCGGTAAGCCCAAGGGCGTGCTGCACACCACTGGCGGCTATTTGGTCTATGCCTCCATGACCCACCATTACGTCTTCGACTATCACGAAGGCGATATCTATTGGTGCACGGCGGATGTGGGCTGGGTCACCGGCCATTCCTACATTCTCTATGGCCCTCTCGCGAACGGGGCGACCACGCTCATGTTCGAAGGCGTGCCGAACTACCCGAGCAATGCCCGCTTCTGGGAAGTCATCGACAAGCACAAGGTCAATATCTTCTACACGGCGCCGACCGCAATCCGCTCGCTCATGCAGGCGGGCGAGGAGCCGGTGAAGAAGACCTCGCGCGCCTCTCTCCGCCTGCTCGGCTCGGTGGGGGAACCCATCAATCCCGAGGCCTGGGAATGGTATCACCGCGTGGTGGGCGAGGGGCGCTGCCCCATCGTCGATACCTGGTGGCAGACCGAGACCGGCGGCATCCTCATTTCGCCGCTGCCCGGCGCCACGGCGCTGAAGCCCGGTTCCGCCACCAAGCCGTTCTTCGGCATCCTGCCCCAAGTGGTGGATGCGGAAGGCAAGGTGCTGGAAGGGGCGGTTGAGGGCAATCTGGTGATCGCCGATTCCTGGCCGGGCCAGATGCGCACCGTCTATGGCGACCATGAGCGGTTCGAGCAGACCTATTTCTCGACCTATCCCGGCAAGTATTTCACCGGCGATGGCTGCCGCCGGGACGCGGACGGCTATTACTGGATCACCGGCCGCGTGGACGACGTCATCAACGTGTCCGGCCACCGCATGGGCACCGCCGAGGTGGAAAGCGCGCTGGTCGCACATCCGAAAGTGTCCGAAGCGGCGGTGGTGGGCTTCCCCCACGATATCAAGGGCCAAGGCATCTATGCCTATGTGACCCTCATGTCCGGCGAGGAGCCGACCGAGGAGCTGCGGAAGGAACTGGTGGCCTGGGTCCGCAAGGAGATCGGGCCGATAGCCTCGCCCGACCTGATCCAGTTTGCCCCCGGCCTGCCCAAGACCCGCTCGGGCAAGATCATGCGCCGCATCCTGCGCAAGATCGCCGAAGATCAGTTCGAAAATCTCGGTGACACCTCCACCCTGGCCGATCCCGGCGTGGTGGATGATCTGGTGAACAACCGACAGAACAAGAAGACAGCGGCCTGAGGGACGGCCCATTTGCCAAATGCGAAGCGCCGCGCCGGGGAACCG